>DAOSNS010000005.1:0-161172 GCA_035373625.1 Anaerolineae bacterium | reverse complement strand
CCAACTTCAGGCGATCTCTTCTAACCTTTGCACCTGATTTTTGTCAGTCAACCAGAGATGCAAGCATATAGCAATAGATACAAGTATCCAGGGCTATATGCAGGAGTGATGGTAGGCAAAAAGTATACAAATGTATATAGTAGCATCTAGGGATAGATGCAATTTCCGTCTAATAGTAGTTAGCCCGCTAAACGCGAGCATACAGCATATCAATCAGTTTAGTTGCTATGGAGGCTTATGATGAAACAGCAGTACAGACTATGGGTTATTGGCGTTGTGGCGATTCTTCTTGTAGCAGTAGTGGCTTTCACTGGTAGAAATTCAGCCAACGCAGAACAGACATTGACGCTTCAAGCCCCCGCGTTTGTTCGAGCCTCAGCGGATGAATCAACAATTTCAAACATCGGAACATATCTGAGTACTGAGGCGGGTATTTCTGCCTATATTCAGACAGCAAGTTCTATTAACCTAAATCAAGTTCGTGGAGAGTTCCGCACAATTGAGACTGAGACCGCCAATTACATCATTGGTTCGGTGGCTGTGCCTAACCATCCTGAAAACTTTGACGTACACGTTTATGTCCATACTGACGGCTGGATTCTGGCATACTATTTGAAAACTGATCCTGCAAGTAAAATCGCTGACGTTAGGGGTGGCACCATAAATTCGACTAAGTTAAGTACAGTTCTTGCAATCGTGGCTGGTGCCGCTGGATACCCTACACCCAATGTGAACTACTATGATTTTCGCTATCCAAATGCAACACACATCCTAATGGTAGCAGAGAATCACGAAGATGGGCGAGACTTCACTATTCAAATGCCGAATGACTTTGGATATTTTGAACGCTCGTTTGCGATAAGCAACAGCGGTCAGTGGGGTGATGGACTTGATTTCTGGATCAACGGTGTCAAAGCAACAAGAATTTGGACCGGATGGGATATGACTTATGGTATAATCACTGCCTCACAACTTCTCCCTGGACAAACCCATTATATCAACCTAAGTGGCAATCAGTATCCTTATGGTGTTCTGGTTATCACTTATAGGGTGCAATGATGAAAAAAATCAGCCTGGCCTTTTTACCGCTATTGTTTGCGCTCGTTGCGGCGGTAATGACTCTGCCCGCAAGTGGACAAAGCGACTTCATCATTCAGAACGCAGACGCTACTAACACTCTCTCATTCACATCGTCTACCGAACTCAACACACTAATCAGTCAAGTCGCGCCCCGCTTTGTCGTGGAATTTGCCCACGCCAATCAATATTACACGCTCACGGCTATTCCTACCGCGCTCAACGACTTACTCGAAACTCTTCAGCCGCGTTTTGTCATAGAATTTGCCAGAGCGAACAAGTATTACACACTCACACCTATTCCGAGCCAACTTGATACGCTTCTCGGACAGACTGCGCCGCGCTTTGTCCTGCAATTTGCCAAAGCCAACCGCTATATCACGCTGAGTTTTCCTGTTGCCCTCATCAACGACACAACGCCACCACAGGGAAGCACTATCACGGTCAAACCGGCAGGGGAGACCAGCACAACAATTACCTGGACTACCGATGAGTATGCTGACAGTACGGTTCGATGTGGCACACAATCTGGCAACTACACAATGACCTTTTCCGACCCGCTCTATGTCAAACAACACTCCATTACGTTGACTGACTTGACTCCTGGAACGACATACTATTGTGTATGTAGCAGCACCGACTTGAGCGGCAATACTTATCAGAGTCAGGAATTTAGTTTCGAGCAAGCGGAGGAGACTTTTATCTACCTACCGTTAGTTTTACGGAACAAGTAAATTTGCATAATAAGAGCGGGCTAACATTGCATCAAGCCGACCGCGCCTTCGGCGCGTGCCAGCGAAGGTGAAACGCGCTTTGGGGCGTGCATGCTGGCACAAAGGTTTTCCACGCAGTCGGCGCGGCGGCTTATGCTGACCGTTGGGCGGTGATAATAGCAGGAAACCGTTGGACATTGTAAACGGAGTTAAAGTAACATAGACGCGCGTGGATGCGGCATCAAGTGCCGGATTCGTGTATTGGCGGGGTGCGGGTGGGGATGAGGGTTGGTCACGTAGCAGGGCGTTGGGGTGACGGCGAGTGCTCTTTGGGGTATGATGTAGAGTAAAGCATGTGGTCGGCAGGTCAACGCTTTTTTGTTTATGGTAGAATGCTCCCGCATTGGGTGGGTGCGCAGGGCGTGGGAGTGCGGCTGGTCGGTGGGGTTTGGTGTGGGGCAGGGGTTCGGGTGTCGCCGTGCCTCCTATTTCAGTTGCGTTGCCGCCCAACCCGCCGCTCCAGCCGACGCCGCTTGCGGCGGTGCGGCTGATGCGCGTGCCGTTGGGCGGCGGAACTCGTGATAAACCCTTAGGTGCGCCAATCAGCGAGGGAAGCATGGGTAAGCATGGGCAGAACCTATCAGCCACCGTGCAAGAGGGGGAAGAACCCTGGTGGCGAAGACAAATAAGGCTTTTCGGCATAGAAGCTTCGGTGTTGGTATTCATAGGAGGAATCATAGGGATACTTATCTGTTACCTCTGGCTATCCAAGCAACCATTTTGGCTTGAACCATTGATTGGGAATGCTGTCAGCGCGACAGTACAGGCTTGGCCTACCGCGACGCCAGTACCAACTTCCACACCCTGTCCTACTCCCACGCCTTGTCCCACCTGCGCACCTTGTACCACCTGTACGCCAGTGCCAACACCATCGCCGACTCCGACCCCTTCGGTGGAGAGTACTAATTGGAGAATCAGAACCAGACACAACACATTTGTCACCGTGGTTGACGACCCATTTTTTGTGGGGAGAGGGGTGCTCAAGTCAACAACAGCGGCACAGACAGCTTGTGCTGTTACCCTTTTGAAACTAAGTAATAGCAAAGTGGCGTTCCAGACGTGTGATGGTAAATATAAGTACATTATGGCTATGGGTAAGGACGACCAGTGGATACTAACAGAAACCGATACTCTGAACGAGTGTGCCCAGTTCACTATGGAGACACTGTCAAGCGGAGAGGTTTCTTTTCAGACTTGCTATAGCAGGTACGTCACTGCACTAAATGATGCCCAAGACCCGAAGTGGGTTTGGATGCTCAAGGGACAAGCTTGTGATGTTGGTGACTGGGAAAGGTTCACGCTGGTCCCATAACTCTGTGATGGCAGAGATGGCCGCCCAACCCGCCGCTTCAGCCGACACGCTCCGCGTGCGGCTGAGCGGCAGGGCGTTATGTGCTAAAGGAACAACAAAATGGTGATAGATGAAAAGGATTGTAGAGCCAGAATAAACGACCTTACGCAGGAAGATTGGCAGCCATTGTTGGCGTTGATACCGGAGATTGAAAACACATCAAAGTTTGGTGAATGGAAGGGCGGGAAAAAGGACCCTGATGGCTCTATTACCATGCCTTGGTGCGAGACGGCGCCAATCGTTCAAAAGTTCTTGGATGCAGTTTACTTTATCCCGGTTATCATCAGTTTTGATTGGGGGTCGTGGGAGGAGGGGCGAAGAATAGCAAGTAACGTGGACTTTGATTTTGATACACTTGATATTGTCACGAAATGTAAATTGATAACTGCAATTGTGAGGAATGACAGGTTTTGCGAGGGAGCCTTGGTCTCCGCATTTGAGTCAGGTCTAATTTTGAAAATTCTTAAATCAATTGAAAAGGAAGTAATTAATAAAAACCGCACATAACAAGGCGCTGCACCGGACGGCAATTCCCCTGCGCTCCATTACCGCCGGTGAGCTTGATCGTTGGGCGCACCATACTAATGGCATTCGCCTATAAATTTCTCAGCACAACAATCTTGCAGGAGGCCTACCATGGAGAAGCGTTACACAGCCCTTAGAGTCATAGGCACAATCTACAAAGTGCTTGGGGGTATAGTTGGGGTCATTACGATTCTGCTTGTGCTTGGCATTTGCGCCACCAGTGCTCTGGGGGGCGCAGTCATCGACACCTTAGGCCGCGAGTTGAGCGGCGATACGGGCTTCGCTGGCTTGTTAAGCGGATTTGTCGGGGGTTTAATTGTAAGTGTTTTGGCAATTATCTATGGCGGTGGGCTGGCAGTAACCCTCTATGCTGCTGGCGAAGGAGTATATCTCTTACTTGCGCTGGAAGAGAATACGCGCGCAACTGTCATGTTGCTACGACAGCAAGCCAGTCCCCCCTCATCATAAACTACAGCATGACTTCAAGAACTGTGACGGTTACAGTGGTTCGTGAGCGAACAGGTTTATTGAATACACGCGCGGGTATTCTCTTGATATAGGCCCACGCGAGACGTTCAAAGGAGAAAATGCGCCCAACAAGCGTTTGCAGCGGACAGCGGCTTCGCCGCTTCGGGGTATGCGCCGCGAGCCAGCGGCGTAGATTGTGGGCGAAGGTATCTTGCTCGTCCCGCCGCTGCCGCTGAAACCAACCGTTGGGCGGCGGAAGCAAGTTCTCTGCGCGATAACAAAAAGACACATTGCTCACTAAAACTTGAATGGAGGTAAAGAATGGGTAGCCTTGCACAACTTTTCTCTGGAGCGAATTTTCGTGTCACGATACAGAAGTATTGTAATGAAAAAGGATGGAGAATCAATGACATTAACGACAGCCGAGCCATCCTCAAATTTTCAATGGATTCTGGAAGGACACAGACTCTTTATATCATTAAATATGAAAGCACTCTGGAATTCTCTGTTCCAAGTGTTTTCAGTTTTGACTCAGTTGATAATATACCGCACTACATATCTACATTACTATTAAAACGAAGTTCAGAAAAGAAAATTGGTTTTTGGTGTATTGAACAAATCGGCAACAAACAGGTGTTCTCGTGTATGCATAATGCAGAAATGCAACTCATAGATAGTCGTTACTTCGCTGCTGTTGTAACTGCATTAGTGCTAGAGTGTGATGAGTTAGAAAGTGTAATACTAAATATTCTTCGCTGAAAAAGGTATATTGCTAGGTTGCGATTTCAATTCTTTCTAAGTTTTTCTTACAGAGTACCGCCCACTGATGTATGCCGTTGTCAAGGGGAAGGACCTTAAAAAGCTCAAATTGGTGGATGCGCTTGTGCCGTTCACTCGCCTGCACTGAAAGACGAGAAGAGCGCCTGGAAACCAGCCGCCCCTCTCGCCTCGCCTTTGGGGTAAAGCCAGTATACGCAGAACGCTGGAAAGGGCAAGGCGGTCGGCGAGACCGTTGCTCAGGGCGTCAGGCAATACCTACCTATCCCCGTGGCTGCGTGGTGTTGCAGCCGGGTGAGAGGCGGTATAGAGTGATCGCGGCGCGCCAGCGCGGCTCAGGTCACGGTCGGTATCAGGGCGGCCAGTTCCTCGGCGGTGGGCAGCGAGCGCAGGTCACCGCCGAAGCGGATGTGGGTCAAGTCGTCGCCGAGACCCAGCTGCATCAATTGCCAGCGCACGAACTGCCGGGGGGTGAAGCGTCCACGGTAGGTCTGGCCGAGGCGCCTGGACCAGACGAAGAACTTGGCGGCGACCTTGTCCGGCTGGGCGTGGCGGTCAGGTTCGTGGTCGTGGAGGACGTGCCAGACGACGACCAGGAGTTTGCGAGCGATAGCCACGATGGCCTGGTTGGCGGGCATGCGCTTGGACAGCCGCGCGAACTCGGCCTGCCAGCGCGGGTGGGTGCGCACAGCGACCCAGGCGGCTTCCACCAGGGCGGAGCGCAGGTCGGCGCGGCCGTGCTTGGTGATGCCGCCGTGACGGTGGGTTTTGCCGCTATCGTGAACGTAAGTGCCCAGGCCCGCGTAGCCCACCAGATTCTTGGCGCGCGCAAAGCGGGCGATGTCGCCCACTGCGGCCAGGATGATCATCGCCGTGATGAGGCCAATGCCGGGCAGTTGGATGAGGAAGGGGACCTGTGCCGCCCACGGGGCGACGGTGCTGAGGCGCGCCAGTTCTTGTTCGACCTCGGCGAGCTGGGTATTGAGCAGGTCGAGGGTAGCGAGGTCTTGGCGCACATGCAGCTTTTCGGTAGGGGAGAGGTCCAGAGCTTCCCACCAGGCGCGGTGTTGGGCGGCAAAGGGATCACCGGCGGGGGCGGCGAGATTATGCCGTTGCAGCATACTGTGCAGGCGATTGGTGGTCTGGGTGCGGGCGTGTGTCAGGCGCAAGCGGTGTGCGGTCAATTCGCGCAGTTCGCGCACCGGTTGTGGGGGCACCCACACTTCGGGGATGAGGTTGAGCGCCAAGAGCTTGGCCAACACCTGCACGTCGCGCTTATCAGTCTTGACGAGGGCCGCGCCGATCAGCTTGATGTGCGGCGGGTGGGCGACGACCACCGCGCCGGCGTAGCGCGCCACCTGGTCATAGAGCGTCCAGGTGTTGGTGGTGGCCTCGATGACCACCTTGTCGGTGGGCTGGAGGTGGGTGCGGAGCCAGTCTTCCAGCTCCGCCCATTCAAGGCGCCGCGGCGACAGCACCAGTTCGCACGCCGCATTGACGCCACCGATGACCACATAGTGCTTGTGGGCATCAATTGCCAGATATCTGAG
Source organism: Anaerolineae bacterium (assembly GCA_035373625.1). Taxonomy (GTDB): domain Bacteria; phylum Chloroflexota; class Anaerolineae; order B4-G1; family SLSP01; genus DSWT01. The sequence continues at coordinate 154,651 of DAOSNS010000005.1, read as the reverse complement.
AAACACGGGATTCGTATTCATGAGCTGCTCCTTACACCGTAGAGTTTCGCCGTTGAGCGGGCGAGCGCTGGGGCGCGGATTGGAGGCGCAGAGGTTCACCAACTGATGCGGACTCGGTGCAGACACCGTTCCAAAGTAGTATCCGACGGGCAGCCACAAAACATTACGGGCTTACCAGAGGTATCCCATGGGCGGCAACGGTTGGCCCTCACGCTCCGTGCCCCCGGAGCGTTCCCGTCCTACTTGCGGACAAGGATAGCACGGTCCGCGTCCCAGCGCAATTACATTCTACTAACATCGGTTGCAGGCGACGCGGCTACGCCGCCGGCCGGCGGAGGGGAAACGCGCACAACCAGGGCTGCTCTCGCAGGCTCTGCGCCGCACCCGCCCCGCAGTTTAAGCATCCCGTTGGGCGGCTGAAAGGCCATGAAAGGAGGAAACATGGAACCAGTGTCTAACAAGCGAACTGTCCAGGCTGCTATACCTCAACAATGGCGTATCGAATCCATTAAAAACGGTTTGATCTCTTTTGACTGTCCAATATGCCAGGAACACTATCAGTTTGATTCGGCAATTTTTGCGAAAAATCCTGAGGCACAAATCGAAGGGTTAACGAAAACCCAACAAGCAGTGGGACGCGATTTTATTGCACGAATTCTAGCTTTTGTAGCGGCATTAGTCGTCTACTATTATGCGCATCGGTGGGTCAATGGCACGAATGTGCCTCTAAATCAAGGGATTTTTGTCCCGGTCTTCATTGCGGTCTGTGCATACTCGATTGCAAAACCGTTACTCGCAGGCATGTTTACCATAGGCAGGATACCGATCTTTTGCTATAAATGTAGCAAATGTCAGTCCGACATATTCTTTGCAGCGAGTCCCAGGGAAATGGCGTTGCCGGTATCCCCTAGCAAACCCGAGCAAAAGTAAAGTCTATATCTCAAAGCGACTCGATCTGCGATGTTCACCAGATACCGGAGGAAAAAGTGCCGCCCAACAGGCGTTTCCAGCGGACGGCTTCGCTGCGCTCCGCCGCCGCTGAAACGCGAGTCGTTAGCCGCGGGAGAAGTGTCACGGGGCACATAAAGGGAATAGCGATACAGGAGTTGGTCGGTCGGTGCAATAATGTGGGGGTCGAGTCGCAGGCAGGCAGACGGTCGTGTCCTTGCAGACGGAGAGGAAAGCGGCTAACCCGCCGCTCCAGTCGACACGCTTCGCTCCGCGTGCGGCTGAGCGGCAGGGCGTTAGGCACGGACGCCGTGAGGGATTGACCGGCGGCGCGCGAGTGATATAATGAAAACAAAATTGGCGCAGGGTTGTGACCGGTTGGCGTTGCGAGTTGGGCGAGCGTCGAGCGGGGTCGAGGAGCAAGTACCCATCCGGTTGTGTTCGGTCGAGGCGTTTGGGCAGATGGGCGTGTGGCCGTGCCTAACAGGCGCGTTCAGCCGACGCCCTCTCGGCGCACGTTTAACGATCGTTGTGTGTTCCTGGTGGTTGAACGTTTAATCGGCGGGTCAGGCGCAAATCGGGCGCGGCTGACGCGCCGGCCGTTAGTCACTTGTCCCGAAGGTTGAACCGACCGCCCCTTGCTTCCGGAAGAATCTACCATGAAAGGATATCAGGCCATGCACGCAAAGGGCATACGCACCCTAAGAGGCATTACCTTAATCGGGATGATGCTATTTGTGTCCTGGTTTCAGTTTTTTGCTCCCTATAGCACAGTCGCCAGGCGGACAAAAGCCCTGCCCGCAGGCTTTGTTCATGCCAAAGCAGGGGAACCTCGCCTGGTCGTAAGTCCGAACGAGACACCAATCCTCCTAACGGGCGTCAACTTCCCTGCCGTTGGGTGGTACGATAATGAGAGTGAAAGCATCAATAACGTGCTCAACGCTACGGACTTCAGGCAGGAAGATTACTACCGCGTCGCCGCGATGGGCATGAATGTTGTCCGCCTGCCCATCTGGTATAAACTGTTCAAAGAAAGCAATGGGACTTACAATCAAGCCACTGGCAGCGCGCCGGGATGGGCCTGGCTGGATAGCCACATTCAAATGGCAAAGAACGCCGGTGTGTATATTGGTCTGTCCTTGATGAGAGTAGAGCCTCAGGGCTATGCCGATAGCACCTTTTTTGGGAACACGACGGCAAAGAACAACATGAGATCCTTGTGGGAGCAACTTGCCGCCCGTTACAAGGACGAAACTCAAATCGCGTACTATGACATTTTGAACGAACCAACTCCTGCCAGCGCCAGTCAGTGGCACACTTACGCGCAAACGTTGGTGAATGCGATTCGCGCAATTGACACGAACCATCTTATAGATATCCAACTCGACCTCGATACTGGCACGACGTTCCTGGTCACTGACCCTCAAAACAACGTGATGTACGATGCGCATTTCTACGATCCGTACTATCACACGACGCTCTTTGTGCGGCGCGGCTGGCAAGGGCAATATCAGACGACCTCATCCAATCCCTGGCCCATCCAACCCTGGGACATTACCTGGGGTACGGCAACCGGCTCCCTGTTGCCGTCATCCCCCACCGGGACCTTCGGTTGGGCCCAGTACGAGACTACGCTATTCACGCCGCCCAGCGCAGAGCATATCGTCGCCCAACCCGTTTTCGTTGCGCCTTCGGGTGGAACAATGTACTTCGATGATTTTCAACTCATCGAGGTAGCGCCCGACAACACCGAACTATTGCTGGAAACCGTAGATTTGGAAAATACGGATACCGGCTATCCTGCCGATGCTCCGTACAAAGTATATCGCGCTCAGCTTACTCGCATCAGCGGCAGCGGCAGCGCTACAGCGGAAACAGGGGCAGGGAATATTCATAGCGGGCTTGCTTCTATCAGTTTCCCCGCCAACTCGAAATTCGCTGCTGACCGCCTGGCCTTCCCGGTCCGGCAAGGATATTCTTATAAGATTCGCGGCTGGCTGAAAGGCGCAAGCGTAACCGGCAGCGGTGGGTTCGGCGTGCGCTGGGGGGACTGGCCATATGGCACTTCCGAGCCCCTCACCAAAGCAACTTTGGAGACCCACCTGTTAGACAGCAACGGGGACTACAAATATACCTATTACATCTCTCAAAAAATTCCCGTCAACGCCGGCGAATGGGGACTCTCGCCCTATTCTTTCGCAGAAAAGTCGGGTTACTATGTATCAGCAGGCGGTCTGGATTATGCCCGAGATGTGCTGGGTTTGTTCCGGCAATACAACATCAATTCGTCTTACTGGGCCTATTCCCGCTTCAACAACTACTACATCTACCGCAATTGCCCGCCATTTACCACAGCGTGCGAATGGCCCTCGCCAGCAAACGCCAACCAACCGTTGGTAGATTTGTTTACGGAAATCCTTGCAGGGTCCCCGCCGCCCATGCCAACCAATCTCTATCTCCCGGTTATTTTTCGATGACACACAAACAAATCCTTCTTCTCTGCACAGGCAACTACTATCGCAGCCGCATAGCTGAAATTGACCCGTTTTGATGGAAAGTTAAGCGCCCGCGGACTCCGGCGCACCGAAAGTGATCGAGCGCCGATGTTCAAACACCTGGGCGGCTTGCAAGCAAGCCCGATAATCATGGCTAGCATACTGGCTGCCACGGATCGAAGGCCAGCTACCGATGAATTGCAATGTCAAGTCCCGGCACCTTAAAAGTGTCTGTCAAACCGGCTCGGTTTGGGAAGGGCGGTGAGAAGCAATACCTCCCCGCTCCCACCGCTGCCTGCTTTTTCGCAGCGAGGGTGCTATGAGGCATGTGATTGTCGGTCTCGCCGCTCAGCCGCTTATGGCCGGTTCAGGGAAGAGCGTCAACACCTCTTCCTGGGGCGCAATGGATCTGCTAAGGAAACAGCCTCGGCTGCGGCAGGTACGAGTGAGAACTCCAGGCGAGTCGCCTTGCGTTGCACCTGACGCCGCTCCGCGTGCGGCTGAGCGGCAGGCCGTTAGCCGCGGGAGAAGTATATAGAGGGGCACATAAAGGGAATATCCATAAAGGGGTTGGTCGGTCGGTGCAATAACGTGGGGGTCGAGTCGCAGGCAGGCAAACGCCGTGTCCTCGCAGACAGGATGGGGAAGCGGCTAACCCTCGCTGTAGCCGACCGCCGCCTCAGCGGCGCAGCAAAGGCTCGCGCAGGGGAAGGCTCTGGGGCCATCTGGGGCTCCGGCAGGCGAGGGACGGCGGCGGCGGCTAAGCTCTCCCGTTGGGCAGCTTACAGGTGTACAAACTTCCGGGAGAGAATCGATGACGATGGATGAAAGAATCAATCGAGTAGCAGCATTAGCTAACATGTCCGCTTATGGCTCAGAGGCTACCAGAAAATACATTGACGGTGCGCCACATGTCAAACATGCATCATTGCGCGCACTCTATGGCAAGTTGCTTGTTCAAGTGTACGATTATGCAAAAGAGCATACGGCAGTGCCGAGTGTGTTAGATTTAGGCGCGGGTGAAGGTTCAGCAACATTACCCCTTCTAGAACTTGGAACAAGGGTAACAGCGGTTGATATTTCAAGTAGTCAACTTAATGCCTTGCAGAAGAAATGCGAGCGCTTCAGTGATAGATTAGAAGTGCGATGTGAGGATATTTTTGATACCCTCAAAGACAAGAATACCAGGTATGATATCATTATTGCCGTTTCATTTTTGCATCATATGCCAGATTATTTGGGGATGATTACTGAGGCCGTCAATCTGCTAACCCCATATGGGCAATTTTTCTCTTTCCAAGACCCACTAAGATATGATTCAGTCGGAAAGCCCACGATGATATTCAGTACGTTGGCTTATTTCTCATGGCGTATTTTTCGGGGTGATCTGGTAGGTGGTACTAAAAGGCGCCTTCGACGCATGCGTGGGATCTACTTAGAAGACTCAATCCACGACAATGCCGAATATCACGTAATACGAAATGGTGTTGATCAAGATGCTATTTTTAGACTTTTCGAAGACCGTGGTTTTGATTGCAATATAGTACGGTACTTCAGCACCCAGAGTCGCCTGTTTCAACCTATTGGAAGTGCATCGGGCATGAAGAACACGTTTGCTGTAATTGCGCAACGTAAAATGAGAGCAAGATAAATGCTGCCCAACCACCTGCTCCAGCCGACGCCGCCTGCGGCGGCGTGGCTGAGCGGCAGGCCGTCGGGCGGCTTGTGCATTCTAGCCGTAGGCATAGCAATTCGGATGACGTCAGATGACATATAGTCAGGACGAACAGACACATGCAACCTTAAGAGCGGTACACCAGGGCGTGTGTCGCTGGTAACGGCGGGGTGCAAAGCCCTGGGGACAACGGCCTCAACCTGCCAACCTCAGGGCGGGGGCGGCCCAGGGAAGCCCAGGAAGGTTGAATATATGTGAAGGATTGCACATCCCGTCAGTCGGAAGCGTTCAAAGAGGCTGACAGGCCGTAGCAAAAACAGGCAACGTGGGGCGGACTGCCGGAGGGAGCGGCCGGCAGTGACATCAGCTTCACCTGGGACCTGGGCGACGGGCACAGCGTCATTGGCGCGACGGTGACACACACGTATCCGGACGTGGGCGTCTACACCGCCACGGTCACGGCGACGAATTCGATCAACACGCAGAGCGCCTTCACCGTCGTCACCATTGTGCCGGTACAGCACGTTCTCTTACCTTTGGGGCTGCGGCAGTAAGATCGGCCCTTTACATCTATTCGTAGAATTTGACTGCGGTGAATTCGACTCGTTTGCCTGAATCCTGATGCACTTATCTTCGGACATTCAAGGCGGCGGTCAAAAGCTGGCGCGCGACGTCGGGCGCGGCGCGTCCACGGGTCGCGCGCATCACCTGTCCCATGAGCCATTGGAAGACGGAATCTTTGCCGGCGAGGTATGCGGCGACTTGCTCGGCGTTATCGGCCACGACGCGCGCCACGATAGCGGAGAGTTGGTCGTTGTCGGAGATTTGCGCCAGCCCTTTGGCTTCGACGATGGCTTCAGGCAATCCACCCGTCGCAAACATCTCGCCGAGCACGGCTTTGGCGCTGTTCTGGTTGAGCGTTCCCGCGTCCACAAGGCCGATGAGCCGCGCCAATGCCTCCGGCCGGACGCGCACGGCCTCGATAGCAACTCTTTCGCGGTTCATCAGATAGAACAGTTCCCCGATCAGCCATTTGCTTACCGCCGACGGTGTGCCGTTGTAGGCACGGACCGCTCGCTCGAAATAGTCCGCGACGGCGCGCTCCCCCACCAGGATGCGGGCATCTTGCGGCGTGAGGCCGTAATCGGCCACGAAACGCGCGTGCTTGGCGTCGGGCAGTTCCGGTAAGGCGGCGGCGACTTCGTCTACCCACGGGCGAGCGATGGATAGCGGCGGCAAATCCGGCTCGGGGAAGTAGCGGTAGTCGTGCGCCTGTTCCTTGCTGCGTTGCGAGAAGGTCACGTTGCGCAGCGCATCCCAGCCGAGCGTCTCCTGGACGACCTCGCCGCCGGCCTCGATGATGGCGATCTGCCGTTCGATCTCGTAGGCCGTCGCCAGCGTCAGCGCGCGGAAGCTGTTGAGGTTCTTGATCTCGGTGCGCGTGCCGAGTGTGTCGCTGCCGCGCGGGCGCACGGAGACGTTGGCCTCGAAGCGCAGGACGCCCTTTTCCATATCGCCGCTGTTCACGCCGAGATAGCGCAGGATTTCGCGGATCTTGGTCGCGTAGGCGTGGACGGCTGCGACGGAGTGCATATCCGGCTCGGAGACGATCTCCAGCAACGGGACGCCACAGCGGTTGAAATCAATGAGCGTGTAGTCGGCGGCGGCAGGCTCGTAGACGTGGAACAGTTTGGCGGTGTCCTCTTCCAGGTGCGCGCGCCGCACGCGGATGTGATGCGCCGCGCCGTTCTCGTCCACCACATCCACCCAACCCTCGGCGGCGATGGGGAAATCGTACTGCGAAATCTGGTAGCCTTTGGGCAGATCGGGATAGAAGTAGTTTTTGCGGGCGAAGGTGGTGAAGGCATTGATGCGGCAGTTGAGCGCCAGCCCGACCATGATCGCCTGCTCGACGGCCTCGCGGTTGATCACCGGCATCGCGCCGGGCAGCCCGGTGCAGACCGGGCAGATGGTGGTATTCGGCTCGGCGACGGTGGTATCCGTCACCGCGCAACTGCAAAACATCTTCGAGCGCGTGTGCAACTCGGCGTGGATTTCCATGCCGATGACGGGTTCGTAATCGTTCAAGCGGTTCATTTTTCCATATCCTCCGGGCGTAGTCTTGTAGTCGTTAGTCTTGTAGTCGTTAGTCGGATTGTCTAGGATGCCAGAGTGGGGCGCGCCAGATGCCAACTCGTCGCCTGTTGGTAGGCGTGGCCGATGCGGAAGAGCGTGGCTTCGTCGAGCGGGCGGCCGATGATCTGCATCCCCACGGGTAGCGGCGGCGCGTCATTGGTGAAGCCACACGGCAGCGCCAGCGAGGGGACGCCCGCCGGGTTGATGGCGACCACGTGGACGTCCGACAGGTACATCGTCAGCGGATCGGCGACCTTCTCACCTAGCTTGAAGGCCGGCGTCGGGCAGACCGGCGCGACGAGTGCGTCCACTTCGGCGAAAGCGCGGTCGAAGTCCTGGCGGAGCAGCGCGCGGACTTTCTGCGCGCGAAGGTAATAGGCGTCATAGTAGCCGGCGGAGAGGGCGAACGTGCCGAGCATGATGCGCCGCTTCACCTCATCGCCAAAACCCGCCGCGCGGGTTTGCAGGTAGCGTTCCAGCACGTCCGCGCCGTCACACGAGAGGCCGAAGCGCACCCCGTCGAAGCGCGCCAGATTGGAACTGGCCTCTGCGAAGAGGATCAGATAGTAGACGGGGATCGCGTAGGGCGTGTGCGGCAGCGAGACCTCGCGCACCTCTGCTCCCAAATCGCGCAACACGGCCAACGCCTCGCGGATCGGCGTTTCGACGGCGGGGGCGATGCCCTCAGCGAAATACTCCACCGGGACGCCGACGGTCACACCTTTCAGATCGCGCGTGAACGTTTGGCTGTAATCCGGCACGGGCGCACGCAGCGAGGTGCTGTCGCGCGGATCGTGACCCGCAATCGTCTGCATCACCAGCGCCGCATCCGCCACATCGCGCGTCAGCGGCCCAATCGTGTCGAACGACGACACCAGCGCGATCAACCCGTAGCGCGACACACGCCCGTAGGTGGGCTTGAGGCCGGTCACGCCGCAGAACCCTGCGGGCATGCGGATGGAGCCGCCGGTATCCTCGCCCAGCGCGAACAGCGTCATCTCCGCTGCCACCGCCGCCGCCGACCCGCCGCTCGACCCGCCCGGCACGCGCGTCACGTCCCAGGGGTTGTGTGTGGCGAAGAACGCCGAGTTCTCGCACGACGATCCCATACCGAACTCGTCCATGTTGTGCTTGCCCACGAGGACGGCGCCGGCGTCCGTCAACCGCTCAATGACGGTCGCGTTGTAGCGCGGGACGTAGTTTTCGAGGATTTTTGAAGCGCACGTCGTCCGCACGCCTTTGGTCGAAAGGCAGTCCTTGACGGCGTAGGGGATGCCGGTCAGCGGTGTCACCCGTTCTCCGGCGCGGCGACGGGCATCGGCGGCTTCCGCCTGCTGTAGCGCCAGCTCCTCGCTGACGGTGATATGCGCGCGCACGGTCGGCTCTACCGCGCGGATGCGCTCCAGAATCGCGCTCGTCAGCGCGACCGATGTAATTTCTCCAGCTTGTAACAGATTCGACGCTTGCCGAACGCTGAGTGTGTGTAAGTCCATAGTTTTCCTCCTATGAAATGATAAATAACAAACCGTAGGGCAAACTGACAGTTTGCCTCTGTCGCAAGCTGACAGCTTGCGCTACATTCGCTTGAAAATGGCAAATAACAAACCGTAGGGCAAACTGACAGTTTGCCTCTGTCGCAAGCTGACAGCTTGCGCTACATTCGCTTGAAAATGGCAAATAACAAACCGTAGGGCAAACTGTCAGTTCGCCTTTGCTGCAAGCCGCAAGCTAACAGCTTGCGCTACATTTTCAGCGACGATGAAATCTGCTTAATCTGCTCAATCTGCTGACGAACTATCGTCACCGGCAGACAGGTTTTCCAGCACGACGGAGACGCGGACGGAGTTGCCTTTGCGCTGCGGGACGTTCGCCAGGAAATCCTCGCGGTCTATGGATGGGCGCGCGATGTCCTCGCGCAGTTCGGCCCGCGTGATCTGCGGCTGGGTGAACGGCGCGACCGCGTTGACGTCCACCTCGCCGAGCATGTCGAAGTAGTCAATGATGGCGCTGAACTGCTCGCTGAACAGCGACGTCTCTTCTTCGGTCAGCGCCAGCCGCGTGAGCAAGGCAATGTGTTGCACCAGATCGGTATCTATACGTTGTGACATCAAACACCTCCTTGAAATGAAAAAAATGGCAAATGGCGAATGGCGAATGGCGAATGGCGAATGGCAAAATCTCTACGGCGTATTCCCGCAGACAATCCGTTAATGTCCGTTGACAAATTCTCTGTGTGTTTTAGCAAGGCGGATGTGCGCGGTTTCCAGTTGCTCTGGTTCGACCGGCGCGGGCGCGTTCATCATCACGTCCACGGCCTGCCGGTTCTTGGGGAAGGCGATGACGTCGCGGATGGAATCCGTTCCCGCCAGAATCGCCACGAGCCGGTCAACACCGATGCCGATGCCGCCATGCGGCGGCGCGCCGTAGTCGAAGGCTTCCAGCAGGTGGCCGAAGCTGGCCTGGGCGCGCTCCGGGGTGTAGCCCAACAGGCGAAAGATGCGCGCCTGCACGTCTCGCGTGTGGATGCGTAGCGACCCAGACCCCAATTCCCAGCCGTTACAGACCAGATCGTAGCAGTCGGCGCGGACAATGCCGGGGGCGCTTTCCAACAGCGGCAGGTCCTCGGCCTTGGGGGCGGTGAAGGGGTGGTGTTCAGCGTCCCAGCGCCCGCTTTCTGCATCCCACTTGAAGAGCGGGAAGTCCACCACCCAGGCGAAGGCCAAGACATCGGGATCGTCCTTATCCGTCTCCGCGCGCAAATCGGGCTTGTCCGTCCCGTAGCGCGCGAGCGCCTCGGCGTGCGTGAGGCGCGGGAACGGCGTGGGGATGCGCTTTTCCGGCGTGACCTCGCGCACGATCTTGGTGATCATCGCCTCAATCGTCGTCAGGATGTCCTCCTGCTCTACGAAGCTCATCTCCAGGTCGAGCTGGGTGAACTCCGGTTGGCGATCGGCGCGCAGGTCTTCGTCGCGGAAGCAGCGCGCGATCTGGAAGTAGCGATCCACACCGGCGATCATCAGCAGTTGCTTCATCTGCTGCGGCGACTGGGGCAGCGCGTAGAATTCCCCGCTGTGGACGCGACTCGGCACCAGGTAATCGCGCGCGCCTTCCGGTGTGCTGCGTGTGAGGATCGGCGTTTCGATTTCCAGGAAGCCCGCTGCGTCGAGGAAGTCGCGCATTCCCTTCACTACGCGATGGCGCAACCGGAGGTTCTGCTGCATTGCCGTCCGCCGCAAATCGAGATAGCGATAGCGCAGCGCCAGCGTCTCATCCACCGGATGGTGACTGTCCAGGGCGAAAGGTAGCGGGCGCGCGTCATTGAGCACCTCGATCTGGTGCGCCGTTACTTCGATGTGACCCGTCGCCAAGCTAGGGTGCTCCGTCCCCGCCGGGCGCGCCTGCACGACGCCACGCACGGCCACGACCGCTTCGGCGTGCAGCGTGTGGGCGACTTTGCTCGCGCCGTTCGACACCCCCGGGTGTGCCACCACCTGCGTCGTCCCCTCACGGTCCCACAGATCAAGGAACACGAGCTTGCCGTGATCGCGCCGGGTGCGCACCCAGCCCACCAGCGTCACCTCCCGGCCCACATCCTCCAGCCGTAATGCTCCACACGTATGCGTTCGCTGCGCCATATTTCTCCTCCTCACCCTTATATTTATCAGCAGATTAAGCGGATTTAGCAGATTTTTGTTGGCAGCAGCAAAAAATCTGCTCCATCTGCTAAATCTGCTGACGGAAAAGACAAGTGCCCATAACAAAAAAACCACGGGCTGTGGGTGTGCCCGTGGTCTGGAAACAAAAAAACCACGGGCACCGCGCGCCCGTGGTTTGGTTGGTCTTGGAATCAGGTTAGGATTAACTTCGACCCTCCCACAGGCGCGCGCCGTGATTATTATTCTGGTTCACGAACTGCATTCTGAACTTCATGACGCTTGTCTCCTGTGAGAAATTGGTTCTTTCCTTACGCTGACTTACTCAAGATTATAGGCATAAAGGTAAAAATGTCAATACTCGGACGGGCCGTTGTCCGCTGCGGTTGTCCTTCGTACAGGCTGGACAACCTCTGGGCATCTGCTGCCAAGCCCTGTGCCACCTGGGTTTCAAGCAGCGTCAACAGACGCAATGCCAACGCCAGCAGTCGCGTCAAGCCGCGGATCTGATCATCGCGCCAGGCAAACAGGGGACTCAACCCCACGGGACGGTCTTTCAGCCGATGAAAGTCATGGTCCAAATGCCATTCATCCCGATAAGCCGCGGTCGCTTGGGGCAACGTCAGGCGCGCTTCCGGCGCATTGGTAACTTGCAGTTGCAGTCCAACTCGCTTTGCACAGCCGCGATGGTCGGAAACAGACGTTCGACGGCACATATCCGGTAATACCGCTGAACGCTTTCTCGGGTAGCACGGGTCGCACTGCCCCGTCCGCATCGAGGCCTTGCTCCTGGTCAAAGCGATAGCCGTGTTCAATGCGGGTGCGTAGTCGCCAGTCCTCATACACCTGGCGGACATCCTCAATGGTGAGCAAAGGGACGTTGGTTAATAAGACCAGCGTACGATCCAACGGTGGGTCATAGATGACCACAGCCCACAAGCGTTGGTGGGTATCGGGTAGGTGCAGTGTCAGCCAGCCGACTTTGACTTGCGTGCGCCGCTTTTTGCGGGCGTGGGTAAAGGTGACCTGAAAAGTAATGGTGCTAAAAAGGTCGTCAAACTCTGCTCTAATTCGCTCACGGGCAACTTGCCCAAAATGGCTTTTGCGGTTATATCTAGTATGGCTTCATCTCCCGGTTGAGTTTTGGTTGTGCTAACTCAAGTTTACCACGGAGGTGGGGCTTTTTCCAGGCTCTCTCGAGTTATGGGTAATCACCAGTGATGAGGAAGGCAAAGAGGGACGTTGAAAGGCTAAGCGCGGGCGGTGGGGGTCAAGACCCTCCAAGAACCGTGCGTGGTCGGCGGGGTCTGCAGTTGGTGGGCAGTGGGCGTCCGCCCAACACCGCTTCAGGCTGACGTGGTTATCAACGTGGGTCTTGGAGAGGAAACGCTCACAACCAGGTCTGCTGTTGGAGGTACTACGCCGCACCCGCCGCGCGGCTTAAGCCTGTACGTGGGGCGGCTTGTGCATTCTAAGCCGTAGGCATAGCAATTCGGATGACGTCGGATGACATATAGTCAGGACGAACAGACACACGCAACCTTAAGAGCGGTAAACCGGGGCGTGTGTCGCTGGTAACGGCGGGGTGCAAAGCCCTGGGGACAACGGCCTCAACCTGCCAACCTCAGGGCGGGGGCGGCCCAGGGAAGCCCAGGAAGGTTGAATATATGTGAAGGATTGCACATCCCGTCAGTCGGAAGCGTTCAAAGAGGCTGACAGGCCGTAGCAAAAACAGGCAACGTGGGGCGGACTGCTGGAGGGAGCGGCCGGCAGCGACACCTGAAGGCCTCACCGAGAGACAGTTCCCAACTTCACAGGAGGTCATCTGAGGGTAATGAAAAAAGAAACGCGATATTTGCTCTATTTCTTTCTCGGCACACTGTTATGGACGTGGGTTTTTTATTTTTCTATTGTGATTTTTCGTTTGAACTGGTCGAGTGGCCTTGGCCTGGTTCTGTTTATCGCCGGCGGGCCAGCCCCGTCGTTTATGGGGCTTCTGATGGTTTGGAAGACCTATACCCGGCAACAAAAGAGGGATTACCTTGCGCGTTGCATTGATTTTCGTCGCGTTGGCTGGTGGTTCCTACTTGCGCCACTCTTGTTCATTGTGCTGGCTTTTGTTGGCGTTGTCATTGCTAGCCTCTTTAAGGGAGAGCCGCCAGGAATGAATGCTCTGAAAGCTCTTGTGGCAAATCCTTTGATGATTCCAGTTGCACTCTTCCTTTATCTCTGGTCTGGGCCTCTCAATGAGGAATTTGGCTGGCGCGGATATGCTTTAGATCCGCTGCTGACCCGTTTTGGCTTTGTGCGTGGATCGGCGATATTGGGCTTCGTTTGGGGCATATGGCATCTACCCTGGTGTTTCATGCCAGGCCAGACGCAGCAATTGAGGAGTTTCTGGCTTTATATCCTCAGTCTCATTGGGCTGTCGTTGCTGATGTCTTTTGTGTACATCCGAACCCATCGGAGCATCCTTTCGGCTTTGTGGGTGCATTTCAGTTCAAATTTTTTTATGAGCCAATTGCTATCTCCTACTTCTTCCCAGTACGAAACATGGCGGATGATTTTGCTGTGTACATTGGGGGGTGTGGTTTTCGTGTATGCCATTTATAAAGGGGATGAGCTGCTTTTGAGTTTCAAGAACGAGATCGCCATAGTACATGGACAAGGAGAAAGCAATGAGACCAGAATGGTCAACTGGGCGCAAAAATGCAACTTTTGAACAGTAGACTCGGTCACCAACCAGTGAGCGGCCCGGCGCACCAGGTTGGCGGCGAAGACGGCAAAATACTCTTGCAGAAACAGCGCGGCCTCCGAACGCACTTTGAGATGATGCCTCTGGAAGACGTTGTTACCTTCTTTGATGCCAGCCTCAATCGTCTGAGCGTGTTGGGTCAAAAGCGTAGTTGTGGTCTTGCTCATGGCAGCTCCTTCAATGCAAGATGTCACAGATATACTCGACAGGGTTCAGTTGTAAAAGTTCATTTTTTCAGCCGTTTTTGGCAATTCGGTTATCAGTTGCACAAAAGCTAAATTATTATTTGCAGAGGCTTCAAGGAGGCAAGATGCGCAAATCAATTCGTTTGACTGTCACCATGACGGTCGGTCTGGCTATGCTGTTTGTGCTGGTTGTGACGCTGATCCTCATCACCCCAACGCCCATTGTGTTGGCCGAGGTGCAGGGGAGCGGGGTCGTCTACGGCGGCGTGTTCATTGACAACAACTCGTCGCAACTGCTCAACTCGCGCATTTACAACAACACGGTCACTTCAACCGGCAACCGTGGCGGCGGGACGGGGCTGATGATCCGCCAGAGCAGCGGCGCGAGCATCACCCCCATCCCCGGCCCCACCTACGCCTGGCAAGTGCAAGACCCGGCGCAAGGCGAAACAGGTGCCATCACGATCACGGCCCGCGTGGGCCTCAGTCTGTCCGGGCAAACGATCAGAAGTGTGGCCGAATTGACCTCTGACCAGGGTGGCAATGCGGCAGAAGCTGCTACGTCAGTTTGTAGCACCATCCAGTGTATGATTGACCTGGCCGCCCCCGGCGAGACGGTGATCGTCCCGGCGGGCCTTTACACCGAGAGCCTGACGCTCAGCAAACCGGTCAGCGTGACCGGCGTGAGCAGCGCCACGGTCATCGTCCGCGCGCCGGCCAACCAGCGGGTGATGACCATCACCGGCACGCTGGTGACCAACGATGTGCTGATCGCCAATATGACCTTCCAGAACGGCAACGGCACGGACAACGGCGGCGGCGTCTATATCACCGGCGGGGCGCAGCCGCGCTTTGAGGACATGATCTTTACCAACAACATGGCCCGCTATCGCGGCGGGGCGATGTTTATGGATTCGCCCGGCGCGACGCTGATCGTCCGCCGCAGCCGCTTCACCGACAATTATGTAGACTATAGCAACGACAACAACACGCGTGGCGCGGCCATCGCCGTCTCCGGCGCGGGATCGCGGCTGGTGGTGGAAGAGACAACCTTCTCCAATAACACCTCCGAACGTTACGGCGGGGCGATTGCCATTGAGGGCAACGGCACCCCGGCGTACCTGAGCATTGCCGACAGCCGTATCGGCGACAACGCGGCCCTGGAAATGGACGGCGGGGCCATTTTCGGCAACCTGGCCGTCATCACCATCACCCGGAGCACGGTAGATAACAACCGCGCCCTGGGCAACGACCGGATGGGCGGCGCGGTTTACCTGACCGGCGTCGGGTCCGGTCTGACTCTTGACGGCAGCACGCTCTCCAATAACCAGGGCTTCCGCCAGGGTGGGGCGATCTATGCCAGCGGCAACGACATCCAGATCAACGTGCTGAACGGCAGCACCCTCACCGGCAACTCTACCTCCGATAACGACAGCTCGGCCTACGGCGGGGCCATTTATCTGTTTGGCAACCGCGCCGTGCTGAACATCTCGGCCAGCACGGTCTCCACCAACACCTCGGTCAACTATGGCGGGGCAATCTATATAGACGGCAACAGCGACACCAACCAGGCCCGCCTGACCATCACCGATAGCGAAATCAACAACAACCAGGCCACCACCCACAACGGCGGCGGCATCTGGGCCGACCAGACGCTGATCACCGTCGTCAACAGCACGGTAGACAACAACCGCGCAGCCACAGCGGGCCGTTTCGGTGGCGGCATCTATCTCACCGGCTTGAACACCACCCTGACCCTCGATCACAGCTCGGTCTCCCGCAACAAGGTCGGGCGCACCGGCGCGGGCATCTATGCGTCGGGCAACTATATCCAGATGACCGTGCGTAACGGCAGCACGGTGGATGGCAACGAAAGCACCGAGGACAACGACGGCGCGCAGGGCGGCGGCATTTACCTGTCCGGTGTCGGCGTCAAACTGAACATCGCCGACAGCAGCATCTCGAACAACATCGCCGAGCGGTTCGGCGGCGGTGTCTATTTGTCCAACAACAGTAACACCGTTCCGGGGCAGTTGACGGTCAACCGCAGCCAGATCAATGCTAATGAAGCCACCGACCGCAGCGGCGGCGGGCTGTACACCTACCAGAGCGCAGTGACGATCACCCAAAGCACACTGAACGACAACCGCGCCCCCGATACCAGCGGTGATTGGGCCGGTGGCGCACTCTATATGAACGGTGCGGGGTCAAATCTGACCCTGACCGACAGCACCGTGACCGGCAACACCGCAGCAGCCTCTGGCGGCGGCATCTATCTAAGCAACACTACGGCCCAGGTGATCGTCGCCAACAGCGTGATCAGCGGCAACGTGACGCTGCGCAACGTCACTGCCGACACGGGCGGCGGCGGTCTCTACCTCAACGCGGCCGGCGCCTCCCGCCTGACCATCTCGGATAGCGTTTTTGCCAACAACCGCTCGCAGCGGGCCGGCGGCGCACTCTATTATTACGGCGCGACGAACTCGGTCTTTTCGTTGACCAACAGCCGCTTTACCGACAACCAGGCCCTTACCAACAACGGCGGCGGCATTTACGTGCGCCAGGCGGCGACCACCCTGACGCGTGTCACCGTCAGCGGTAACACGGCCAATGGGGCCGGCGGCGATGGCGGCGGTCTCTATTTTGAGGTCTCCGGTGCGGTTTCCACCTTGGATCAGGTCGAGATTCTGAACAACACGGCCGATGATCTGGGCGGTGGCCTCTATGCCGGCTCTACCCTGACCCTGCGCAATGCTACTCTGCGGGGCAACTCGACCCGCAATCACGGCGGTGGTCTCTATGCCGCCGGGGGCACGCTGACCATCAACGACAGCACTCTGGCGCAAAACGCTACCTACCTCGCCGCCGACGGCGACGGCGGGGCGATCTATACCGCAGTCAATGTCACCCTCAACAATGCCCAGGTCATCAGCAACACCGCCAACGATGACGGCGGTGGCATCTACAGTTCCGTTGGCACCGTGACCATCAACGACAGCACCCTGAACGGCAACGCGACCGGCTCTGGCGCCGATGCCGACGGTGGGGCGCTCTATATCAACGGCAACACCACGCTCACCCGCGTCACTTTGCGCGGCAACACGGCCACCCGCTACGGCGGCGGCATCTATCGCAACGGCGGTAACGTCACCCTGGATCGCAGCACCCTGGCCGGGAACATAGCCGGCAACAACGGCGGCGCGCTCTATATAGCCGGCGGCACGCTCACCACGGCCAACAGCACCTTCTCCGGCAACCGCTCCGGCAACGACGGCGGCGCGCTGTGGGTCAATACCAATGCCAACCTGTACAACACGACCTTTTTCGCTAATACCGCCACCGGTTTGGGCGGCGGCGTCCGCCGCGCCACCGCCGGCACTGTTGTTTTTAGAAACTCCCTGGTCGCCGGCAACAGTCCGTTCAACTGTAGCGGCACCATTGGCACCACCGGCGGCAGCAATCTGGCCGATGATGCCACCTGCGGCAGCAACTTTACCAACAACCCCAACGCCGCCCGCCTCGGCCCGCTGGCCGATAACGGCGGCGCGACGCCGACCCATCTGCTCCTGTCGGGCAACCCGGCGGTGAACACGGGCAATGCCAGCGTCTGTGCGGCCGCGCCGGTCAACGGCATAGACCAGCGCGGCGTGGCCCGCCCGCAAGGCGCTCAGTGCGACATCGGCGCGGTAGAGGCCACGGCTACACTTGCCATGTCCAAAAGCAGCGTCAATGAAGGCGGTGCCCCGCTGCGTCCCGGCGAGCGGATCACCTATACGTTGGTGCTGGTCAACGAGTCGCCCTTTCCCAACACCGGGGTGGTGATCACCGACGCGGTGCCGATGCACACAACCTTCATTCCCGGCAGCCTGACGATTGAGCCGCCCTCGGCCGGCGGCACACCGGGCACCCCACCGGTGCTGGTCAACAACCTTACCGTGGCCGCCGGCTCGGCGGTGAACGTCACCTTTGCGGTGCTTGCCGACCGCCCGCTGGACACCGGCGACTTGATCGTCAACACCGCCTATGCCCGCAGCGACCAGGTAACCGATCCGGTTGTCAGCACCGTCACCGATGCGGTGGTCGCCACGCCGCAGGTGCAGGTGATCAAGCAAGGCCCGGCGACGGCTAATGTGGGTAGCACGGTGGTCTATACGTTCAGTGTCACCAACCCCGGCGACACCCGTTTGCACAACCTGACCTTGTGGGACGATCTGGGCGGTGCGGCCACCTACCTGAGCGGCGATGACGGCAACGGCTGGCTGGACTTGAACGAGACGTGGGTTTACACCGCGGCCTATGTAATTCTGCGCACCGACCCGAACCTGATCACCAACACCGTCACCGTCACGGCGACCGATGCGGTGGGGATGGTGGTCACCGATCGCGACACACACACCCTGGATGTGGTTTACAATCCGGCGCTGACCCTGACCAAGAGCGGCCCGGACGGGGCCTACATCGGCGAAACAGTAACCTTTACCTTTACCGTCGCCCACGCCCCCGGCAGTGACGGTTCGCCGGTGAGCACCCTGAGTGTGATGGACGACATTGCCGGCCCTGCCACCTATCTGAGCGGCGACGACGACGATGGCCTCCTGGAAAGCGGCGAGGTGTGGCTCTACACGGCAGCCTATACGATCCAGCTCACCGACCCCGATCCCCTGGTCAACATGGGAACCGCCGCCGGCCTGGACGCCGAAGGCGATCCGGTGAGCATCACCGCCACGCACAGCCTGACGCTGAACGATGGTGCGATTGTTGGTCTGACGGCTACCAACAGCAGCCCGACGGTCCTCGGACAGCTGACCACCTTCACCGCCACGGTCGCTGGTGGCTTTAATGTGAGCTTCCTCTGGGACTTTGGCGATGGCACGGGGGGGGCCGGGGCTACCCCGACACACATCTATCTGGCGGCGGGCAGATACACGGCGGTGGTCACCGCCAGCAACGTCACCAGCCTGCTGACCGCGACGACCGAAGTTCTCATCACCAATGCGCCGCCGGTGGCCCATGCCGGCGCTGATCAGGTGGTCTTCACTGGCACGCTGGTGACGCTGGACGGCAGCGCGAGCTACGATCCCGACGGCCATCTACCGCTCACCTATGGCTGGCAGCAGATCGGCGGCCCGGCGGTGACCTTTAACCCGGTGCTGAGCGTCACCACCTTTACCGCGCCCGCGACACCAACGGTGCTCACCTTCACGCTGACGGTGACCGATACGACCGGCCTGGCCAGCGCGCCCGACCTGGTGGTGATCACGGTCAGGCCCCTGCGCTATGACCTCTACTTGCCGCTGGTGCTGCGCAACCATGTCTCGGCTCCTGATCTGGTGGTCACGCAGAGCGTGGCGACGGCGACCGGATGGTGGTCTACGCGCAGGTAGATTCGGCCACCACCAACACCACCCATGGCGCTGTGCTCGAAGACCACGAGAGCGTTGGCGGAGCTTATAACAACATCCTTGTGTTTGATACAGCGCGGACGCGCCGAGGCCGAATGGGCATTTTGTGCCCGCCTGATCGTAGATTGATGATCCAAATCTAGATAGAGCCACAAGACAGGAACAACTTGACGCTTATCAACCTGACTTTGATGACCTGGACACTCGGTTCTATAAGCTGGAAAGGAAGCCGCCCAACCCGCCGCTGCAGCCGACAGCGTTCCGCTCGCTTTGCGGCGCGGCTGATGCGCAGGTCGTTACTTTCCCGCGAAGAAACATCCCCCATCCCACCTTTGACGGTGACGGGGCGGCGTTCTGGTCTCTCTGCCCGATCCATTGAGCACGCTTGCTCCTTTTTTCATACGGCCTATACTTACCCCTGAAACAGAAGACGCCCTGTAAGGAGTAGATTTCATGGGAAAAAATGATCATGCAGTTGCAACACCAGTTCCTGAGGAGTTGGACCACACGATGACGGCAATTGCCATCCCCGATCAGCCGGATGCGATCGAGATTGGCACTCCCCCGCTGCCTGGCGCGACGGCCCAAGAAGCGTGGCACTCGCAATATGGCAGCAAGTTCGCTCGTAACGTCACGGTTGCGACGATCACGCCGTTCCTGCCTGATCCGGCCAGCGCCAGCGGCGCCGCGGTTGTTGTTGCGCCAGGCGGCGGTTTCTTCTCGCTATCAATGGAGAACGAAGGCTGGAATGTCGCCAGCGCTCTGGCCAGGCACGGCGTCGCGGCATTTGTCCTCAAGTATCGCTTGAACCAGACGCCGGCGGACCTGGCCGAATTCAAACGTTCGATAGACAAGATGTTCTCGACCCCTGGCCGCCGACCTCCGCGCCCCGATCCGGACCAGATGAAGGTTTACCTCGCGCCGCAGCTCGAGGACGCGTGCGCCGCCTTCGCCCTGATCCGTAAGCGTGCCGGCGAGTGGAAGATCGCTCCGGACCGTATCGGCATGGTGGGCTTCTCGGCCGGGGCCATGCTTACCCTGGCGACTGCGCTCGTCGGTGAGGACGCCAGACCGGCGTTCATCGGCAACATCTACGGTCCGCTGGCTGCGGTGCCCGTTCCGGCCGACGCTCCGCCGCTGTTCGTCGCGCTCGCCGCCGACGATCCCTTCTTCGGCGATAGCGAATTCGGGCTGATCGAGAGCTGGCGCGCGGCCAAAAGGCCGGTCGAATTTCACCTCTATGAGCAGGGTGGGCACGGCTTCGGTATGTATCCCAAAGAAACAACCAGTACCGGCTGGTTCAATGCCTTCGTGAGCTGGCTTACCATGCACGGGATGATCAAGCCCAAGGCATAATGGGGTGTGGGGCAGGCGTCCGGCGACGCGAGCAGGTGAGCTTTTCCGTTAACTCATCCTATAATGAAGTCAGTACAGAAAAGTAAATTGCCCCGCTGTACCTGAACATCCGGAGCCTCGACTTCCGGCGATTGCCGCGCCGTCGTGGGCCATAGCATACGTGTGATCAGAGTTGAGCGAACGCAAAAGCCCTGGATTTATTCATCCAGGGCTTGCTTGTCTGCATATTCATGCTACAACTATTGCCGGTGTTTCATGACGTCCTATATCTGCATAAGGAATTCACCCTTAACCTGCGGTTTACCGGTGACCGGATGAAAATAACGTTCCAACGTTGGAACGTTCAAACGGATTCGCAAAGGAGATGATTCACTATGGACAAACCTAAACTCAATTACGGCAAGACCTTCCTCATTGGCTTTGGCTTCTTTGGGATCAGTGTGATGTGGACGTTGTACAATGCCTATGTTCCTATTTTCTTGCAGGCCGGGAACCCGGCTTTTAAGGCCACCGGGGAAGTGGGTTTCGGCCTCAAGCCCGGGCTGACCGGCTTCATTATGACGCTCGATAACATCGCGGCGTTCTTTTTGCTTCCCCTCATCGGCGTGTGGTCGGATCGGGTGTGGACGCGCTTCGGCGGCGGATGCCCTTCATCCTCATCCTCGCGCCAATTGCGATTGTCGCTTTTATCCTGATCCCCGTCGCGGTGGGGATGATTCCGGTCTCTTTGAGCGGACAGACGGCGCAACTGGGCGGTCCGTTGGCATTGTTTATGCTGGCTCTGGGGCTTTTCCTGTTGGCGATGGCTGGCTTCCGCACGCCTGTCATTGCGCTGATGCCCGATCTTACCCCCAGTCCGCTGCGCTCACAGGCCAACGGCGTCATCAATATGATGGGCGGTATCGGCACACTGATTGCGACGTTGGGGAGCAGCATCCTCTACAAGATGGGACGTATCACGCCGTTCATCTTTGGTGGGGTGTTGATGGCGGTTGCCGTGCTGATGTTGTTCATTTTCGTCAAGGAACGGCGTGAGTCGGTGGTGGCGGCGGCCGATGAGGAAACCGAGGGATTCAATGCTTTACGTGGCATCAAGCGTGTGTCGCCGGAGGCCCGCCGCAGCTTGTGGTTCTTGATGGGCGCGATCTTCTGCTGGTTCGTGGGCTACAATGCCACGGAGACCTTTCTGACCTCGTATGGCGTCAGTGTGCTGAACATCTCGACGGGGCGAGCGCCGCTGCTGATGGGGGTGGCATCGCTGACGTTTCTCATCTTTGCCGTGCCCGCCGGATACATCGCCGCGCGCTTTGGACGCCGCAAGACCATCATCACCGGCCTGATTGTCTTTGGTGTGTTGTTGCTGCTCAACTTCTTCCTGCGCAACTCGACATTGATCTGGCCGATTATGGGGATTGGGGGGATCGGCTGGGCACTTGTGAACATCAATTCCTTGCCCATGGTTGTGGATACCGCTGCCTCCGACGCGGATGTGGGGACGTACACCGGCCTGTACTACATTGCTTCTCAACTGGCCGCGATTGTCGGGCCGATCCTCAACGGCCATATCGTGCAGTGGTTCGGCAATGACTACAACCTGATTTTTGTCGTCACGCCGTTGTTCTTCCTGTTTGCTATTCTGTGCATGACGCAGGTGACCAAAGGAGAAGCTAAGGGGTAGCGAATGACGAATAGCGAATGACGAGTAGCGAATGACGAATTGCGTTTCATCGGGGGACGATTTTAAGTGCAACGGCGGGGGTATCCGGCAGGGTGCGGGGCAGGGTGAGGCGCAGTCCTGTGCTGTGGGGCGTCCAGGCGAAAGGCGCGTTGTAGCCCAGAACGTAAACGCGGGTCGTGTTCGTCAACGGCACAGCGGGGATTTCCAATTGCGGGGCCTGCGGCCTGCCCAGCACAATCGCGTATAGTACATCGGCCTTCTGCGTGAAGCGTACCGCCAATCCCTCGCCGGTGCGCCCTTTGGCCTGTTGCCAGGGGCGCGTGCCGTAAATGGCTTCGCCGTTGACTTTGAGCCACGCGCCCAACCCCTCTAGCCGCGCGACCTGCGCCGCCGGGATGGTCCCATCGGCCATCGGCCCGACGTTGAGCAACAGGTTGCCGTTTTTGCTGACGACATCTGCGAGCAGGTGGATAAGTTCTTTGACAGAAATGAAATCATCGGCGTGTTCATTGCGGTTGTACCCGAAGGAAGCCCCCAGACCGCGCGCGGTTTCCCACTTCTGCGTTGTCACATTATTGTAAATGGCGTATTCCGGCGTGCGAAAATCGCAATGAAGGCCGCCGGTTTGCAGGCGCGCGGCGAGACTCTGAGGGTGGGTGATTGCCCGGCGGATCAACCAGCGGATGAGTTTGCGCGGCAGACCTGTCAGATTTCTAAAACCTGGCAGGTTTATCTGCATGAAGCGGTCGTTGACCACGCCATCGGACACGGCGTTGTAATAGTCGGCGAAGAGCGCCGGCAGGTTGGCCGAGGCCGGATAACCGATGTCGTTCCACAGCACGGAGGGCGCGTAGCGTTTGATGAGTTCGCGCCAGTGGGCATCGGCGTAGGTGGCGTACCCCGGATCGGTAGGGATCGCGGTCAGCATGTCGGCAAAATCGCGGATGACGACATCCTTGAAGGTGAAGTCCAGCCCGCCGGAGTAGTATAGTCCCATGCGCAGGCCGTTGATGCGCACGGCCTCGGTCAACTCGCCCACGAAATCGCGCGCGGCGTGCCAATCGGGCCGGTGGGGATTGGGGACGGCGCTCGGCCACATCAAGAAGCCGTCGTGATGTTTGGTCACCATCACCACATAGCGTGCGCCGGCCCGGCGGAAAAGGTCGCCCCAGGCCCATGGGTCCCAGCCCCGCGCTGCGGCGTTGAACTGCGGACCAAAAGCGGCATAAGGGGTATGTGTACCGTAAGTCTCCGCGTGATAGCGTTGCGTGGGACTGCCGGTGATTTGCATGGCCTGACAATACCATTCGGCGTAGGGGTTGTGCGCGAACCAGTGCGCGTCGTCGTGCCTGATGATGACCTCGCGGAGGTTGCCGGTGCGGGGTGCCCATCCGGGCACGGAATACGGCCCCCAATGGACGAAAATACCCAACTTGGCATCCTCGAACCATGTCGGAAGTGGGTGTTGCTTCACCGAAGCCAGGGTTGGTTGATAGGTGTGCATGGTCTTATTAAACCACAAATCTGTAGAACTGTAAGTGTGTCAACGGACATTGAACGGATGAAACGGATTTTCTGACGATCACTCGACTAACGACCACTCGACTAACGACCACTCGACTAACGACCACTCGACTAACGACTATACGACTAACGACTACTTGACTAACGACCACTCGACTAACGACTACTTGACTAACGACCACTCGACTAACGACCACTCGACTAACGACTATACGACTAACGACTACTTGACTAACGACTACCAAACTATTTTCAGGAGGGTGCTATGCCTGACCAGATTCATATCAAAGACTTGTTGCTGAGGACGATCATCGGGATCAACGATGAAGAGCGCCGCAACCGGCAGGACGTGCTGATCAACATCACACTTTTCGCGGATTTGCGTCCCGCCGGCGCCTCCGATCAAATTGCCGATGCCGTGAACTATCGCACGATCACCAAACAAGTCATCGCCCTGGTGGAAGCGTCACACTTTTTCACCGTGGAGAGACTGGCGGCAGAGGTTGCCCGTATCTGTTTCACAGACGGGCGCGTTGAAGCGGCACAGGTGCGGATAGAGAAACCCGGCGCCTTACGCTTCGCCCGTTCCGTTGGGGTGGAGATCTATCGCACCCGCGCCGATGTGGTAGAGAGGCGCAATCGCGTTTTCGTGACGCTAGGCTCGAACATCAATCCTGAGGAAAACCTGCTTGCCGCCACGCGGCTGCTGGCGGAAC
Organism: Anaerolineae bacterium; assembly: GCA_035373625.1. Taxonomy (GTDB): domain Bacteria; phylum Chloroflexota; class Anaerolineae; order B4-G1; family SLSP01; genus DSWT01. The sequence continues at coordinate 130,128 of DAOSNS010000005.1, read as the reverse complement.
ATTGCACGTTGCTGGCAGTCTCACCGGTCTATGAGACGCTCCCCGTCGGCAAAACGGATCAACCGAATTTTCTCAATGCGGCGGCACTGATCGAGACGTCGTTGGCGGCGGAGGATTTGAAGGGTGAGGTGCTGGCGAATATTGAACAGCAGCTTGGGCGTGTGCGCACGACAGACAAGAATGACCCCCGCACCATTGATCTGGATATCGCCCTGTTCAACACGGATGTGCTGGACATCGGGGCGCGCCACATTCCCGATCCTGACATCCTCAAGTATGCGCATATCGCCGTGCCGCTCGCCGATCTCGCGCCGGGGTACCGTCATCCCGAAACCGGGCAGACTTTGCAGGAGATTGCCGGGCATGTGCCCATGGGGGGCATCATCCGCCGTGACGACATGCGGCTCTCAGAAGTATCCGGCCTGTAACCGGTAATTCACCAACAGCCGTTTGGGGATAGTCTCCCTGTCGAGTGTTGCCGGCCTGTGTTTAACCACAGTCGCCATGCTCCTGGAGTATGGCGACTGTGGTGAGAAAAAGCGTCAACACCCGAGAGTGGGAACTATTGTGATTGGCCGATTTTACGTCCCTTCGCGCCAGGATTCCAGATACCGCTTCTGTTCCTCGGTCAGCTCATCAATTTTTACGCCCATTGCCGCGAGTTTGAGTTGGGCGATGGCCTGGTCAATGGCTTCAGGCACGGCATAGACGGTGTGTTCGAGTTCGTCGGCGTGGACGCGCATGTACTCGGCGCACAAAGCCTGGTTGGCGAAGGACATATCCATCACCGCGCTGGGATGGCCTTCGGCGGCGGCAAGGTTCACCAGGCGCCCTTCGCCCAGGACGTTGATATGCCGCCCATCGGGCAGCGTGTACTGTTCGACGAAGGGGCGAATCCGCCGCGGCGCACCAACGGCCATCTCGGCCAGTGCGGGCAAATTCAGCTCCACGTTGAAGTGCCCGGAGTTGCAGACAATCGCGCCGTCTTTCATCACCGCAAAGTGTTGCCGGTCCACGACGTTGATATCGCCCGTGGAGGTGACGAAGATGTCGCCGATGGGTGCCGCTTCGAGCATCGGCATCACGCGGAAGCCGTCCATCACCGCCTCGAGCGCCTTGAGTGGATCAACCTCCGTGACGATGACGTTGCCCCCCATCCCCTTGGCGCGCATCGCAATGCCCCGGCTGCACCAGCCATACCCGGCGACAACCACGGTCTTGCCGGCGATGAGCACATTGGTCGCGCGGATAATGCCATCGAGTGTGGATTGCCCCGTGCCATAACGGTTGTCGAAGAGATGCTTGGTCATTGCATCGTTCACGGCGATGATGGGGTATTCCAACGCTCCTTCCTTCGCCATAGCCCGCAGACGGATGACGCCGGTGGTCGTTTCCTCGGTCCCGCCGATGACGTTGCCGAGTGCCTCGCGGCGCTCTTTGTGCAGGACGCTGACCAGATCGGCCCCGTCGTCCATCGTCATGTGGGGCTGGTGATCCAGCGCGGCGTGGATGTGCTCGTAGTAGGTGGCGTTGTCCTCGCCTTTGATGGCGTAGACGGGGATCTCGTCGTAGGTGACGAGTGCCGCCGCCACATCATCCTGGGTGCTCAACGGATTGCTGGCGACCAGGACAAGGTCCGCGCCGCCGGCCTGGAGCACGCGCGCCAGATTGCCGGTTTCCGTAGTGACGTGGAGACAGGCCGACAGGCGCACACCCTTGAGCGGCTGCTCTACCGCGAAACGCTCGCGGATTTGCCGCAGTACAGGCATCTCGCGTTCCGCCCATTCCATGCGCAGCCGCCCGGAAGGGGCTAAATCTAAGTCTTTGACGTGGTATTTTTTCATTGTGTGATTGACTCCTTGTACGTTGTTCTCTTTTAGAGTTGGTTCCACTCTTCTACGGATAACTCGCGTTCGATAATCAGCTCAACTTCGCTGATCAACATCCGCAATTGTGGTAATATTCAATATTCGATGGTATGGCTAGACGATGATACTGATAGATCATAAACTGGTGCCGAGTGCCCGAATATGGTCCATCGAGGCCAAGTTGGCGCAGCTTGTGTATGAAATCGCGCCGCTTACACGGCGTCCATCGTGGCATAGGCTGGCTCCAGATTTAAGTCGATGTCAGCGATAAGGGGTAGGGGGTGATTGAGTTTTAGTCCCACCAGGATCCAGTCTTCCAGCGTGGAACGCAGGTTGTCCTCACATTGGCGCAACGTGTCTCCAAATGCAATGACACCCACGCACGACGGGACGCGCCCGGCGAAAGTTCCGTCTTCTAGTTTGTCATATACCGCTTGCGCCAATGCCTCTTCGACGTAATCACTCAAAATAAAACGCGCAACCATTGTTTCCCTCGTTTCACTTCACTGGCATGTTTCTACATCCTTATTATACCAGTAAATGCGTCTTCTCCGAATGTCGCTTTATATCGTTCCCCAAACGCCGCCAATGTGTAGGTATGGGTTTGCGGGCCGGGCGTTTCGAGCACGTAGGTCGCGGCGAGCGCGCCGATTTGCCCACAGATGCGCCACGGCAGCCCCAACGCCAGCCCTTTGATAATACCCGCGCGGTAGGCATCGCCGACGCCGGTGGGATCGAGCACTTGCCGTGGGGGGACAACCGGCACGTTGATTTCCTCGCCGTCGGCGCAGATCAGTGAGCCGTGCTCACCACGGGTGATGATGACGGCGCGTTTCACGGTGGCGCGAATGTCCGCATCGCTCATGCCGGTGCGATCTTTGAGCAATTCGTATTCGTAGTCGTTGACGATGAGGATGTCCGCACCCGTGACGCCCTCCCGCAGCGCCGCGCCGTCCAGCCGCACGATCTGCTGGCTGGGATCGTAGATGTAGGGGATGCCGAGCGCTTTACATTCCGCCGGATACTTCTGCATGGCCTGCGGGTCGTTGGGGGAGATGATGGTCAGGTCTACCGGCGCCGCCGTATCGTAAAACGACAGCTCACGGGCATAGGCCATCGCGCCGGTGTAGAAGCTGGCGATTTGGTTTTGTTGCTGGTCGGTGCTGACAAAAAACGATGCCGTGAACACATCGGGGATGATGCGCACCCCGGAGGTGTCCACGCCGTGCGCCTCAAGCCAGGTGCGGTAGTCCCCAAAATCCTGGCCGGCTGTGCCCATCACCACGGGACGCTCCCCGAGCAGCGCCAGCGTGAAGGCGATGTTCGGCGCGCACCCGCCGTATTGCTTGCGCATTTCATCCACCAGGAAGCTGAGGCTCAGTTTGTTGAGCCTGTCCGGCTTGATGTGCTCCATAAAATTGCCGGGAAACGACATCAAGTAATCGAAAGCGATGGAACCGGTGATAACGATGTTCATTGTGAGACTCCATAATCTAATAGTTTAGTCTGTACTCAGATAATCGTTTTCAGCCAAACACTTTGACTACCTGACTACCCGACTACCTGACTACCCGACTATCTGACTACCCGACTATCTGACTACCCGACTACCTGACTACCCGACTACCTTTCTCCGCTTGCTTCACCAACCACCCACCGCCGAACGTGAAGAAAGCCAGTCCCGCCAGGCTCAACCAGCCGATCCAGTCGCCCAGGAAGATGGCCGGCGCGCTGGCCGTGCCGAGCGGTGCTTCGGTGACGAGGATGGCCGCGCCACCTTCGGGAATGGTTGCCAGCGCCAGGATGCGCCCGTAGGGATCAATGACCGCCGAGTCGAAGCTGCCGTCGGCTTTGACCATCGTCACGCGGTTCTCAACGGCGCGGAAGACAAGGTGGGTGTAGTGTTTGTAGGTGATGGCACTCCAGTCATTGGAAGGGACGGCGATAAGCTGCGCGCCCTGTCGCGCCAGCTTGCGCGCCGTGTCGGTAAAGTCGAGATCGTAGCAGATAATGGTGCCGAGCTTGCCGAGCGGCGTGTCGTACACCGGATACGTCCCGCGTGTCAGACTTGTCTCGCCGCCAAATGTGACCGGGTGATCCTTGCCGAAGACGCCCAGAAATTCACCCTGTGGGTTGATGACGGTGGCTTCGTTGCGCAGCCCGGCATCTGTGACCACGCCATAACCGACCGCCAGATGGGCACCGGTTTCGCGGGCCAGGTCGCGCAAGCCGAGCTTGTCTTCCACCTGTGGATCGAACGGCATGGCTCCTTCCGGCCAGACGATGAACTCTGCGCCCTGTGCGGCAGCATTGCGGGTTTGCGCGACCATCTGCGCCGAAAGTTTGGCGACCTTGTCATCCAGCCCGCTGAACGCGGCGAGAATCACCGAGGCTTCCGGCTGTACCGCCGCGACTTTGACCGTCGGGGTGGTGGGGTGGCGGAAGAGCACCAGGCTCAGCAGGGTCCAGGCGGCAAGCGTTGCCCCCACGCCGATGAGCCAACGGCGTACTGTGACAGGGGACGGCGTTGGGGCGTCGGCTTCCGTTTGCCATCGTCGGTCATAAAGGGCGATGGCGCCCAGCCCCAGCGCGTAGTTGACCAGCATAATCAGCGTGCTCACGCCGAAGATGCTGAAGATACTCGCGGGCTGGATCAGCCACGGCTGCCGGTACAGCGTGTAGGCGATGAAACCCCACGTCCCGGCGATGGGCAGGAAGCTGCGGATCATCTCGATGCCCACCCATCCGATAACGCTCTGGGGGACAAACCAGCGATACCGCGTGCGCTCGTGGAAAGCGCGGTTGCCCATATCCGCCAGAAAAGAGATAATGAGGACATAGAGCCACAGGTATTCCATAAAATTGCCGCTGCCGGCGAAGACCGGCCCCAGGTAGCCGAGCACCCAGCCGCCGTTGAACACTGCCGAGGCCAGCGAGGAAAGCTTACGCGGCATGATGCGGTATTGTGCCACTACCGCCGGGACAGCAGCGAACCATACCAGGAACCAGAGGTTGAATGGAGGAAAGGCCAACGTGACCAATACTGCACTCAACGCCGCCAACGCCAAACCCAAAACGATCCGTCCAATGGTGTGGAGTGTTGATGGTTTCATAAGCGCATTACCTCCTTAAAAAAGTGATTGGGGATTCGTGATTGAGATACTGTTCAATCCCTAGTCTCGGTCTCTTGCTCCTACTCCCTTCCGATCAGAACTTTGAAATAGATCCACAGCACGCGCAAACCGGTGCGCACGGCTTTCCAGCCTGCCAGACCCTTCCCTTGGGCTACCGAGCGCGGGTGATAGTTGATGGCGATTTCTTTTATTTTATAACCATTTTTGAGTAATTTGCACGGCAGATCGAAATCCAGGTCGAATTCGTGGCTGCTCAGGTTCAGCGAGCGCACTACATCCACCCGCGCCAGCTTGGGGCCGGTGGCAATGTCGGTCAAATGTCCGCCGAAAAGCAAGTTGGCGATGGTGGTGAGGAAGCGTACACCCCAATAATTCTGCGCGTACAGGTAGATTTTACGTCCACCGAGCGTGCGCGACCCGAAAACGGCGACCGTCTCGCCGGGCGTCACTGCGGCGACCATGCGCGGGATGTCGGCGGCTTCATATTCCAGGTCGGCGTCGAAGATGAGGAAATAGTCACCGCTGGCCTCGCTGATGCCGGTGAGGATGGAGGCGCTCTTGCCCAGGTTGCGGGGGTGCAGGATGATGCGTACCCCCGGCATATCCACCGTTTGGAGCAGGTCGCGTGTGCCGTCGGTCGAGCAATTATCTACGACGATGATCTCTTTATCCCAGCCGGACGGCAACGCCACTGCATGCGCCTGCGCAATGGCATCAAGGATCGTCCGGCGCTCGTTATAGGCGCAAATGATGATCGAAAGTTTCATGATGGTTGACTCGTAATTCATAATTTGTAATTCATGATTCATGAGAGTCCCCGCGCCGTGAAGAAGTCTTCGAACACCTGCAAGATGTACGCCAGTCGTGCGTCATCCATCCCCGGATATACGCCGATGAAGAACGCGCTCTTGAGCACCTGCTCGGTTTCGGGCAGCGGCGTGGCGACGCGATGGGGGATATGGCGATAGCCGGGCTGGTGCAGGATGTTGCCGGCGAAGAGATAGCGCGTCTCGATTTTGCGCGTGCGCAGGTAGTCATTGAGATCGCGCCGGGTAAAGGGTGCATCTTCGCGCACCGCGATGGTAAACGCAAACCATGCCACATCGGCCTTAGAACTCCAGACCGGCAGTACGAGATAATCGGCGTAGCGGCTCAGCCCTTCGTAGAGGACCGCGAAATTGCGTTTGCGCGCAGCCACAAAGTCCGGCAACTTATCAAGCTGCGGCAGGCCGATGGCCGCTTGAATGTCCGTCATCTTGAGGTTGTAGCCGATCTCCGTGAAATAGTAGCGGTGATCGTAAGGCTCGTTCAGGCCGGGGATTTTCCAGTCGAAACGTTGATGACATTCGCCGTCGCGCGGGCTTTTGTGGTCGCACCAACAATCACGGCCCCAATCGCGGATGGAGTGGGCGATGTGATACAGGCGGCTGTCGTTCGTGCCCACCGCGCCGCCTTCACCGGTGGTGATGTGGTGTGCCGGATAGAAGCTGAAGGTGCTGAGATGCCCAAACGCGCCGCAAGCTATGCCGTCATAGCGGCTGCCGAGCGCGTCGCAGGTGTCTTCGATCACGTAGAGATCGTGCGCCCGCGCAAAATCCATCACCACATCCATCTCTACGGGGTTGCCGAGGATGTGGGGGACAAATACGGCGCACGTTTTTGGCGAAAGCGCGGCTTCCAGCAGATTGACGTCAATGTTGTACGTGCCCACCTTGCAATCCACAAAGACCGGGATGAGCCGGTTTTGTACGATGGGTGCCACGGTGGTGGGAAAGGTCGCGGCCGGCGTGATGACTTCGTCGCCGGGAAGCAGGGGGCGTTCCAGTTGATGCGAACATAACGTCGTCATCGCCACCAGGTTCGCCGATGAGCCGGAATTGACCGTGAGGATGTGCTTCAAACCTACATACTGCTCCAGCCGCGTGGAGAAGGCTTCTGTGCGCGGTCCATCGGTGAGCCAGAAGTCGAGCACGGCCTCGACCGCGCTCTGCAGTTCGCGTTCATCGTAGACGCGCCCGCCATAATTGACGAATGTTTCGCCGGGAACAAAGTCCGCCGGACGGTGAACGACTTGATAGTATGCGGCTACTTTATCGAGAATCTCGCGGCGGAGCGCCTCTGCCCGCGCCATCGTCTGCTCATCTGCCATACGCATGCCTCCGATAAAAACGTCTCAACATTCAAACGTTCTAATGTTCTCGCGTCCAATCAATCGTCTTCCGCAGCCCTTCTTCCAATCCCACCCGCGCCTCCCAACCGGTAAGCCGCCGCGTGCGGTCTACATCGGCGGGGATGGCGGGCACTTCGCCGGGACGATAGGGCAGCGCACCGGCGAGAATACGTCCCCGCGCGCCGCTCAGCGCCCAGATACGCTCGACGACATCACGGATGCGGTATAACTGCCCTGCGGCGATATCCAACGCCCGTCCCTCGATGGCCGGCGCGGCGGCAACGGCCAGCAGGCCGGCGACGACATCCTCCACAAAGACAAAATCGCGCTGTTGCGCCCCTGCCGTCATACGAAAGTCGGCGTCGCTCAAGGCCGCGCGAATGGCGGCGGGAATCAACGCCTGCTCCCGTTGCCCCGGTCCGTAGACTTGAAACAGGCGTACCCATACCACAGGAGCACCCCAGGCATTATAAGCAGCACGGGCAAAAGCCCAGGCCGCCACCTTCGAGGCGCTGTAGGCGTTGAAAGGGTCAAGTCCATCTTCGGTGCGCCGTGCGCCGTACTCGTAAGAAGAGCCGACCAGGACGATGCGCCGGACGCCGGAAGTTGTGCGCGCTGCATCCAGCACATTGATCACCCCGTCCACGTTGACGCGGCAGGCGGTGGTGAAAGGCAGATGGGGATTGGTGATGCCCACGGCGGCCAGATGGATGATCAGAGTCGGTTGGGCGGCACTTATAGCGCGCTGTACGCTCGTGGCGTCGGTGATGTCACCGGGCAGGACGCGCACACCCTGCGGCACCCAAGGGACTTCCTCGGGCAGCGTCAATGCGGTCACATCGGCGCCGGCAGCGACCAACTGCTCCGTCAGCCGCCGCCCGATGAAACCCGTCGCACCGGTGATGAAAATGGAGGTCGGGAGTGGTGGGGTGGGGGTGCGGGATGCGGGGCAGGGATTAGCTTCCGACATCATGGTTGACCCTCGCCCCTTAATCCTCGACCTTTAACTTGTACCCCAGATACTGTGCATACCACGCCAGCGTTTCGACCAGGGCGGCCTCGCGCGACCAGGCGGGTTGCCAGCCGATGGCCTCTTTGATCTTGGTGCTGTCCAGGTACTGGTCTTTGATCTCGTTTTTGACTTCATTGAGCACGATGGGCTGTAAACGGGGATGCGGTGATAGTGAAAGGATCATCCGGGTCATGTCCAGCACACTCACCGGCTCGTCGGTGCCACAATTGAACGCCTGTCCTTGAATTTCAGGACGATCCAGCGCCTCGGCAAGCATCAAATAAGCGCGCACGGCGTCACGGACGTAGAGATAATCGCGGATGAAGGTGCCGTCGGAGCGGATGACCGGCGCCTTGCCTTGCAATGCATTGCGGATCGTGCCGGGGACCAGGCGATTCCAGTTGAGATCACCGCCGCCGTACAGGTTGGCGCAACGGGTGATGGCGATGGGCAGACAGTAAGTTCTGGCGTAGCTCTGGGCCAGCAAATCGGCCGCGCTCTTGGAGACATCGTAGGGATGTTCGCCATGCAGCGGCATGGTCTCGACGTAGGGGAGGACGGTTTGCGCGCCATACGCCTTATCGCTGGAAGCGATGACGATGCGTTTGACGGTCGGGGCGCGCCGCGCAGCTTCGAGGACGACCCACGTGCCCCGGATATTCGTCTCGAAGGTGGAAAGTGGCGCGCGGTTGGCGATCCCCACGATTGTCTGCGCCGCCAGATGGAAGACGGCGTCAATCTCGTATTCGTTCAGCACGCGCTCCATCGTCGCATAATCGGTCACATCCCCGTACACCACGCGGATGTTATCCACAACACCGGAACGAATGAGATGCGATTGCGGCACATCGTCGCGGATCAGCCCGACAACGTCGGCCCTGGATTCCACGAGCGTCTGCGTGAGCCACGATCCCAGCAAGCCGGTACATCCCGTTACCAATACAGGACGATCACGCCAGAAAGATGCGTTCATCGAGCTACCTCCTCACCAAATTTTCCACGGTGCGCTTGCTTCCCACAAAGCACTCAACTCCTGCGCCTCTTTGAAGGTATCCATCGCACGCCAGAAGCCATGATGTTCATAAACTGCCAGTTGCCCATCTGCTGCCAGGGCGCTGAAAGGTTCACGTTCCAGAATCAGGTTATCGTCACCTTCGAGATAGCGCAGAGCTTCCCGCTCGAAGACAAAGAAGCCGCCGTTAATCAAGGTCTCGACCAGCGGTTTTTCCTGGAAGCCGGTGACTTTTCCGTGGCCATCGGTCTCCAGGACGCCGAAACGCGAGAAAGCGCGCACCCCCGTCATCGTGGCCAGCACGCCCTGCTGCCGGTGGAAGGCCAGCAGCGCGTGGAGGTCAATATCGGCGACGCCGTCGGCATAGGTGACGAAGAAGCGCGGCGTTTGTACGTAGCGTGCCGCCTTGCGCACCCGCGCGCCGGTCATCGTCTCCAGACCGGTTTCGGCGAAGGTGATGCGCCAGCCGGCGGTGTCGTTGGGGGTGTGATAGACCGGATTGCCATCCCCAAGCGCCAACGTGAAGTCGCGGCTTTGCCAGTCGTACTCCAGAAAATAGCGTTTGATCATATCCCCGTGATAGCCGAGCGCCAGGATGAAATCGGTAAAGCCCTGGGCCGCGTAAATCTTCATCACATGCCACAGCACTGGTCGCTCTCCGATTTCCACTAAGGGTTTGGGAAGGGTGCGATCGCCCATGCGGGTACCCTTGCCGCCACAAAGGATAATGACGGGTATATTTTCGCTCATGATTGTGCCTGTCGTCAACCTGTCATTCTGCTAATGTAAAACGCGAAACGTGAAACTGTGTCGAGAAAACCCCTCACGTTTCACGTTTCATGATGGCATCATCATCCCTGACCATGGATCCTATCCGGCGTTATGGTAACACGGCGGGGCGTTTTGTCAAACGTTGTATTTGACATCTGCCCGGTTCGCAGTACAACAACGGTAGCTTTTCGTTCAATCTATCGAGGTTGTTTTCACAGAGGTTGTCCTATGGCCGTGATCACAATTTCTCGGGAATTGGGAAGCAATGGTGACCTCATTGCCGACAGGCTTTGTGAGCAATTGGGGTACCGGCGGGTGGACAAAGCCATCGTCATGCAAATCGCACAGGAGGCCGGCGTAGATGTCGAGACCATCCTGCAAAAGGAGCAGGATGTGACGCAACGCGCGCGGTTGGTCAGTGGCGAAATGACCTCCTTGTATCGCAAACAAGCCTCGGCCTTTGAGAAGAAGGCAGCCCTTGACGATCAAACCTATGCCCAGGTGGTGCGTGAGACGCTGGAGCGTTTTGCCCGTGAGGACAATGTCATCATCATGGGGCGCGGCGGACAAATGGTATTGAGTGCGTGGCCTAAGGCTTTGCATGTGCGCCTGTACGCGCCACTTGAGGTGCGTGTCCAACGCTTGATGGAGCGCGAGCAGCTCACGCAGGCCGAGGCGGAGCGGCGTGTCGAACAATCCGATGAGCAAAAGCGCCAGTATATCCGTTACTGGCACAACAACGCCGATTGGAGAAATCCCAAATATTACCATCTATCCATTGACACGGCGCGCTTTTCACCGGAAACTATCGTGCAGATGATCATTTTGGCGGCCAGGGATATTGACAAAACCGGTTAAGACCGTGAAAAATCGAAGAGGAAAGTATGACGAAAAAATCCTGGTTTAACTACATACTGTTTTACGTGCTGTGGGTGCTGTTGATGGCCCTGGGTTTTTGGTTTCTGTTTCTGAGCCGTGAAGTCTTTCTCACCGCTGCGGCGTATTTTGCCGGCGACTCGGTCACTGCCGGATGGCAGGTGCGCTTTTACGACAAGGTCTTCTTCCTGGCGGTAGGCCTGGGGTTACTGGTTTTCATCCTGGTGACCGAGAATTATTTGCGCGCGGGAATTGCCAAACACACCGTCTGGCAGCGCTTTGCCAAAATCGCGGGCTGGACATTGTTGGTGATCGCGGTGACAGACACAGCGTTGCTGATCCTGCAACAATTCACCGGGTTCTCCTGGTTGCGCGGGCTGGTGATCGTCGCCGATATATGCCTCGGCGCGGGATTTTTGTGGATCGGCAGGCGCGCATCGAAAAAGCCCGCCGCATCGTCCTCAACGACCGATTCCCCCGACTCGTTTTGACTTTGTCGCCGCACCGCCGCCCCTACCCGACTATCCGACTATCCGACTATCCGACTACCCGACTACCTGACTACCCGACTACCTGACTACCCGACTACCCGACTACCTGCATGGAACGCTGGATCCAACACGTCCGCGCGTGTGTGGAACCTGTTGCCGGTCAATCGCTGGAGCCGTCCCTATAAACTTGTGACGATCCGCGAGGCGGCGCGGACGATGGTTACAGATCGTTGTTAGTCTCTGCCCTTTCTATGAAGCTCTTTACCAGCGTGATGGCCATCGCGTTCGCGTCGGGATGCATCCAATGGATCTGACTGTCCCGTGGGGGAAACCACGCATATTGCCGCCGGATGAACGTATGTGTATCGAGCTTGATGCGTTCGGCAACCTCCGTCAACGTAGCTTCCCCGTCGAAATAGGGGCGGAACTGAATGTATCCCAATCCCGACATAGCCGGCAGATGCCAGCCGTAGCCCCGGTGTAGCAACGCAGCGACCTCGTCCGGCAAACCGGCCGCCATCATCGCTTCCACGCGCACATCGGCGCGAGCGTAAAGCACCGCACGCTCCATCGTCAAACCGATCTGCAGGGTGCGGTAGGGCGGGGAAATGTGGCGGCGCTGTTCCGAAAAAGGGCGCCCCGTCTTGAGGCACACTTCCAGCGCGCGGATGACCCGCCGCACATTGCGCGGGTCAATGAACGTGCCCGCCTCTGGATCCAGGGCGATGAGGCGATCCCACAGACCGGCAGGGTCCGCGGCAGCCTGGGCTTCCAACGTTGCGCGCAATCCCGGATCGGGGGCGACCTCCGGCGTCTGCCAGCCTTCGAGGAGCGCGCGGACGTATTGCCCCGTGCCCCCAACCAGCAAAGGAATACGTCCGCGATATGCGATCTCCGCAATCGCCGCACGCGCCAGTTGCAGAAAACGCGCCAGCCCGACGGTATCATCCGGGTCGGCGATGTCAATCAGATGATGCCGCACCTGCGCCCGTTCTTCTGCCGTGGGCTTTGCCGTGCCGATGTCCATATAGCGATAAAACTGCCGCGAATCGGCGGAGACGACTTCGACGGCAAAGTGCTCGCCGAGCTTCAGCGCCAGGGCCGTTTTGCCCACCGCTGTCGGTCCGACGATGGCGATGAGGGGGATCAAAGTCTGTTCTTGCATACGCCGGATTGTACCGCATTTCCCCTGATTGGCACATTTTGCATTTTGGACATACAATTCGTCGTAGAAGTCACGATGTTACCGACAGTTAAACAGAGGGGCTTTTCGTCAAAGATTAAGCGAATTCCAACAAATTTCATAACTCCCCCCTCTTAACTCTTAGCTCTAAAATCAAGGAGGGCAACTATGGCATACACAATGTATTCCCAACTTTATGATGGCTGGAAGCGGGTGATGCTAGGCCAAAGTTCCACAACGATCGGTCAATACGGCTGTCTGTTGTGCGCTGTTGCTTCGGGCCTGACGGACATCGGTGTGACCGTTGATGGCTTGCCGGCAGATCCCCCGCGCCTGAACCGCTGGCTGGCGCGCCACGCCGGTTTTGCCGCGCCGCCTGATGCCCCGGATCAGCAGAATCTCTTCGTGTTCGGCGCTACGGCCGTCCTGGGCGCGCGTCTGGTGGATTATGTGGATTGCCAGGATATCCCTGCGCCGGTTTACAAAATTCGTGACGCGCTGGCCCAGCCCCGGACTTTTGTGGTGATCCAGGTAGATTTCAACCCCGGTGATGGGCAACCGCAGCAACATTGGGTGCGTGCCGTGGAGTGGTTCGACGCCGACATCAAAATTATGGATCCGTGGCTGGCCGAACCGGGACACGATCTCTATCTGATGACCCGTTATGCCCTGCCCACCTGGGACGGGCCGTCCCGGGCTATCTACCGCATTGCTATCTATCGCTATGACATCGCCGGCATACCCTTCGCGCCGGAGATGGAAGCGCCGATTGTTCAAGAAGCCTTGTGCGGCTACCCGTACTGATAAGGGTAAATTTTTTCGTCTTAACCGTTGATTCACGGGCGGTTGGATGAAAATAGCGTTTAAACATTTCAACGAATCTTTTAGGGGAGGGTTAACCATGAGACGTTCGGTGTTGTACAGAGTCATTGCATGTTTGTTATTGCTCTCGTTTGCCGTAAGCGTAAGGGGAACGGCCGTCGCGTCGCCGGCCAGGCCTCCGCAAGTGGAAAGTATGGATGGTGTGCCCCGGCCGGTGATCCTGCGTTTGGATCCTACACCCTCGACGTTGCGGATTCCCCCGCCGGCCAGCTATACGCAACGGGCTGTGTCGAAGGTGCAAACTGCTACCATTCACATCAATTATCTGCCAAACGGCGCGACCGATCGTTTTGGCAATAGCTGCCTGACCTGGCCTGCCGGCGCCGTCACAGCTTTTGAATACGCGGCGGATATTTGGGAGACGCTTATCAATTCCGCGGTGCCCATCGAGGTCAACGCCTGTTGGACCGATTTTGGCGACCCCTATATCCTGGGCCAGGGCGGCGCTGATAATTACTATCGCAACTTCACCAATGCGCCGCAAGCCAATACCTGGTATCCCACGGCTTTGGCCAATGCCCTGGCCGGCAGCCGTATGGAAGGCTCCACCGTGGATATCCACGTAGCCTACGGCAGCACTTTCCCCTGGTATTACGGCACCGATGGCAATACGCCCTCAGACAAGGTGGACTTTGCCAGCGTCGTGCTCCATGAGTTGTGCCATGGCCTGGGATTCGCCGGTTCTATGGTGGTCAGCGGAGGGGTAGGATATTGGGGATGGGCGCAATCCTCATATCCGGCAGGCTATGACCGTTTTGCCGAAAACGGCGCGGGGCAGGCGTTGCTCAGTTACACCAACGGTTCGACAGCTCTGGCAGCCCAGTTGACCGGTGATAATCTCTACTTTGATGGCACCAATGCCAACGCTGCCAACGGCGGCACACGCCCGAAACTGTTTGCGCCGGCTACATGGATGCAAGGATCAAGTTACTCCCACCTGGATGAAATCTACAACGGCACGGCCAATGACTTGATGACGTATGCCTTGCCCAACGGACAATCCACGCACGCGCCCGGCCCGGTCGCATTGGGCATTTTGCGGGATATCGGTTGGCCGCTTGCGAGCGTCAACACTCCGCCGACCCTCAGTGGGCTGCCGGATCTGAACCTCAGCCCTGGCCAGAGCCTGAACGACGCCATTGATCTGTGGACCTATGCTTCCGATGCTCAGGATGCCGATGCCGCCCTCAGCTTCGCCATCATCAACACGCCACCGGCCAATGCCGGTGTGAGCATAGATGGCCGCTACGTTGACATTAACCCCACTGCCAGTTTCACGGGCACTGTGCCGGTTGAAATCCAGGTGACCGATACCGGCGGGTTGACGGATACCGACAGCTTCACGATCACCTTTGCCGAAATGCCGAACACTCCGCCGACCCTCAGTGGGCTGCCGGATCTGAACCTCAGCCCTGGTCAGAGCCTGAACGACGCCATTGATCTGTGGACCTATGCTTCCGATGCTCAGGATGCCGATGCCGCCCTCAGCTTCGCCATCATCAACACGCCACCGGCCAATGCCGGTGTGAGCATAGATGGCCGCTACGTTGACATTAACCCCACTGCCAGTTTCACGGGCACTGTGCCGGTTGAAATCCAGGTGACCGATACCGGCGGGTTGACGGATACCGACAGCTTCACGATCAATTTCCGTGAGAGGCAGTATATTTACTTGCCGCTGGTTTTACGCTGTTACCCGCTGACGCCCATCTTGCAACCTATCAGCAACCCGGATGGCGACGGCCTGTATACCGTCCAATGGGCGATGCCCTCGTGTTGTACGCAGACGCCCTCTGAGTACGAGTTCGAGGTTGCTATTGACCCTCAGTTTAGTGATGTTGAGGGTGACATAACGACGGAAACTTCTATTGATGTTTATACTCCAGACCCGGCGACCTACTACTGGCGGGTGCGCGCGTATATCAATGGGCAATGGACCGGTTGGAGCAATGTGCGGAGTGTTACCGTTGGGGCATTTTCGTATGTGTTCGTTGAAAACGATACCGGTGGAAATTTAACCATCGAGATCGTTGGCATTGAGAAACGCTCTTTCCCTGCCGGATTTTATGATTACTGGCGAAGTGTTCCGGTCGGTACCCGTACGGTGAATGTCTGGGCAAACTGTGGTTCATTGTTAGGGGAGAGCGTCAACTTCACATTGGGTGAATTCTTGATGCGTTATTACTGCGGTTACCAGGCACTTTTGGTGCAACCAAATGGCGCTGAAAGACAGATATCCGGTGTAGATTTCAGGTTCACAACGACCACGCCATAGGCTCTGGGATATACACAATCTTCCTTCAGGGGTTTATGTGGACGTTTGTTGTCTGCATAAACCCCTGATTTACAAGGCTTCCCACGGCTCACTCTCGGGATCGAGATACACCGTGATCCGCTGAAGTTTCCCTGCGCTATCCATCGCTACGGCGACAAAGCTGAGGTGCCAGACGACATCCTGCGCTTCTTCTGCACCCTGCTCACCGAGGTAGCGCCGGGCCACGGCTGCCATTCGCGCGAGCTTGCGCGGTGTGAGCGATTCCTCCGGGCTGCCGCAAGCCGTTCCCCGGCGGGTGCGCACTTCGACGAAATACCACTCGCCGTCTCGCTGCGCGATGATGTCCGCTTCGCCTTCCGCACAGTGCCAGTTCTGCGCCACAACGTTGAAGCCGCGTCGCCGCAACACCGCCGCCGTCAGTGCCTCCCCCTGTCGTCCCAGGCCAACTTTTCCCTTTGCCATACGTTTATCCTAGCCGGAAACCCCGGCGCTGTCAAGCATCCTCAAATCCCCTTTTCCCCTGCCCCCTTCTCCCTCTCCCGGTTGCCTTTCCTCCTGAACGTGGTATGATAAGCACGTTTTTCCTGACACAATTTGACGCGAGGAACTTTCTTTGCATGAAACGTTGGCTTCAGCTTCTCGAATGGTTGATTTTTATCGCCCTGGTTGTCTTCGTGGTGATCGGCGCGCAGGCGTGGGGACATCATCCTACCCGTGAAATTACCGTGGTGGTCACACCTACCGCTGCCGTCACAGTCGCTGCGTTGCCGCCGATGGCCACCGCCACCTCGTCACCCACCACATCGAACACAGCTTTTGTGATGCCTCCGACGTGGACGCTAACGCCGCGACCGACCGCTACGCCTTTGCCGACAAACACGCCAACGAGCACCCCCTCACCAACGAGTACCCCTACACCTGCCCCAATTGACCTGCCGCTTGCTGCGACGCCGATGCTGACCACGACCACGATGGTCACTTCTCCGTTGGAGCAACCGACGCCGATGCCGCTCATCGAGCAGCCCAAAGGCACGATCAATATTCTCCTGCTAGGGAGCGATCGCCGCCCCGGTGAGCAAGTCGCCCGTACCGATGTGATGATCATCGTCTCGATTTTCCCGGATGTCCCCTCCGTCTCGATGATCTCGATCCCCCGCGACTACTACGCCTGGATTCCCACGTGGGGGCTGGACAAGATCAACACTGCTTATCTGCGTGCACGCACGACCGCTTACCCCGGTGGCGGTCCGGCACTGGTCAAGGCCACGATCGAATACAACTTTGGCATCCCGATTCACTATTACGCGATGGTGGATTTCAACAGCTATCGTAGCATCGTGGACGCTGTGGGCGGCGTGGATATTGTCGTGGAGTGTCCCTTCCACGATACCTATCCCGACGAAGAGTCTGAAACCGGTCAGACGGATATTGACCTGGAACCGGGTGTGCAACACCTCAACGGCAAGTATGCTTTGTGGTATGTTCGCTCCCGCTGGAACACCTCCGATTTCGATCGGCATCGGCGCCAGCAACAGGTGCTCCGTGCGATCCTGGAACGGGCGCTGACCCAGAACATGCTCACGCGCATCCCGGATCTGTGGGCAGTCTATAAGGAGTCGGTAGAGACGGACATGGGCTTGCCGGAAATGCTTTATCTCGCGCCGATAGCGATGAAACTGGACATGCGCGACATCAAGAGTCGCTTCATCCGTGGAGATAGCTTGCTGTACTCGCTATCGGTGCCGCACCGTGGCTCGGTGTTGGTGCCTAAGTATGAGGCACTATATGACTTTATGCAGGAAGCGGCGCAGCCGCCTGTGACCAGCCGTGCGGCGCAGCGCGCCTATCGTGTGGAAGTATGGAACGGCTCCGGCAACAGCGGTTGGGGTGAAGTCGCAGCCTATCGGCTGCGCCTGGAAGGCTTCGACGTGCCGGCGATTCAGCAGACCGAGGGCGTTGCTCACACCACCATCATCAACTACCTGACGACCGGCAAGGGATCACCCATTGCCAAACTGCTTGCCCTTTACCGGCTCAAGCAAAGCGATGTGACTGCGCAACCGACCGAGGGCAGCCCGGTGGATTTTCGCGTCACCCTGGGATGGGACTATAATCCTTGCACAGCTACCGGAACCGCAAACTGGCACCTCACGCCGACACCCACGCCGACCGCCACCCCATCGCCATAAACATCCGCAGATTAAGCAGCCTGCTCGCCGCTCAGAGCGGATCGCCAGATCACCTTTTGCTCAGAGCGGATCGCCAGATCCGCGACGCTCGCCAGACCCGCGATGCCCGCCAGATCCGCGACGACGCCAATCACTCCTTGCTTAGAGCGGATTGCCAAGGCCCCCCTTGCTTAGAGCGGATCGCCAAGGCCCCCCTTGCTTGGAGCGGATCGCCAGATCCGCGACGCTCGCCAGACCCACGACGACGCCAATCACTCCTTGCTTAGAGCGGATCGCCAAGGCCCCCCTTGCTTAGAGCGGATCGCCAAGGCCCCCCTTGCTTGGAGCGGATCGCCAGATCCGCGATGCTCGCCAGACCCGCGATGCTCGCCAGACCCGCGGCGCTCGTCAGTAAGGGCGGTTTACCGCCCTATGTCCTTTCAGCCCGACGATTTATCGTCGGGCTGATTACGGTGAGCTGATGACCCCTCCACAGGCCTCGAAGTTCTGCAAATGCTCGGCTTCGGTCCGGGCGAAGAAGTGACTGCCGTTGTTTTTGGTGCAATCCACCATAAAGAAGTAGTACTCCGTCTCCGCCGGATTGGCCGCCGCCTGTATAGAACGCAAGCCCGGACTGGCGATCGGCGCGGGAGGCAATCCCAGACGGCGGTACGTGTTGTACGGCGAATCTACCTCTAAATCGCCAAAGAACAATTGCCGTTTCCACCAGCTTTGCTCATCGGGCCGGTAGCCGAGGGCGTACTGTACCGTAGGACACGACGAGAGCGGCCAGCCGTCACGTAGCCGATTGTAGAACACACCCGCGATGATCGGGCGTTCGTCATCAATGACGGCCTCGCGCTCCACGATGGAAGCCAGCGTGATGCCTTCGTAGAAGCTCAGGCCGTGGTCTGCGAATTGCTGCCGGATTTCCGGCGTCACCTGGCGCTCGAAGTTCGCCAGCATCCGCTCGATGAGGTCGTAGGCCGTCGCATCCATGGGCAGGCGATAGGTGTCCGGGAAGAGCAACCCCTCCAATGTAGCCGTGAGTGGCACCTGGGCGAGGAAGCTATAGCTTTGCGGCAAATCCGTGCCCTGCCATCCGGTCTGCGCCATCTGCAAGAAAGCCTCTGCCGGAATCGTCGTCTGTTCGGCGACCAGCACGGCAACCTCCTCCAGTCGTTTGCCTTCGGGAATGGTCACCTGCTGCTCCGGCGTCTCGGCTTTTTGGAGCGTCTGTGCGATTTCGGGGATGGTCATCGTCTTGCGCAGCGTATAGGTCCCGGCCTGGATACCGGCGTCCAGCCCCTTGTACTGCACATAACGACGGAAAAGTTCGGTGTCGGCGATTAGTCCCTGAGCCTTCAGGTCGCCGGCCACCTGTGCCACACTCTCGCCCTGCTCAATGGTGAAGCTAATCGGCGTGTCATCCGTTCCGGCCGGCTGCGCCAGTTCCTCGGATTTACTCTCGATGTAAAAACTCAGATAGAGCGATTCCAGCGAACATCCGAGCAATACCAGCGTCCCCAGGAGCATACTTAAGAGCGTCAATCCACGTTTCATCCGTGATTCCTCCGAGAAGTCGTTTAAAATCCGTTTAATCCGTTGACCCTTGACGGTGTGCATCCAGATAGCTCTGTAGAATCACCGCCGCAGCGACGGCATCCAGGGAGCCTTTGTCCGGGGATCTGCCCTGGCTGCGGAGGATGTCGGCGGCTTCTTCGCTGGTGAGGCGTTCATCCCAGAGGTAGACCGGCACCGTCAGGGTTGCGGCGAGGGCCGCGCTGTAATCTTGCACCCACGCGGCCTGCTGGCCCACGGAGCCGTTCATATTGAGTGGCAAACCTACGACAACGGCATCAACCTGGTGCATGGCAACCAGCGCACCGATGTGGGCAAAATCCGCGGCGCGCGAGGTGCGTCGGAAGATCTCCAGCGGGCGCGCCAGCATCCCCAGTGTATCGCTGAGGGCAACGCCGATGCGGCGTTCACCCAAATCCAGGGCCAGATAGCGCACCGTCTCCCCCCTTACCAGCTCGCAGGGACGACTTCGACCGTTGTGCGGATGGGTAAGAAGGGAATGTAGGGGAACCAATCCGGCTTCACGGTGATCTGTGGGGCCTGCGCCAGGGGGAAGGCTTTCATCAACAGCGTCGTTGCCTCTTTGACCGGTTGGCCCTTGGTTAAAGAGATGACTTCATCGGTGTTGATGTTCGGAGCCGCCAATCCATGTGTGGTCACATAAAACGTGAACAGCCCCGGTCCGACGTCTTCTTCGGCGGCTTCGCCATATTCGAAACGGGCATCTTGCACGCGATAGCCCTCCGGCAACTGTGCCGCCAGTTGGCGATAAGCAATCGCTTGCACATGCGCCACGTTGACGGCCTGCCCGGTGACCAGCAAGCGCAAAGACAGTCCCAGGACGGGCGTTTGCTCCCCGACCATGTGGGTATAGGCCTGTTTGGGGGTGGCCTGAATGACAAGGTCTTGATGGGGCAAGAACTCCCCCGGTTGCAGATAGGCCGGGTCCTGCAAACCGTTATAGGCTTCGGCCATAATTTTTTGAACCGCCAGATTCCATGCCCGCTCCCGGTCGGCTTCGGCAACCGTGGCGACCGCCGTGCTTTGGGCGCCTTGGGTGGCATCGGGATTGGTCACGCGCGCCGCAAATCCCACCACACCTTCGATCAGGTTGATCTGATAGGGATCCACGTTGCCGCTTGGGCCTTCTTCCAGAGCTTCGATGGGCGCCATCACCTGCCCAAAGGCCGGGATGATGACTTCTTGCGTGGTAGCGAAGCGCACCGGATAAGAGCCGGCCGTCGTGCGCACGACGGTCCCGGCAGGGACGCGGTAATCCTGCCCGAGGAGATTGGTGAACAGCACCTGGCCGACAGCGCGCCCGGAGAGTGAGAATCCCCGGCCGCTGGTCCCAACCTCTACGTAAGCCTCGAATTCATCACCGATGCGGCGTGAGGGGATAAGGCCCCGCTGTAAATCCACCTCGTTCAATTCAGGGTCTACCGAGACGGGCACCACGCGCGAAAAGGTCATGCTCTGTGGCGTCAGGACGATGTGCGCCGACGGCACCAACAGAAGAGCCGTGAAGAGCAAGGTGAGGAGCACCACGCTCGCCACACCGGCTTCCAATGCCATCATCCATAGCGGCTGACGCTTTTGCCGTAGCGGTTTGGGACGCTGTGGCTCTTCGGCCCACCAGGGACGGCGAGGGCGTGTCGGTCGCCGTGGAACGCGCAACGGCGGAAAGGTGCCTTTGCGGGCGAGATGCGCCTGTGCTGCCTCTTCACTCTCGAAGAGGGGGAAGCCCGCCGCGCGCGCCAGAGGCCGCCGCCCGATGTCGTCAATGACCCAGGCCACTTCCAGCCCACGTTCCTGCGCCGCACGGGACAATACTTCGTAATCCAGCGGATGCGACCAGCCTTTTTCGATATCCCACGGCAGAACCAGCAAAACGCGCGGCTCCGGCGTATGCAGCAGCGCCGCGCGTACCGTATAGCGATCATCGGCCGGGGTTATGCGTATGATCTCCACAGATGGTGTTTTATCCTCCGCGCGCTACTATTTTGTCAACATCGCCCGCAGCAGGGATGGGACTTTGTCCAATGCTTCCGAGAGCTTCGACGGATCGCGCCCGCCGGCCTGCGCCATGTCGGGACGTCCGCCGCCGCCACCGCCCACCACACGCGCCAGGTCGCGCACCAGGTTGCCCGCATGGATGCCGCGTTCCTGGGCCAGGGCTTTGGTCGTCGCCGCAATGAGCAGCGGCTTGTCATCAATGACCGCTCCCAGCACGATCACGCCGCCCTGCATCTTATCGCGGAACCAGTCTGCCATCTCGCGCAAGGTATCGGCGTCGGGCACATCCACCCTGGCGGCCAGCACCGGGATACCTTCGATCTGTACGACGTTGTTCAAGAGCGCCTGGAAATCGGCGCGCGCCAGCTTGCGCGTGAGGTTCTCGATCTCCTTGCGCGCTTCGCGTAGCTCGTTGTGCAGGCGCTCGATGCGCTGCGCCAATTCGTCCGCGGCGCCGCCGAGCAAGGCCACTGCCTGTTCCTGACGCGCCCGCATGGCCTGCATGGCTTTCAGCGCCCCGCGTCCGGTGACGGCCTCGATACGGCGCAAGCCCGCCCCGATGCCGCTTTCGGAGGTGATGAGGAACGGCCCGATGTCGCCGGTGCGGCTGACGTGCGTGCCGCCGCACAGCTCCTGGCTGAATGGCGCGGCTGCGTCACCCACGCGCAACACGCGCACCACCTCACCGTATTTCTCGCCGAAGAGCGCGGTGACGCCCTGCGCGAGTGCGTCGCGGTAAGCCTCTTGCCGGGCGTTGACTTCGTAGTTTGCCAGAATCGCTTCCACGACGCGGCGTTCGATCTCCTCACGCTGTTCATCGGTCAGCGGTTTTTCGTGGTTGTAGTCGAAGCGCAACCGTTCCGGGCTAACCAGCGACCCGGCCTGCGCCACATGACTGCCGAGCACGTCGCGCAGCGCGCGGTGCAGCAGGTGCGTAGCGGTGTGATTGCGCATGATGTCCCGCCGGCGCTCGATATCCACCTGCGCGAGCACCGGATCGCCCACGCGCGGATGTCCCCGCACCACGCGCCCGATATGGACGACCATGCCTTCGAGGGGCCGGCGCACATCCTCGACGCGCACCTCCCAATCCGGGCCCACGATGCGCCCGGTATCCGCCACCTGCCCGCCGGATTCGACATAGAAGCCGGTATTTTCCAGCACCAGCTCCACGGCTTCGCCGGGCGCGGCCTCGGTGTCCAGCCCGTCATTGCGCACCATACCCGCCACACACGTTTTGACTTCCATCGTACTGTACGGATCGAATCCCAGCGAGCGGCCACATTCCTGATCCTCGATCCAGTCATAGAGGATGGGGTAGAGCAGGCCATGTTCATCGGTTTCCATTTGGAAATCGCCGGCAGCCCGTCCGCGCGCGCGTTGTTCCTCGCGGGCGACGCGATAGCCCTCCTCGTCCACGGTCAGGCCGTGTTCGGCGGCAATGTCGCGGGTGACCTCGAAGGGCAGCCCTAACGTATCGTGCAGGAAGAAGGCCGCGTTGCCGGGGATGACGGTTGCGCCGCGCGCTTTGACATCGGCGATGACGGCGTCGAGGCGGGTCAAGCCCTGGTCGAGGGTGCGCAAGAAGCGTTGCTCTTCGGCGGTGATGGTGGCCTTGATGAAATCGGTGCGTGCGGGCAGTTCGGGGAAAACGTGCCCCATCATTTTGATAACCAGATCGGCCAGTTCCGCCATAAAGGGGCGGGTGAAGCCGAGTTTGCGCCCGTAGCGGATGGCGCGGCGCAACACCATGCGCAGCACGTACCCCTGTCCCTCGTTGGACGGCAGCACTCCGTCGCCGATGAGGAACGTGCCGGCCCGCACGTGATCGGCGATGACGCGGTAGGCCACGATGTTGGCCTCACGTTCGGCGTCGGTGTGTCCGGCCAGGCTTTGCGTCTTTTCGATGATGGGCCAGAAGAGATCGGTGTGGTAATTGGTGGGCACACCTTGTAACAACGCCACCATGCGCTCGAAGCCCATGCCGGTATCCACGTGTTTGGCGGGAAGCGGCTCCAGTTGTCCCCCGCCGAGGCTGTTGTACTGGATGAACACCAGGTTCCAGATCTCGGTAAAGCGGGTGCAATCGCCGTTGACGCGGCAGACATGGCCCGGCACCCCCTGCTTGTCGCAAGCCTCCGGGCCGCGATCGTAGTGGATCTCGCTGTTGGGACCGCACGGGCCGGTTTCGGCCATCATCCAGAAGTTGTCCTTGCGCCCAAAGGGGAGGATGTGTTCCGGGTTGATGTCGGTCTCGGTGCGCCAGTATTCGGCGGCTTCGTCGTCGCGCGGCAGGTTGCCCTGGTCGTCCTCGAAAATGGTCACCCAAAGCCGGTTCTTGTCCAGCCCATAGACGCGGGTGAGCAGATCCCAGGCCCAACTGATGGCTTCTTTCTTGTAGTAATCGCCGAACGACCAGTTGCCCAGCATTTCAAAGAAAGTGTGGTGGGTGCCGTCGTGGCCGACGTCTTCCAAATCGTTGTGTTTGCCGGAGACGCGCATACATTTCTGCGTGTCTACGGCGCGGGTGTAGGGGCGGGTCCCCGTTCCCAGAAACACGTCTTTGAACTGGTTCATGCCGGCGTTGGTGAACAGCAACGTCGGATCGCCGGCCGGCACAAGGCTGGCACTGGGCACAACCGTGTGTCCGCGCTCGGCGAAATAATCCAGGAATGTCTGGCGAATTTCGGCACTGGTGAGTTTCCTTGTCATCGTGCTCTCCCCCGAGAATAGTGATTAGGGATTGGGGATCAGGATACTGCGCGGTCCCGCATCCCTTCTTGATCATACAAGTTGAAAATCAGTTCAAATCCGTTCAGTCCGTTGACAGATTGTTAGCTTGTCGAAAGCGAATTGTAAATGGAAAGGGGCGGATGTCAACTGACCATCCGACTTTTATACAGATGTGGTACAATCATGGCAGCAGAGTGGATTCTGACTTTACTGGTAACGAAAAGGCTCTATGACAAAAGCGACACAATTGATTGTAGATGATTTGGATGCATTGATGCAGGTGTTGCCACCGGCGATCCAGGAGGCGTTGGCAAAAGAAGGACGCCGTGACGATTTGCTCGAAGTGATCTTAGATCTGGGGCGGGTACCGACGGCGCGTTACACCGATAGGGAAGTCGTACTGTTGGACCGTGAAGTCACGCAGGCAGATATTGATTGTGTGGTGCAGGGCGTTGGCGACTTCGACGCGGACAACCGCGCCGGCATCGCGCGGACATTGCACCGCATCTCCGCGATTCGCAACCGCAAAGGGACGGTGGTGGGGCTTACCTGTCGGGTAGGGCGCGCCGTTTTTGGGACGATTGCCATCATCGAAGATCTGATTGCCTCCGGCAAGAGCGTTCTGCTGCTGGGCCGCCCCGGCGTGGGGAAGACGACGATGCTGCGCGAGGCGGCGCGTGTGCTGGCCGAGACCAAGCGCGTGGTCATCGTGGACACCTCTAACGAAATCGCCGGCGATGGGGACATTCCCCACCCGGCGATCGGGCGTGCGCGGCGCATGCAGGTATCGCTGCCGAGCTTGCAGCATGAAGTGATGATCGAAGCGGTGGAAAACCACAATCCCGAAGTCATCGTCATTGATGAAATCGGGCGCGAGTTGGAAGCTATGGCGGCGCGCACGATTGCCGAACGCGGCGTGCAGCTCATCGCCACGGCGCATGGCAACACGCTGGAAAACCTGCTGTTGAACCCCACGCTTTCTGACCTGGTCGGCGGCATCGAGAGCGTCACGCTTTCCGATGAAGAAGCGCGCCGGCGCGGCACGCAGAAGACGGTGCTCGAACGCCGCGCCCCGCCCACATTCGATGTGCTCGTCGAAATCCAGGACCGCCAGCGCGTCCTGGTGCGCGACGACGTGGCCCAGGCTGTGGATGCCCTGCTCCGCGGTCGCCCGCGCCCCGATGTGCTGCGCTACCGCGATCAGGATGGTGAAGTGCGCATGGAGCAGCTTGATTGGTCAGAGGGGGGCGGTGAGGCGGACGAACGCCCTGCCTCGGCCTGGAATCCGGAGACGTCCCGCAACAACGTCAGCCGGCGCAAATTGAAGGAGAAACGCATTTACCCCTTTGGGGTGGCGCGCAACCGTTTGATCCGCGCCGCGCAGGTGCTTCACGTGCCGGTGCGCATCGTGGATAACCTGGGCGAGGCGCACGTGCTGGTCACATCCAAGCAGTATTACCGCAAGCGTCCGGGTGTCGTCGTCGAGGCTGAAAGCCGCAACATCCCCGTCTTTGCGCTGCGGGCGAACACCGCCGCGCAGATGGAATCTTTCCTGATCAATCTCTTCCAGCTTTCTGAAGAAGAAGCAGACCCCTATACCCTGGCGATGCAGGAGACCGAAAGTGCTATCCAGCGGGTGCTCGGCGGTGAGGAGGAGGCGGTGGACCTGTCTCCGCAGAATGCCTTCATCCGGCGCATCCAGCACGAAATGGCGCAGAACGCCAATCTGACCTCGCGTTCGTATGGCAAGGAGCCTAATCGCAGCGTGCGCATCTTCCGTGAGAGTTAGGACCTCTGGGGAAGGGCGAATTACGAAGGGCGAATTACGGATGGGAAATGGTGAGTGGATTGTTTATCACACTGGAAGGGCCGGACGGCAGCGGTAAGACGACGCAGGCGCGCATGCTCGTCGAATGGCTCAGGGAGCAAGGGCATCCCGTCCTGGCGACGCGCGAGCCGGGCGGTACCCGCATCGGCGAAGCCATCCGCAACGTCCTGCACGATTGCGCGCACGTCGAAATGGCACCCCAAACCGAAATCCTCCTCTATTCCGCGTCGCGCGCTCAGCATGTCGCGGAGGTCATCCGCCCTGCCCTGGCTGCCGGAAAGATCGTGGTGTGTGACCGCTATTTCGACAGTACCTACGCCTATCAGGGTTACGGACGCGGCCTGCCGTTGCCGACCTTGCAGGTGATCACCGACTTCGCCGTGCAGGGCCTCATCCCCGATCTGACGTTGTACCTGGACATCGCGCCGGAAGTGGGCCTGCAACGTCGCGCACACAGCGGCGAGGCGTTGAACCGCCTCGACCGCGAGGCATTGGCTTTCCACGAGCGCGTGCGCGCCGGCTACCTGGAATTGGCCGCCGCCGATCCCGCGCGCTGGCACATCATTGACGCCCACCGCACCCCGGAAGCCGTGCAGGCCGCCCTGCGTGAGATCGTCAGTCACGAATTAAGAGGAGCACTATGAAAGTAGCCGTTGCGCAAATGGATCCCAAGCTAGGACAAAACGACGCCAATCTGGCACGCATCCTGGCGCTGTTCCGTGAGGCAACGGAGCAAGGCGCACGGTTGGTGGTGTTCCCGGAGTGCGCCATCTCCGGCTATGGCTTCGCGACGCTTGAAGCGGGTTACGCGGTTGCGGAGACCATCCCCGGCCCGACGACTGCCGCTCTGACGCCTCTCTGCCGCGAAGCCGACGCTTACGCCGTGGTGGGCCTGCTGGAACGCTGCGGCGACGAGAACCTCTACAACAGTGTTGTGCTGATCGGTCCGCAGGGCGTGGTGGGCGTCTACCGCAAGGCGCATTTGCCGCTTCTGGGCGTGGACCGCTTCACGACGCCCGGCGACAGCGGCTTCCGGGTGTGGGATACCGCCATCGGGCGTGTGGGCATGATCATCTGCTACGACCTGCGCTTCCCGGAGGCGGCCCGCGTGCTGGCGTTAGAAGGCGCGGACATCATCGCGCTCCCCACCAACTGGCCCGACGGCTCACAGAATGCGCCACAGCTCATCACGCGCACGCGCGCGTTGGAGAACCGCGTATTCCTGCTGGCCTGTAACCGTTGTGGCGAGGAAAGCGGCTTCTGGTTCTTCGGGCATAGCCAGATCACCGATCCGGGCGGCAACGTGCTGGCCGAAGCCGGCGCCGGCGAAGAAATCTGCTACGCCGACATCGAACCGGCATCGGCGCGGCAAAAGCGCATCATCCTGCGCCCCGATGCTTTTGAGATGGACACCATCGGCGACCGGCGCCCGGACTTGTATGGCGCGCTGACAGAGATTTGAGGCTCTTCAGTATCTCACCTCCTACAAAAACCCTCCCTAAAGATGTCGCTTTCGCAGCACAACAGACAGCACAGCGGGACAAAGTTCACCAAATGCGATAGCCCCGGAATTTTGATTGACTTGAGCAAATCAGAGGTATAATTGTTGGTAAAGAGAGGGGGTTCTAATTGAGTTTCAATGAAGGTTTTTCGTCCAACGAACTCAATCGGATCCGCCGATTGATTCTCAGGCACTATGAGAGAATTATGGAGGCTTGGGATGAGCATTGTGGTAGATGACAATCCTCGCATTGCCAGAATGGAAGTGACCGATGAATACATTGTTGCACATCTTGTGGATGGGCGTGTAGTCAGTGTGCCCTTGGCATGGTCATGGCGTCTATGTGAGGCGACACCCGAGCAGCGCAACCATTTTGAAATCATGGGCAGTGGGCAAGGTGTACATTGGCCTGATATTGATGAAGATATTAGCGCCTATGGGATGTTATATGGCGTGCCGGCTCGCCCTCGCAAGCGGAAGAAAAACATCGAAGCTGCTGTTTCTGTGCCTGCAATGGCGAAGGCTTATTCTTAATTCAGGCAACACGCATATTCTTTATAACCATGACAAATACATCCTTGATTTATCGTCTCAATCCCGTCGTCGCCATCGAAGATTTCGGTGAACGCTCGCTGGCGCTGCACTGTGAGGACTTGCGCCTGGTGGAGCTGAACTACACCGCGCGCGACCTGATCAACCGCCTGGATGGCCGGACGCCACTCGAAGCGGTGGCTGCGGCCATGGCGGAGGACTACGACCAACCCCTGGAAGGGGTTCTCGAAGACGCACGGGTCATCATTGCCCAGATGGAACAGCTCGGTATCGTCGAGCGGGTGCAGACAGACAATGTCGCGGACTGAATTCAGGTTGTAGAACGACTATAGATCGCAGGGTATAAAGATGATTACACTGAATACCGAAGAGCGGCGACTCAAAGAGGTATTCAAACAAAGAATAATGACTTTAATTCAGACAAGAGGCTGTTATGGATGGCATTGAACCTGCATTGTATCTCGTTAACCCCGATGTCTCGTGCCGTGAGGAAGGGCCGGACGGCGCGTTACTGTTCAACCCGGATACCGACGCCGTGTTGGTGATCAACACCACGGGCCTGTTGATTTGGGAGACGCTGCATAAGCCGTGTGACAAGGCCGCCGTCGTCGCCGCTTTGATGGAACGTTGTGATAACGTCCCCGTAGATAGCGTGGCGGCCGATGTGGACGAATTTATTGAACAACTCATCGCCAGGGGATTTGTGGGCGTCTATCAAGGTACAGTGCAATTTTAAGCGTTGGAACGTTCCAGGATTCAGGCTACAAAGCACTCACAGGACTAAGGTTTTTCTCTGTGATCTCTGTGTACTCGGTGGCTGTTTAGAGAAGTCGCCATGTGGCAGGCCACACCAACGAGGACGAAAATTGGCGATTCGACTACAAGATTAATGACTATGCGACTATTTTCGAAGGAGCTTATTGTTGGACAATCCTTCCTTCCCTAAAGTCATGAGTGCGCCCCGGTCGGTGGATATCGCCATCACCGGGCGGTGCAATCTCGGTTGCAAGTATTGCTTCTACGCCGATGAGATGGTCGCGCTGCGTGACCTGTCCACCGAGCGGTGGCTCTCATTCTTCACAGAATTGGGCAATCTGGCGGTGCAGCGCGTGACCCTGACCGGCGGCGAGGTCTTCACCCGTCCCGACCTCTTCGAGCTGATTGACGGCGTGATTGCCTCTCGAATGCGCTACAGCCTGTTGACCAACGGCACGCTCATCACCGAAAAGACGCTGGCTCAGTTCGAGCAGGGCAAGCGCCGCCTGCGCCTGGATTCGATCCAGATTTCGATTGACGGCTCGCGGGCCGAAATCCACAACAAAACGCGCCCCGGCAGCTTCGACCGGGCCATCCGCGGGCTGCGGCTGCTGGTGGAGGCAGGATTCCCGATGACGGTGCGCGTGACGATTACCCGTCATAACGTGGACGACCTGGAAAACATCGCGTACCTGTTGTTGGAGGACGTGGGCCTGAAAAGCTTCAGCACCAACGAAGCCTACGCCTGCGGCATCATCGAGCGCCAGGAAGAGAATGTGCTTTTGACCCCCGCGCAACGTCGGCAGGCCATGCGCACGCTCACCGACCTGGTGGCGCGCTATAACGGGCGCATCGGCGCGACGGCCGGCCCGCTGGCCCTGGCGCGCGAATCCGAGCGTATCGAAGCGGCCCTGGCGCGCGGCGAGACCGGCTTCCCGGGGCGCGGAACGCTGTGCGGCTGTGGTGGCATGTGGGACAAGCTGGCCGTGCTGCACGACGGCACCATCGTCCCCTGCCACAACCTGAGCGAATTGTCTATGGGCGTCATCGGCGAGGTGGACTTCCAGCAGGTGTGGCTGACGCATCCCACGATGGTCATGCTGCGGCAGCGTCATACCATCCCGCTGCAATCG
Source organism: Anaerolineae bacterium (assembly GCA_035373625.1). Classification (GTDB taxonomy): domain Bacteria; phylum Chloroflexota; class Anaerolineae; order B4-G1; family SLSP01; genus DSWT01. The sequence goes on along the minus strand of DAOSNS010000005.1, from coordinate 100,186 downwards.
TTGGAAACGTGCCGCGATTGCATCTATCAGGGATTCTGCACGGGCGGCTGCCCGCAGGGTGCCGTGTTCTTCAGCGGTGAGGTCAACGCCCGCAATCCGATGAACTGCTATCGTGTCTTCAAGGGCGAGGATCCATATTACACTTTGGAGAACGGCGGAGCCATGTAGCCGCGATTTCCAAATCGCGAGAAGAGCATTACGATGAGCGGTTTAGAAGCGTTACAATCTGTACAATTCATCACCGCAAAAGGCAAACGATTTGCCGTCATTGATGAGGACAATTGGGAAGCCCTGATCGAGTGGCTCGAAACGCTAGAGGACACACACATCGCACGACAAGCGTTTGCCACGCTCAAAGCGGGCTGATGGCAATCGTCAAAGAGTCGGCTGGATGGAATGGCAGACAGTTGTAGGGGAAATTGGATAACAGGAGACAGAAATGTTAACGAGTAAACAAATGGATCTCCAATACATTACTGATGCATCAGGCAAGAAAACTGCCGTTGTGTTGCCGATAGCAGAGTTTCAAGCGCTGATGGAAGACCTGGCAGACTTAGCCATTGCTGCCGAGCGATACGCCGAACCAACAATTTCTCATGCCAATGTAGTCGCTGAACTGAAGCACGATGGCCTCTTATACAATTGAATGGAAACGCTCTGCGGTTAAGGAGCTTAAACAACTGCCTCAAGATGCCATCGCGCGGATCGTGAAAGCTGTTGAACAATTGTCGGCGAATCCTTATCCAGCAGGTGTGAAAAAACTCATAGGATCGGAGCACACGTACCGTCTCCGTGTTGGGACGTATCGCGTGGTATACACCCTACAAGCTAATGTTCTCGTGATCATTGTGATTAGAGTCGGACATCGTAAAGATGTGTACAGATAATTAAGGAGATTTATGACCGTATGTGACCCCCTCCCCGAGGACGCGCCCGCCGCACCGGCTCTCAACCTGCCCGACGGCGTGCCGCCGTTGACCTCCTTCTACCTCTACCTGACCGACGGTTGCAACCTGAACTGCCGTCATTGCTGGATCGCGCCGCGCTTTGTGAACGGCAAGCCCCATCCCGGCGAGTGCCTGGACCTGGACCTGCTGCGCAAGGCCGTGGCGGAGGCCAAACCGCTGGGCCTGAACAACGCCAAACTCACCGGCGGCGAACCGACATTGCATCCACAATTTGTTGCAATCGCCGATTTCTTGACAGCCGAAGGATTATCGCTTACAATGGAAACAAACGGCACGCTCATTGATGCAGCCCTGGCCCGCCACCTGAAGGAGAAAACGAAGCTCTGGTTTATCTCGGTGAGCCTGGATGGCCCCAACGCCGACGTCCACGATGCCTTCCGCCGCGTCCCCGGTTGCTTTGATGCCGCCGTGCGTGGGCTGCGTCACCTGGTAGAGGTAGGCTACCGGCCGCAGGTGATTATGAGCCTGTACAAGGGCAACGTGCAGTTTATTGAAGACGTGGTGAAGCTGGCCGTGAGCCTGGGCGCCGGCTCCGTGAAGTTCAACCCCGTGACGCACACCGGCCGCGCTATTGCAATGCACGAACATGGCGAAACGCTGGACTTCGAGGAGACGTTGCACCTGGCGCATTGGATCCGCGGTGAGTTACAGCAACGCACGCCGATTCGCCTGATCCTTTCCACGCCGCTGGCGTTCTACACGGTGGGTGAACTGGTGCGCGCGGGCAATGACGGTATGTGCCACGTCCGCCACATCCTGGGCCTGCTTGGCTCCGGGGAGATGGCGTTGTGCGGCATCGGGCGGACGATTCCGGCGCTGGCCTTCGGCAACCTGCGCAACAAAAGTGTGGCCGACGTGTGGCTGAACCATCCGGTGTTGCAGCAGTTGCGCCGCGAGCTGGATGAACCGTATCCGGGCGTGTGTGGGCAGTGCATCCATGCCGGACGCTGCCTGACCTACTGTGTGGCGAATAACTACGAAGCCACGGGCCGCCTGGTCGCGCCGACGGCCCTGTGCGCCGAAGCGGAAGCGCGTGGTGTGTTTCCTGAAAGCCGTTTACGGACAAGGTGATGGATATGCTGCAAGAGTCCGATCCTCTGGATATTGTTGCGCTGCATGCATCGGCGATGCACAATGTAGATTGTGCAGTGATCTTTTTAGGTCCTTCAGGTACCGGAAAATCAACAATATATCGCCTTTTGAGTCCTTATATGCAACCCCTGTCTACTGATGCTGTTTATCTTGTGCCGCAAAGGAGTGGGGGCTGGAATGTGGTGTGGGGGGATGGTCGGATACATAGTGAGATTATGGTGTCTTGTGAAGAGGCCGATGCATTGCCCCACGCGCCGTTGCGTGCGGTGGTTCGTCTTTATCAGGCGGTAGAGCCACGTCTCGAAAATATTGATGCCTTATTGCTGTGTCGCTACTTGACGGATGCCTTCTTTGAAGTTACCTGGCAGCGCGAATTACCATTTGCGGTAAAACGACGGACTTTTGCGAACTTGGCGAAGATTGCTCATTCTTTTCCGGGTTATGTTTTTCATTTTGATCTTTCTTTTCGTACTCCGGAAATGCTGAATGAACATATGCGATTGTGGTAATGCAAGTTTTGAACACTTAAGAATGATTGATTTTGTTTATTGTAATGTAAAGGAGAGTTATGGATAGCGAACGAAGTCAGTTGGTTAGTAATAAGATTGATTATGTTAAACCAATGGTCCTGGACCTTGGATCCGTTACTGTCGCCTACGGCTCAGCTAGCTGTACGGATGGAACTGAAGCAACGGGCGTTTGTAATAATGGGAATGGGGCTGGTGGGTGTGCCAGTAATGGATTCTCTCCGGACAGCACTTCTTATTGACGGAGTTTTTGTCATGTATGCTAGGGAAAGCGTACTGAATTTCTGGAGGTGCAAAAATTTTTAGTGTATTGTCCTCAAAAAAACTGAACCTGTCTTGTGAACCCCAGATATTTATCTACCGGGGTGGCAGCATGGAAGGTACATTTCGCGTCGGAGATGTGCTGGTAGTTGAGCCGTTGCCGCTGAGGATGGTGCGTCGTGGCGACGTGATTGTCTTTCGTCCCGTCAAGCGCGATAGCCTATCCGGTGTGACCGTGCATCGTGTGGTGAGACAAACTGCAGACGGGTTTGTTACACAAGGCGACGCATGTTTACATCCAGATGCTTATCGGGTTCAAGACGCACACTTCATTGGACGTGTTGTCTGGATTCAGCGAGGTGGTCGCTTATATCCTGTTTGGGGTGGATGGCGTGGGGGAGTGTGGCTGGGTCTTCTAAGTTTATGGCGGCGATGTCTGCAGATAAGTCGCCTACCTTATGTACAATTACGATCCAGTGCTGTTGTGCGTTATTTTTGGCGCCCTTCTATCACCAAGGTTGAGGTGGTAACAGATCAAGGTGTGATAATCAAATATCTTTCTGGCGGAAAGACAGTCGCAGTTTGGCGACCACACGATCAATTTTATTGGTGTAAAAAACCTTATGATCTTGTGCTTGAACCGCTTTGCTCTTAGTAGAATATGTGAGTGTAATCACGGGTAATACTTGGATTACCCGTTTTTTGTGTAGACGCATTGGTAGACTTTGGGGATCATTTAGACAGTTGTGGTTCTCGCCATAAAGACAGGCGTTCAAACTCTGGTGACGCATTGTAAACATACACAGATGTATTGTTGAGCAAGTAGGGTACCTGAATAGGATTAGGTAAATAGTCTTTCTGAAAGGTTGTTGTTCGGAGGAAGGCCAGAAGGTAGTCCGTTCGGTCATTTGTCAAGTTATACGAGGCTATTACTGAATGAGGATGGGGGGTAACGAAGAGGTCGGGTTTCAATGCAAAGCTGTAATCAGGATCGAGTTTATTGTGGCCGATATAACCACCATAGTTGATCTGAAAATATGGTGCTTGATGAGCAACGTAGGCATCGGATTTGCCTAATAAATCAATCGCATAACGTCGGCAGAAATAGGAAATACGCCCTGCAAAGAATACAGCTACTTTGGCTTCGGGTCGCGTATACCGATTGATCAAGACGCCGGTAACAATGCCGGACTCAGTCGCTGGGGGGGTCAACTTTTTTAGATCATGAACTCCGATCTGCATGAAAACAGAGAGCGACAACATACCCAGTAACAAAAAAGATGCACGAGTATTGGCCTGTGTAATTTCGAGTAGGCCCGCTACAGCCAGTACAAGGACGATAGGAATAAAGTGTGCCAAAAAACGTGAGTAGTTTATAAACATATCGCCACCTACGAAAACGATATAGCCACAATTGATGATCAACCCTATCCATAACCATCGGCGACTTGCTTCGGAAGTAGTAAGAAGTGCAAAAAAGGCTACAGCTAATGCCACACCATAGTGTTTCAAAAATACGCCGAGATAGGCTATTCCCATATTAAAACGTCCCTGTAGCCCGGCTACTTTCAAGTAGTAGGTATTTGGCAGCCAATCTCCATAGTACCAACGCCGATACATGAGATGTATCAGTGGAAAGACGAACGCCAGGCTCAATACTTTTGCTGTATGGCGGCGATCTCGGGATATTCCAAATGCTAACAGTATAACGGCCAGCCATATTGGATAAGCATCGCTGCGCACCAAAGGCAATAGTCCGACAAGGAGACAGGTTCCTGGCTTGATTTTTCCTGTCCGTGATTCTTCTAAAATACGCATGATGGTGAATAAAAAGATAACGGTAAGAAGTGTTGTCTCAAATCCATTTGTTGCCCAAAAAATAAGATCAAGACATGTTGATAGTATAAAAAATAGTGCCGGCAAAGCCAGGCCGGGTTTGGGTTGGAAGAAACATAATAACCTCTCGCTGAGAAGCAAGACCGCATAAGCTAATACCCAGTTGATCATTTTGATGACCATCGCCGTTTTGGCATCTTCTATGGGTAATATGTGGATCGCGGCCATACCCAATGTCCATAAGGGATTTGTATATCCTTCTACTCGTTCACCAGGGTTCCATACCAACCCGTGACCTTCGGCAAGGTTACGCGCATAACGCATAGAAATCATTTGGTCATCATTGAGAGCAAAGTAGCGTTTGCCATCAATGACGATACTGCTCTGGATTCCTTCAAATATAAAAAAGAAAGTCAGTATAATAAGTGCTGATGCTCGCCAATAATGGGATGGTCTATTAGTCAACCAACTTAGGATGATGTCAACAAAATGAGGTGCTGTCTGAATGTCATTTCGCATAAAGACAATCAAAATCCTTAGTTCATGAGATACTTTATTATACTGTAAAATACTGATTATGTGAAAATTATATCCACATTGTATGGTTGGGTTCTGTACCTCTCCATGTGCCTACCGGCTTTAACCGGTTTCTCCCTTGCCCTCTCCTTAGCATTTTACAGCCTTCAGACCCCATTTCACCGTTAACACACTAACGTAACACTTTTGTAAGTTTTGCATTCGTAGATTATCGTAATATAGTAGTGGCATAGTTTGTGGCTTTGGACAGGAGACTGCGGATGACCACGGAACCACGGATGAGCATGGATTACAAGGATTGTACGGGTTACACGGATTCTCAGGAAAAATTCGTGGCATCCATAAACGCGTAACCTTTGGTTCACAACCCACAGCCCTTAACCCACAACCCTTTCTCGCCCTTTCTGACGACTATAAAGATGAGCGTAAACTTCAACACACTGCCCGATGAGGAACTGGCGCTCCTGGCGCGGGACGGAGACCGGTTGGCCTTCGATGTCCTCTGCGACCGCTACCTGCCCGTCGTCTACAACCGCCTGCGCGCACTGCTGCCGCCCGATGCGGTGGACGATGTGACGCAGGAAGTCTTCATCGCGGCGGTGGGGGCCATCCGGCATTACCGGGCGGCGGCGGCCTTCCGCACCTGGATCTCTGCCATCGCGCGACACAAGGCCGTGGATTTCTACCGCAAGCGTGGCCGCCAGCCGGAGACGGTGGAACTCGATCCGGAAATCACCGACGTGGCGGAGCAAACGGCCTGGCAGGACCAGGCGGTGGTGCGGATGGCGTTGCAGAAGTTGCCCCCCCATTATCAGGAGGTGCTCTTGTTGCGCTTTGCCGAAGGCTTGCCCTTCCAGGACATCGCCAATGTGCTGGGACTCTCGCTGGAAGCGGCCAAATCCCGTTACCGCCGTGCCATTGCTGCCATCGCTGAGACGCTGGGAGAGAGAGGGTTGTCAACGGATTAAACGGATTTTAACGGATTTTTTGTTTTAGCTGTGGGTGGTCTCCAGACCGAGCCGCGGCAGCGGGTGGATGAAAATGTAGCGCAAGCTGTCAGCTTGTGTGCGCCAGCAGCAAATTACAACTATTTTCTAGGAGAGAGAGGGTTGTCAACGGATTAAACGGATTTTAACGGATTTTTTGTTTTAGCTGTGGGTGGTCTCCAGACCGAGCCGCGGCAGCGGGTGGATGAAAATGTAGCGCAAGCTGTCAGCTTGTGTGCGCCAGCAGCAAATTACAACTATTTTCTAGGAGAGAGAGGGTTGTCAACGGATTAAACGGATTTTAACGGATTTTTTGTTTTAGCTGTGGGTGGTCTCCAGACCGAGCCGCGGCAGCGGGTGGATGAAAATGTAGCGCAAGCTGTCAGCTTGTGTGCGCCAGCAGCAAATTACAACTATTTTCCGAGGAGATCATGAACGATCTAGAAAGGGAAACCAACCAGAACACACGCGACGAGAATACCGCGCGAGTGGAAACATTGTTGGCCCGGACGATTGCGCCGCAGCCGCCGCCGGAGAGCCTGCGCCGTCAGGTACGGAAGCAAGTCGCGGCGGCATGGGAGCGACGGCCGTTGACACTGGGGCAGCGCGTGCGCAGGCTGCTGCGGATGCCGGCGTATCAGCGTGCCTGGGCCTCCGTCGCCGCGCTTGCGCTCGTTGCGGTGGTCGCCGCGTTAGCTGTGCCCTCCAACGGCGTGCCCGTCGCGGGAACGGTGGTGGGCAAGACAGAAACCGTCGCGGCGGCCCTGGTAGCTCTTGCGGTTATCGCCATCGTCATCGCTTGGATCGTTCACAAACACCGGCATTAGTTTTTAGCCCCGAATTGCACGAATTTCATGAAAGGATAAACAAGAGAAAATTTGTGTTAATTCGTGAAATTCGTGGCAAGAAAATCCTGAATACTCGCGACCTATACTGCCCCATCGTGGCGACTATGGGAGTAGAACGGATGCAATGCAGAAACTTTAATCTTTGTTCAGGAAAGGAGCAGGAAGATGTCTAAGATCAGTCGTTGGTTCAACAGCAAGACCGGCAAAAGAACGGTGGCCGGCGTTTTGGCATTGGTGCTGGTTATCGCCATTGTGGGACAACTTGTGAATTGGTGGGATTTGATCCCCGGAGCAGGCACGGTGATCCTGCCGCCGACCCCGGAGCCTTATCCTGCGCCAGCAGATGGCTACACATGTCTGCCCACATGTGTGGAAAATGATGGTAAGTTCCTTCTTATCTCAGGACAGGATATGGCGACCTTTGCGGGGGCTAAGATTGTAGTATGGATTGCGGTACCAGCGGATTATACATCTTTCACGTTGGATATTTTTGATGGTGATGCGGGCAAAGACAATAATGGGAATATGAATTACCGGAATGGCAACTGGGACGATGTACAGACTGAAACCACATATAGCCTCTTCTTTGATCCGTTGAAGAATAACGGTGGGCCGGGGACGCCTTTCTGGACAGCTTCGTCGAACGCTATGCCCAACAATGCCTGGTATTCAGTTAGTATTAGCAATCAGGATGGAGCTAAAGCGCCAAGTGGGCACTATTTTTACCGCCTTGAGATAACACAACCCACCAATGCCTCCGGTGGAAATGCATTCAAGTTGCGCTCGAATGCTTATTTAAGCACAGGACGTAATGATATTGGCGAAGGGCAAGATGACTTGACGAATTCCAGTTTTGCTATCGTCGGACAGTTGGTAACACTTAATGATCTTTATACTTTGCATCCTGAGAACCAGGGGGGGTTACGAAATCTAGGACCTTCTACCTACACTGGCGAATGGAATTTCCACTTCTATTTGCCTAATAACACCACCTTTCTTGCGATCTGGGATGGGGATTTTGATCGTGGTACTTCAGCTACTGTGGCTCAGGATACTGACGATTTGAACACGGAAGGCATACCTCAATGGGCTGACCCAAGTGTGACGGTCCCTGAAAGAGCCGGTGGTATTGGTGCTCCCCCAGATAATACACCAAACAACTTTTATCGTCGCGACCCAGCCGTCTGGTACGAAATCATTGACCCCCATGGAACGCCCATCTTTGTAGATGATGACCCCTCGGGCACAGAGGAATGGGAGCGATTCTCTATCGGTACCGACCCTGCTATGCAACCAGATCAGCTTCGCGACGGCGAACTCCCGGCCGGGCGATACACGTTCCACATCGTTGGCTTGGACCTGCACAACCTGGTCTTCATCCGCACCAATTACGAAATCTGCGATTCTGAAGATGGCTGCGGTCCCACCCCTTGGCCCGAAGGCAACTGCCCGCGCACGATCGGCTACTGGAAGAACAACGTGAGCAAGATCCTTTCCGGGCGCACCAACGGGGTGCAGGAAAGCCGCGAGACCCTGGAATGGGCGCTCAAGAACGTCGCGCTCGCCAGCCCGCTCTACCGCAGCGGCCTCAATGCCAATCTGATGAATCCCGAACCGATCGCCGACGCCGTCCCGCTGACGCTGGAGCAGGCAGAGCAGATCCTGCAACGTAATAAGAAGGGATATCCGGGCGACTGGCAATCTATGATGGCGCGTGCCCTGCAACAGAACCTGGCCACGTGGCTCAACCTCGGCTCCGGCAAGGTCGGCCCGACGACGGTGGTGCGGCTCAACGTGGCCGGCGGTGTCTTCGAGGGCACGCTGATGGACGCGCTCAAAGAGGCGCAGACCATCATCCTCAACGCCACAGATCCCAACGACCCACTCCTGGAACGCGCCAAGGACATCGGCGATCAGATCAACAACGGTTTGCTCGGCGAGGATGCCAGCAGCAGCGTTTGTTCGGACTACACGGTGGTCATCCCGCCCGATAAGCAGCCGCCCAAGCACAAGGATATGCCCAAGGCGCCCGTGCCGCCCGAACCGCCTATGCCCACGCCCGTGCCCACGCCCGATCCGAACACCTGCGACCTGCGCATGAACAACTACGGGATCGAGAAGATGACCAACAATCCTTTCTACGGCATCAAGTTCGAGTATCAGTCGGGGACGGAGATCAAGAACGGCTTGACAGACGAGTTCAAGATCACCCTCACTGCAGCGGAGGCCGCGTCGTTCACGGCGATTCAGATGGAGGCGAAGGCCGCCACTATGGTGGGCGTCGTCACCCTCGAAGCGGACTTTACCTCACCGGTGGGCACTGGCGAGCCGGTGAAGGATGAGAACGGCTACTTCGGCTTCTACTTCGCCGGAGCGGAAGATAACGGCGACGGCACGCTGACGTTGACCTTCCAGGTGCAGAACTTTACCAACCGCGGCCTCAGCCATACGACCATCGGCCTGCCGGCCGGCATCGTGCCCTCGGAACCCGAAGGTTCTTACCGCAGCGAGGTTTGCATCGAGTAAGCGCGGCTTCTGAAGCGCATTTCTCAACATCAACGGGCGGTGTGTCCAACACACCGCCCGTTTTGATGGCCAAGGCCCGCGCTCGTGCAATCCGGCTTCAGCCGGCCTCCTCATCGCTTTTGCACCACCCCCCTGATCCCCACCCACCAGCGGTACGGATAGTACAATGGTGTCAACCACGGATGGGATATTGCATAGCGCCGTTGCATATACGCCGCTGTAGGGAACAGGCTGTGCCAGGCATAATTCAAACGCGTCTTCCAATCCGGCATGCTTGCCAGGTCGGCCCAGAAACGCCGGATGACCGGGCGATGGGGCGCAGTGAGGTCTGCGAACACCCGCGCTTCTTGCGCGGAAGGGACCAGGGACTGCAGGCGCGCCAGCGCCGTTTCGGGGATGGGGATGCGCCAGTCCTCGCTCACACGTAGCAGCAATTGGCGCACCGGCAGTGTCAGATCGAGGGCCTGCGCTTGAGATAGCAGGCCGTCCCAATTGAGCGTGTCCCGGTAGGCGATGAGCGCCTCGGCGATGTCGTGCAGCCAGAGCATACGGGGTGCGTCGCTCCCGTGGTGCAGCAGCAGATGCCCACACAGGTGCAGCAACAGCGCTTCCGGACCGAGCATGCGTGTGGTTAGCGTCTCGATGCGCAGCGGCACCGCCGTTTCCCAGAACCAGTTCAACGCCAGGCGATGCTGGTAGTAGGGTGAATCGAACAGGCTCCAGTGGATCTCCAGGGTCATCTCCTGTGCGCCGGGTTTGCGGAGCAGCACCTCGTTCTCGTAAGCGAGCGTGTCGCCGGCGCGGGCTTCGGCCTGCGGCGTCGTGTACCCGATGTCGGTGAGCACGCGCAGGGCTGTCGGCGCGTCCTCCTGGTGTACCAGCACATCCACGTCGCACATCGGGCGGACGGCGGGGTTGCCGTAGATGCTCCCGGCCAGCGCCGCGCCCTTGAGGACGATGGCGGGAATACCGCGCGCTGCGAGCTGCCCGAGGACGCGCTCTAGCTCGTGGAATAACAACAGATTGCGCCGGGCGTTGGTGAAGTAGGCCAGGCGCCAGGCTTCTTCGAGGTTGGCAGGGAGCAGGGATCGCCCGCGCGCGATGGCGTACAATAGCGGCGCAATGCCCTCACGCTCCACAACCTTGCGGACGGCATCCCACGCGAAGTCGTCTCGTTGGCTCAACGCGCGCGCTTCGTCCAGCGCCGTCGCATCCCATCGTGCTCTCAGGCACAGATGCAAAAATTCATCCGTCGAAGTCTCCGATACGCCGTTCAAACTCGTTTCATCCGTTGAAAAATTTCCGTCTCTTCTCGAAACCCCTCACCTCTCCTATCATAATGGGAATGAGGATACCGTCAAGAAAAAAACCGGGATTTTTGAAAACCCCGGTTTTTGTCACAGGTTCAGCCGACTTTATGGATTCGGCCAGGGTGAATCGTAGACGATGACGGCGGTGTGCGGATAAGTTCCCTGCGTGGGAATCCACCGCACCACGCTTCCCTGCCGTGTGTCAATCACGGCAACGCGGTTCTGCTCCGGCAGCGTCACAAAGACGATGCCGCCGCCCGCCGCCAGGCCCTTGGGCCTCCCACCCACGGCGATGTGATTCACATAAGGATAGGCTTGCCAGTTCTTCATCACCATCGGTAGATAGATGCGGGGGTCAAGGAATATTGTGATCGTGCCCGGCGGCCCAGACATCTCTTGCATCTGCGGCAGCGCGAAGCTCTGGCTTTGACCCTGGCTCGGGTCGGTGCACGGCCCCTCGGCCAGCACGCTGACCGACTGCGCGGCGAAGTTTGCGTTGTAGACACACTGTCCCATCACCGCCATGCCCTTGCCGCCGTCCGTGGAGCTGGCGTCGGGCGCTTGCTGTTGCGTGGCGAAGGTACGCCACAGCGAGAAGTCGCGCGGGTCGTAGACGCGCAACTCGTTCAGATGGGGGAAGGTCACGTAGAGGTGGTCGGTTGCGCGGTTGTAGATGAGAGAGTACGGCAAATTGTCACCTGTGTTCACCTTGTACTGCAGGCCGAAGTCGAGGGGGGTGAGGGTGGACGTGATCGCCCACAGCCCCTGCGCGCCCATGTAACGCTTGGTAGTGTAGACCAGGTGGCGTGTGGGATCGGCGGTGATGCCGAAGAAGCCCCAATCGTAGACCAGGTGCATATCCGGTTTGAGGCGGGCGACGACGTTGTGGGTGGCGTGTTCGATGACGGTGATGCCTTCGCCGCCGTAACTGTGGTCGGTGGCGTAGATGTAGCCGTCAAGCTCTGTCAGGAACAGCGTGCCGAAGCCCGTTGCCACGCTCGTGATGACCCTGTGCGTGGCGAGGTCGAAGACCTGCACCCGGCTGGGCGAGTCCGGCGCGGCGGAGGCGTTGTTGACGACATACAGTTGATTGCCCACCACTAACATCCCGAAGGGCGCGTCGCCGGTGGAGATGCTGGTGAGATAGGCATAGTCGGTGGTCCGGAACACGTCAATCGTGTTCGACGTGCGGTTGGCGACATAGAGCAGCGTGTCGGTGCGGATCGGCGTATCGTCGTTGGAGCTGTTGTTCGTCGTATCACACTCCGGGTCGGTCGTGGTGATGCGCACCTCGTTGACCACGCGGTCTATGCCGAGCGGGAAGGGCTTGATGACCTCGACCACAAAGGTCAGTTCGCCGCCCTGTCCCGGCGCCAGCGTACCGACGTTCATCCGGTAATAAGGCCCACCGTAAGGCGTCCATCCGCCGCCGACATAACGGGTGTAATCCGGCAGGCGCTCGGTAAGCACGACGTTATGCGCCGTGCCGACGCCGCTGTTCACATACAGGACCGTGTAGCTGATGATCTCACCGGGCTTCGCGTAGAGGCGTTGCGCGACGTTTTGGGCCGTCATCGGCCGTCCGAGTTGGGCGGTGATCTCTTCCCACGCGGCTTGCTGCGCGAGCGGCAGCGGGCCGATGTTGTCGTTCTTCGCCACCGCCAGATCCGGGCCGAGGTCTACGGTGCTGGTGAGGATGTAGCGATACCCACCGCTGATCTCGATGGTGTTCACGATGCGGCTTTCGTTGGTATAAGAGAAGGCGGGACTGAGGCGCACCGGCAGGGGCGGGCCGGCCTGATTGTAGGTCTGTGCCGGAATGGACGGAATGTTGATGCGACATATCTGCCCGGTGCATGTCCAGAGCGTCGGCGAACCGGCATAGATAATGTAAGGCGAGAGCGTATCGGTGATGGGGACGTTGGTGAAGCCGGTCGTCCGGTTGGTGTTGGTATAGAAGGTACTGTAGTCGAAATAATCGCCCGGCGCGATACAGCGTGGCACGGTCTTGGAAACGCGCAACGGTCGGCGGCGCAGCGGCGTGTCCTCGTAGTTGCAGTTATCGGCCGGATGGTAATCCGGTTCACGGCTCCAACCGCAGACGTAGTTGACCAGGTTGTTGACGCCTTCGGGGATGGTCTCGTGCGCGCGGACGACGAAATAGTAGATGCCGCCTTGCCCCAACCCCAGCGTGCCCAAGGCCATCGTGTACGTCCGCCCGCCTGCAAAATGCCACCCGTAGCCGATGTAATCGGTGTACAGTGGCAGAATCTCCGTGAGGATGACGTTCGTGGCCGTGTACGGCCCCACATTTTCAACGGCGATGGTATAGGTGATGACATCTCCCTCGTAGACGAATTCGCGGTGTTGGGTGATGCCCATTGTGCTGACCTCGCGCTCCGACAGACGCGCGATGGTTTCCTGTTTCTGCGCCGCGAAAGGCGTTGTCGGCCCGACGTCGTCGTCCTTGATGACCGTCAGGTCGGCCGGGCAGCGGATGGTGAAGGTGGCCGTGTCCGCGTCGGCGAAGTATGGTGTATTGGGATTGAGCACCGTCATGGTGACGGTATTGGTCAGTGTGATGTCGCACACGCGCACCCGCGGGTTATAGATCACGTTGAGCACGAAGCGGCCTACGGCGCCCGCGCCGAGGGTGGGGGTGTACCAGACGATTTCGGGCATGGTCATCATGCGCGTCCAGCCGATGGCGGTCGCCGTGTCGCTCTGCCAGAACGTATCCGACGGTAACGTGTCGGTGAGGCGCACCCCGGCAATGGGCACGTTGTTGGGGTTGGTGTAGGTGATGGTGAACGAGATGACCTCTCCCGCCACACCCATGAACGAGGTGAACGTCTTTTCGATCTGCGGACGGCGCAGGACGGGCGTGTCCTCGTGGTTGCAGTTATCGGCGGGCGTCATATCGCCCTCGGCGCTCCAACCGCACACCAGGTTGTCCAGGTTGTGGATGTCGGTGGGCAGCGGTTCATTCACGCGCACGACGAAGTAACGCACGACGCCTTCGCCCGGCGGCAAAACCCCGATGTTCATCCGGTAGGTACGTCCGCTCACCAATGTCCAATCGTAGCCGATGTAGCTTGTATACAGCGGCAGCGTTTCCGTCAGCACCACATTGGTTGCCGTGACGACACCCACGTTGACCACAGAAATTGTGTATGTGACCACGTCCCCGTCGAACACGAAGGCGCGGTGGTACGGTTCGGCGGCCATCAGCAGTGCGCCGGCCGTCTGCTGCCAGCGCTCGAATGCGACGCGGTTTGCCGTCGTCATCAGCGTATTGGTGATCGGGCCGACGTTGTCGTCCTTGATGACGACGAGGTCTACCGCGCCGGTGATGGCGAGGGTATGCTGATCCGTGGCCGTGATGGGGTTAGAGAAGCCCAACGGATGATACCGCACGCTCACAACGTTGCTCCGATTGCCGTTCGGCGTGTTGACCGGGACGGCGTATGGGACGCTGAACATACAGCCGGCGCCGGCGGCGAGCGACGTACAGCCGTTGGCCGCCGCCTGTGAGGTCAGATCGCCCAACCCCGGCCAGCCCACGCCGACATCGTTGACCGCATCGAGGATCAACGCCGGGCTATCCACGGAACCGGTGTTGGTGATGTGGAAGGTGTAGGTAATCGTATAACCGGGATGCGCCTCAGGTGGGCCGTCTTTCGTCACCCGGATGGCCGGCTGGAACAGGTTGACGCTGTGGCTATCCGTGGCGGTGATGACATTGGTGAAGCCCACAGGTGAGCAGGTGACATTGGCCGTGTTGACCAGCGGATCCGCTGCGCCGGCGGGGACGGTGAACGGGCGGACGATGACATAAGGCGCGGCGTTCCAGGTCAGCGTCACCGCCTGATTCAGCCCCAACAGCGCGTCCGTGATGCGACAGTGCAGGTCGGGCGTGTCGTTGGAGCTGGTGTTGGTCAACGTCAGCGTATACGTCACCGGGTCGCCGATCTTGCTCAAGGCATTGCCTGTCTTGTTGAACGCAATCCGCGGTTGGAACAGGTTGACGCTGTGGCTATCCGTGGCGGTGATGACATTGGTGAAGCCCACAGGTGAGCAGGTGACATTGGCCGTGTTGACCAGCGGATCCGCTGCGCCGGCGGGGACGGTGAACGGGCGGACGATGACATAAGGCGCGGCGTTCCAGGTCAGCGTCACCGCCTGATTCAGCCCCAACAGCGCGTCCGTGATGCGACAGCGCAGATCGGGCGTGTCGTTGGAGCTGGTGTTGGTCAACGTCAGCGTATACGTCACCGGATCGCCCACCTTGCTCACCGGATCGCCCGTCTTGCTGAAGGTAATCCGTGGTTGGAACAGGTTGACGCTGTGGCTATCCGTCGCCGTGACCGTCTGATTGAACGCGGTGAGCCGATAGGTCGCTGTGACCACATTGACGAGCGGATCGGGGTCGCCCGCCGCGACGGTGCGGGGAACCTGGAATGTGCAGGTCGCGCCGGTCGCCAGCGGCCCACAGCCGTTGGCGACTGCGAGGGCGCTCAGATTGCCCAGGCCCGGCCAGCCGATGCCGACATCCACAAGGCTCACCATATCCAGCGGTGGCGCAGTGGGCGGAACGCTGGTGTTCCTGATGGTGTACGTGTACGTGACCACGTCGCCGACTTTGGAAAGCAGCGTGCCGGTCTTGGTGATGGCGACGGCCGGGCAGAGCACCGTCACCGGCGCAGCGTTGGCGGTGTTGTTGTCCAATCGCGCTTCCAATGTTGTGCCGGTGATGAGGGCCGTGTTGATCAGCGACTGGCCACAGACGGCGGTTGTGTTCACCGTGGCCGTCATCAAGAAATTTCCACTCGCGCCGGCTGCCAGCGTGGGCAATGTCCAATCAACCGTCGGCGTGGTCCTCACCCGCGTCCAGGGGGGCACGGCGGTATCCGCCACCCATTGCATACCCGTCGGCAGGGTATCGCGGATGGTCAGGTTGGTCGCGCTATCGTTGCCCCGATTGGCGTAATCAATTCTGTACGTCACCAGGCCACCGACCACGGTTTGGGTGGTCAGAGCCGTTTTGGTGATCACCAGATCCGGCACGGCCAGCGTGGTGGTCACGGCTTCGTTGCAAAAGTCCGTGGCGGTGAGGATAATCTGCGCGGGCGCGGGGCCGGCGCCTTGCCGGAGGATGGTTGAGCCGAAGCCACTGCTATCCACGACCACGGTAGCGGGATCCAGGGTGCCCCAGTTGCTCTGCAGGGTGATCCGGCGGGCATTGGGCGCAGGCAGCGTGGGGGTGCGCGCCGGTGACAGCGCCGGCGGGACGGTGTGCCCGTCCTGATCGCGCAGTCTTACCGTCACCTGACCGTTTGCATTGCCGGCGACGGTGAGCGTGATCCAGTTTGCCAGCGAGGCCACCGATCCACGGATATTGTCGGTGAGGGGAGTGTTGCCGATGGTGGGGACGTTGGGATGCGGCGTGCCCCAGCGGTTGTGATTGGCCTCGATGGCGACGGTGGCGTCGTTGCGCAGCTCGTGCGCCGGAACGGAGCACAGCGCGTTGTACCACACACGGTTGATGGAATCATTGCTGGTATCGGCGGTGAAGGCGATGGCGTTGGTCTGCGTATCATAGATGACATTGTTCAGGAAGCGATTCATCACATCGGGGGTCTTATCCACGTAAATACCGCCCCGATAGCCGCTGCCACCGCCGTTGTTGTAGATGAAGTTGTTCTGAAGCAGCACGGAAGTCTGGCTGATGATCGAGATAGCCCCACTCGTCTGCGCGCTGCTCAACATCGTCCGGTAAATAACATTGTCGTTCGCGTTGTTGGAACTGCCGTTGTCCAGATAGATGCCTGCGGCGCCGCAATCATAGATGTCGTTATTGTTGACGGAATTGCCGCTGCTGTCTTCGGCGTAGACCCCGGCCGTGCCGCAGTTGTGGATGGTGTTATATGTGATGGCGTTGTAGTTGCTGTCGGCCGTGCGGATGCCTTCCAGTCCACAGTTGTAAATGACATTGCGGTTGATGTTGTTGTAATTGCCTCCACCGGTGCCGCCGCGTTTCAGATGCACACCGGTCCTGGCGATGTCTCTGATGGTGTTATCCGTGATGAAGTTGTGACTACCCTCGTTCAAGACAATCCCCTGACTTGAACTGTAGATGGTGTTGTACTGAATCTGGGAATAGTCTATGTCGCCGCCGATGGCGCCGTTGAACTCCCCGATTCCACCGTTGTAGCGCAGCGTGTTGGAGAGAATCCAGTCGCCGTCGCCGATCTGCGTGGAACCGCTGGGAGCGATGCCGGTGCAGGCGTACTCGATGAGCGCGTACTGGATGCGGTTGCGGATGCTGTTCGCTCCAAAGATGATGCCTAACCAGCGCCCCTGTCCACCGCACGGGCTTGCTTCTGTGGGATTGGAGGCCGTAAAGGTGATGGGACGGGTGGCGGTGCCGAGTGCCTGGAGTCGCCCTTCCACCTGGAGGCGGGTGCCGGTCTGGAAGTAGATGTGCGTGCCCGTGACCGGTGGGGTGATTGTGAGCGTTGCACCTGGGGCGATGGTCACGGTCGTGGTCATGATCTCATAGCAGGCGGCGTTCCAGGTTGTATCGTTGGTGATGTCGAGGCCGATTTGGGTGCAGCCGGGAGGCGGTGCCGCATAGACTGTCGTCCGTGGCGGTGCAAGCAACACCAGCAGGGCGACGATTGCGCCGAGGGACATTAAAACCGTTCCTATGAGGAACATACTTCTTTTAACCATTTTGTCCACCTCCTGGTTCTTGTGAAAGATACCTTGCAATGGCCAGCAAGCCTATGCCTGCACCATTGCCTCTACTCTTCATTATATAGTGGTATTGAGGGGACGAAGGTTAAAATCGGATTACGGTTGAATAAAATCGGTGTCTTACGAATTCCCGTACCAGCGAGGGCTAACAGGATTCACAGGATAAAAATGCCCCACAAAAGGATCAGGGACCGGGAACCGGGCAGTCTCCTAATCCCAATCCCCAATCCCTGATTCTGAATTTCAATCCCCGACATACGCAGGGATGAGCGCCTCGTAATCGGTGACGCTCCCGCCGTCAAAGCAACATTCGATGATGCGGCGACCCAAAGGCAGCAGATCGTTCGTGTAGAATTCTTTCAAACATTTGTGGAAGAAATCGGTCAGGATTTTCGCACCGATGTCGTATGCTTCTTCACCGACTTCGGGCTGAACTTCCACTTTTGTCAGGTAATTCGTGATCATACGCCCTTCTACCTGCAAATAATGCAGGCGATAGCCGAGCAAGTTGCAGCGTGTAGGGCGTAGTTGTTCCGGCTTGAACGGCGCAGTGCCGCGCCGCGCCATATATTCGCGGGCGATCCACTGCGGCATAAAGCCCACGCGCCACGCGCCGATGTACTGGTTAGGGCAGAGAATGTACCGCGTGCGGGTATTGTCACGGAACTGTTCCAACAACAGGTTGGCCTGATCCACTTTGCGCCCGGTAGCGAAAGGCCAGTACGAGCCGACGCCCTCACTGCTCATCCCGTTGCTGTCGGTGATGCTCGGATTCTCATAGCCACGCGGCGAGACCAGCCGCCACAACCACGCCAGCGCCGGCGGCAGCAGGTGGAACAACCCAATGATGCCATACGTGGGATTGTCGCGGGTGCAGGGCGGCGTGCGTACCCCAAAGCTGCGAATGTCCACCCGCACCGGCCCGTTGACGATGTCAGGCACAGCCGTGCGCGGCACGACAACGCGAGGATTGGGGCAGCGTTTGCCGGGTGCATCCTCGATGTGTTCCCAGATCAACGCGCGCCCGCGCGGTACGGCGTCAATATTCAAAAACAACATCGGCGTGGTGGCCTCGGCGGTCAAGCGTTCCAGGTAGACATCGGTGCCGTAGTGCTCGATGTGGTTGACGCGCACAAACCAGGCTTCCTCGGCGTCCTCGATTGTCAGCCGGCCGCTGTTCTTCTGGATGGCCGGATGGCACACGGCCATATCGTCGGCGATGGGATTCAAATCGCAGGTGCGGGGGATTTCGAGATAACGTTTCTCGCCGGTGACAATGTTCTCGCCGAGCAGCAATCGTCCGTCACTCTCGCGGTGTGCCTGCTCGAGCATCTCGCTCTTGCCGCCGCCGCTCGCGCCCTCGTGCATGATGACCACCGTGTTGTCATAAGGCGTCACCACGCGCACGGCAGAACAATGCGCCGTGACCCAACCTTCGCGCTCACCCTGCGTGATCAGCATCCCGTAGACGCCCTTCTTGGCGCTAGGGCCGGGATAGAGATTATAGGAGAACATCTCGTGCAGGTCATCCAGCCGGTTGTGGACGACCACCTGCTTCCCCTCAAAGTGCGTGTGCCGGAATGTCGGTGCTACGTAGATAATGGCTGTGGGATGAAAATCGGGAGGAATCTCGGCGGTGGGTGTGATGCCTTGCAACAGGGCCAGGCCCAGGGCGAAGAAGCCCGCATTGGCCGGGGCAATGCAAAGCGTCTCGCTGCCCAGCCCTCTCGGTCCGGCGGTGAAGGCGAAAATCACCAAAGGCTGGGTTTTGAGCCAGTCGAAGGTGGCCTGGCGGACGGTGTGGAAATCTTCGCCGTAGCGTTCTCTGAATGTGGGCTTGTCGGTGGGCTTATCATCGGCGATGACGAGACAATCCGGGTCGCGGCGGCGCATGTACGGTTCAGGATAATTGACCGCGACACCGTTTCGCACCCGACACACCGTCGCTTCAATGACCTTACCGCGGTCGGGAATCTCGTAGCTGACTTCGGTGTAACTGCTGCCCAGGCCGCCGCAGGCCATATTGACCAGCTCGTTGATCGAACTGGCGACAACCACGGAGGGACATGCTTCCAGGATCCGCCGTGCCTCCTCTGGCGGATTGAAAATATGCCAATCCATCGCATCTTCTCCTTTCCTTCTGAGATACCGGTCGCGCGTTCCCGGGCTGGATAGGAGCGCGGCGACTAAAAAAGTTCGTACCATTATAACACGAAATGTGTTTCTTACCTCTTGGCTTTTTTGTCAGCAGACAACATGAACTGCGCTCTCCACCAAAGATGAAAATTACATGGAAGGAGAGCTATTTTCGGAATGGATTGAGCGAATTGAGCAGATCAAATCTGCTTCATCTGCTCAATCTGCTGATGGAAAATAAAAAGCGGCGCCTGGTGCGCCGCTTTTTCTGATGCTGGTTCAGGGCTGTCCCTGCGCCTCCCGCAGCGCGCGCCACAAGCGCTCCGGCGTGACCGGCGTGCGCGTCATCATCACGCCTGTGGCGTCGTAAATCGCGTTGATGACCGCCGGCGCGACTCCATTGACGACGATCTCCGCGACAGACTTCACGCCCAGGGGATGTGACGGCTCGAACGTCTGCACG
The DNA here is from genome assembly GCA_035373625.1 of Anaerolineae bacterium. Lineage (GTDB taxonomy): Bacteria > Chloroflexota > Anaerolineae > B4-G1 > SLSP01 > DSWT01. The sequence continues at coordinate 79,937 of DAOSNS010000005.1, read as the reverse complement.
AACAGCGTCTCCATCGGCGGGCTTTCATCCGCGCGGAACACGCGGTAATCGTCGAAGCGCGGGTTGAGCGTGCGCCCGGTTTCGTCGTAGACCAGTTCCTCGGTGAGCGCGTAGCCGAGCGCCTGGAGCATACCGCCGTCCGCCTGCCCACCCGCGGTGAGCGGGTTGACGATCGTGCCGGAGTCTACCGCAATGAGCAGATTGTCCACCGTCGTCTGGCCGGTCTCCGTATCCACGGTCACTTCGGCGAACTGCGCCGCAAACGGCGGCGGGCTGACCGGGCTGACGAACGACGCCATCCCCATAATCTGATGCTGGTTCTGTTTGTGCGTGGCATACATGGCGATGTCACGGAAAGAAATAGCCTGCTGATCGCTGACGGATGACGGCTGAAAGCTGGCCCCTGACGGCTGCCCCAGCCATGCGTAGTTGGAGCGCAGGGTGATGTCGTCGGCGGGCACGCCGGTCATCTCCTCGGCGACGGCCTTGATTTGCCGCGCCACTTCTTCTGCCGCGCGCGCCACGGCTCCCCCGCTGATGTACGTTGTGGACGACGCATACGCCCCTTTGTCGAAGGGCGTCACATCGGTATCGGACGAGCGAATGATGAGCTTGTCGAGGGTACAGCCGAGCACTTCGGCGGCGATCTGGCCGAGTACGGTATCGGAGCCGGTCCCCAGGTCGGTTGCACCGATCATCAAATTGAAAGAGCCGTCGTCGTTCATCTTGATGCTGGCGGCGGCCATATCCAGGTTGGGGATGCCGGAACCCTGCATCAAAAACGCCACGCCGATCCCGCGTCGCAGATGGGGTGCGCCGGGGACGGTGTGCCAGTTCGGATTCCCGTACTTCTGCGCCCAACCTACCGCCGCTGCACCCTGGATGGCCGCTTCGCGCAGCGCGTTCGTCTCGATCATCTCGCCATGTGCCTCGCGGCCCTCGCTCCATACCTTGCTCATGATGTTCTCGGTGTGTGGTTTGACGATGTTGTTCAGGCGGAAGGCCAGCGGGTCCATACCCAGCTCCACGGCGATGCGGGTGATGAGCGTCTCGGTGGCGACGACCCCTTGCGTGACGCCGTACCCGCGATACGCACCCGAACGCGGCAACGTCGTGTAGTACGTCTCACCCCAGAAGCGCACGTTGGGCGTGTTGTAGATCGGCAGCGTCTTGTGGCCGGTGTTGCCGAGCACCGTCAGCCCGTGCCCGCCATACGCGCCGGTATCGCTCCATGCGCGCATATCCTGCGCTACCATCGTCCCGTCCTTGTTGACACCCACACGGTAGCGCACGCGCATCGGATGGCGGGTGGTGGTGTAGATGAATTGCTCCTCGCGGGTCAACTCCAGCAGCACCGGGCGGCCTGTGGCGATGGTGAGATGCGCGGGGATGTCCTCGTAGATTTCCTGCTTGTTGCCGAAAGCCGCGCCGATGCGCGGTTTGATGACGCGGATTTGCCCTTCGGTGAGACCCAGCACAGGCGCGAGGATGCGGCGCACGTGGAATGGCACCTGCGTCGAGCTGAGGATGACCAGACGATCGTCTTCGTCCCAATAAGTGAGCACGACCCACGGCTCCAGCGGTACATGCTTCATCTTCTGCGTCTCCACCTCGGCCTCGAAGACGTAATCGGCTTGTGCGCACGCCGCGTCCACATTGCCGAGATCAATTCTGACTTTGGCGACGAGATTCCTGGTCGGGTCGCTGTCGCCGAAGTTGACGTAGTCGGCTTCGTCGTGGATGATCGGCGCGCCCTCGGCCATCGCGGCATCGAGACTGAGGACAGGCGGCAGCACCTCATAGGTAACTTTGATGAGTTCGAGCGCCTGTTCGGCGATTTCCGGCGTCTCGGCGGCGACGGCGGCGACGCGGTCGCCTACGTAGCGCACCTTGTTGTCGAAGCTGACATAATCCAGCGGACCGGGGATCGGGTAGCTCTGTCCGGCCGTCGAGTAGATCACGCGCGGCACATTCTTGTACGTCAGCACGGCGCGGACGCCGGGCAGGGCTTCAGCCTGGCGCGTATCAATGTCCTTGATGCGGGCGTGGGCGTGCGGGCTGTGGAGGATTTTGGCGTAGAGCATCCCCGGCCGCTCGAAATCGGCGACGAATGCCGGCTGCCCCTGTGCGAGTTTGGGCGCATCCACCTTCGGCAACGGCTTGCCGACGACGGCGAACTTCTCCGGCTCGGTTGTGACGACAGTCTTGGGCTGTACCTTGACGCGCGTTTGCGTATCCGTCCACCCGCCGCCGCCGAAATCCGGCGGTTCGGGCGTATCGGGCAGCGTAAACAAGCCTTCCGGCGGGCGGAACAGTGCCTCGCCGAGATCGCCCAGGTCTGAACCGCCGAGCACGGGGCCGGGATCTTCGCCGCGCAGGTAGGCCGCCGCGCGTAAAATCGCCTGCACCGGTTTGACGTAGCCGGTTTCGCGGGAGACAATGCCGCTGATGGCATCGCGGACTTCGGCCTCGGTGGGGCGCGGGTTGCGGTCGAGCAACGCCTTGCCGGCAAGGATTAGCGCGGGCGTATCGTAGCCGCTCTGGATCGCGCCGGTCTCGATGAAGGCACGTTGCAAGGGGTGCAGCTCGGCCTTCTGGTTCCAGCCGGGATGCTGATGTCCGCTCAGGCCTTCAACGGTGAGCACGGTTGCGCCGTCGGCCTGCGCTGCCAGGGTGACGACGCTGTTGCACAACCGACCGTTGAGCAGCACGGTGCTGTAGCCGTCTGCACCATCCTCGCTGCCGAACTTCACACTCTTGATGCCGCTGCGCCGCAGCAGGTGAAAGAGCGTCTCGCGCGGCTCGATGTCGAAGGTGCGGGGGGTATTGTTCAATGTCATGGTAATTCTCATACGTCACTCCTATTGTTGGGCGTAATGTGAGGAACATTGGTCATCTTTTCCCTCCTCACTTCTGAAGACAGAACGTTTACTGATCTCATTATAGCACAACCTCAAAAGTCTATCGAATGATGTGTGAAACTGCATCATTTGTGATTAAATCTTGACTTTTATGCTGTTTCATATATGCTTAAGATAAATGGTGTTCAGCAAATAAGACAGGCTTATGTTAAGGAGACGACAATGACCAAGCTACAAACGATCGAAGGTATTGGTGATGCTTATGCCGAGAAGCTGCAACAAGCCGGTGTGGCTTCGCTGGAGGCACTGCTTGAACAGGGCAAGACCCCGAAGGGCCGCGCCGATCTTGAGGAGAAGACCGGCATCAGCGGGAAGTTGATTCTCAAATGGGTGAACCGCGCTGACCTTTTCCGCGTCAAAGGGATCGGCGAGGAATACGGTGATCTGTTGGAGATTGTCGGCGTGGATACGGTTCCAGAGTTGGCGCAGCGCAATGCCGAAAACCTCTACAACAAGCTGGTCGAAGTCAATGAGGAGCGCAAACTGGTGCGCCGGTTGCCTTCACCCGCGCAGGTAGCCGACTGGATCGAACAGGCTAAGCAGTTGCCGCGTATGCTGACGTATTAACTCTCAGCTTCAAAACACATCCCCAACCATCAGTGGTTGGGGATGTGTTTTATGGCGCGGTCGGCAGTTGTACGATGAACGTCGAGCCTTTGCCCCGCTCGCTTGTGAACCAGATCCGCCCGCCTTGCTGTTCGATGAGCAGTTTCGAGAGGTGCAGCGCCAGACCATTGCCCACTATCTGGCGCGTTTCTTCATCTGAGGCACGGAAGAACATCTCGAAGATGCGCCCTTGTTCTTCCGGCAGAATACCGATGCCGGTATCACGGACGGCAATGCGCACACTTTGCGCCTCATCCGGTGTATACTCGGCGCTGACAGCGATAACGCCGCCTTCCGGTGTGTAGAGATGAGCGTTGCTGAGCAGATTCCCCAGCACCTGGACAAGGCGCGCGCGGTCACACCAGAGCGCCGGCAGTGTGTCGGGAATCTCGCGGATGAGGGTTTGGCGTTTCGCTTCGATGGCGCTTGCCAGGTTGCGCAGGGCCTCGTCGAGCGCCTCGTTGAGCGCGACGGCGGTGGGGGTGAGCTGCAGCGCGCCTGCTTCTAACTTATTGATGTCGGAAAGGTCGGCGACCATCCGCGACATGCGTTCGACGTTGGTGCGGATGGTCTGCAAGAAATTCCGCTGCGCGTCACTAATCGGGCCGACGATGCCTTTGAGTAGCAGGTCGGTATAGCCCTTGATGGAGGTCATGGGGACGCGCAACTCGTGCGTGACCAGGGACACGAATTGTCGGCGGGCACGTTGCGCCTCGGCGAGCGCGGCCTCGGCCTCCTGACGCATTTGTTGTTCGCGCGCCAGGGCTTCTTTCAATGCACTGATCTCATCTGTTTCTGGCATACCAGCCTCCGAAAATCCATTGGCATGTTATGGTGTTGGCATGTTCGAACGCGACATTATAACGCCGGGTTGAGCAGGATTGCCCCCACGATAACGCCGCTGCCGAGCAGGATACCGGCAAGGGTCTGACCGAGCGTGTGCCGTCGCAGTTTGACGCGCGACCAGGCAATCAGGGGAACGCTGACGACAAGCGGCGCAGCGGCCAATCCGAACACCCGCAGGATGAGCACCGTCACGCCGGCAGCGGAGGTGGTGTGTGCACTGATCTTCCACCGCAGGGTGATGGCGAAGATGATGAGCCATTGCACGCAGCCCGCACCCGCCATCGCCGTAAGTGTCGGCGGCGCACCTCCCACGTGCATAACAAGCCAGCTCAGCCCGAAACCGGCAATTGTCACCAGCAGCGATCCCTTGCGCTGTTCTCGAAGTTGCACATCCAGGTCGGTCACTTGCCCGTGGCGCACCTGCCAGATGAGAAACAGCATCGGGATGACCATGGCCATCATCACGTACACGCCTACCCATAGCCAGACATTGGGCAGCGTCAGGCTGGCGGCGATGAGGATCAGCGCCAAAAGCCCCATTACAGGCGGACTGCCCGCTTGTGAAATCCAGTAAGCCAGGTGTTCCCCGCGCGTGTGTGGTTTAAGGATGGCCTCCAACGGTGCCCGCTGTGGCGAGCGTTTGCCCTCTAGCATAGCATATTTCTCCATTTCGTATTACAATAACGCTATTATACCAGAATTGCGTGTTTGTGGCGGACTGCAACCTTGCCATGCGGTGATGCGTATTAACGTTGGCACGTTTGAATGTTGGCACGTTCAAACGATTTACAGGAGGCGTGAGATGAAAGGTAGTATGATTGTGGTGATCGTGTTATTGCTTTTGGTGAGCAGCCTGGCCTGCACGGTGACGATTCCCAGTGTGACGATCGAGATTGACCTGGAGAAGGTGGAAGGTTCGGGGAATGTCATCGAAGAGACGCGCGCAGTGCAGGACTTCCGGCGTGTGCGCCTGGCAGGGTTTGGCCGATTGCACATCGAACGCGGCGAGACCGAGTCCCTGCGTATCAAGGCCGAGGATAACTTCATGCCGTACATCACCACCGAGATCAAGGATAACGAGTTGATCATCCGCTGGCAGAAGAACATCGTGCCGATCAGCCAAAAACCCATCAATTTTTACCTCACCGTGAAATCGCTGGACGCGATCACGCTGGATGGCGCGGGAGACATCGAGGCGGCCGATATGCGCGCCGAAACCTTCACCGTCAACGCGAACGGCGCGGGCAACTTTGAGATGCAGAATTTGGACGCCGATACCTTGTTCGTGACGCTTTCCGGCGCGGGCAATGTGACGGTGACGGGCGAGGTGGTATCGCAGACCGTCAAAATCAACGGGGTGGGGCGGTATCAGGCCCGCTCATTGGAGAGCGAGAAGGCCAGAGTTGAAATCAACGCCGCCGGTTCGGCGACGGTGCGCGTGAGCAAGGAGCTTGACGCCACAATCAACGGCGCGGGGTCCATTGAGTATTACGGCAATCCCGTCATTTCGCAGCGGGTGAACGGCGTCGGGCGCGTCAACCACCTCGGCGAATAGTCAACGGATTGAACTGATCTTAACGGATTTCTAACTCGTCGAACGTTCCAACGTGTTAACGTGACAACATGACAACCTGCTAGCGTTCAAAGGTTCTTCAGGGGAGGCGCAATGACCTATTGGCGGATTGCTTTAGCACAGATCAACGTTCTTGTCGGCGATATTGAAGGCAATGTACACAAGATCGAGGCCGGCATCCAACAGGCGCGCGAAGTCGGCGCAGATCTGGTTGTGTTCCCTGAACTGGCCGTGACCGGCTATCCACCGGAAGACCTGTTGCTCAAACCGGCCTTCTTACAGGCGAACATGGCAGCGGTGCTACGGCTGGCGCGGGCCACACAGGGGATCACGGCGATTGTCGGATTTGCGGATGTGGATAACGATGTCTACAACGCCGCTGCCATTCTCCATGACGGGGAGTGGGTGCGCACCTATCGCAAGCATTATCTGCCCAACTACGCCGTTTTCGATGAGGATCGCTATTTTCGCAAGGGGACGGAAATCCCGGTGTTCGAGCGGGATGGCGTGGCCTTCGGGGTGAGCATTTGCGAGGACATTTGGTATCCGGCAGGGCCGCCCGAAGTTCAGGCTTTGCAGGGTGGAGCGCGGCTGCTGGTGAACATTTCCGCATCGCCTTATCACGCCGGCAAGCTGGCCTCCCGTGAGCAAATGCTAATCACGCGCGCTACCGATAACGCTGCGGTGGTTGCCTTCTGCAACCTGGTCGGAGGGCAGGATGAGTTGGTCTTCGATGGCAGCAGTGTGATTGTGAACGAGCGCGGACAGGTACTCGCGCGCGGTGCGCAGTTCGCCGAAGACTTCATCGTGGCGGATGTGGATTTGGGAGCCGTGTTTCGCTGGCGGCTGCACGATCCCCGCTGGCGCAAGGCGACACCCACGCCCCTGCCGGTCGTGACGCTGCCCGTGGTGCGGAGCGCGACGCCGCTGCCCGCCCGCCAACCGTGTGCGCCCCATATCGCGGCGCCGCTGCCACCCCTGGCCGAAATCTATCAAGCGTTGGTGCTTGGTGTGCGGGATTACATCCGCAAAAACGGTTTTAAGAAGGTGGTGATCGGCCTTTCTGGTGGGATTGATTCATCGCTGGTCGCGTGTATTGCAGTGGACGCGCTGGGGCCGGAGAATGTGGTGGGGGTGGCGATGCCATCGCGCTACACCGCCGAGATGAGCAACACCGATGCGGCACAACTGGCCACCAATCTGGGGATCGGCTTTATGACCATTCCCATCGAATCTGTCTTTCAGGCGTATCTCGATGTGCTGGCCGGCCCGTTTGCAGGCACTACGCCGGGTGTCGCCGAGGAGAACATCCAGGCGCGCATTCGTGGCAATTACCTGATGGCGCTTTCCAACAAATTCGGCTGGCTGGTGCTGACCACCGGCAACAAAAGCGAGATGAGCGCGGGCTATGCGACACTTTACGGCGATATGGCAGGGGGGTACGCGGTCATCAAGGATGTGTTGAAAACGCTCGTATATGACCTGGCGAACTGGCGCAATGCTCAGGGGGATGCGCCGGTGATCCCCGAACGTTGTATCACCCGTCCCCCTTCGGCGGAACTGCGCCCGGATCAGAAAGACACGGATTCACTGCCGCCCTACGAGGTGCTGGATGCTATCCTCAAAGCCTACGTGGAGGACGATCAATCGCCGGAGGACATTGTGGCGACGTTGGGATTGCCAGAGGACGTGGTGCGGCGGGTGGCACGGATGGTGGATCGCAACGAATACAAGCGACGTCAGGCCCCACCGGGGGTGCGCATCACGGCACGCGCCTTCGGGAAAGACCGCCGGCTACCGATCACGCAGCGGTTTGTGTCAACGGATTAAACGGATGAAATGGATTGGGATTTTGCCACGAATTGCACGAATTAACACGAAAGATTTTTTAAAAATTCGTGAAATTCGTGGCTATTTCCTGCGGCGTTTGCGTTCAGATTTGGAGCGGCGTTTTTCGACGGTACCGTCTTCGTGGCGGTAGTATTTGTAGTGGTAGTACTGGTAGTAATAATAGCTGCCGCGGCGCGTGGAGAGGCGGTTCATCACCAGACCGAGCAGGGGGGCGTGGACGCGGCGCAGTTCCTCGGCGGCTCTCTGGGTCATTCCCCGACGTGTGCTTCCGGCGTCGTTGACCAGCAACACGCCGTCCACGCGGTTGGCGAGCACGGCAGCATCGGTCACCAACAGCGCCGGCGGTGTGTCGAAGATCAGCAGATCGGCGTTGGCCTTCAATTCCTCGATGATCTCCCCCATCCGTTTGGACCCCAGCAGTTCGGCGGGATTCGGCGGGATTGTACCGCTGGGCAATAGCCAGAGGTTTTCCACCTGCGTTGGTTGCACGTATTCCATAATGCTGGGATTGGCGTGAAGAATACCATCGCATAGCCCCGACTCGTTGGCAATGTCGAAAATCTTGTGTTGGATGGGCCGCCGCAGGTCGGTGTCCACTGCAATCACCTTGAGGCCCGATTGCGCCATCACCACGGCCAGGTTTGCCAGGGTCACACTCTTGCCTTCGGAGGGCGCCGGGCTGGTGACCATCAACGTCTTGAGCGGCTTATCCACCGTGGAGAATTGGATGTTCGTGCGCAGCACGCGATAAGCTTCGGCGATGGGCGAAAGCGGGTGGTGGGCGGTGATGAGCCGGTCTTCGAGCGTTTTCCCCTCGATGCGCGCGATGGCGCCCAGGGCGGGTAGGCCGGTCAACTGCGCGGCCTCTTCGGGCGTCTTCACGGTGTCATCCAGATATTCGATGAGAAACGCGCCGCCCAGCGCCAGCGCCAGGCCGATGCCGGCGGCGAGCATCACCGTCTGGGAGACATTGGGACTGATGGGGGATGTGGGCTTGCTCGCCGGTTCGACGACGGTGACGTAGTTGATGCCGCCCTGCACGGTGGTGAGCAGTGAAGCGTAAGTAGATTGGTACGAGGAAAGCTTTTGTTGCAGGGCAGAGATATTCGACTGGTACTGCTGGATGGCGCGCGCGCTGTTGGCGGCATCCAGCTTCTTCTGTTCCTCTTCGATCTCCGCTTTGGTGGTCTTGATCTTGTCTTCCAGGTCTTTGAGCTGCTGTTGGACGAAAGCGCGTCGCTCTTGCACCTCCGGTGAGTCGGTAGGCGTCTGCTTGATCAGTTGTTGGGCGATTTCGTCGGCGAGGATGCGGGCGCGCTCGGGATCGGTATCCAGCACGGTGATTTCCAGAAGCTGCGAACCGGGGACCACCCGTGCGGAGACATTGCCTGCTGCGGGGATATACTGCAATCCCAACGCCCGCGCTGCCCCTTCGAGGATGGGTTTGCGCTTGACCATTGTCGCGTAGGTTTGCGCCAACTGCTGGCTAAGGTAGATTTCCTGGCTGGACGGGTTGGCCTGTTGGAGGGCTTGCCCGACCATCAACGTGGTCGTGGCGCTGTAGATGCGCGGCATTTGCTGCGTCCCCATATAACTGGAAACCGAGGCAATCAGCACGCAGGTGACCGCCAACCACCACCACTTTTTGATGACCCCAAAGTATTGCTTTAATTCCATGACCGGCTCACTTTATCAGTTTAATTGGGTAACAGTATACCGCAAAATCAAATTTTTGAGAAAGATTACTGAAGCGTTTGAAAGTTCAAACGCTTCGACGTTTCAACGTGAGAAAGCGCTTGCGCAGGCGTTGGTACAGGTCATAGATTGCTAACGCCGCGAACGGCAACGCAACGGCATCCACAGGCAAACGATAGCGCACCATCGCCCAGGTGAGGATGTGAAGGAGGGTGTAGAAGGCCATGAAGAGGAGGAGTAGGGAGTAGGGAGTAGGGAGTAGGGAGTAGGGAGTGCTGACGGCTGACGGCTGACGGCTGACCGCTAAATAAAGCCCATACAGCATAAACGGCAAAAACAGCCCAAAAGACCCCGTGCGCCCGATGTTGTGGAGCAGGGTAGTATCCGGCGTAGGCCAAAACTCAAAGAAAGCGCGGATTCGGCTTAAGGAGAGCAACAGGTAACGCCCAGGGTCATCGAGAACGAATCGGAGCCCCTGTCGCAGCAGCGCACGATCCATCTGTGCCTCGTTGCCGGACAATCCTTCGGGCAGCGGGGCGGCGGCGAACTCCTGAAAGTGCGTCCCGTGCATAGGGTGCTGCGCCGAATACATCGCGTAGCCCGTGTTGGAGTTAAGCAGCAGGAACTCCCCGTAGACGCGATAGTTGCGATATGTCCACGGCAAGATAAAGGCGAGGAGCGTGAGACCGGCGAGGATGAGACCGCTGAACCGTTTGAACGTTTCAACGTGCCAACGTGTTAACGTGCTAACGCCCTGCCACACCAGCCACAGAAAGAACACCGGCACCCACGGCAGGATGGATTGGCGGATAAGGGCGGCGATGCCCAGGCTCGCGCCTAATTGCAGAGCCAGGCTGAAGGGAATTGCGGCGCCCCGGCGCAACTCTCGTCCAACGCGCAACCCTACCTCCAACGACCACAGCAGCGCAACGATGTAGAAGGTCTCCGTCATCATGGTGGCCGCATAGAGGATGAAATAACCGTAAACAGCAGCGATGGCGGCGGCGAGGAGAGCGAATGGCGAGTCTCGATTTGCGACTTGCGATTCGCCACTTGCCATTTCCACTTCTCCAAACAGGGTAGCCGTGAGACGGTAGACCATCCACGGGAGCAGGAAGCCGCCGAGGATGGCCTGGGTAAGCCGTGCAGCGAGCGGGTGAACGCCGAAAACGGCATAGACGGCGGCGATGAAGAGCGAGTAGAGGAAGGACCAGTGCGCTGTAGGGGTGTTGGGCGGGGTGAATGGGTACCAGAACCTTTCGAAGCTAAAACCTTTACCGGTGATCAAGCGCGCGCCAAGCGCGCTATAGGAACGTTGATCGGTGAGCAATGGTGGAGCATCCACGACGTCGCCATAGTAGAAGGCGACGGCGACCCGCAATAGGACGGATAGCAAGAGGATGAAGGGGAGGAGTTTACGCGGATTTCTGGTCATTGCATCTCCATCAGCGCCTGAACAATCCGTTCGGCGGCATGGCCGTCCCCATAGGGATTGATGCCCCGCGCCATGGCCGCGTAGACTTTCGGGTCTTCGAGCAGGTGGAAGGTCTCCGCGACGATGCGTTGCGGGTCGGTGCCCACGACGCGCGCAACGCCGGCTTCGACGGCCTCTGGACGCTCGGTGACGTCGCGTAGCACCAGCACCGGCACGCCCAGGCTCGGGGCTTCTTCCTGGATGCCGCCGGAATCCGTGAGGATGAGCGTGCTGCGCCGCATCAGCGCCACCAGCGTAAGATAATCCACCGGCGGCGCGAGTGTGACGTGTGGGACGTGGCTTAGCCACTTCTGGACGGGCGCCTGCACGTTGGGATTGGGATGGACGGGGTAGATCAACTTGACCGCGCCCGCACCCTGTTCGGCGATTGCGCGGACAGCGTGGCAGATGCGGTCCAGCGGTGCGCCGAAGCTCTCGCGCCGGTGCGCCGTCACCAGAACGAGCCGTGGAGCATCCGCCGGACTCTCTGGCTCGGCGGGCAGGCCGGCTTGTTCCAGCAAAGCGAGGGCCGCCGGCGGTGTAGGCTGCCGGGTGGCCCACAACAGCGCGTCGGTGACGGTGTTGCCGGTAAGTCGGATGCACTGTTCGGAGATGCCCTCGCGCAGCAGATTCTGCCGGGCGCGCTCCGTGGGCGCAAAGCAGAGGTCGCTGAGGTGGTCGGCGAGCACGCGGTTCATCTCCTCCGGGAAGGGATTCCAGCGATCGCCGGTGCGCAGCCCGGCTTCGACGTGGCCGATGCGGATGCGCAGATGGTGCGCAGCGAGTGCGCCGGCGAGCACCGTAGTCGTGTCGCCTTGCACGAGCACCCAATCGGGGCGCTCGGCTTCGAGCACGGGGTCCAGTCTCGCCAGCACGCGCGCGGCCAACTGGTTGAGCGTTTGCCCGGGCTGCATCAGATCGAGGTCTACATCGGGCGTGAGCGCGAGCGTGGCGAGCATTTGATCGAGCATCTCGCGGTGTTGCGCCGTGACGCACACGCGCGTGACGAAGCGTTCGGGCTGTTTTTGCAAAGCCCAGATTACCGGCGCCATCTTGATGGCCTCGGGGCGGGTGCCGAAGATGCAAAGGACTTTGATCATAATGACAAGACCCTCTCATAAACCTTATCCCACTGTGCGTAGACGGTGCGCCAGTTGTAATGGGTCTCTACCCACTGCCGTCCGTTGGCGCGCAGGTGCTCGCCCAATGTCGGGTTTTCCAGTAGCCGGATGACGGCTGCGGCAAACGCCTCAGGGGTATCGCCCAATAGGATGTTCTCGCCATCTCGCACGTCAATGCCCTCCGCGCCGATAGTCGTGGAAACGATAGGCAGTCCCCAACCCCAGGCATCCACGATCTTGACCCTCATTCCACCGCCAGCGTTGAGCGGGACGACGAAGGCGGCGGTCTCTGCCAGGTAAGGCGTGGGATCGGGAACATATCCTGTGATTTCCACATTTGGGAGTGTTGCGGCAAGGGATCGCACGGATGCGGGTGGATTCTTCCCAATGATGACAAAACGTGCGTCAGGCACACGTGCTAACACGCGCGGGAACACCTCGCGGGCAAACCACAGCACGCCCTCGACATTGGGTGGCCAGAACATTGTACCCAGGCTGAGGACGGCGCGCGGATTGGCGACACGCTGCACCAGCGAACGGTCATCGGGGTCTACGCAGATGGGGATGATGTTTGAATTGCGAATTGCGAATTGCGAATTACGATTCGTCATTCGTAATTCGTAATTTGTGATTTGCTCCTGTATAGCCGCACGATCTTCGGCGCTGACGAAAACGACGTGGGTGAATTCGGGATAGGTGTGGGCTTCGTAGCGGGCCAGGGCGCGGGCTTCGCGACGCAGAAACCAGCGTTTCAGGGGGTTGCGCTCGTGGTTCGCCAATCGCTCCGGGATGTGGAAAAGGGCGTTGTGGGCGTCGAGGATGATGGGAATTGGGGATTGCGGATTGCGGATTGCGGATTGGGACTGGACGTAGAGGGCGTATTGGGCCATGGAGGCTTGATCGGCGTGGATGGCGTCAAAGGTTTGTGTGGCGGTCAACTGCTTGAGCAAGGCGTGCATCGCGGGAATTTCGTCGCGGGCGATGATGGTGGATTGTCCCGTAAGCCAGGCTTTGAGCACAGCGCGCAGGTCGCGCCAGCGCGAGCGCTGCATGGGGACGGTGTGAACAGCGCCGCAGTAGTGAGCCAGGTGCGCGATGTCTTCCGGGTGATTGTCATCGCGCACGAACGAAACGAGTGTGATCCGGTGCTGCTGAGCGAGATGGCGCAGGACATAGTACGCACGGGTTTTTGCGCCGGAATCGAGCGGGTAGGGGAGCACCTGCGTGAGGAACAGGATATGTGCCACCGTCTACTGCCCCTTGAACAACAGCATTGTGGGGATGGTCTGGAGCATGATCAGCAGATCGAGCGCCAGGCTGGCGTTTTGGATGTAGTAGAGGTCGTATTCCAGCTTGATGCGGGCATCTTCCAGGGAATCTCCGTAGGGGTAGTGAATCTGTGCCCAGCCGGTGATGCCGGGTTTGACGGCGTGGCGCGCGCGGTAGATGGGCAACACGCGGCTGATCTCGCCGACGAACTGGGGCCGCTCCGGGCGCGGGCCGACGACGCTCATTTCACCGCGCAGGATGTTGATGACTTGCGGAAGCTCGTCAATGTGCATCCGCCGCATCCACTTGCCCAGCGGCGTTACACGGTCGTCATGATCGCTGGCCCACACGGCGCCGTCGGTCTCGGCGTTAGGCTGCATCGTGCGGAATTTGATCACGGCGAAGGGCTGCCCGGCGCGTCCCACCCGCTGCTGGCGGTAGAACAGCGGGCCGGGCGAGGTGAGGGCGTTGACCACGGCGACGAACGGGATCAACACACCTATCACTGCGATCCCCACCAACGCCAGCAGGATATCTATGACATATTTGACGGCGCAGTAGAGGCGGTACCCCAGGTCATCGTCTCTCCCGACGATCAACCGCAGATTGTGGCTGGCGTAGTCTATGGGAAGACGATTGGTGAGCCGTGCATAGACCTCGGCGAGCGGTGTGACGGGGATGCCCAACTCACGGCAATCAAGCAGCGCTTCGTGGAGGGTGGGGGAAAGCGGTGCGTCTTCGCTGACCAGGACCTCGTCAATACCCACTTTGCGGATCAGCCGGATCAGTGAATGGGCCGGATCAAGGACCTTCTTTTGCCCAACAGGCAGCGTATTGACAAAACCGAGAATGTGATAGCCGGTTCCGCGCAAGGGGTTGGCACGCTCGGCTCTGGCCGCGGCATTCAGCTCGTCTGCCAGTCGCTCGGAAATTTTCCCGTTGCCCACGATAAGGACGCGACGCTCGAAGGCGGATTGGGCGAGCAAACGAGCGTAAAGCGCGCGCCATAGCGTGATGGCAAGGATCGTCAGCCCGACAAAACCAAAAATGTAGAAACGCCGTTGCAGTGGGGGGGTAAGCCAGGGGATGGCGACGTAGATGAGGCCGGTGAGCAGGCCGGCGACGCTGCTGCTGATCACGATCGCGGTGGTGCTGGCGGCGCGGACAGGGCTGTAGAGGTCGAGCGTTTGGCCGATAATGTACCACAGCAGCGAGAGGGTGACGAACCACTTGTAGTTGGCGCTCAAGACTGTGGCGGACGGGGGGATGTTGTTCCACAGGCCCAAGGCTATGACAAGCATACTGTTGACCAACAATAAATCCATGAACAACAGCAGCCGCTGCCGCTCCAGCAGCGTAAGCCGCGGCCCGTGCGCGCGGTGATAGGCTTGTGTCGTTGCCTTTCGGGCAGCCCAACTTTCCCTATGATCTATGGCTTCTGACTGCATATCCCCCCCCGAAAGCGTTGAAACGTTCAGACGTTGAAACGTTTATACATGTGCAGCAGGGTTTGTTCCTCGGCTTGACGGCGCTCTTCGTACCATGCACGGCCCGCGTCTCCCATTCTAACCAGATTAGTTAAATCTGCAAGGGCGGCGGTTATACAGCGTGCCAGCGACGCGGGATGCTCCGGCTCCACGATCCAGCCGGTGATGCCATCTTCGACGTACTCATCCAACGCGCCGGAAGTGGAAGCAAGCACCGGCTTGTGGAAGAAGTAAGCTGCGGGGATGAGCGCCGATTGTGTCCCCCCCATGTAGGGTAAAATGAGCAGGCTACAGCGTTTGAAGAGTGCCACGGCTTCGTTATCGCTGATGAGATGATTGCGGAACTCCACACGGGGCGGCAACGGACCGCTCCACAACTTATCCAGGTTCCCCGGCCCGGCGAGCACCAATGTCGCCGGTTGGGCGCCGGCGGCGGCATTGCTCATAGCCCAGGCCGTAAGCAGGTGCGCCACACCCTTGTACGGTTCCAATCGCCCGAAGAAGAGTATCTCCGGCGCATAACTGACGCCATCTGCCAGATGGATGACATCCTCAAGCGCGGCGTGCCCTAGAAAGAGGTGGAGTAATGGTGTGCAGGTGAGTCTGGCAGCGGGGAAGCCCTGAGCGCGCAACCGCTCGTAATAACGGACGGCGTGGACAAGAATGTGATCGGCGGTGTGCAAGACCTGGCGATTCCATAGATAAAGCAGCGGGCCGTAAGGGGAGCCGGGGTGGGGGTCCAGATCGTGCAGGGTGTGGATGACGGGGATGCCGACACGGCGCAGCGCCAGGATCAGGGGCACGTTCCACAGGTGCGGGCCGGTGAAATGGACGACGTCGGGATGTAAGTTAAGAATGGCGAGTTGCGAGTTATGAATGGCGGCGGGATCGAAGGCGTGGGGAGAGAAGCCGGTATCACGCGAGTTTACAGGGATGTGGACGGTGACGGCAGGGGCGTAGCGGTGGTCGGGATAGCGGCCGGTGGTGACCAGGTGCACCTCGTGGTAGGCCGCCGCGCGGTTGGCGATGTCGGCGGTGTACTGGTGCATCCCGAAAGTGGGAGAAAGCAAGGCGTAGACGATGCGCATTGTTGGGTCACGTCAGACTTTCCAGAACGGTCAAGACAAGCACTTTATCGTTCATAGACCAATCTTCCCCTTTGTGTTGTAGCTACAATATAGTCGTTTGGCTGGGTGATTTGGGGTTGTACTTTTCTATTGTATCAGATTTAGGCCAAATGCCAAATTTTTGAGGGTGTGCAGCCATTGCGTAGGTTTTATTTTTGACAGGATGTGTGGGAAGGAGATTTCTGCCACGAATGGCACGAATTTTCACGAAGGGGAAGGCTAAAACCACGGCAGTTCGCGGAGTAGGCGTCGGTAGGCGCTTGGTGCCCTTTATTTTTCCAGGACAATCACCGTTTCCCAATAGTATCTTCCCAAAAACGGGATAGCCTTGACCAGTTGGCGATCCACTTTCTGTAACCAGGCTTGCAGAGGCTCTGCCTCGAACTTCGGCAGGATCAAGGCCTTGAGCAAGATAGGAAGGATACTGAATAGACAAAACTCCCGGTGCGACCATTGCTTGAAATGCGCGCCGATTTCCGCAAGCTGGCGCATACTCAGGGCTTTTTCTGTTGGGCTGCGCAGGTGCGGCGTTAAGCGGCGATAGCCTTCCAGCAGGGGGTTATGGATCAGCGGCTCAAGAAACACGGCTTTGCCGCCCGGACGCAAGACGCGAGCAATTTCCGCGATGGCGACCTCAAGCTCCAAATGATGGAGAATCTGCTTGCCAAAGATGACGTCGAACGTGGCATCGGCGAAGGGCAGAGATTCCGCCTCACATTCCAGCAATGTCACCGGCGAGCCATCAAGTTTCGCCAGATGTGCTTGCGCTTCGCGCAGGCGGGTTGATGAAATGTCAAACCCTGTCACCCGCGCGCCACGAGTTTTGAGTTTGGCCGTGCTCCACCCGCCTCCGCAGCCGTAATCCAGGACGTGCAGCCCGCGAATATCGCCTAAAGCCTCAAGATGATAGTTCTCCGCTTCATCAAAAACGCCGGAAGCATAGACTCGCGTTATCAGAGTGTTGTCGTCACGGGCTTTGTCGTCTGATTCGTGGTATTGTTTTTCGA
This sequence comes from Anaerolineae bacterium, assembly GCA_035373625.1. Lineage (GTDB taxonomy): Bacteria > Chloroflexota > Anaerolineae > B4-G1 > SLSP01 > DSWT01. The sequence continues at coordinate 62,960 of DAOSNS010000005.1, read as the reverse complement.
GATGTTGGCGTTGTCTGAGGTTCATGCTTAATTATAAATGGCTATTCACAGCGGTTTTGGAATGAGGAAATACGCTTGAGCAGATAACGGTGTAGATGCAGCTTTTCCTTGCAGTGTTCGCAACCGGGACGCACCAGACCCGATGTAGCCCACCATCCCACTTTGAGCAATGTCGTCAGCCAGAGAGCGCTTCGATAGAGCCGAGCCGCCTTTTCGCCTTTGTGCTTGCGAAAGAAATAGAATTTATGAGACAGGAGCAGCTCATATTTCTGCGGAACGACCCGGTTCATGGTGTAACTGCCGTAGTGGATGATCTGCGCTTGCGGTACGGTGAAAATGCGCCATCCCGCTTGTTTGATGCGGTAGCACCAATCTACCTCTTCAGAATAGATAGGATCAAATGCAGGATCTAATCCTCCTACTTGGTCGAGAACCTCGCGCCGCACCAGCATGGCCGCACCACAGACGCTATCCACTTCAAAGGGCGCTGACGTCTTTATTTTATGCTGATAAGACCAATTGGTAGAGGCCCACATAGCTTCCACCAATGGATGCGGGAAGCGCGCGAAGGCGGGCTGAAAGCTGCCGTCGGGGTTTTGCAGAAAGCTGCCCACAGCCCCGGCCTGCGGCGTTTTGTCCATAAACTGTACCAATGTATCCAATGCCCCATCCAATACCAGGGTATCATCGTTCAAGAGCATCAGGTAACGGCCGTGACCACGTTTAAGCACCATGTTGTTGTTTGAGGAAAAACCCAGACGTTGTTCGTTACGCAGCATCTGCACTTGGGGAAACTCTTTTTCGATCACGGATGCTAACGGCGTTGTTGAAGCGTTATCGACCAGATAAACTTCGAGCGTGATGTGATGTGTCGCCTCGAAAACGGAACGCAAACATGGCAACAGTAACTTGAGATTGTCGCTGCTTATAAGAGAAACGGTGAGATCTGGGATGTCACCAACCGGCATGACAGACATTATGGTGTTACCATCCTTGCGGCAGGCCAAAGGGGATTTCGATATGCTCGAAATCCCGCGTGCGGCGGCTGCCCACCCGGCGCACCCACGCCGCCATGCGAGCGACGCCCTCGCACAGGGGGGTGGGCGGCGGCGCATCGAAGAACTGCCGCGCCTTGTCGTGGGCGGCGAAGGCGTGCTTGACCTCATTGCGCGCCGGCAGGTAGGTGATATTCGGCTCGACCCCCATCACCTCACAGACCGTGTGCGCCAGTTCATTGACCGTATAGGGCTGGTCGCCGCCGACGTTGAAAACCTCGTTGTATGCCTCCGGCGCCAACACCGAGCGCGCGATGACCGGCGCGACGTCATCGATGTAGGAGAAAGCCCGCATTTGCTCTCCATCGCCAAAGATGGTCAAGGCTTTGCCCTGCAAGACCTGGTTCATAAAGATGCCGATAACATTGCGATATTTGTCGCCGATGTTTTGATGTTCGCCATAGACGTTGTGAGGCCGGAAGATGATGTAGTCCAGGCCGAATTGGCGGTGCGCCGCCGCCAGGTCTAGCTCGACCGCGTATTTGGAGATGCCGTAAGGGTCTTCCGGGTGGGGGATCAGGTCTTCGGTCATCGGCGTCTGGTTAGCACCATAGACGGCGATGGAAGAAGTGAACACAAAGCACTTGATGCTGTGCAACACGCTCAGGTTGATCAAGTTGACCGAACCGAGCAGATTGGTGGTGTAGTTGTAGCGCCGGATAAAGGGACTCAGCCCTTCGGCGGCGTAGGCAGCCAGATGAAAGACGTAATCGAACGTTTTGGTTTCGAAGAGTGCTTGCAAGCTCTCGTAATCTGTGACAGACATCTGGACCCATTCGGCCCCGGCAGGAACATTGTCCACAAAGCCGCCGCTGAGATCATCCAAAGCCGTCACGTCCATACCCGCATCAAGCAGATGACGCGCTACGTGCGAACCGATAAAACCGGCAGCGCCGGTGACGAGAGCTTTTGGCATCGAATTTTCTCCTTATGAAAGCGACCGTTTGAACGTTTACACGTTTGAACGTTGGTTTTTGTCCAACTGCTCTATTGCGACCAGCCCACCCAGGAAGAGCCACACCAGCAGGCTGGCCTGAAAGCCGGGGAATCCCACGTTATACACGAACGGCAGCATCCAATCGAGCAGTAGCATGATGACCAGGCTCCCCACCCACGCGGCGAACATACCGTTGACATACCCTCCCACAAAGCCACTCCGATGCAGGGCGCTCAACTGCCAGCCAAGCCAACCCAACTCACCTAGAAACCAGAGAAAAAGGGCCAGGCCCAGCAAACCGGTGTGGGCGAAGATATCTACGTAGTTGTTGTGGGAGTTGACCTTGGGAGTGAGCCAGATCGCTTGATTGTATACTAGGGGCTGGTTCGCCGTGTAGGGGCGGTAGGCGGCTGGTCCCAGGCCGGTGATTGGATTTCTCAATGTGACTTCGATCACCCGTTGAATGAGCGCCAGCCGCGAACCGCCGCTGACGATCCACTCGTCGTCGCCGCCGGCGAAATTGTACAACGTGGGAAAAAGGATGCCCAACAGGGCCATCGCCATGACGCCGCCGACGATCCATCCCCGCAGGCGGGGAAAGCGCAGCCACACGAGCACCCCTAGGACGGCCAATACTCCCACCCAGTTGGAAACCGCTTCGCGTTGGGCGATGAACGCGTAATGCAGCACCGCGAGCATGACGAGGATCAGGAACCCCCGCCATTTGTTGGTGAGGGACGGATTGAACAGAATTTGCCCGCCGGCCAACCCGGTCAGCACGACCCAGAACGGGGTTCGGAAAGGGGCCAGGGTTGTGACAGGTCCAATGACATACCCTACGCCAAACACCGCGATGGCCAGCGCTACACCCCCTCCTACGCCCAGAAAGAGGAAGGTCAGGCGGTGGAGTCCATTTTCACTGCACAGCACCTGGGCCGGCAACCAGAAGGCCAGCGCGGAAAATGCAAAAATGGCCCACTGCCCTAGCTGTACCATTGTGAAACCGGAAGGACGCGGTATGGCCGGATCCCATAAAACGTTGCCGACCAGCAGCGACAATAACCCGGCCAGGAGGAACAGCAGCAGCGGGCGATCAACCCGTGAACCTGACCAGCGCATCCGGTGCTGCTGGATACTATGGAATATCCACATCCCAAAAAACACCGGCACGGCCAGAGTGACCGAATTGAGGGTCACCTCCGTTCCGGTTTTAAATTCGATGGGCACAAACAAGGCCGCCATGATGAGCACAAACGGGCTGATGTCCGGGTGTTGCAACAAAAGCCAGCCACCGCCGAGCGCTCCCAGTAGGATAAGCCGGCGAGATGAAGGGCGCGTTCCCAGATAGGCTGCGCCGGCAAGCGCGAGCGCGACAATGATCCATGACAGGCGCAGACGCGGCAAGTTCCATCGCTGACCCGTAAGCTTTTCGATCATGATGTACCCTCGAATGGACGCACTTCTGGCGCGATGCCGTGCCAGTTGCCGTGGCGGCGCACCCACTGCAGATAATTCACCGTCGCCAACTTGAGCGGCGCGCGTTGGCGGAAGGGCTGCCTGATTCCCCTGAACGCGTGTACGATGGAACGGACTGCGCCTCCCAGTGTGGCCTGTTTTTCCCAGACGACTTTGCCAATCCGTCCAAACTCGTGGGCTGTTTCGCGGAGCATCGGACCTCTTGGATACATTTCCCACACATACCAAAAGTAGTTGCGCAGCCCAAAATAATCGGCGTGGCGCCGATTCGATCCAGACGCGCGCGAATGCCACACTTCCAATTCCGGGAAATGCCGCACTTCCCAACCGGCGTCGATGAGCTTGCTGCACAGGTAAAGTTCCAGGAAAACGATGCCAAAATGCCAGGGATAGCCGCCGACCCGGCGCAGTGCTTCAGCCCGTAACCCTGCGCCTGTACCATTGAAGGCCACTCCCGGATATCCGGTAACTGGATTCCCTTCTGGCACGAATTGCGGGCTGTCGTAGGCGATTTTGCCCGTGTCTCGCATGCGAATGGTGCAAGAGACCGCGCCTAAACGGGGATTGGCTTCAAATCGCGCCACTACCTGCTCGATCCAATCATCGCTGCCCGGCAGCCCGTCATCGTCCATCACCAGGATATACTCGCCGCGCGCGGCCTCGAAGCCCAGGTTGTAGGCCACCATGCCCAGGTTACCACCGGTTTCGATCAGGCGAACTTCGGGAAACTCGCGTTTGACCATTTCGGCGGTGCCGTCGGGCGAGGCATTGTCAATTAGAATGATTTCGAAAGAGGGGTAGGTCTGGCGACGCAGCATGGTCAATAACTCACGCACGTTTTCGCGGCGATTGTAGGCTAGAGAAACAACACTGACTTTAGGTTTAGAATCGTCAGGTAATCTTCCAACGTTGGCAATTGTCATAATCTCACTCCCCAAGTTCGCGATAAAAATCAAGTGTTGCCAGGGCCATACGTCGCCATGAGAACGCTGCCACCCTGGTTCTCCCTCTCTTGATCAATTCTGTGCGCAGCGTATGATCACATAACGCGCGCCGGAGTCCGTTTGCCATATCATCCACATTGTACGGATCCACGTAGATCGCTGCATCATCAGCAACTTCGGGAATTGAGAAAAGGTTCGATGTATAGACGACAGTTTCAGCCGCCATCGCTTCTAACAAAGGAATCCCAAAACCCTCATGCAGCGATGGGTAAGCAAAAACGTCCGCGCCCGCGTAAAGCCCCGGCAGATCGCTTTCCGGTACATAACCGGGGAAAATGACCTCGGATTCCATACCCTGTTCCTGAACCGCCGCATAGACTAACTCGGCACCCCAGCCATCTCGCCCGGCTAATACCAGTTTATGCGGGATACCGTGTGTACGTTTGACCTGCGCAAATGCCTCGATCAGGCGCGGCAGGTTTTTGCGGTATTGTAGTGTGCCGACGAAGAAGATGTACCGGTCTAGTCCATATTTCTGACGCATCGCCTGGGCATACTCCGGGCCGGAAAAGTAGGCAGCATCGACCCCGTGATGAATAGCTTGTATTGGGCTAACCAAACTCTCGCCAAAATACTCCAGCAAATCGGCGCGCGTACTCTCAGAAACAGTGATAAGTCCTGCTGCTCTTATGATCAGACGCCTGTCTGAAGCAGACAGGTTGGCTCGCTCAATTTTCTGCCCCTCTTCGGAGAGTCCCAGCAGCTTGATGTCATGGATCGTCAACAGATAAGGACAGGTCTCAACTAGGGGCCGACTGGGTCGCAACATGTGCAGCAGGTCTAGACGATCCAGGAGCGTGAAGATCGAGAGTGCTGGGCCATATCCTCGGCGAGGGGTGTAAATCCTGTGGAGGACACGCGCCTGGCTCAACAACTCGGCTGCCTCTTGCACATACACCGGTGAGGTATAGGGGTTGCCGGCGTGCAGATAGACCGACAAGCGAATATCATCCAGATTGGGATAAAGCGCCGCCAATTCACGGATAAGCGCGGCTGAGTATTTTTCAATGCCCGTGCGCTGTGCTACTAGCATTGGCGTGGCATCAATACCGACCCGTAGAACATCCTTGTTAGATGTCACACTATCCCGTCCTTTCCGGAACACGCGATTACCTTTAGTAGGAATTTCTCCATGCCATCAATCATAAGAGTGATATCGAAGTGTTCTGAAGTCTTTTTCCCCGCGTGCGCCAACCGGGCGTAAAGCGCCGGGTCCTGGATCAGGCGCAGCAGACATTCGGCCAGGGCTTCCGCATCGCCAGGGGGAAAGACCAGACCATTCTCGTTATCTACGAGAATCTCGGCGCTCCCGCCGGTTGCTGTGCCTACGACCACTAATCCTGCGGCCATCCCTTCAACAATTACACGTCCGAAAGGTTCTTCCCATATAGAGGGCACAATCAAAATGTCATTCTCTGCTAAAATCGGTGGCACCGCCTCCTGGGGTAAAGCCCCTTGAAAGTGTATTTTGCCCGATAAGCCGAGCGTATGCTCTAGGTCACGTAACTGTGCTTCGTAATTAGGGTGTCCTGCTCCAATGATTGTTAATTGCGGATCCAGTGCCGTGGCTCTTGCTTTTAGTCGGGCAACAGCCTCGATGGCCGTATGGACTCCTTTGTGTGCGCCGAGTCCGCCGACGTAGATAAGGCGCGGTTTCTCCGCTACCTGTAAAGCGGTATGGGCTACATAGGGTTCAAATGGCTCTAAATGGATACCACACATCACGACTTCGGCATCGCGGAAAGTTGGGATTGCCGCAGATAGTTTTTCTTTGAGAAAGCGGCTCCCGCAAGCAGGGTACTGGAATTGCAATCGGGGTGGGTAGTGCTCAGCCGCAAGGATAGCGTGAGCGATTCTGGCAACCAGGCTTTTTATCGGTTGAAAGACGCGATGATTGGTGGATAGACTCCAATAGCGGGTATGGATGTCTGGTTCGACCGGCCATAGATCTTCTAACCAATAAGCCACAGGAATTGATGTAGCTTCGACCCAGGCTGGCAATTGACGTGATAGATTCCACATGCCCCAAAAAACAATCAGATCAGGGCGCAGAGAAGCCATCGTTTCCGACAGCATTTGAATATTGTGTTGCTCTTTTTGTCTATGATGCAAAAGGAAATCTGTAGGGGAATAATGCTCCAGATCTGCTTCCAGGAACAGACTGCGCGTGACAAAGTCTTCCTGTACACGGGCCGCGACGCCATAACGGCTGGTGAGAATATGAACCGCGTGTCCCTTATCTCTCAAGCCCACAGCGATCTCGTGACAGTGTTTTTCATAACCACCGCGGTCATAGGGTGGATAGAAGTTGGAGACAAAGAGAATACGCATTGTTATTGCTTTCCTACGATAGAATCGTATATTTTAGACATTCTAGCGCCCATAGATTGAGTAGTAAAATCAGCCAACACCTTTTTCTTGCCGAAGTCGCCCATAAAAGTAGCCTGTGTAGGATCGAGCATTAGAGCTTCCAGTTGATCAGCCAATTCTAATGCGGAATCGGCCTGAAACAAATAGCCATCCTTACCATCTACGACTAACTCCGCGGTTGCCGCTGAACGAGCCACAACAACAGGTTTGCCCACGGCCCAGGCTTCCAGCAATACAATGCCGAATGACTCACTGCGCGAGGGAAGAACTAAGCAGTTGCAGGCATTGAGCGCGATAAGTTTCGTTTTCTCATCAACCGCACCAAGGTCTTTGATTCTATCATTTGAAGAAAAATGACGCAAAAATTCTTGAGAGTAATGGGTGTCTGGACCAACCAAAAGCAAATAAGCAGAAGTGTGCCCACGGCGATGTAGTTCCTCCCTGGCAGCGAAGAGGGTCGATAAGCCCTTTTCTTCGTCTTTGCGCCCAAGAAACAAGAGCACAAAGGCCGAATCAGGAATTTCCAATTGTCTGCGACATTCCTTTTGGTCTAACTGTTTGTAATCCACCGGATTTATACCCGGACTAACCACTGAAATTCTTTGATCTGGAATATTAAATTGTTGCGCCAAATATATCTTCTCTTGATTGGTCATCGCAACAATATGTTCAGCAGCGCCCAAGGCACGTTGTTTCCAGATCATCTGTAGATTCCCGGTCTCTTGATGAGTAAAGGGTGTAATAATCAACGGTCTTCTGAGTAGCTTTGCCAACTCTATCACCTGCCAAGCCATTGCACTGTAAAGACCGAAAACATGAACGAGTGCGACCCGCCGCATATCTTTTAGAATGGCTGTTGTTAACATCGGGCAAACCGGTCCCTCAGCGAGCATTAAGCCCAATTCATAGATTAACTGACGGCGGCAGCTATAATTATGCTTAGACCAATGAAATAAACGCCAGGTTATCCGTCCCCGCTGCAATGCCGAGAAACGACGCACAGGCACGCGGTTAATGACATCCAGACGAACAAGCTCATTTTGCCACGTAGTTCGACTCCGTAGCTGACTTGTATATACCTGAACATGATAATCAAGTGCAACAAGGCTTTCAGATATTGAGGCACAATACCTTTCAGCACCGCCAAATACAGGCGGATACTGAGCTACTACATGAAGGTAGCATTTTGTTTCACCATTGTCAAATCTTGAAAGTTTCATCTAGATCGATCTCAGTATCAGTTTTACAAGCCCTCGATTTCTTCGGTGCCTCGGACCGCTGATCCAACTCTGGAGTACGTGATAAGTGGTTTTCCAGAGACGCTTTTGCTTATGATAGAGAAACGCGCACGCAGCATGATATTCTGCAAAGAGATCAGATCTCAATCCAGTATAACTATTTTCGGGCAAACACTCCAAAAAAAGTGCCAAAAACTGCCTTGCAACATATTCGTCGCGTGAGTTCTGCAAAAACGCGCGCCCAGAAGGCCCCAGTTCTACCGCCAGATTGACCGCTGCCGGTATCAAGTCGTTAGCCGTCAACGCCGGATCGGCTTGTATCATACGCTGCAACCTTACCTGCCCCTCACTCACATCGCCCTCAGATATAAGATGAAGGGCGACCGCGAAATGGTGCAAGGCAACCGTGCGCGGCGAGAGCATGGCCGGATCGCAACGGGCGAAGGCTTCTGTACATGCCTTAGTCGCCATGCGCCTTTGTTCAACGCGCCGTTTTCCAGTCACTGATGCCGTGTATACCCGCATTTGATAGAGTACATCAGCTATAGCATCAATGCTATAAGCGTTTGCTAACCGCAACCATAGTTCGTAATCTTCGGCGGGCTCAAAAGCGGTATTGTACCCGCCAACGGCTTGCAAACATTCGCGTCTCATCATGGCCGAGCCATGGGATAAAGGGTTGGTGTAGAAGAGTGCTTGTCGTAAGGCGCTAAATCCTATTGGGGGATGTTGCCTGGATAGCGTATTGCCATTTTCATCAATTGTCTCGTAAGCAGAAAATAACGCGGCCAATTCAGTGTTTTTATCGAGTTGGGCGACTTGACGCGCAAAGCGTTCGGGCAGGGAAACGTCATCCGCATCCTGGCGCGCCAGATATTTCCCGCGGGCAAGGGCAATTCCCTGGTTGAGCCGGCGTGTATACCCTTGATTCTCGTTATCTTGAAGTAAAACAACCCGCGCATCGTTGAGGGCGCGCAGATACGTTGCGCCCGTGTCCGTTGAACCGTCGTCAAGGATGATGAACTCGAAATCCGTGAACGTTTGCTGCAAGATGCTCTCAACGGCTAAGGGCAGATAAGGCATGGCATTGTACACGGGCATGATGACTGATACAACTGGTTGGATACACTGGTTGATCATAGTCGTTCTACTTACGAATAGGGTTCAATCGCCAGAGCACTGTAGCAACGACGATGAGTAGAGGTACCACAACACTCATAAAGAGGGGAATATTACGCTGCTGGCTTTGTTGCACCGCTTGCGTGGGCAAATCTGGCATAGGTTTTATATCCGGTGTTGTTGTAGGTAAGACCGCAACTATGCTTTCGGTCGGATCCTGTATTGGCGGCGGCGTGGGCAGGGCGGCTGGTGTTATACGCTCTGTTCCCAACGGCAACCAAGTGGAGAGCACTCTGCCAGGTACCCAGTAAGCAACGACCAGTTGATTGCCCTCGATGACATCGGCAGCAATCCAGTCGGACGCCTCCCACCCCGTTTCTCGGTTATTGGACCATGTGGTATGATCTCGGATACTGTGTTGATACCGTCCGTCGCCCGGATTGATGAGCACGTGCAAACGACCGGCGCTATCTGCGGACGCTACCTGCCCGGTAAACCCGCTCATGGAAACACCTTGCGTGAGATCAAAGGGAACAGACCAGGTCGCGCCGTCATCTGTCGAGGTCTGCAAATATCTCCCACCTACCCCTACTCCTCCCCAGATAATGCGCACAATCGAACCGAGTCTGGTGCTGTAATCAACCCAGACACCTCGATGTCCCTCAGCAATATTCTCCGGTGTACTCCAGGTATCTCCATTGTTTTGTGATGAGGAACAATAAACCCCATGTCCGCTTGATGTCCAATTGCTCCAACAGGCATATAAACGATTGCGCGGCGTGACGATCAACGAGGGATAATACGGGTAGTATTCTCCCTCTACATGATGCACGAGCACAGTTTTGGCAATCGTATCATCTGGTAACAATTGAACATAATACACATCTTTGTCTCTTGACAGAGCTAATATGTGAATCACATCATCATCGCCAATAGCCGCTGCGGCCTGATTGAGTGAACTGCTGGAAAACACAAGTGCGGGTTCAGACCAGGCATAGGGGTCCGCAGCCACACTAGCCAGTGCCTTGCTATACCAAACCTGACTGCTTGCCCAAACAACATATAGGTACCCACTGCGGCTTTCCATCCCAACTACAGAACCAGGGACGTTTCCATCAGGTGACACGACAACATCATTCAATACCCCCCAACCCTCACCAGCCCAGCGCGCGTAGTAAAGCGCCGGGAGACCCTCAGCATCGGACGCCGGCCTGGCAAAAAAGAAGAGATGTGCATTCTCACTTGGTCCAACAACGATGTCAGGCGTCGATGCATGGAAGCCTTCGATGGGGATATCCAAGAGACTTTCTGGGGTGGACCAATCTTCTGTGGCGGTTTGTCCTGACACTGGCATGGCGAATACTCCGACGAAAAAAAGTCCAATCAAGAGTTGCCTTGCTAATAAAAGGTGATGCTTCATAGTTGACCTATAACAGTAATCGTCTTATAGAACGGGCACAAATCGAGAAAAAACCACGTTGCGTGAGCACCTTAGGAGAGTACTGGATAAGTCTCGGGGCGATCATTAAAACCTTTCTGTAATGCCCTAGCTGGAAACCCTGGTAAAAACAAAGTTGATAATAGGCGCGCCAGACATAACGCGCAAACCATCTCTTTTGCGTAGGTGTAAGCGGCAGAATTGCCAGGATATCTTGCACTGATATTCTGTCCACCGGCCGGTTTTCCAGCAATTCCCGTACTACTGCGCGAGCGGCCTCTTCTACTTGCGTGTAAATATAACCGGAATTGATAGCCTCAATAAAGTACGGTTGCGCCTCAGTGATCTTATTGGCGCGACTTAACAGTATGCCAAGTTGCCACTTTTTTTGTTGTAAGAGCCATACCCTCTCTTGATCTGTAAAAAGCGATGTGTAAGGTTCCTCGGCCAATCGTTCTTTGAAAATCAACAAAGTTTCGTAAACCAGATTTGCTTCGGAATGTACGGTTTTACTTGATGTGTGTCGTCTGAAAGTTCCTATCACTTCTGGCACGTACAGACAACGCGCGTGCGGGACAACACGCAACCAGAAATCGTTATCCAGTGAGTAGTGATAGTCTTCGCGGAGCGGCCCGGCCAGAGTGTTCAACGAGCGCTTCCAGAAAACGGCCGGCGTATGAATCAGACCCCGCGTGACCATTGACTTCAGCTCGAATGGGCCTGGACGAAACAAGCTCCGGGGTGCGCCTCTTTCTGTTACGTATTGACAATCGCCGTATACGAGGTCAAACCCTTGTCCCGCACAGAAATACGGTGCCAGTTTACCTAAGATGCCCTGTAAGTAAATATCGTCCGAGTTAAGCCAACCAAGCCATAGGCCAGTCGCTTTTCTCCACCCTTTATTGATCGCATCGGCCTGCCCGTTATCCTGTTCGCTCACCCAATACGCCAGCCACGGCTCATACTTGCGGATGATCTCTACACTTCCATCCGTACTGCCGCCATCAATGATGATGTACTCCAAATCCGGGTACCCCTGCAACAGCACCGAGCGGATCGTCTCCTCGATGAACTGCGCCTGATTATACGACGGCGTGACGATGCTCACCCGTGGCCACGGAGAACCATCGGGCATCGTATCCGGTAGCTGTTCGCTCTCCACCGTCCACGGCCAGCCGGTCTTGCCGGGTGGCGGGGGTGGAAGTTCAGTCAGGGTTGGGCAACGCATGACACCTCCTGATGACAGGCGACATTCAAACACATTCATCCGGACAATGGCTTGCTTTATGCCGCCACGCCCGATAGCGGACCATAGCCTGCGTGCCCACCACCGACTCGATCAGCAGCGAAACGATGCCCAGGTTGCGCAACAGCAAGGGATTGCGCGCGATGGCCTGAAGGAAATAGCAACGCATTGTTGCCAGATCGCCCTGTTGATAAGCAACGAAACCACTAGCAACCCGGTCACGGTTGCGCCTGAAGAAGCCAGCCAATCGCCAGATTGACATCGCCAACCAGTGAGGATGGATCAGCAGCAGACGCTGGGTCAACAATCCGGAACGAAGCTCGCGGCCCGTGACAGTCCGACCGGGGTCCACGAAAGACCGTCCTATCTGCCGGCTCAATGCCGACAGTTGGACGGCATAGGGCAGGAACACGCGCTCGAGCAGCAGCGAGGGCAGGCAATAGCCATAACCGGCCGGCTCCACGGCGCGGTCGTGCACACAACGGAAAGCGTGGAAGTGGAAAAAGATCAGCGGTTGTCCATCCACGGTGAGATGGCCATCGGTCCAGGCCAGCCGGTATTGCCTGGCATTCCACGGCGCCAGACCGGCCCCTTTGTGTTGCAAGACCGCCACCCCCTGGAAACGCTGAGGCCAGTCATCCAGATATTTCTGGTCGCCGAACTTGCCGTCTTCGTAATGCGCGTAGCACCATTCCAGGCAACGCTCCCGCCACCAGGTGAGACAGGTGAGGCCGTAAGGGGTACGGCGGAAACTCATCCAACCCACGTTGTAGATGCCCGACGTTACGGCAAGCGAAGCGTACTCCGGCGCATAGCGGTGCTCCACGATCAGGATCGAGGCGTCGCCCATCTCTTCGTAGATCGGAGCCGGATCGCCATAGAAGTAGAGATCGGCATCAAGATAGGTGATAAGCTCAACCTCGGGATTGTGCGCCAACACATAGAGCGGCAACGACGGCGTGCATGTCCAGTAGTACTCCACCCGGCTGCGGCCGGCCTTTGTGCATACCAGCGCCTCGTCGCCAACCTCAAACTCCTCCTCTGAGATCAGGCGCACGCCGGGCAGGGCCAGCCGGGCCAGGATGTTGTAGGTCTCCTCGTCGAAGCACAGGATCCACAGGACGAAGGGCTGCCGACAATGCTGCCGCAGCGACTCATACAGCGCCAGGCCGCGGGTCAGGTAGTTGCGGTCGAAGTAGGTGCAGAAGTGATATCCGATTGTGGATTGTGGATTGCGGATTGCGGATTGGGTTTTCGGCGCCTCAGACATTTTCGCTCCATCGGTGGATCATTTCGACAACATGTAGCACCTGCTCATCCGTCAGTTCGGGGTACATGGGCAGGCTGAGCACCTGGGCAGCAGCCTCTTCGCTGTGGGGCAGAGACCCGTTGCTGAGAATGCGGCCAGCATAGGCCGGCTGCTGATGCACGGCCTGCGGGTAATGGACCAGCGTGCCGATGTGGTTGGTGGCCAGCCAGGCTTGAAGCGCATCCCGATGGGGGGTACGCACGACGAACTGATGCCAGACCGGTTCCATCTCCGGTTGGCAGACCGGCAAGATCAGGTTAGTGTCAGCCAGCAAACGGGTATAGGCGGCCGCGATGGCGCGGCGACGGGCGTTATCGGCGTCGAGGTGGCACAGCTTGACCCGCAACACGGACGCCTGTAGCTCATCCAGGCGGGAATTGAAGCCGGGCGATACGCTGATGTAGCGCTGCCACCAGCCATACTGCCGCAACAGCCGCACCCGCTCGGCCAGGTTGGCGTCATCGGTGACCACGGCACCCCCATCGCCTAACGCGCCCATGTTCTTGGTAGGATAAAAGCTAAAGGTGGCCAGGTGTCCCCAGGCTCCTGTCTTCCGTCCGCAGAGGCTCGCCCCATGCGATTGAGCACAATCCTCGATGACGATCAAGTCATAGCGTTGGGCAATGTCCAGAATGGCCGACATGGCGGCGGGATGGCCGTAGAGATGGACGGGAACGATGGCTTTGGGACGAACGACGACGGACGAACGACGATAGGCTTTGACTGCATCCTCGAGTTGGTTGGGATCCATGGTGTAGCCGGTAGGCTCTATATCCACCAGGACGGGCGTGGCGCCGCTGCGTTCGATGGCCGCCACCGTGGCCACGGCTGTGTGCGAGACGGTGAAGACGGCATCGCCCGACCCCACCCCGGCCGCGCGCAGGGCCAGTTCCAGGGCATCGGTGCCGCTGGCCACGCCTACGGCATGGCGCACGCCGAGATAGGCAGCGAACTCTTCCTCAAAGGCCACTACTTCCTGTCCCAGGATATACCGCCCGCCCTCCAACACCCTGGCGATGGCAGCATCAATTTCCCCCTTGTGAGCCAGGTAGTTGGCCCGGGGATCGGCTTGGGGGATGGTCAGCGTCGTTTCAGACATAATGCTCCAGGTACTCCCGGTAATAGGTCAGGGTTCGGGCCAGGGCCTCGCGCAAAGGCACGCGCGGCGCCCACCCCAGCGTCGCCCGGATGCGCCGGTCGTCGGCGTAGAAATCGCCGATGTCAATCCGCTCGCGCTCGGCCGGGAATTCCCGCACCACGTACTCGCCACCTTCGTTGACCTCGATCAGCAATTCCGCCAGCGCCTTCAGGCTGATGGCCCCGTCGCCTCCCAGGTTGAACACTCGACCATCCGCATCCTCCTGCGCCGCCGCCAGCAGCAGCGCCTCCACGGCATCGTCCACATAGGTGAAATCGCGTAACTGCTCCCCGCCCCACACCTCGAACGGCCTTCCCTCCACCACCTGCCGGATCCAGATGCCCAGAAAGGTCTGCCGGGCATCTTTCACCCGCATGCGTGGGCCAATGGTGTTCGTCAGCCGCAACACCACCGTGCGCAACCCGTACACATCGTGATAGAGCAGGTGATACCACTCCCCCGCCAGCTTGTTGACGCCGTTGATGTCCACCGGCCGCAAGGGGTGCTCCTCGTCCACGGGCAGATATTGGGGCTTGCCGTAGACCTGTCGGGTGCTGGCGAAAACGATCTTGATGCCGGGGTTGTAGTGCCGGCAGGCCTCGAGGATGAAGAGTTGCGCCCTGGCGTTGATCTCCAGGTCGGTGAAGGGGTCGTGCATCGAGTCCAGGTGGCTGGTCTGGCCGGCCAGGTTGAAGAGGAGGTCCTGGCCTTGCACCAGGTACTTCATGCTGTGCTCATCGCGCACGTCGGAGATGTTGACCCGCACCCGCTCCTCGATGCCGGCGATGTTGAAGAGGTTGCCGCTGTAAGCAGGGATCAGGCTGTCCACCAGGGTCACCTGTGTGCCCAGGTCCACCAATCGCCGGGCCAGGTTGGAGCCGATGAAGCCCAACCCGCCGGTGACGAGAACGTTACACCCGGTAAAGCAAGGATGCGTCATGACGCCCCCCGGAACAAAAACCCCCGATATTGGCATGGCTCCGGCGTGTTGGCGATGGGGGGCTGTTCGCCGATGACGAACTCGCGCACCAGGGTCAGTCCCAATCGGCCGGCTTCGCCCAGGAACTCGGCCTTGTTCAGACACCAGCCCAGGTATTCGGTGTTGTAGCCGTAGGCGTAGGGACGCTGGATGAACACGTAGGAGGCCGCGCGCGCCACGGTCGGCAGGCGCGTGATATAGAGATAACCGGCCGTCGCGCCGGCCAGCCCGGCCAGCGTCCGCTGCCAGTCTTCGCTATAGTGGAGCGATGCGCTTGCCAGCACAAAATCGTAGGTGCGCGCCAGGCACGACTCGTCGCTGTAAAAGTGCTGGTCGGGGAAGAGCGTCGCGCCGTATTCGGTCAGCCACCGTACGTCCTTGCAGTGGTACTCGATGCGCACGTCGGGCAGGAGCGCCTGCGCCAACAGGTAGTAGTGGCCGATGCCGCCGCCCCAGTCCAGCATGGAAAGTGCGTCCTTGTGGCGCGCGGCCAGGGTCATGGCGTAGGCAAAGGCCATCATCGTGTTGTGGCTGTTGATGTCCTCACGCGAGGCCAGGTCCGACTCGTGGGCCACGCCCAACGGACCCGTGCCCTGCACCATGGCCACAAAGCGGGGCCACTTTTGCTTGTAGGTCTCCAGCACGTCCCGGACGTTCCAGCCCTTGACCTCGGAATGGCTGCGGGCATAGGCCCAGCCTTCGGGGATGTATTCCCATTCGGGCCGGGCGGCCTCACGAGCGTCGCTCGGCGGTGCAGTTTGCACCCGGCCGCGCAGGCGTCGGGCCAGGCGCACGGCCAGGGGTGGGATGAACAGTTTGACGAATTCTTTGCGGTTCATGTCACGGATCGTCGGGTCGTCCGCCAGAGCAGCCACTGCGGTCTTGATCGCGTGTTTCATATATTTCCTCCTTGTCCAATGGACCGGATTTAACCTTGCCGCTTGCGTCTCGCACGCCTGTTGCCATAGATATGGGCACCGAGGGTTCTCCAAAGGGTCCGGCCAAACAATCGGGATTGGGGGACAAGATGCAAGCGGAGGGTTTGCCCATTGGCTGCCGTCGCCGGCATTCGTCGCCTGGACGTCAAAACCGATGTGTTCCACCATGCTCCAGGGAGGCCGCAGGCACAGACCGCCGTGCAGGATGTGGTGATAGAGCCAGCGCACAGCCCAGATGTTCTTTTGCCGCTCTACTTCCGCCATGGCCGGCAGGTCGGAGCCATACTTGTTGCGGTCAATGCCCTTCGCCTCACAGGCCAGCATCAGGCTGTGCGCGTCCTGCTCCATCATCCCCTGCCAGGCCCGCCGCCACGTACCCCACGTCAAGCATTCGGCGCGGCCATCGAAGTAGGGCCGGTCGCCCACGTCTTCCGGCGTCACGAGAGGGTGGGTCCAGCCGGTCACGCTCATCACGCGCAGGTCGTCCTTGTAGTGGCGCAAGGCGGCGGCCAGGTAGTCATACGTCCCCGGCACGCAGATCAGGTCATCCTCAAAGACGATGCACATCTCATGCTGAGCGAGAACCTCGCTGACGCCGGTCAGGATGGAGCGACCCAGGCCCAGGTTCTCCTCCCGCTCGCACAGCACGACCTCGCACCAATCAATCCCGCGCAGGATCTCCCGCACCTGTGCGACCATCGGCGCCTTGTCCGGCGTGCGCGGCCCGTCGCTGAAGGCGTAGATGAGCGGCACCTGGTTCTCGCGCAGGCAGGCCAGCGTCCGACGCAGGTGGTCGGGGCGGGCATAGGCGAAGAGAACGATAGGAATAGTCGTGCTCAAGGTCATCTCTTATCCACCCCCAATTTGTGCTTGCTCTTCGCAGGGTTGTTTGTCCAGTCATGAGTGCTGGGCGAAAAGGCCGGTGGGGAAGTTTCATCGCTCGGTCAGCATGCGGTCCAGTATCGCCCGCACCTGATCCCGGTCTTTGGTGGCAAAGTACCAGTCAATGGTGCGGTGCAGACCGTCTATGAATTTGACCCTGGGCTCCCAGCCCAGCAGCCGGTGGGCCAGGGAGTTGTCCGCCACCCGGTTCAGGGGGCCGGTAGGCATCTCCGGATGTAGTTCGATGCGGGCGTTATGGCCGGTGTAGCGGAGCACCTCGCGCACAGCATCAATCACCCGGGTGCGCTCCATGGTGCCCAGGTTGACCGCCGTGCCGTCGTCAATCTTCTCGGCGGCGAGGATGGTGCCTTCCACGATGTCGCCCACGTAGGTCCAGTTGCGAATCTGCTCGCCGGTGCCCCACACGACGAAGGGGTCCTGGCCGATGAAGGCGCGCGCGATCATGGCGATGACGGCGTGGTTCTCCACGCCCCGCTCGCCATAGACGGTGAAGTAGCGGCACGAGGCCGTCTTCATGCCCCACTCCCGCGCGTAGGCCCGCAGGGTCATCTCGCCCATCAGCTTGGCCCAGCCGTACATGTTGTCTGCGTCGTAAGGCGGACCCACCATGTCCTCGGTCAGGTAGATTTCCTCATTGGGGTCCATTTGCTTGTAATTCGGGTAGACGCAGCCGGATGAGGCGTAGACGACCTTTTCCACGCCGGCATTGCGACAAGCCAGGAAGACCAGACCATCCAGGGCCAAGTTGGTGGCACAGGCAGCCTGATGCAGGTCCACATAGCCCCGGCCGCCGTGGTCGGCGGCCAGGTGGAAAACCACGCTTACTCCCTCCACGGCACGCTGGGCCACGCCCGGCTGAAGCAGGTCGGCATGGATGAACTCCACCCGTTCCTTATCAATGTGACGCTGGATGTTCTCGATTTTGCCGCTGCTGAGGTTGTCCACCACGCGAATTACCGCGCCGCGTTCCACTAGCGCATCCACCAGATGCGATCCGATGAAGGACGCACCGCCTGTCACCAGAACCTTGCAATCATTCCAGTTCATAGTCATCCCTCCAAGATATCTCTCGATGAGCTATCGATCGAATGGCACACGGCCATCGAGACACGGCCCCGTACCCAGGGCCACGTAGTCAGCCACGGTTTCGTATTGTCGGCGATCCAGGATGCGCCAGCAATCCACCAACACCGGCCGGCCGTTTGAATAATTCAGGTGAGCAGGGGAGAGATCTCTGAATTCATCCCACGGTGTGGTCAAAACCACTACATCCGCCTGACGCGCGCACTCTTCCGCCGACGATGCGAAGACGGCGTTATCGCTCAGGACGGCGCGGGCATTGTCCATAGCAGCCGGATCATACAGGATGACCGAAATGCCCCTGGATAGCAGGTGCCGAGCCAGGTCCACGCCCTGGGATTCCTCCACGACGTCGGTGTTGGGCTTGTAGGACAGTCCCAGGATGCCAACCCGACCGCCCTCGGGCAATCGGGACATCACCACCTCGGCCAGCCGAAGGACCTGGGCGCGGTTGAGCCGGTCGGTGGCCTCCGCCAGGATTGCCTCGATTCCCAGTTGGCGAGCCAGGCGGGCAAAGGCGATGTTGTCGCGGGGGAAGCAGGGGCCGCCATAGCCGATAGCGCCTTTCAGGTACTTACGGCCGATGCGGCTGTCTAGCCCCAGGGCCGAGGTAATCACGTCCACATCCGCACCGGGCAGGCGTTCACAGACCTGGGCCAGCATGTTGGCGTAAGAGATCTTGGTGGTCACAAAGGTATTGACGGCCAGCTTGGTCAGCTCGGCGTTGACGAAGTTCATCCTGGCAATCGGTGGGTCGTTATCACACAGGTTGTGATAGATGCCGGCCAGCATGTCTCCCGAGCGGGGATCCGATTCGCCGATGAGAATGAAGTCCGGGTTGAGCATATTGCGGATGACGCTGCCCAGGGCGATGAACTCCGGGTTGTAGCACAGGCCGAAATCACGGCCACAGCGCTTGCCCGAATGAGCCTCTAGTGCCGGCAAGACCTCATCTCCCGTGGCTCCAGGCATGACGGTGCTGGTGAGCACGACCAGGTGGAACCCGTCCTTACGACGCAGGGCCTTGCCGATGGATTCGGCGGCGGCCAGGACGTAGCGCAGCGAGAAAACACCGTTCTCAGCGCTGGGCGTGGGCACAATGATAAAGGTGACTTCGGTGTTGGCTATGGCAAGGTCGTAGTCAACTGTGGCCGACAAGCGCTCACGGTTGGCTTTGATGAGATCGTCCAACCCCGGCTCAAAGACCGGCGCTTCACCCTGGTTGATCAGGCGCACAGGACGTGGGTTCAGATCCATGCCGATGACCGTGTATCCCTTGTGAGCGAGCACCGCCGCCAGTGGTGCACCCAGTTTGCCCAGACCGATGACTGAAATACGCATCATATAGACCTCCTCTAAGGTTTCCGGGAGCAGCTATGGTTGATAGGTCTTGTGGCGCCACCTTCGGTAACGAGCCATCAGCCGGCTGCCTACAACAGATTCGACGAATATAGAGATGACCCCTCGATTGAGCGGCAGCAGGGGGCGATAAGGCAGCGCCTTCACAAAGTATCGCACCGCCTGGCGTGTCTGCCCCTCGCGGTGGGCCTCAAAACCCAGGGCTGCCAAACGTTTACCCTCCAGGCAATGCACCTCCCATCGGCGGCGAAGACGCTCTCTTGTCAACGCCGGCACCAGCCAACGCGGAGTCAGCAGCCAGGTGGCATCGGTTAGCGTAAACACGTGGTCATAGCCGCCGGCCAGTGCCAGGTTGCGCTGCGCCTCCGGCCCTTTCCAGGCGCCATCGGCCCCATCAGCGATGTGGGCATAGTCGTGGTTCTGGTGAATAGCTCTGATAGCCTGGGTAGCATCAATCACAGGCGCGCCACGTGCCCGTGCCCCGTAGATCAGCCAGTTGTCCCAGGTAGTGCGCCCGATAGCGAAGGGAGGGATATCTCCCCACAGGCCAGGGGTGAAGACGAAATAATCTATCCCGGTGAGTGGGTGCAGCTCGCCGTGATGATGAACGTATTTCCACAGCTGGGCCTCCCAATCCTGGGAGCCGAAATCCCAGGGCTGGTCCAGGTCCACGTCCCAGCGTTGGCCGACCATAAGGAAGCGGCGAAAGGGAATCCGCCGCACGGTAGCCGGAAAATCGCTCATCAGGATGATGTCGGCGTTGACGTAGCAGAGCCGATCATGACTGGCCAGGCGCTGCGCCTGCTCGAAGATGTCGCTCACCAGCGGCGTACCGTACTCGTTTCGCGCCACATCGGGCACGTGCCTCACCCCAAACTCAGCCGCCACCTCCGCCGTGCCCTCGTCGTCGCCGAAGAGGATGATCTCGCAGGCCGGGCGCAGGAGCGTCCAACTGCGGATGGCGTTGCGCTGGATGATTGCGATATGGCCTCGAAAAGGCTTAGGGATGGTGAACAGGGTCAGCATAGGATACCTTCTTGTGGCACACACGCTGTCACGCACAGATGTGCGGCTCCACGAAATACTTGCGGGCTTCCACATCGTCAAAGTATTCCCTGGTGCCTACCGGCCTGGGCGAATGGCGGAGGTTGCAGGAACGGCGGTCCCAGAATTCCTGCACCTTTTCAATGGCCACGAGGCGAAACTCCTTCATCGCCGGAACTCCCACGGTCAGACTTTCTCAACACAAAGCACCCCAGAGCATACGCGTTTTGCAGCGGGTCCCACGAACCCGCCGAGGCCTCAAAGTTCCAGGCCGTTTCCTTGTCCGCCTGCACCCAGCGGTTCTCCCGGTCCTTGACCCAGAAGACCTGCTTTTCCACGGTGTAGCCATCCAGCAGGCGGGGCAGCCGCTGCCTTCCGTAGATCCGGGTAAGGGGTGCAAAGACGGCGTCTTGCCCTACCGGAACGGTGAGCAACATGACCCCGCCCGGCTTCATCAGTTCCCGCAGCCGGGCCATGGCCTCCAGGTCGCCGTCGGGACGGTCTTCCGTAACGCCGTAGCGGCCGGCCAGGCCGACGTGCTCCACCGTCGAACAGTTGATGACCAGGTCAAAGTGTTCCCTGGGCAGGGGCAGTTTCAGGAGATCGCCCCGGATGAAGCGCAGGCCAGGGTGAACATAGGGCCAGTGAACCGGTCCCAGGTCTATGGCGGTCACGTTGAAGCCCCGTTGAGCGGCGATCAGGGCGAGATGACTTCCTCCCGGCCCGAAATCCAGCGCCTCGCCTGGCCCTGAAGGCATTTGGGAAGCAACCCATGACCATTCGATGTCGCGGTCGCCAGCAAGGTTAGGGATAATTTGATTGCTCCTACTACGCTTGATCCATCGAAGTCGGCGATATAGCCATATTGGCAGACTTATAGCAATGTAAATCGT
This sequence comes from Anaerolineae bacterium, assembly GCA_035373625.1. Taxonomy (GTDB): domain Bacteria; phylum Chloroflexota; class Anaerolineae; order B4-G1; family SLSP01; genus DSWT01. Next base: position 41,434 of record DAOSNS010000005.1, on the reverse strand, counting down.
TTGTCGTTTGTGCTCACTCATGGCCTGATCCAGCACTCTGGCAATTGTTCGTAGCCAAGCCCCCAATCTTCACCATTGAGGACTTCCAGTCGTCCGGGCTCCAGCATTCTCTTACCATGTTCCAAGTACTGTTGGTAGTTTGTTAGTGGCCGCTTGGTGTGCTCCGAACGGTCATGTTCCTGGTGATAGATCCTTAGAGGAGTCTTCAGTACTACCTGCTGCAAGCCCAAAGCAGTTGCCAAAAAACAAGCATAGCCATCAATGAAAGAATGGCTCTTCAGTTCAGGATAACCTCTGACCTCGTGCCAGTGCTGTCTCGCCATAAGGAAGAAATCGCCAGAGGCATTCGTGTGTAGTCTTGGCTCTGAAGGGGACGGCTTCTCGGCGCGTACCAAGATTTTTCGTGGACTTGACAGCAAGGAATGCACCAGGCGTCTAACACGATAGGGAAACTTCTGTATAGGAACAGTGCCGTCAATCGTAGCTACCTTGATCACATGCCTGCCGCAGAATCTCAGTTGCTCCTCGGGGGGGAGATCAAGGGGGACCGATTCGACAACATCATAACGATCTATGCGATAAAAGCAATCTTTAGCAAGTCGTCTGGACGCCAGAAATCGCACCAGCGCCTCGCTATAAAGTAAATCCGGGTTCGTCGCCAACACATATTCGCCCTTTGCCCGTCGGATACCGACATTCTTGGCAATGTACTCAAACATCGGCATGCGATCTGAGTTAGGGAAACGGTAATGGATGTCGCTGGGGACCTCAACGATGCGAACGGTACCTGGCTTCAGACATTTGGGCCAAGCTAGTGCATCTTCCAGGCGAGATCTGTCTTTTGGTGGATTCCACTCGACGATGACGAGTTCGGCATTTAAACCGTGCTTGTCCCATAACGAAAGCAGTGCGTTGACAAATACCTGCATGCGGTGCAGGAAGTTACCCCCGTAATTGTCGTTACGAGCAGCAACAACAAAACTAAGATACGGAGTCATCTCAGCACTTTCTCCATGTCTTTACACCATAACTTGCCTAGTTCATATACAACAGGCGGCAGATAGTCTGCTGCGCGAAGATGCTCGTAGAGACGATTCAACTTATCCAAGATGCTCCCTTCGCCTAAATTTGCGGCCAGTAAATCTTCACAAAACTTCGTAGTATATTCCATACCATAGATTTCATCTTTTAGGTTTCTCCACAAGTTCTGAGGATTCCGCTCTTGCCACACGAAGGGTCTGCCAAAATGAACATGGTACTCTGTCTCCATCATCACACGTTGAGCAATGTATGACGCCCAAATGTCATCGTAGCGTCCCACTCCCACCCAAACCATCATCAGTGGAGCTAGTTCTGCCACATATGCGGTATTCTGTGAATTGAAAGGAGTAAAACAAGTATTATCAACAAGCAAGCCTGTGCGTAATATTTCAGATAGATGATAGGCGGTCGGTCGATTAGTGATCCGCTCCATCGCATCAATATCTGGATCGCCAAGCCACAATCCTGCTGCAACACCAACCTTCGCATTGCGTACCGGCAACAGACGCACCTTGAGATCGATATGCCTATAATCGTAAGGAAACCCACGGTGGTAAACAGGTGGATTAATAAACTCTCCTACGTTGAACCAATGTGTTTCGGAGCTTGCCATTGGGCCATTGTATGGAGATGTCAAGATAGACTCGAACACCTCGAAGTAGTCATGACTCAGAGGAATATTATCATCATCAATGGTTATTATGATGTCCGCTCCATACTTGATAGCCTCTAATAATGCAATGTTGCGCCGCATAATCTTATTCCAACCAATTATCTCCGAGCAGCTATATCCAAGTTTATCTTGATCTTCATCACTGTAGTAAATCGCATTACCCAGTGTGGACACAAAGCTGTGCACTTCATCGTGGGGTGTCTTACGATCACCTGCTATGAAAAACATCACTTCTTTGCTGAATTCTCGGCATAAGGATAACACGCGTGGCACGTAAATGGTTGTTGTAATGAGAGCCAATTTCATACTTTTTGCTCCTCGTTTACGCAATTACTCATTGGCGTCGTCCACTCTGAGTCTAGACTCAGTGCGCCGCTTCGTGCTTCCAGCCACAACGATTCCTGGCGGTCAGCGCGCTCAACCTGAAAGCTCATCACACTTGGCAGGTAGTCTAGACCTTTGGTCGCGCAACGCGCCCCAACATAGAGGGTGTACAAGCCTGGATTGAGAGGATTGCTTGGGAGAGACGTTCGAATCAAGTATTGACCGGGGGCAAGCTGCGGGATCACCCCTATTCGGTCTATACTACGACATTCGAACAGTCGCACATTGTCATTAGAATGAACACTCCATCCAAAGACAACCTCTGATATAGGCTCAGAGACGACAAACTCAAGAGTCAACTCGAAAGGCTCGTTGCAGAATACAATTGCCTGTTCGGTGCCATTGACGATGCTGACGCGCGTGATTCGCAAAGCTGAATTAGTGATGTTAGAGGGGCGAGGTAAATGCGAGGTATCCACACTGGCCAACAAGTCGGTAGCAGTGGACATTAGATAGCGAGTTACTACCATTTCCGTTGACCCATTTACGATGACTTGACCTCTATCCAGAAGAACACTTCTGGAGCACAAACTCCTGACCGCCGCCATATTATGGCTCACAAACAACACCGTCCGCCCCTCCTTCGCCACATCGCCCATCTTCCCCAAGCACTTCTTCTGAAACGCCGCATCCCCCACCGCCAGCACCTCGTCCACCAGCAGGATCTCCGGCTCCAGATGTGCCGCCACTGCAAAGGCCAGGCGCACGTACATCCCGCTGCTGTAACGCTTGACGGGCGTGTCCAGGAATTTCTCGATCTCCGCGAAGGCTACAATCTCGTCGAACTTGCGGTCAATCTCCGCGCGCTTCATCCCCAGTATAGCACCGTTCAGGTAGATGTTTTCCCGCCCGGTCAGCTCGGGGTGGAAGCCCGTGCCCACCTCCAACAGGGAGCCTACCCGCCCGTGGATTTCGGCGCGCCCGGACGTCGGCTCGGTGATGCGCGAGAGAATCTTGAGCAGCGTGGATTTCCCCGCGCCGTTGCGGCCAATCACGCCAACGACTTCGCCGCGCTTGACCTCGAAGGAAACGTCCTTGAGCGCCCAGAGCGTCTCGGCCTCCGTCGGCGGGCGGGTAATCCGCCGCAGGTATTCGAAGGGCGAGGCGGCGAGTTGGCGGGCGGCCTGCCACAGAGTGGCGGGACGGTGTTCTTTTGCGCCGATGCGGTATAGTTTACCTAAATTCTCTACGCGAATGGCAATATCAGTCATAGTTTTTTTGCCACGAATTGCACGAATTTTACGAATTGTTTTTTTGATTTCTTCGTGTTAATTTGTGTAATTCGTGGCTAAATCTCCTATCGTATAACGCGCTCGTGTTCCAAAGATGATGCGCCAAAGTTCAGGATGATGGCAAGTCGCAACCCAGTGGCGGCGAGATAATGATGCGCTTGCGCGCGATGCGCATCACTAATGCGCGAGATAGCTTTGAGTTCCAGGATGATTTTGTTATCAATCACCAAATCCGCAATGTAGTCGCCGACGAGTTGCTCTTTATATGTTACCGGTAGACGCTTTTGCCGTTCAAAGGGTAGACCGCGTAACCCTAATTCGTGGGCCAGTGATGCCTCATAGACCGCTTCCAGAAAGCCAGGGCCTAAGATGCGATGCACTTCCATTGCCGCACCAACGATGTCGTAGGATAGTTCTTTGTACAGAATCTCAACCATAAGTTTTCTTTTGCCACAAATTACACGAATTTTACGAATTATTCTTATATTTTTCGTGTTAACTTGTGCAATTCGTGGCTAAATCACATCCACAATCGTGCGCTCGGTGCGGCGAAAGTAGAACGCACCGGAAATCAACAGAATCAGAACCAGTCCTGTTGGAATGAGTATAGTTATGTCGGGCGCGGTTCCGGTCCCTAGCAAGGCCCACCGGAAACCCTCGACAACCGTCGTCATCGGATTGAGCCGGTAGAGCGCCTGCCACCGTTCGGGCACCAGCGTTGCTGAGTATACCACAGGCGTCAGATACTTCCAGATGTCGATGGCAAAGCCCAGACCGATAGCGACGTCGTGGAACTTCACCGCCAGCCCGGCAAGCCACAGCCCGATGCCCAACGCCGTGATTGCTGCTAGAAGCAAGAATGCGGGCAGGGTCAACACTTGCCACGTCAAGGGGACGCGGTAGACCAGCATCATCAGCACTAACACCACGAACGAAGCGAGAAAATCCACGAACGACGAGAGCACTGCCGAAAGCGGAATCACCAGGCGCGGGAAATAGACCTTGGCGATGACTTGCTGCTGGCTCACCAGACTGTTGGCCGATGTGCGTGTCGCATTGGCGAAGAACTGCCACGGCAGCAGCGCCACGTAGGTGAAAATGGGGTAGGGTACGCCCTCGGAAGGCAGCTTCGCCAGGCTCCCGAAGATGACACTGTAGATGAACATTTGGATCAGCGGAGCCAGGATAATCCACAGCGGTCCGAAGGCCATCTGCCGGTAGCGGCCCTTTACCTCGCGCCAGAGCAGGAAGTAGAGCAACTCGCGATATTCCCACACGTCGCGCAGGCCCAACGAACCCCAGCCCCGTGTGGGTTTGATTTCGATGATTGGTAACGTTGTTGTTTGTGTCAAGGGTTGCTCCAGATTTTAGTTTTTTCGCCACGAATTGCACGAATTTCTTCACTTTCCTTCGTGTTCATTCGTGAAACTTGCCCTGAGCGTAGCCGAAGGGTTCGTGGCAGAAAACCCACCAACGCATCCCGCAGCGTATCGTGCCGCTGGCGGGCGCGGCCGATGTGATAGAGCTTCGAGAGGTTTTCGACACGAATAGCAATATCGCTCATGATCTAAGACCCATCCACTATTTGCTGGAATCCGTTACATCAGTAAACTGATATGGAAAATCTATAGGGGAATAATAACTCTTGTCTTCCAATAAGTTTAGCTCCGCGCCAAAGTAGTAGTTAAGGACGACCCTGAAAGTATTCACCGGGGTAATCTCATCATACAAGTGTTCGGCGCCGCCATCGGGCAAATAGTACAGATTGAGGATGGCCATGCGCTCGTGGATGTCGGTCTTCTCCAGGCTGCTGAAATCCAATCCCGAGCCCCCCCCGTGATCGGCTTGCAGGATAATAATTGGCGGTTCGGGCGACGTCGCGAGGACTCTGTCTATCGCTTCTTCTACTCTGGAAAGAATAAACGTCAGTTGCTTCCTGTAGCCGGACACATAGGCATCTTTGCCGTACCGGCTCACAAAGAAGTTGCCATCGAGCAATGCAAAATCCTGGCTCGGATTCACCGGTTGCCCATCTTCGTCAAACACAAAAGGGGGATGACACGCCATAATATGCGCAAATGTGAACGTGGGCACATCGTATCTGGCTATATTTTCCAGGTGTTCGAGCGGGTAGAGAATTTTGTGTCGGTGCGCATCGTATTGAAAGTTGACCGATCTGGATAGCACTCTATTGAGCAAACCGGGAAGCGGTGTTGTATTGAGCACAATGTTATCAAATTCGCTCAAAGACCAACTGTCGGTCAGATACCGGTCGGCGTTTTTGATATCGGTATGCTCCATCTCGGTAGCAAAAGCGACGAACATATAGCCTTTCTGTTGTAGTGAGCTGGCGACACGATTGTTGTGAATCATCTGCTTGAGTGGCAGCCGGTTACCCGATTCGGCTGACATTTGAGCGGCCAGATCGTCCAGATAGGTGAAATTCAATGATGAAGCCAACGATAACTGCGTTTGCGAATAATTCGTTCGACTGCGCGAGGCCACAAAGAACCCTTTCTGGGTCATAGTGTCAAGAAATGGCGCAATATCAAGGTCGTAAAGCTCGGCCAAAATATCGGCCCTGGCGCAGCCATCCAGGATGATGTAGTAGATGTCGGGCTGCCGGTCTTGCTGCAAGCTGACCGTTTCCGTAGCCGGCCTGGCGTTGGCTAACCGGCTATTGACCGCGTTATACCCTGCGGTCACCAGCGTGAAACCCACCAAGACGGCCGCCATAATGTTGAGAAAGTCCGCCACCCCGCGCAAGTCAAAGCGTACCCGCAGCAGCAAGAAGAAACAGAGCGCCAACGCCACGATCCAGAAGGGAAAGATATACTTGTGTTGCCCAATATCGATCCCGGCGATGAGCACATTTTGGGTTAAGATGTACAAACGTCCATAGGAAAAGAAAAAGATCAAAAAGACGGACGCGCCAATGCTTGCCTTCGTCTTGTCCTTCAGGAGCACCTGCATCCCCAACCAGCACAGACACGCAAAGGCCAGCACCACGAGCAAGGGGACGATCATCTGCTTGAATGAGACCAGACTCCAATTATAGACCGCGATAAACAGGACCGGATAGACCGCAAACAGCAAGGGATGGACGTTGCCGAGTTTTTTCATGTCACACTTTCCTGCTCCGCATCAGATATAAGGTGCGCAAAGAACCGACAAGCGGCTCCTTCGCCACGATCTCGAAACAGGGGGCAAAGGCTGCCTCGAACTTCTCACTGGTATAATCGGAGAAGATATCCTCACGGTGAGCCAACAAACGCTGCACCTGTGAGTCCTCCTTCGGCACGAATTCAATCACCAGCCACACGCCCACATCGCAAAGGAAACGCGCGATGCGGTCCAATGGGAGGTTGTTGGCAATCGCCAGGTGATGCACCAACGCCAGGGCCAACAACACATCCGCCGGGCCGCGCTCCGCCAGCGACATCCGCTCGCGGTTGGCCCACCCCAGTCCCGGGCTTGGATTGGTGAGGTCGAGGACCAAAGGTAACATCTGGTTGTCCTTTGCCTTGGCGCTGTCCAGGTAATTCCGTTCCACGGCGGCGGGATCGATATCGAAGGCCACGGTGAGGCAGCCGCGCGCACTTGCCAACCGGCTAAAACGTCCGGTGTTAGCGCCCAAATCCCACATCACTTTGGGCTGCGCCTGCTCAAGAAAACGCACAAGCAACGCCTCTTTCTGCTGCTGCGCTTCTGCGGTGTAGTTGGTATCGTCGTAGTAATCTGCCCACTCGGTGCCGACCGGCTTCCACTGCAAGCATTGCACCCCTGCGCGCAAGCTGTCGAGGATGCCCACCAGCGCGGTTTGCTTCACCTGCCGCCGGTCGGGCACAGACGTTTGGCGCGCATCCGCGTAACGCTGTTGTGCGCGGGCATGCAGGTGCAGGTGCATCAGCAACGGCCCGCGCAGATAGGTGCGCGCAGGCAGCAAACGGCTCGCTAGATCAAGCGGAACGCCGTCGAGGTAGACCCGCAACAACTGGCTCAGACGCACGTCGCGGTAGGCCATCAGCGCCAACGGGGCCAGGAAATGCTGGCAGAATTGCCGGTAGGCCGTCCAGGGTTCGCCTTCCCGGTACGGTTCGAAGGAAAGCGTATCGATGAACACCGGCTTGCCGCCCACAAATTGGATGTTGTAGGCACTGCAATCCTTGAGCGACATGCCAAAGCGCAATGCAGCCTTCTGAATCCGCAGCGTGAGCAGCGCCGCATCCTTGAGCTGGCTGAACGACCACTCGTAGGGGTAGGAGATAAACGGCACACGGACAGGCGCCAGCACTTTGTAGGCTGTGTCCGTCAGCGCGAGGGAGAGATCAACCTCCTCGTGGGCCAGCAGCGCTCCCTTCTCCACCAATCGCGCATACAGCCCTGAGGTCATCAACTGCTCATAAGCCGCCTGGTACACGGAGTTGACCTGGCGTAGAATACGGCCCTCACGGGTGAAGACCACGCCGCTGGGGTCGCGGAACGATCCCGCAACCGGTTCAGAGTTCGTCATCGTCCGGCTTTGCCTGCTTTTTGGTGAAAAAGCTTGTGATTTTTTTCCAATAGACCTTGAGTACAACCAAACCGCCGACCACTGCACCGGCAATAAGCTGGAAGATAAAACTACCCGTACCCGGATCGAGGTATGCATAGACCGGGCGCACCGTCATATACGCCGCAGCCCATATTGCCAGCACCAAGGCCAAACCTAATCTACTTTTCATCATTGTACCTCCATTATGAAGAATCAAGCGTCACCAAATGACAACCGGCAGTCCCGCGCCGTTGCGGCCAATCACGCCGACGACTTCGCCGCGCTTGACCTCGAAGGAAACGTCCTTGAGCGCCCAGAGGGTGTCGTCAGATTGTGGATTGCCGATTGATGATTGACGTGAGCGTCTGCCCCAATCTACAATCTTCGATCTGAAATCGGCAATCGCATCCCGCAGCGTATCGTGCCGCTGGCGGGCGAGGCCGATGTGATAGAGCTTGGACAGGTTTTCGACACGAATAGCAATATCGCTCATAGACGTATCGTGCCGCTCACGGTGTCAGTCGGTAAATTTTGAGCACTGGCCCAGGCCGCTCACGCTGCCAGAGGCTGACCGCCGGCCCCACAACTTCGTCAAAGATGAAAGCGGGTTCTGTCTGCGTTGTGTTCGGCCAAAAGGTTTGCACTAAGGTCAACTCCTGATCCAGGCTGGCGTAAAAATTGCGTCGCGCCGTATCCTTTTCTGCATCTAGCAAGGGAATATTGTAAATAAAACTACTGGCTATGAGATATTCATAGCCTTTTGCGCGATAATCGTCCAGGCGGTAATCAGATAAGCCATGCCCGCCGACCAGCCATACCTCATAAATGCGGCTAACACCAGGTCCCGGATCCGCTTGCGTTGCTAAGGGTGGTCCGTGGTGCGGCCAGTCTACCGCAATTTTGCTTCCCTCCGGGAGATGACTTTCTATCCATTCTTTAGCCAGTGTGCGGGTATCTGTTTGGGTCAAGACATAACCGTTATAGATAGAAGCACCCAACGGTTGCACAGTGACAAGCATAACGAGTAGAAAAAGCAGGGGCGGTTGAGGTACGCGAAGATAAGGCTTTATATTTTGTGCAATCTCTTCGATTAGCCCCGCAGCTATGACAAGCAAGGGGGGAAGCGCTGGCAAAAGAAAGCGCGCGAAATACATCTCCTGGCGGCCCATAAAGAGATAAAGGAATGCCGGGAATGTCAGCAAGATGAGATGGATAGGAGCGCGCTTGATCAGGGTTACAACTACACCCACCAGGCACAACGCCAATAACCCTATACCTAAACCCCATCCCAAAGATTTCAGATAAAAAATATACCCGCCAGCCGGGTCAATTTGCCAACCCTCAAACCCCCGTTGCCCATACGCATAAATGCTGGAAACGATATCGTCAAACACTTTGCGCGGCGTCAGGATAAAGTAAGGCGAGCCTAAGATAGCGCCGCCGGCGCAAGCGGCGAAGCCGGCCACAAGAGGCCATATTTTGAGGCCACGGAGAGAGAGTTGCTTGCGGGTCAAGTGGAGCGACACGATATGAGCGATGACCATAGGAACGAGCACAAATATGGCCGTGTATTTAGTGGCAAAAGCCAATCCCGCTGCGCCTCCGGCTAACACATAATAGGCTAAACCTTTCTTCTGGACTATGAGCACTGTTCCGAGCAGAGAAAGCGTCGTCAGAAAGGTGAGTAACGCATCATTGACCGCATAATGAGAATCCCGCACATGCAAAAATGCCACAGCCAGAAACCACGCGGCGATCAAGCCAACCCGCTGATTGTAGGCGATTTTCCCAATCTTATAGACAACCAGAGTTGTGAGTGCGCCTGTAAAAGCACTGGTGAGTCTACCTGATAAAAAGAATAGCGAGGGATCGGCAGTGATTTGATTGGCGAAATCGGCTAATGACGAATACGTTCCTAACAAAAGACCTGTTCCTAGTTCAAGCGCATATTCGCCCATAAGGATATACGCGTAAAACGGCGGCCACGCGAGAGTTGCGGGTCGTAGCGTGCGTTCCATACCCATGCGTGCAGCTTCGATGACGTGCCCCCGTTCATCTGGGTGATAATTGTAGGGAAGGCCAAAATCTATCCCCCACACACGCAGCGCCAGCGCCGCCAGCAGGATGCCTAACAGCATCAACGTCTCTGGCTCGCGCAGTTTTTTGCCCATATCGGCTATATTCAGTTTGGGCAGTCGCACAGCTTATCCTCTCCGCGCCGTCGTGACTATAGGGAATCCCAAAGTGTACCGTCGGACTTCGGATTTTGGAGCGCGCATGCCAAAATCTAAAATCGGCAATCTAAAATCCCGTACTTATCCTTATGATACCATATTTTGGTTTAAATGGCTACCCCTGTCGCTAGATAATGTCTGCAAACGTCCGCTCCGTGCGGCGGAAGAAGATCGCGCCGGAGACCAGGATCGCCAGGGCGATGCCGATGGAGACGGGGAACAGTGCGCCCGGCGGTTGGGCGTCGGCCAGGTGATTGCCCAGTAGCGCCCAGCGGAAGCCCTCCACCACACCGGTCATCGGATTCAGCGCCAGCAGGAAGCGGAAGCGCTCCGGGATCAGCGAGCTGCCGTAGATCACCGGTGTCAGGTACATCCCCACTTGCACCAGGTAGGGGATCAGGTAGTTGATGTCGCGGTAGCGCACGTTGAGCGCCGACAGCCATAGCCCGAAGCCGAGCGCGGTCACCATCGCCAGCAGGATGAACGCCGGCAGCAGGACTACGGCGGGCGTTGGGGTGATGCTGTAGAACGCCATCATCCCGATCAACACGATGAAGGCTACGGCGAAGTCCACCAGCCCCGAAAGCACACCGCTGATGGGGATCACCAGGCGCGGAAAGTACACTTTCGTGATCAGGTGCGCGCTGCCTACCAGGCTTGCCGACGAGCGGTTGAACGACGCGGCGAAGTAGTTCCACGGCAGGAGCGCGGCATAGGCGAAGATGGGGTAGGGGACGCCCCCCGATGGCACTTTAAGCAGTCCGCCGAAGAGCAGGCTGAAGACCACCATACTCAACACCGGCTGCAACACCACCCACAGCACACCGAGCGCCGTCTGGCGATAACGCACCTTCAGGTCGCGCCACACCAGGAAGAACAACAACTCCCGGTACGCCCACACTTCCCGCAACCCCAGCGCCGCCCATCCGCGCGAGGGTTCGATGAGCACCACCGGCGCCATTGCTTCACCCTCAGTCATAAGGCTTCGATCTCCTCAAACCGCGTAATTTTCCCCTATGCACGCCGGGCGTTTCAACGTTCAACCGCGCCAACGTTTAACCTGTTCTTCCACCCACGGATACGTCCTGGCGATCCCGTCTTTCAGGTAATACCTGGCCTGCCAGCCGAGGGAGTAGATGCGCGCGTTGCTGAAGTTGCGCGATTGCACGCCGACCGGGCCGGGAACGTGCTTGATGTGAATCTTCTTGCCGGCGACTTCGGCGACGGTGTGCACCAGTTCGTCCACTGTCACGTACTGCGGGCAACCGATATTCACCGGACCTTCGAGGTTCGATTGCATCAGCAGGTAGATGCCATCCACCATATCATCTACATAGGTGTAGGAGCGAATGGCCGTGCCGTCACCCCATACCTCGATGGTGCCACCATCTTCGGCCTCGGCGACTTTGCGGCAGATCGCAGCCGGGGCCTTCTCACGCCCGCCGCGCCACGTACCTTCCGGGCCGTAGCAGTTTTGGAAGCGGGCAATGCGCACCTGCATGGGATAGTGGCGGCTGTAGGCTTGCGCCACCCGCTCGGAATAGAGCTTTTCCCAGCCGTACTCGTTGTCGGGATTGGCGGGGATTGCTTCGGCTTCGGTCATTTCCGGCTCGCCGGGCTTCATGTCGCGGTAGACGCAAACCGACGAGGAGAAGAAGTAGCGTGGTACCCCCATCACCGCTGCCGTCCGCGTCATGTGGACGTTGATGAGCACGCTGTTGTGCATGATCTCGGTCTCCGCCGTGTGGATGAAGCCCATCCCACCCATATCCGCCGCCAACTGATAGACCTCGTCGAAGGTTCCGCCCGGCACAGAAAGCGCCTCCCAACAGCTCTCCGGCAGGCGCAGGTCGAGCTTCAGGAATTCGTCCGCTTGCGTGGGGGCAAATTCATGCTCTTTGATGTCCACGCCGCGCACCCAATAGCCTTCGCGCTTGAGTTTCTTCACCAGATGTCCGCCGATGAATCCCCCGGCTCCACAAACCAATGCTCGTTTCATCATTTTCCTCCAGATATAGTCTAAGGTTGAAAGTCCAATGTCAAAAATCCGTTTTCAATCCGTTAAATCCGTTGACACTACCGTCGTCGTCGCCCCATCAACAGGATGGCGAGGATGACGAGGATGGCAGCTCCCAGGATGCCGCCGATGGCATACACCGGCAATGTGACCGGCCCGATCGTTACTGTTTGCTGTCCGGCAGGCGGCGGTGCGATGTTGACCGTCGGACGCGGGGTGGGGGTGGGCTGCGGCGTGGGGGTGGGCGTGGGCGTGGCCGTAGGCGGCGGGGTGAAGGCCGGTGTGGGCAGGACCTCCACGGCGGCAATCTCCCGCTGTGTGGCATAGATGTCTGTCTGCATGACGCCCCGTGTGTTGGTCAGGCGGCCACGGAAAACCACGCTGAGCTGTCCCAACAGTGGCTGCGCGGCGACCGCCACGCCCGCTTCGTTGACAAAGCCCGGTGCCATGCGCAGCATCTCCACGTCACTCCAGCGCTGCGCATGCCAGACGCTGTAGAGGAGCGCCGGCTGTTGGGCGTCGTCGTAGCCGAGCGCCGCCACGTGGAGAGCGCCCGTGCCATCCACCGCTACGCGCACCGGCCCTTCGATGCTCTCGAAGCTGCGCAGCCGCGCGCGCATGGCCCAGTCGGCGCCGTTGTTTGCGGACCAGCGATGATACCATCCCCGCGCGCCGGTCACTTCCTGCCACAGGATGTGCACCTCGCCGGTGTACGTCGTCGCCAGTTGCGGCCAATCGGCGGCGTCGGTGGCGAGGCTAACCGGCTCCGACCAGGTCTTGCCCTCGTCGCCGGAGCGGATGTAGAGGATTTCCGCCGGCAGGCCGGCACCGGGGAGGCTCTGGCGCATGCAGGCGACGTGCAGGGTACGTTGCGCGTCCACGGCAAGCGTGGGATGATCAACCTGCGCCCAGCCCCGTGCGGCGGCATCGAGGATCAATTGCGGCGGCGACCAGGTCTCGCCGGCGTCGTCGGAGCGCGTGTAGTAGAGGCCACGGCCTTCGTTCAGCGGCACAGCGTAGACGACGTGCAACGTTCCTCCCAGATCGGCCACGATGCGCGGCCAGCTCCCTGTGGCATTGCCGCTGGAGAGCGGGATGGCCGTGCTCCATCCGCCGGAAACGTAGGCATCGCGGACGTAGGCGCGGCTGTAGAAGATGCCGCCGTTCGTGCCGCCGCTCCAGACGGCGTGCAGGCGGTCACCCACGACGACGATGTCGGGTTGGTGGGCGATGGTCGCCGAACTGAGCACGCGCGCGGGCCGCGTCCAGCGTGTGGGATCGGCAGCGCCCTCGTTGCGGGCATAGTAAAGCGCCGTGCCGGGCGTTTCTTTTTGTTCGGCCCACAAGACGTGCACACGCCCCGCATTATCCACCGTCATGGCCGGCAGGCCGGGCGTCACTTCACCCTGCGAGACGTTCACCGGATTTGACCACGGCAGCGGCGGGGCAAAGGCCCAGGCCATGGCGCTCACCTGCGCCTGCTGGAACCAGACTTCGCCATCCTGTCCAAAGCCGCTCACTGCCAGGGTGTCGTTCACCAGGATGGCACGCAGTTTATCGAGCGTCACACGGCGTTTGACGACGGGATCGTCGAAGCTGAAGCTCAGGGTCTTCGGCTCTGACCAGCGTGTTCCATCCCAGGCGGCCAGGATAAGCTGATTGCTGCCCACGCCGCCCACCAGGAGCACCTGGCCTTCGGTGGTGCGCAAGGTGTCTATCTGTTGTGGACAGGTGCGCAGCCCTTCGAGGATGCGGGTGCGTTCACTCCATGTCGCGCCGCCGTCCGCTGAGACTTGCTGGTACAGAGCGCACGTGGCGCGTCTATCTTCCCAAATCAACAACGTTTGCGTCCCCGGCCCATCGAGGATGTGAGGATGCTGCGCGGTATCTTCGATATCGTCGCCGATGACCCGCGCTTCGGTCCAGGTTTTGCCTTTATCCGGCGAGGTGGTGAACAGCACCTTTTGCAGCCGCGGGTCATCCCACGCAAAGTAGATGATGCCCTGATCGTCCATCAGCAGGTGCATGTGGACGTCTTCGGGCTTCACGCCTCTGAAATAGCGCGTAGGATAGATGAGCCTGGCCGTGCTGCTCCCGCTCACGTAGTTGAAGTAGATGCCGGCGGGCAATTGGGCGCTTTGTTCGTTGCGGATGTAGATGAGGATCAGGCCGTCGGCAGGATCGCGCACGGCGGTGTACGCCAGCACCTCGCGCGCTTCGACTCTGGGGGCGGACCAATTTGTCGTGCCGATGCGCAACTGGCTGTGCAGCAGGCGCCGGATGCCCGGTCGGTAGGGATCGCCGGTATCCGTCCAGAAAGCGTGCACGAGGCCGGCGTTATCGCTGATGATGAGCGGTTTTTGGTCCCAGACGATCCAAATCGCATCGCCATCTTCCGTAAAGGTGATGATCGGGGCAATGACGGGGTCGGACCAGGTTTTGCCGTCGAAGATGGACGTCGTCAGCCCGTCGAAGGCGTCCCACCAGATGGCTTGCAAGGTGCCGCGCGGCCCGTCCACCACCACCGGGTCCGACGCCGCGCCCGACTTGGAGAGGTTGATCGGCTCGCTCCATTCGCCGCCCGTCTCCTGCGCCTGCGCCGTCCAGACCCGTCCGCCAAGCAGCAGTCCCGCCAAAATCGCCACAATAATGAAGTTCCGTATAAATCTATGCACCGTTTTCCCTCTAAAAAATCTAGGGGTGGGGGTTGAGGGGCAGGCTATACCCGCCCCCCAAACCCCCACTTCTTCTCTTGCTCATCTATGCGAAAATTTGCATGATTCACAGTTAAAAATCCGTTCAGTCCGTTGACAAAAGCCGCGCCACATGCTTTGCATACAACGCCCGCCGCTGGTCGCCCTGTTGTTGATAGCGATAGAAAGCCTGCCCTTCCAATCGCCCGTCGGCCCAGGTGAGGCCCCGCGCTAACGCCGCCGCCTGGGCGACCTTGCCGTTGGCGGCCAGGGCGTCGCTGAGAAGGAGCCGCGTCACCCGGTCGCGGTGCCCCGCGTTCCATGCCGCTTGGGTGTGCGCCAGAGCCGCCGCGTAATCGCCGCGCGCGAGCGCCATCTGCGCCAGGCGTGTGCGCGCCGTGACTTGTCCCGGATCGAAGGTCAGCGCCAGGTTGAAGTATGCCTCGGCGCGCGTGAGGTTCTCACGTCGCCGGATCTCGTCCAATGTCGGGTTGTCGAACTGACGATAATTGTACCACGGTAATTCAGTTTGTGTTTGCGTCAATGCGCCCAGGTTGGCATACCATGCCGGGACGAGCGTCTGCCGCAGTGTGAACAGCGCCACGGCCAGTCCCACAGCGAGTGCTGCCGCGCCGATTCGTCCGATCCGCCGCTGCCACACCGGAGCCATAGGCGCATCCCCTTGCGTCGCCACAAGCACACCCACCGGCATCCACAGGAAGGCACTCCACCGGCTGCTGTACAGCGCGTCATCCCCTAGCCCGTGGACGATAATCACGACCAGCGTCAGCAGCCCGGCACCGAGCAGCGGCAAACGTTTTTCGGCGCGAGCCAGCGCCCATAGTCCCTGCCACAATGCGCTAATCCACACGGCGATTATCGCCAGCGCGCCCAGCAGCCCTTGTTCCACGGCCACGTCGAGCAGCAGCGCGTGGCTGAAGGGCAGCGTGGGCACGTGGATCAACTGTGCGTAGGTGGAATCCACGAGCGCGAAGTTGCCCAGGCCACTGCCGGTAAACGGATAATCGCGCACCAGCAGCCATCCGCGCAGGAAAATCCACAGCCGGTTGGCGATGTCCGGGTGGTGGATCACGGTCGCCCACAGACCAGAGCGGACGACCAACCAGCCGCCCAACAGCACGCCCGCGGTCAGGCCGCCGGTAAAGGCGCCGAAGCGCAGCCAGTCCCGTCCACAGCGCCGCGCACCTTGCCAGAAGGCCGCCAGGCCCAGCGCCACACCGAGCGTAAGCCACGCGCCGCGTGAGCCGGTGAGGGGCAGCGCGGCGAGCATCACCAGGCCGGTCGCTATTCCCCAAATCTGTAGCCGCGATTTCCACATCACGCCATCGCCGCGCAGCGTGAGCAACATCCCCACGTCGAGCACGAGCAGCGGGGCGATCAGGCCTGCGATGACGTTGTCGTTCGGGATCAGCCAGGCGGCGACCCGCGTTATCGCCGGCGGCGCTATCCTCAAATGAGCAATGCTAAAGAGCAGTGCGCCTGCTGCGCCAACGCCGGTCAGCAGCGCCACGGCCCAACGGCGCGCCGTTTCGGTTGTCAATGCGGCCAACGCGGCGTACAGGAGCGCCGCCAGCAGCAGTCCCCACAGCTTGGCCCAGCCCATCGGATACGCGGGAAAGATCGCGTGGACGCCGGTGCGGTCGTAGCTTGCCCACACCCCCACGCCCGCGCTGAGCACAAAGAGCGCCAATGCCGCGTCTAACGCCGTCAATCGGGGCGCTTTCCGTTCGCCAACCCATCCCAACACCCATGGCGCCGCCGCGACGATCACCGCTGCCCATCCCCACGTGGGCCAGGCCACCCATACGCCCCACGCGGCAAGCGCACCGCCCAACCGCGCCATAGGAAATCCGGGATGCCGCATCACACGCCTCATCCCTCATCACCAATCCCCAATTCCCAAATCTTCAATCTCCCCTCGCCCATCCCAAACTCTCCAATCCGATCTCCAGCGCTGCCCGCCACAGGGAGGGACTGGTTGCGAGCATCTTCAAATACGTCCACATGGGGCCGGGCCGCAGCGCCCATTCGCGGAAGGCGCGTTTGGCCCAGCGTTCCAGGTCTTCGGCCTTGAGGTTGGGGTAGTCGAGCACGGTGGAGCGATCCATATCTACCTCTTCCCAGCGCGTGCCGGGACGGAACCAGCCGTTTTCTATCACCTCGAAGAAGAAGGGGGTGCCGGGATGCGGTGCGGCGATGTGAAAGAGCGCAATATCCAGCGGCAGTTTTTTGGCGAAGGCAATGGTCTTGCGGATGCTGGCTTCGGTCTCGCCGGGCAGGCCGATGATGAAGTAGCCCCAGTTCATGATGCCGGCTTCCTTCGACCAGCGCAGCGCGCGTTCTACGTCGGCGGGGGTGATGCCCTTGTTCATCCGTTCGAGCATAGCCGGATCGGCGGACTCGATGCCCCAGGAGATCATCCAGCAGCCGGAGCGCGCCATCGTCTGCAACAGTTCGGGATCCACAAAATCCACGCGGCTGTTGCAGGTCCAGCGGATCTTTATCCCTCGATCGAGCAACCCCTGGCAGATACCCAACACGTGATCGCGGTTGACCGTGAAGAGATCGGCGTACATATGGATTTTGCGGACGCCCAGGCCCACCAGTTGTTCGATCTCCGCCAGCACATTCTCCGGCGAGCGGAAGCGCACCGAATGGCCGTAGGAGACGTGTTTGATGCAGAAACGGCATTGCGCCGGGCAGCCGCGGCTAGGGACGATAAAGGCGTAAGGCCCGCCGACCAGCGGAGCGCGGTAACGCTGCAACGGCAGCAGATCGTGACGCGGCAGCGGCAGCTCATCCAGATTCTCGATGAACGGACGCGGCGGATTGATGACGATGTCGTTGCCATCGCGCCAGACAAGCCCTGGGATAGATTGACGATTGGCGATTGGTGATTGACGATTGTGGGATTCTAGTGCCTCCACGATCTCCACTAACGTCAGCTCTGGCTCACCGAGGAGGATGTAATCCAGCGCGGGATAGGCGCGCATGGTCTCGCGGGGGATCGGTGTGACGTGGGTGCCGAAAGCCAGCGTTGTCGCCCCGAGCGACTTAGCGAGGAACACGCCGTACATATCGTTTTGCAACGTAGGTGCCGTCACCTGGGTCACGTAGTAGCGCGGACGTTTTTCCACGAGCAGTGCCTCGAAGGCTTCCCACGTCATGCGCAGCGGAATCGCATCCACGATGTCCACGCGCATGTCAGGGAACAACGCCGCCATCTGCGCCAGGTCTACCTGGGGCCAGATTTGCCCTTCGCGGGAACGGCGGCCCACGCGATGCTGGCTGCGAATCCAAATCCCACGGTCAGGCGCGGGTGGATTGACGAAGAGGATGTCCACGGCCGTGGCGGGCCGCGCCTCCATCTGCGCCCGGACGGCGTCATCGGCGTTGGGGAAACGCGGGGTGGGGAGCACCTGACGGGTTGCGCGTCCCCGGTTGACATTCAACGATGCATCGCTCATACTGTTTGTTCCATGTCGCTCTGGATGCGCACATCGCGTTGGCTCAGTTCTTCCAGAACGCGCATGATGATCCAGAAAATCATCAGTTGCAGGCCGACCAGAATCCCCATCGTGCCTGCCAGCAAGTACAACCACAGACGCTCGATGCTCCACCCGTTCAGCCCAAGCACCAGGCTCGTCGCGCCCAGGATCACGCCCCCCAGAACGCCCAACGCGCCCATCCACCAGAAGTGACGATCCAGCGGCGGATCGAAGATCGGCTTGCCGAATAGCCCCTGGCGTACCGGATGACGGTGGAAAAGCGACACGAGATAGTTGAAGGTTGCGCCGAGGGCGAAGAAGTCCACACCGGCGATAGCCATCACGACGGCGACGAAGGCCCCCAGCACCCCCCACGGCCCCAGGGTGGTAATGCCGGAGAGGCGCATACCCACAAAAATCAGTGCGATGACCAGACTCACGGCGAGCGCCGTCACCCCCAGGCCGCCGAGAATGCGCACCGGGTTATAATTCAGCGAGGTCCACAGGATCGTTTGCAAGAAACGTAGTCCGTCGCGCACGACGTTGAGCTTGGAACGCCCCAGGCGCTCCTTGTAGGGGATGGGAACCTCGACCATACGCAGGTTCTCGTAGACCGCGCGGCTGCTCATCACCGGCGTGAAATTGAGGCCATCGGGCAAGGGGTAGAGCTGCGTGAAGGCTTCGCGGCGGAAGACCCGCATGCCGCTGGCCGGATCGAGGACGCGCCGATTGCCGAGCAAGCTCACCAGACTCGACCAGACGAAATTGCCGACGCGGCGCACAAAGGGCATATCGCTCGCTGCACCGGAACGCCGCGACCCGACGACCAAATCCGCGCCGGCCAATGCCTCGCGGCACAGGTCAGGAAAGTGCTCCGGTGGGTAGGTGCCGTCGGCGTCGAGGAAGCCCACCAGGTTGCCCCGCGCCGCGCAGAAGCCGGTTTTGAGCGCCGCGCCATAGCCCCGGTTGTGGGGATGGCGGACCAGGCGCACATCGGGATACCGCGCCACGATCTCGGCGGTGCAATCCGCCGAGCCGTCATCCACGACGATCAGCTCCATATCCGCGACCCCGGCGGCCAGCACTGCCGGACGCACGGCGAGCACGCGCTCCACAATCTCGGCGATGCCGTCTTCTTCGTTGTACGCAGGGATGACGACGGAGAGCATGGAAAAAGCGTTTTCGACGGGACATTCGGTCATAGGCTCCCTCCTTTGTCATTTGTCAACGGATTAAACGGATGAAACGGACTTTGTCAATGGATTAAACGGATGAAACGGATTTTGTCAACGGATGAAATGGATTTTTGCCAGCAGATTAAGCGAATTTAGAAGATTGAGATTATGCAAATCTGCTCAATCCGCTAAATCTGCTGACCTAAAAATATACCTCGCCGCGTTGTGGCGCCGTCGCGCCGTCAATTTCGCGGAGCACGCGCGCCGGGACACCCCCCACGACGGTATGCGGCGCGACATCGCGTGTGACCACGGCACCCGCCGCGACCACGGCACCCCGTCCCACGCGCACACCATCGGTGATGATCGCGCCTGCGCCGATCCACACATCATCTTCGATGACGATGCCCTGCGCCGTGATACCCTGCTTGACGAAAGGGCGCGTTGGGTCATCGAAGACGTGGTTCACGGCGACAATCTGCACCAACGGAGAAGTATAGACGCGGTCACCGATGCGCACGCCACCCTGCCCGCGAATCACATTGTACTCCCCGATCAGGCTATCGCGCCCGATGGTGATTCCCGCATGGGGCAGGTTGCGAAAGTTGTACACGTGCAAGATGGCGCCGTGCATCACCAGCGTATTTGCACCGATGCTCACGCCGCCGGGGCAGGCATGGATGTAAACCCCTTCGTCAACGTACACCCCGTTGCCCAAACGGATGTGGCCGGCGAAGCGCAGCCGCACACCCCGCTCGATGGCGGCGAGGCCGTCCATGCGCAACATCAGTCGGTACAGCAGCCCCCGCAACCCAATTCCGATAACTGTTGGTATCCAGCCTGCCAGGGTTTGGAGGGTTTGTTCCAACACATAACGTCCCAGGTTGTCGGCCTGACGATGCAAGTACAGATTCAACGTGGCGGCAGTGTGGTTCATACGTGTATCTTTCCCAACTCCAGGATTATAACCGTACTTGCCGGGTTTGCAATTTTAACCGAATTGTCACTTTGCATGGACTTGATTTCTGGCTATTTTTCGGTTATAATATAGATAGTTTTCTACAAAAATAGGTTGAACATTAATTTCATATCCTGATCAGATATTGGTGTGGGGTGATACGATGAGAAAAAAGAGTGTTTTTGGACGAATGATCGTAAATTTGTGCACATGGTTGCTCGTGGTGAGCACCGTCATCGTGACGTTTACTTTGCCTCAACCTGGGGCAGCGTCACAAACCGCTTTGCCGGCTTCTGATGCTCCTGCGAAGAGCGCTTCCCTTCCTCCCGAACCTGCTACCGGTTTGCGCGTGCTTGCCTCTGAGGCGCGCAGTGTGACCCTTGAACTTGTGACGCCGGATTTCCGGACTGCTGCCGCAACGGATGACCTTGGCGCGTGTACGCAGATCATCGTTGATGGCTACAGCAGTACCGCCGACTCCGGCAAACCGGCGTTGCCCGTCAAAGGGACGATGGTGGGTATCCCGGCCGGGGCCGAGGTGACGTTGACGGTGCTGGAGGCGGATTTCGTCGAACAGCCCGGCAAGTACACGATCTGCCCGGTTGCGCGGCCGATTGTGGAGCCGGGGCCGGAGGATACCCTCACTTATCAAGGCCAGGCCTTGGTCCGCGATGCGGCGGCTTATGCAACGGCGGGATTTGCGCCTGTCGAATCGGCGGTAGTGCTCACGACCGGTTTTGTGCGCAGCCAGCGGGTTGCAGAAGTGCAGTTCCGTCCGTTTCAGTACAACCCCATCACCGGCCAACTGCGGTTTGCACGGCGGATCCGCGTGCAATTGAGCTTCACCACGGCGCCCCAGAGGCTATCAGGACAGCCGGCGACGGAAAACGTGGATGAGGGCGCATTTGAGGATGTGCTGCGCAGTACGGTGCTCAACTACGCCGACGCGCGTGCCTGGCGTGTCGCGGCGCCGCGTCTTCCCTCGACGCCGGCGGTGCAGGCGCCGCTCAGTACATCCGCCTACAAAATCCTGGTAGACGCGGACGGCATCTATCAACTCACCTACGATGCCTTGCTCGCGGCCGGTGTTCCCGTCGGCAGCCTCGATCCGCGCACGCTGCAACTGCACACTCAGGGCAATCAGGTGGCCCTCTATGTCGCCGGAGAAGCGGACGGTGTGTTTAACACCGATGATTATGTCCTCTTCTACGGGCAGAAGATGACGACGAGGTACACGGATGTCAATGTGTACTGGCTCACCTGGGGTGGGGCGAACGGCTTGCGGATGGGGACATCGAATGGCACTCCGGGTGGGGCAGCGGTCCCGGCGTATTATCAGACGACGCAGCGCATTGAAGTGAATCGTCTATACCAGTCTTATCGTCCCAGTGGCCCGGATAACGACCGGTGGTACTGGACCGCTTTGTTGGCGACCAAACCGGCCACCGTCACGATGAGTTTTATTTTGCCATACCCCGTGACAACGTCTACAAGTGCAACTTTTTCGGGCATTCTCAGAAGTTATGATGCTGATCCGCACCACCATACGCGCGTTTATCTCAACGGCCTGTTGCTCGACGATGCCATTTGGCCGGTCAACACAGAGCGTTCGTTTACCGCCACCCTCCCTCAATCGGCGCTGATCAGCGGCACGAATACCATCCATGTCGTCGCGCCGGCAGATGGTGGAATCACACGTGATTACTCGTTTATCAATCGGTTTGAGATCACTTACAACCGTTATTATGTGGCTGTAGGGGATACGTTGATGTTCAGCGGCGACACGGCCGGAACGTGGGAATATCGTGTGGATGGCTTCACAACGAACGCGGTTGACGTGTTTGACGTGAGCACGCCGACGACGCCGGTTCTGATTCAGAATGTTAATGTCGTTCCCACAGGCAGTACGTACCGACTTATCTTCCAACAAAGCATCCCCGCTGCGCGGCGTTACTTCGCATTGACCCCGGCGCAGCGCAAAAGTCCTAAGGCGATTGTCGCGGACGTGCCTTCCGATCTGCGCGCCATGACGAACGGCGCCGATTATATCTTCATCACGCATCCCGATTTTGTGACCGCGATTCAGCCGCTCGCAGATTATCACGCCAGCCGGGGATTGCGCACGGTTGTTGTGGATGTGACGGAGATCTACGATACCTTCAATTACGGCATCTTCGATCCCGAAGCGATTCGCAGCTTCCTGGCTTATGCCTACACGTCCTGGGCGCGCCCGGCACCGACCTATGTCTTGCTTGTGGGCGATGGAAACTACGATTTCAAAAACTACACCGGTCGTGGTGAACCCGTGTACATCCCGCCTTATCTGGCCGATGTTGACCCCTGGATGGGTGAAACGGCGGCGGATAACCGCTACGTGGCGGTGAGCGGAAGTGACATCCTGCCGGATATGCACCTGGGCCGTTTCCCGGTAAAAACCGCTGCCGAGACCACGGCGATGGTGAACAAGACGTTGGACTACATGCAGAATCCGCCGACGACCGAGTGGAATCGCCAGATTCTGTTCCTGGCAGACAATCCTGACGCCGCCGGCGACTTCTACGCCTACTCCGATGCGGTTGCGGATTCCTATGTGCCGCCCTTCTATAACGCGCAGAAAGTCTACTATCTGCGAACGCACGGCTCGGCGAGTGCAGTGCGCGCTGCGCTGTTCAATGCCATCAACGAAGGGCGGTTGATGATCAACTATGTGGGCCATGGGGCGTACCTCTACTGGGCCAACGAGAAATTCCTGCAGACGGCTGACATGTCCCTCATCAACAACCCGGGCAAGTTGGCGTTCTTTGTGCCGATGACGTGTTGGGAAGGGTACTATATTTATCCGAGCGGGCCGGGGCAGAATTTCTCCTCGGTTGCCGAAACACTTGTGCGCGCGGCCAACAAAGGCTCGATTGCCGGCTGGTCGCCGACGGGTCTGGGGTTGGCCAGCGGGCATGATATTATGAACCGTCGGCTCTATCAAGCGATCTTGTACGAGAACGTTATCACCGTCGGCCCGGCGACAACGTTGGGCAAGCTGGCGATGGCGGGGCAGGGTCACGATGAACTCATTGAGACGTTCACGCTCTTCGGTGACCCGGCGCTGCCGCTCAATGTGCCCAAAGCCGACTTGCGCATCACCAAGACGGCGCAAGTGACGCCGCCGGACGCACTCATCCCGGAGGCGATCACCTACACGCTCACGTACTCCAATGCCGGTCCGAGCACAGCCTACAGCGTCGTCATCACCGACATTCTGCCGTCAGGACTGGAAAACCCGGTGGCCGTTTCATCCGGCGCAGCGATCACGCCGCGTCCGGGAACAACGTACGTGTGGGATGTCGCCAATCTGCCCAACGGGGCCGGCGGCGTGATCACCATCACTGCGACGGTTTCGCCGACATTCAGGGGCACACTCGATAACCGCGCTGCAATCGCCTCGCAGGTGCTTGACCTGCAACCGGGCAATAACACATCATCTACGCGAACCGATGTGGGCCTTGGCCCGACGGCAACGATCAGCCGATCCGGCAATGATATTGTGCTGGCCTGGAACGCCGTGCCGGGCGCGGCGCAGTACCGCGTCCATCGCAGCACGTATGCTTACTTCACGCCCGTGACGGCCACGGCATTGGTGACGCAGACGGCGTTGACGTACACCGATCCGGGGGCTATCGGCAACCCGGCGGTGAACTATTTCTATGCCGTGACCGCGCTCGATGCGCAGGGGCAGGAGACCAGCGTGGTAAACCGTGTGGGAGAATTTGACTTCGCCTTGTTGCCGGGGGCTGCCGGCGCGCCGTGGGGACGGTATAACATCATCGCCTTGCCGCTGGATGTGACGGCGCAGCTACCCAATGCGAAGGCGTTAGCCAATTATCTGGGGACGGGCGTGCAGCAGGTGCTCTCCTGGAACCCGGATACACAGACCTTTCGCGCGTGGCTGCCGCCGATCAATCGTGGGAACAACTTTGTACTAACACCGGGCGGCGTCTATTGGATACAATTGGACAGCACGGCGACGACATTGATCAGTTTTGTTGGTACCGTCCCACAGCAAGGCAGTGTGAAATGGAGTTTCGCTGGTGCGACACCCAACTGTCGTCTCTACGACATCTCTCTACCGTTGGATCAAACCGGCATTGCCAGAGCGACGCAACTGGCAACCGCCATTGGTCCGAACGTTGAACAAGTGCTGGAATGGAACCCGACCACACAGACCTTTAAGGCATGGTTACCGCAAATTGGACGTGGAAATAACTTTGTGGTGAAGGTGGGGTATCCCTATCATGTGTGTTTCTCACCCGGCGCGCCTATAGTGTGGCCTTAAGCCTAGATTAGTTTAAATGCGAGGTATTACAATGAAATCTTTGAAATGGATAATCCTATTGACGCTTTTGCTGACGCTCGTGAACACACGCGGCGCGTGGGCGCTTGCTTCTGGCTTACCGAGTGATGATGCGTATGTTTACGACCAAGAGCCTGCTGATCCACACAACGGGGAAGAGCTTATAGTAGATGCCAGTACTACAAGTTGTACAGCCTCAGATATAATTTATATGCAATGGGATCTAGCCGACATCCGATCAAATGATATCCACACCGCAACACTGACTTTAACGGCAACATATGCTAGTAGCACAGGCAGTGCCTTTCTGACCCTATATGAAACCACCGATGCCTGGGATGAAACAACATTGACGTTGAATAACGCTCCTGCGGTAGGGACGGCGATTGAGACACGTCCGGCCCCAACAGCAGTCGGACAAACTGTGGTTTTTAGTGGCACTAATCTTCTGAATTACGTCACTACCGCAGCCAATGGCGACAAAGTGGTCAGTTTTGCCCTGCGCTTGAGTAGTGGTTGTAGTGCATACTCAGGGGTATATTTTAGGGCCAAAGAATACCTTTCAGGCGGTGGGCCATATTTGTTCCTCCAGGGGCCTAACGCCGTTAAACACTCTGGCTTGCGCATCGCCGGCCTGGACGCGCAATGGCCGATTGTGGGCATGCTCATCCTGGGAGGGCTGGTAATAACGTTCCGACGTGCAAACGTTCCAAATTTCAGACACAAAAACGGCATCTCAAGATGAACCGGCGGTGCTGCCGCACACCATGCAAACATCAAAGTCTGTCAACGGGTTTTTTCAATCCGTTTCATCCGTTGAATCCGTTGACATTATCTAAGGAGGTGTAGATGAAACGGACCATTGGGTTAACCCTGGCGCTGGCCTGGACGTTGTTGGGTGTTGCGGCGGCCTCGGCGTATCCGGCTTCTCCACCGAACCACGATACGTATGTGGATGTCAACAGCCCTGACGACAACTTCAATGCAAACCTCTTGGAACTATCGGGCAGCACGTCAAGCTGCGAGCTGACCAGTTTCACGTTCCTGCAATGGAATCTGTCGCACATCCCGGCTTATGCCGAAGTAACGACAGCCACGCTCGCACTGACGGTGACGGGTGCGATGAACGTCGAGGCGGCGACGCGGGTGGCGCTATATGCTACGGGCGACGCCTGGACGGAAGATACACTGACCTACGCCAACGCCCCGGCTCTGGGGACAAAACTCGATAGTCAACCTTTGCCGCTGGAGGGCGAAACGCTGATCTTCTCGAACGACGCTCTTCGGCTTTATCTGGAGGACCAGCTTGCCGAAAACCGGATTGCCAGCTTTGCGCTGCTTCTGGAAGGGACATGCAGTTCAGGGGTGACCATGGTGTTGTTCAACGACCGCGAGCAGGGTGTGGATTTCCCAGAGCTTTATCTGGAAACCGCAATACGTCCGGCAGACCTGGCGCTTGCCAAAGCCGGGCCGTCGGTCGCCTATCCGGGGCAGATGGTGACCTATACCCTGACATATACCAATGTGGGGAATATACCGGTCAGTATGGCCCGCGTCACCGATACCTTGCCAATGCAGGTTCAGGTCCGCGATTACACCGAGCCGGCTACACTATCGCTGATGGACAACACTATGACCTGGGATTTGACTAACCTCGCGCCCGGTGTCGGCGGCGTGCTCACGGTGACGGGCATCGTTGACCCTGGGTTTACCGGCGTATTCACCAACGTAGCTACCATCGCTACTACCACCATCGAGAGCGACACGACGAACAACGTCACGCCGCCCATCGTCACCACAGTTCTTGCGCCCGATCTGGCGATCCACAAGTCCGGGCCGACCATCGCCTCTCCCGGTGACGTGATTACCTACACCCTCACCTATACCAACGTCGGCAATGCGTCTGCGCCCTATGTTACCATCACCGATCTGCTCCCGCAGACTGTACAGCTCTACGCGCACAGTGGAACGGTTATCATGCCTTCACCGGCGGTCTCGTTGACATGGGAAGTGTTCAACCTCGCGCCGAACGCGGGCGGGATACTCACCGTCTCGGTTGTCGTCAGCCCGACGTTCACTGGCTGGCTGACCAACACCGCGACGATAGCGACGACCGCGCCGGAAGTGGCCTTTGCCAACAATACAAGCGTGGCGTACACATTCGTCGAATCGCCGCCACCTGCACGACATTACCTCTACCTCCCCCTGGTGATGCGCGCCTTACCTTGAGTGCACGCCTTAGCGCGCGTTTTGGGATAAGCGATGTGCTCAGAGCCTTATCATTCTTGCTCCGAGGGAAACGCCGGTTCCCCGTTTTTAGCTGACAGGACTCACGCAAGTTACCTGAATTTCACCGCCGAGAACGCCGAGAGCGCAGAGAATTTCTAGTTTTTCGGCGGCCTCGGCGGTGAAAAATAGCCGCGTCTGTATAAGTCCTGAGCTGATATAGTTGAGAAATGCAGATCCGCTGATCCGCTCGAGGCCGGATGAAATCACGGTAACGGGAATGATAAAGCCCTGGGGTGTGCTTGCGTGTGTGTCCCGTATGCTATAATCATTACATCAAAGGTCTTTGGAGAACAACGTGCGTTCCGGTGTGGATGTCCATCTCAAGTCCTGGCCCTCGCGGGGGATGCTCGCCAGTCTGGCCCTGGGAATTCTGGTGCTCGCCGTCCTGGGGAACTTCGCCTTGCATCGGATGCGCCGACAGGCTGCGGCAACTATGCCCGCAGCTCCCCCGCCGGCTCCTGCAGAATCCTCCCCCGCGCCTCTCGATTCTCAGCGCTCAACCCCTATCCCTCAACCTTCAACTCCCACTCCTCACCCCTTACCCGAAACCCTAACTGCCGATGACGTGGAACCTCCTGCGTCCACTCCTTTGCCGCCCATCCGTCGCAACCTGAGCCGCACCACGATCTTGTTGCTCGGCAGCGACGTCCGCCCACAGGAAAACGGCCCCTGGCAGACCGATACGATTATGCTGCTGACGTTTGATCCTACCATCGGGCAGGCCGGCGTGCTTTCGATCCCACGTGACCTGTGGGTAGCAATTCCGGGATACGCCAACGGACGCATCAACACGGCATATTACCTGGGTGATGTGAACCACTATCCCGGCGGTGGTCCGGCGCTGGCAATGGAAACCGTCAGACAAAACCTGGGTGTCGCCGTGCAACATTACGTGCGGGTGGATTTTCAAGGTTTCGTGAAGCTGGTAGACCTCATCGGCGGCATTGACGTCAACGTGGAACACACGATTGACGATCCCAACTACCCTTTTTGGGGGCCGGATGGGGAGGAGGTTTTCGGGCGGCTGTACATCGAGGCCGGACTGCACCATTTCGACGGGGATATGGCACTGAAGTACGCCCGCACACGCTATAACGGCGGCGACATTGACCGTGCGCGCCGTCAACAGCAGATTCTGCGCGCCGTGCTTAAACGTATTACCGACCTCAATCTCCTGCCGCAACTGGTAGATAATGCCCCAGAAATCTATGCGACGTTGCAAGCCTCTGTGCAGACCGACATGCCGCTTGATGTCATTGTCAACCTGGGAACCCAGGCGTTTCAAGTGGAGCGCGCGAACATTCACTTTCGGGTGATTGACAATACGTGTGTGCGCCCCTGGACGACACCCAATGGTGGCCAGGTATTGCTACCGTTGTGGGACAAAATCCGTCCTTTGCGCGACGAGCTTTGGAGGCCGTAATGGAATTTGCCGATCGTGTTCGACATCTGGAGCCGGAAGGTGCCTATTATATGCTAGGACGTGCGCAGGCCCTTGAGGCTCAGGGCCGCGACATCATTCATCTTGAGCTGGGGCAGCCGGATTTTCCTACATTCAATAACATCACCCGTGTGGGCATTGCGGCCATCGAAGCCGGGCATACGCGCTACACCGTGCCCGCCGGGATTCTGCCACTGCGCGAAGCCATCGCCGCGGATGCCGGACGGCGGCGCGGCATCGAAATTCATCCGTCGCAGGTGCTTGTCGGGCCGGGTACAAAGCCGCTGATGTTTTTCCCGACGTTGGCGCTTGTCCGCCCCGGTGATGAGGTGCTCTACCCCGATCCCGGCTTCCCCACCTACGCCGCGATGGTCGGGGTGGCGGGAGGGGTGCCGGTTCCGGTGCCGCTGCGTGAGGAGAACGACTTCGCCTTCGATCTGGACGCCTTTGACCGGCTGGTGAGTCCCCGCACCCGCATGGTGATCCTCAATTCGCCGAGCAATCCCACGGGTGGGGTGCTCTCATGGCCGGTGCTGGAGCACATCGCGGCGGCGGCGCAGAAGTACGACTTTTGGGTGCTTTCCGACGAGATTTATGCGCGCCTGGCGTTCGACGGTGTGCCTGTGCCGAGCATTGCGGCGTTGCCGGGGATGCTGGAACGCACGATCATCTGCGATGGCTTCTCCAAGACCTATGCGATGACCGGCTGGCGACTGGGGTTTGGCATCATGCCCGAAGCGTTGGCCGAGCGGGTGAATCTGCTGTTGACCCATTCCATCGGCTGCACGGCTGCTTTTACGCAGTACGCGGGCATCGAAGCCTTGACCGGGCCGCAGGATCAGGTGGATGTGGTGGTGGCCGAATATCAACGGCGGCGCGATGTTCTCGTTGCTGGCTTGAACGCCATCCCCGGCGTAAAATGTCGCATGCCGCGCGGAGCGTTCTATACCTTCCCCAATGTCACGGCGTTCGGACGCAGCGCCGACTGGCTCGCCGATTATTTGCTCGATACGGTTGGGATCGCGGTGTTGCCGGGAACGGCTTTTGGCGTGTACGGCGAGGGATACTTACGCCTGTGCTTTGCCAATTCGTTGGAGAACATTCAACGGGCGCTGGTGCGGATCGCCGACGCGCTCACTAAACTCGATTAGCATTGCTTGGGGGTGTGGGCGAAATCTTCTCAACCCACACCCATTTTCCCCAACCGCTCGATCAGTTCCATACACGCCCGGCTGTTGTGATACGGGCACTTCCAGAAGCTCACTTTGGCAGCGGATGTATCTACCACGTAATCCTTGCTCACATGGCGGAACCACTCGCCGTGTTGCCGGTCAATGAAATAGCGTTCGATGAAGTCCCAACTGCGCAGCGCGGCCTCTAAAAAGTGGGATTGCCCGGCGATCTGGTAAGCGTTGAGGAATCCAACGGCGGCTTCGGCTTGCGGCCACCACTCGAAATCCGCGTCAATGACGCCACCCGGGTCGCCCTCGTTGACCAGGCCACCCTCGACATCCAACCCTTCATCATAGACCGCCTGGGCCATTTTCACTGCGATGGCCTTTGCCTCTTTGAGGCGCTGTTCATCGCCCAACACTTCGGCGGATTCCACCAGCAGCCAGTTCGTCTCGATGTCGTGTCCATAGGAGATGCGGTCGCTGCGCGGATTCCAGGCTTCGTCGAAGAACAGGAGTGTGTGGAACGTCGTCGGGCTGATGATGCGGTGCATCATAATGTCCACGTTCTCCACCTGCCGCAGGCGCAGTGCTGTGTTGTCCCAGACGCGCAACAGGTTGGTGTAGGCTTCCATCACGTGCAGGTGTGTGTTCATGGACTTCATTTCGTTCATGTCAACGTCACTGAGACGCAGGTCGGATTCGAGGCACCAGTCGCGCGTGTAGGCTTCGAAGTAGCCACCGTATTGTGGGTCGTGGCTGTGCTCTTCCATCAGGCGGAAGAGGGCGATGGCTTGATCAAGCGCGCCTTGTTCGCCTGTGGCGCTGTAGTACTCGGCGAGCGCGTAGACGCCGAAAGCCTGTCCGTAGATTTGCTTGCGGGGGCGGAGCGGTTCCCCGTTTGCCGCGACCATCCAGTACAGGCCGCCATACGTGTCGTCCCAGAAGCGCGTCAACAGGTCGGTGTAGGCCCAACGCGCCATTTCCAGGTACTCCGGCGTATGATAACGTTTGTAGGCAGCGCTGTACGTCCACAGGATGCGTGAGGTGAGCAACGCGCCACGCGGCGCGTCTTTGTCTACCTCCAACGTATTTGAGACTTCCCCGTAGAACCCGCCACGTTCTCTATCAACCACGTACTTCATCCAGAAGGGGAGGATGTTCTCCCGCAACTCGGTTTCGGCTTTACGGATGTAGGTTTGAGGTGTTTTGTTCATCTTCCCAATGCAATTGTCCTCGCAAGGCGTGGATATTTTCCTGGCGTTTGAGCCGCGTGAGCGTTCGCAACGCTTCCTCGATAACTGCTTTCTTGGTTTTGAGACCGGTTAGTGCCAGAGCTTCAGCGATCAGGTCCTGATCCAGCACAACGTTCGTGCGAATAGTTTCGCTCATTATTTTACCTCTTGCTGTTATGTGTATATTATACTATATCCTATTCTCGCCATTTCATCCTGTTGTCCCGGCGAGGCCAAGTTCGGCAGCGATGGCCTTCATGGCTTCCAGCACCACGCCGATGTGCTCCGACAACTCGACGCCGAGCAATGCCGCACCTTTCTCGATGTCCTCACGCTTGACCCCGGCAGCAAAGGCCTTGTCCTTCCACTTTTTTCTCACCGAGCTGACCTCTACATCCAGCAAGGACTTGCTGGGGCGCACTAAAGCCACGGCGGTGATGAGGCCGGTCAGCTCATCCACGGCGTAGATGGTCTTCTCCAGCAGCGTCTCCGGTGTGACGCCGGTAAGCTCCGGCGCGTGCGCAGCGACAGCGCGGATGAGCGTCTCATCCCAGCCCATGGCGCGCATGATCTCCGCGCCCTTGAAGGGATGCCCACCCGGCCCCAAGTCGGGGTACTGCTCATATTCAAAGTCATGGATCAATCCCACGACGGCCCAGCGCTCTTCGTCCTCACCGAAGCGGCGGGCATAAGCTTTCATCCCTGCTTCCACTGCCAGCGCATGCGCGATCAGATGCGGATTCCTGGTATATTCATTCAAAACTTTCCATGCTTCTTCCCGTGTCGGCCACATAGTATTTACTCCCTCTTTTGAAAACTCTTTATAACACCTTGGTTATTGTAAAATCAACACCCCATTCAGCCTGAGCGGCGGCGATCGCGTCCGGCGAACCGAGGACGACGATCTCACCGGTTGTATTGAGGCGGTCGAGTACGTCCGCAAAGGCGCGGAAGTCGGCGACGGTGGTGGAGAGCACCTCATCGCGGTATTGTTGGCGGGCAGCATCGCTGTAGCCGATGAGGTAGCGTCCCAGTGCGCTGTAGCCTTTGGCGTCGGGGAGCTGATAAGCGTCAAGGGTGCCGATGGCGCCGATGATGCTCTTGACCAGCTCGTCTTCGGAAAGCTCCAGGTGACGCAGGAAGACGCTTACCCTATCGTAATGCTTCAGGGTTGCCAGCAGGTTGGGGTCGCGGTAAGAGACATAGCTCAGGACCCCCGTATGCGGATCGGCGAAGCACAGCGCCCCGTACGCGCCGCCCTGGATGCGGATTTTCTCCCACAGGTAGCTGGTACGCAGGTAATTGGTGATGACTTCCAGCGAGCCGTGGCGCGTGTAACCCAGATCGAACAGGCTTCCTCCTTTGCCCACGTAGTTGACCTGCGCGGGAATGGTCAACCCTTCTGGGCCGGTCAATGTCTCCGGTGTCCAGACAGCGCGTGTGACCTCTCGCGCGGGCAGGGAAGCCAGGAAGTTCGACAGCTTGGGTTGTACCGTCCGCCAGCTTTCACCATCTACGGTGACGTTGCACAACATCGCCTTGCGGTTGACGAGAATGTCCCGCACTTCTTCCAATTTCGCCAGCACGGCGGGCCAATCCTGTTGCACCTGCCCGGTGAGTCGCCGCAGGAAAAACAGGTAGTTCAGCCCCTCTATCTGCTCGGCAGCCCAATACGCCTCGTTGAAGCGGGCGCGCAGCCGCGAGAGCGCGACGCGGTGACCGGCGGGAATCAGCATGGTTTCCTCGCGGGCTTTCTTTTCCAAGAGCATTTGCATAAACCGCTCGCGGTTGTCCAATTGGACGGTCAACAGCACGTCGCGGAGGATGGCAAGCAAATCGTCGGTTTGGGCAACGGTGGCCTTGCCGCGCAGGAACAGCCAGTTGGTGGCGCGGTCGGTATCGCGCACCAGGCCGTGGAATGTGGCCGGCGCGATGCCGCCCGTCTTCTGCCCAATGCGCTGCGTGAGCTTCACAAAATCCTCGGTCTGTGTGCCGATTTCCAGCAGCGCCGCGCCGAACAACGTGGCGTAGGGAAGCAGGTCTTGCGGCAGCGTGTGCAGGTCGAAGCCTACGTCCACGTAGACAATGCCGTTGGTGAACAGATCGTGGTACAGCACCCGTACATCTTCCAGGTCACCTGTTTCGGTGGGAACGTGCCGGGATTGTTTGTCCAGATCGGCCAGCGTCAGGCGAGGAATGGTCGCCAGGGCTTCTGGGGAATCGGGAGCTTCCTGCAATGCCTTGAGTCGTGCGGTGTTTTCGACCAGGGCGCGCAACTCTTCCGCCGTCATGGTGGCGCGCGCCTGTGCCAGTCGCTCACGTTCTGCCGCTTCCTGATGCTGGGCGAGTGTGGCGTCGGGTTCCAGCACGAAAACGGTATGATGGGGATTGTCCAGCAGGTGCGCCTGAATGAGATCCTCGAAGTAGTGCGGGTTGGCAGCCAGTGCGGCCTTGACGGCATTGAGAGGCGTCTCGAAGGCGATCGGGGCAAACGGATCACCATCGTGCAGCCAGGTGCTGAGGGCGCGGATGAAGAGCACCAGCCCACGCGGGAATGAGCCGAAATTCTGCTCACGCAGGTTGAACTCCACGGTGTTGAGCGATGCCGCGATGGTGTCGGGATCAATGCCGTTGGTGGCCAGGTTGCGCAGGGTATCGAAGATGAGCGCCTCGACTTTGGGGGTGTCTTCTCTGCGCACACCCTTAAGTCCCGTGGAGAACGTCAATTGGCGCAGCCCGTCATCCAGGCCGTTGCCGATGATGTCTTCGCCCAGGCCGGAATCAATGAGCGCCTTGCGCAGCGGCGACGCCGGGATGCCGACCAGGATGTGCCCCAGAATCTCCAGCGCGAGCGTAAGGGCAGGGTCGGTATTCTCCGGCAAGAGCCAGTTGACGGTGATATAGGCTTTGGGGGCCGGCGTGTCGGCGCTGACGGGGTAAGGCCGGCTGAGGCGGCGTGGAGCATCATAGCGCGTTTGCAAGGGGATGCGGCTTTCGACATGTCGCGCCGTGTAGTCTTTGAGATAAGCTTGTATCAGTTGCAGGCGTTTTTCGGGATCATCATCCCCGTAAAAGAAAAAGCGTGCGTTGGAAGGATGGTAGTAAGTCTCGTGGAACGCCTTGAATTGCGCATAGGTAAGCTGCGGGATCACCTCTGGATCGCCGCCTGAATCCAGCGCGTAGACGTGATTTTCGAAGAGCGACTGTTCGCTGTAACGCGCCACGAGCGTATCCGGCGACGAATACGCCCCCTTCATCTCGTTGAAAACCACGCCTTTGTAGGTCAACGGCGCATCGGGGTGCTCCAGCTCATAGTGCCAGCCTTCTTGCTGCATGGTTTCAGGCATGAGGCGCGGATAGAAAACGGCATCCAGATACACGTCAATCAGATTATAGAAGTCCTGCACGTTCTGGCTGGCGATGGGATATACCGTCTTATCGTTAAACGTGAAAGCGTTTAAGAAAGTGTGGAGTGACCCTTTCGCCAGTTCGATAAACGGCTCCTTGACCGGATACTTGCGTGACCCGCACAGCACGGCGTGTTCCATAATGTGTGGCAGGCCGGTCGAATCCGGCGGCGGCGTGCGCAAAGCGACGGCGAAGACCTTGTTCTCATCGTCGTTTTCCAATGAGAGCAACTGCGCCCCTGTCTCGACATGGCGATAAAGTCTGGCGCGTGTATTCAGTTCAGGAATGGTACGTGTCTCTAATAATTCAAAGCCATAGCTCATTGTGACTCCTTGTGTGATCGGTGATGAGTAATTGAGTAACGGGTAATGAATGACACTCTTCGTTCATTTCTCTTTCTCATTTCCCTTTACTCCCCCAAAAATCGGCAACGGCTCGCCTAACACCGGCTGGGCGCGGACGATGTAGATGTCCCACCAGGCGCGCCAGAGGGCGACGGTTTCCCGCGTCCAGTACCAGGCGAGGTCGCGGCGCGGATAAGGTTGCCGGTCGGCCACATAGCCGACGGCATTCAAGCCCAGGGCGTGGCAGGTGTTGAGTGCGCGTGGCAGATGATAGCGTTGTGTGACCAGCACCACATCCTGTACCTGGAAGATATCGCGGGCGCGGTAGCAGGTGTCGTAGGTGCGTCGCCCGGCGTAGTCGAGCACGATGTCCTCGCGGGGAACGCCCTGCGTGAGCGCGTACTCTAACATTTTCGCCGGCTCATTATAATCCACAAAACGATTATCGCCGCTGAAGAGCAACTTCTGCACCCGTCCGGCGCGATAAAGCTCAATGGCGGCGTCCAGCCGGTCTTTGAGCACCATGCTCAACGCTCCGCTTGGCCAGTAGCCCGCGCCGAAGACTACGGCAACCGGCTTTTGGGGGACCCGTTCGATCTCGGCCGGCATATACATCGCGCGTTTGTAACGCGCCGTCAGTGTCCAGGCTGTCCATACGGCGCACAGCGTCCCGCCCATCAAGACGGCCAGCGCCATCCATTTTAATTTCGTTTTCACACCTGCCTTTGCTTTTATCGTGCATCCCTCCATAAAAAGCCCCCCTAGCCATCGGCCATTTTGGGGCAGAGGCGCAGGTTTAGATTAGATTCAGGCGTCCCTACGGGAGCCATTCCCCAATCCCTAATTCCTAATCCTCGATTGCTGCCGCAACGTGCTGGCAACTGTCTTGACTGCTGCCTCATCTTTCCCCCACACCAGCCACACGCGGTTGAGCGAACGGTAGAGATAGACGGCACCCTGCCGACCGGCCCACCAGCGGCCCCCGCGCAGAGCAGTGTCGGTCGTCTTGTCGCGGATCAGTCCCGGCAACAAGGGACGCGGCAGAATCTTCACCAGATCCCCGTAGAAATTCACCGCAGCTGCATTGGAATCCCAGACCGTCTGCCAGAGCACGACATCGGCGTCTCCCGGCCCATCCCACACCTGTAACAGATCGCCGCCCCAGCCGGAGATACTGTCCACATCGAGCGCGCCGTGGCTCCATTCCCGCAACGCCAGCCGCAACAGCAACTCTCCCAACGTCTCGGTCTGCGTGAGCACCCAGCCGCGTTCCAATTTCGGCTGGAGCGGCGTTACCTGCACCGGCGTATCATCGGCAAGGTAACGCTCGACGTGCAACAAGTGTTCGGTAGAACGAGGAGGCCGCAATACCGCTGCGTCTACGGCAGTTTGACCACCCCGGACATACAAATCCCTCACGAAAGCGGCGCCTGAATCCAGTGACAGCCGCGAGAGATCATTCAACAACGGGTCGCTGACTTTCCAACGCGGTGCATGGGCCGTGGCGATAATGTTGACCAGCTCTTGCGCCTGCGCACTGTCCGGCGTTGCGCCCGCGTACAGCCATAGGGAGAAGAGTGCGTCGCCGTCGCCTGCGGCGGTCAGGGCCAGGCGATGATCCAGGGAATCGGCGTTGGCGATGAGCCGGGACAACTGTCCGTATTGATTGGGAATCGCGTGCGCATAACCATACGCGATTTGCCATTCCAGAATGTCGCGTAGACCGTTCCAATCGCGGCGCAAATAGAGATCGTCGGTGTCTGCGGCATATAGCGCAGCCAATACCGGGGCCTGCGCTACGGGATCAACGCGCACCTGCCCCTCTTTCCAGTCCCAAAGCCGCAGGGCTTTCAACGTGGGTTCGATTTGCAAGGGGAGTGGGGGCTGATCATTATAGCGCCGATAGAGGATAACGGCCATAGTGTGCGTGTCTACCAACGTTAGCGGCGTGCTCCAGCGTGGCAAAAGGCCGCGCGCATCGGAGACACCGGCAGCGATGATACCGGCCTGCGCCACATCGAAAGGCGGCAGCGGGGTGGCAGTAGGCAGCGGCGTGCCGGTGAAGGCGGGCACAGGTGTCGGCGATGATGGGCGCGTCGGCGATGGGAGGACCGAATTCTGAAACATCGTCGGTGGCGGCGGTGTAAGTTGGGGCTGTGAAGTGAGGGTCGTCCACACACTCCATGCCAGAAGTCCGACCACGAGGATAAAGCCGGCCGTCAATACACCGAGCACCCGTCGTTGAGGTACGGTCAGGCTGTGATACCAGCGCATGCCGGCACCTCCGACCGGGTAGCCATCCTTGACTCGCTTGAACTCTCTCGTTGCATGCTTTTCATTGTAAAGAGCAGTGGCGGCTTGTCAAGCGCACATCTTTGGTGATTGGGTCTTGCGGTTTGTGTAATCGCATTTATAATGAACCCTACTTTTGCAACGGAGCAGCGTATGGCAAAACTTTGCGGGAAAGGAATCTGGTTAGCCCATTCGTACGATCTCCAACGCGCGGCGGAGATGGCAACCAGCATTGAAGCGACCTATCTGTTGGTCAAAGTTGGCCATGGGCCGTATTATTTCACCGAGACGGCGCGCACGATGGTCAAGCGAGTGCGCACCATGGGGTTTCACCCGCTGGCCTGGGTGCAGGTGACCGACCGCATCCCTCAAGAAGCGTTGAAAGCCATCGTGGAATCCCAGAATCTGGGCTACGAGGCCACGGTGATATTCCTGGGAAATGCCTGGGTGACCGCCGACCAGATCCGTCCGCTGGCTGCGGCTTTGGACAACGTCGAAATCCCGCGCCAGCGTCTTTACCTGGCGGCTCCACCGCCGGTTCATATGCCGGATCGGCGGGTCCTGGACGTGCTTGCCCCTCTCTGCCAGGGGGGATGGATGCCCCTGGCTTTCGCGGCTTGGGGCAGCAATCCGGATCAGCTTGTCCACCGCGATATTTACCAAACCCTGGATACGCTCAGCCTGGTGTGGGGCAGCACGCCGGAAGTTTATCCCGTGCTCTCGCCGTTGTATAAATTGCAGGGGGCGGCTTTCCTGCCTGAAGAACTCATCCCCTGGATTGAAAGCGTCGCGCGTCACGGCGTGGACTTTTTCAGCGTCTATCATGCTGCCGTGACAGAGAAGGTGCACTGGCCGATACTTCAATCGCTCAATGTTCAGTGTATGGCGGCGCCCGAAACCCCCCTGACGCCTGAACCCGATGCGACCGGAGTGACCGCCATTCCTCAATCCGTGTATATCACCGTGACCGCCAATGATACCGTATGGGGCATCATCAGGCGGCATGGGCTGACCAAACAACAGTTCTGGGCATGGAATGCCCACCTTTGGGAAAGCCGTGGCCTGCCGCGCGATCCCGATTACCTTCAGGAGGGCTGGCGCGTTCGGGTCAAATAAGCGATTGCCATTATGCAAGACTATGGTATAATTTCCCTTCGCCGCCAGTTATGGCGGCAAGTTTTTGGACAAATGATGTTTGGGGGAGATGATAAAATGAGCCTGGTACAATCACTGGAACGCCAGATGGCTGAGCCGAATCCCAATATCCCGGAACTGCATCCTGGGGATATTGTGAAAGTCTCGGTGCGCATTGTCGAAGGGGACCGCGAACGCATTCAGGTTTTTCAGGGGACGATCATTCGGATGCGTGGTCGAGGCTCCAATGCGAATTTCACGGTGCGGCGTATCGCCTCTAACGGCATCGGCGTGGAACGCACCTTCCTGCTCTATTCACCGCGTATTGAGAAGGTAGAGATCGTGCGTCACTCGAAGGTACGCCGTGCGAAGCTGTACTTCCTGCGTGACCGCAGTGGCAAATCTGCACGTCTGAAGGAACTGCGCAGCTAAGGATACCGGTGACGTTGCGTAAACCGCTGATTGGGATTACCGGGCGGAAGGACACTTCCGCCCGTTTGCTGCATAGCGTTATGGTCGCTGTTGGGGAGACCTACACCCGTGCGATCCAGCATGTGGGGGGCACCCCGGTCGTCATTCCGCCGACGGTGATGGATGAGGATTGGGATGTCCTTGTCGCCCACCTCGACGGCTTGCTACTCTCCGGCGGTGGGGATGTGGACCCTGTGCTTTACGGTGAACAAAGCGAACCCTGGATGGGGCAGGTGGACGCAGAGCGCGATGTTTCTGAGCTGGGATTGGTGCGCCGGTGGATGACTTCGGGACGTCCCCTACTGGCGATTTGTCGGGGCCATCAGGTTCTCAACGTGGCATTAGGGGGCACCTTGTACCAGGATATTGCGGCGTACATCCCCAACGCACTTGACCACAGTTACGTACCTGCGCGTCCTATGGAGACGCTGGTTCACCGGGTTAACCTGGTGGCCGGTAGTCGCCTGGCGACAATCCTCGGAGGAACAACCTTTGAGGTCAACAGCGCGCACCATCAGGCGGTCAAGGCGCTCGGTGACGGGCTTACGGTGGTCGCAACCGCTGAGGATGGCGTGATCGAGGCTATCGAACTCCAGAATCATCCTTTCTGCATTGGCGTGCAGTGGCACCCCGAAGCGATGGTTAAAGCTGTGGAGACGATGTGGCCGCTATTTGAAGCGTTCGTCAATACTTCTGCTCACTGAGAGCTGATCTAAATAAAAATGATGTAAAACGGCGGGGCATTGCCCCGCCGTTTGTTTTTTGCCCCGAACCCTTTTATGCGGTGGTCGGTGGCTCGGGCGTTTGCAGCACGATGGGGCGTCCTTGTTTGAACGATTCTAACTGCTGTTCTAGCTCCAAACGCCGCGATTCAGCCGCTGATTTCCCCTCTTCGATGAGCCGCTCGACCCATTCGCGGATGCGCTTTTGCAACGTCGCACCGGACTCCGGCGCGAAAAGCAACATCACCACTCCCCCCGTCATCAAACCGACGATCAAACCGGCCAGGAACACCCCGAATTTGCGCATATATACCTCCCTTGAAAATCCGTCTGAACGTTGAAACGTTGGAACGCTATTCTCATCCAACTGTGAGAATTCCCTACAGATAGCGTGCCCTAATTATACGCCATGCTTGCCAGGATGCAATCTCTCGATCGGGTAGGGCCAGCGCATTTGGGAAACTTTGTCCCGTCGTGCTGTCTGTTATGCCGCTAAAACAGCGTCTTTAGAGAGCGTTCTTGTGGTGGGGCTTTGCCCCGCCACAGAGCGCAAGCCCCTGGCAGATTTTGGCTTCTCAGTCGGGTGGCATTTCTTCTAAAAGCACCAGGAAGCGACTGACCCAACCCTCTCCTTCATCCACAGCGCAAGGCTCCACCTGAATGGTTGTGAGAGGCACGCCCTGTGGAATGTCAAGGTACAGTTTGTAGACATGCCCCGGCTCAACAGCGAAGTCTGCAATATCCAATCCGATCTCCGGCTTGAACCCCGTGACGGCGCGGTCTGCGCCATCTTCCCAAAGCAGCCAAACCTCCCGACCCGGCAGTGGCAGCCACTCAACCTGTTCGCGCCGTCGCACCGTGATGGTGTGCGATAACATCAGTGAGACGGTGATGTAAGGGTGCGCTTCACAGGTAAATGTCTGTGAGACAATACGGGCCGTCACAAGCGGCTGTGACGTGACTGTGGGGGAAATGGGCGTGAGCGTCGGCCTGGGGGTAGGGGATGGTGTGGGCGTGGACGGTACAGGGGTTGCCGTTGGCGGGACCGCCGTTGGGGTGGGGGACGGTGTCGCGGCGTGTGGCGTGGGCACGACGGCCGCTTTTCCGCTGTAAATGCGCACGGCAGGCGTATCCACGCCGTAGAATGTTGCCAGCTCTGCCAGCCGCTGTAAGACGACGATGGGACGCCCGGCGGCCACAGCTTGTTCCAGTACAGCAGCGACGACAGGACGGATCTCTGCTTCTGTTAACCCGTACAGACGCAATTGGGTGCGATTCCAATTGCCCTCTGCGCCATAGGCCAATGCCGTCATCTCAATCCAGTCGGCGCGATGCGCTTTATCGAGCAGGGGCGGATAAGTATCGTAGTATTCAGGCGGCGCAATGACCCACGTGTAGACCAATCCCGCCGCAAGGCCGAGCACCAAACCGAGGATAAGCACACCCCAGGGCTTCATGGAGTGCCTCCCTGGAGGTACGGTTGCATGGCAGGCGTGTTTACCCCCAGGTCACGGGCCAACTGTACCAGCGGTGTGAGGATGGCGGTGGATTTCCCTTGAGCAATCCACCGCTCGGTGACTTCGACCAGAGGAGCCGTGGGGGATGCGGCCTGTAAGGCTGCCAGACGCTGCCGTGCCAATGTCAGATTGCCATCCACCTGATACGCGGCAGCGATTAGCCGGATGTATTCTTCTTGATAATCGCGGCGCAGCATAGCCGGCGACGAATTGGCGCGTTGCACCGGGAAAAGCCCCCACCCGATGAGCAGCGCCAACCCGATCCCAAGCCCAACCCCGACACAGAAATAAAACAACCGTCTCATCATGCCTCACGAATGACGAATTACGAATGACGAATTGCGAATGGCGAATCGCACTTATCTCATCATACATCGAAAATGACGCAGCGCAAAAACCCTCCTACCCAGGGCTTTATCATTCTCGTTACAGCAACTTCATTTGGCTTCGAGCGGATCGTCAGATCCGCGTTGGATCGCCAGATCCGCGTTTCTCAACCGCTTTGAGCGGATCGTCAGATCCGCGTTGGATCGTCAGATCCGCGTTGGATCGCCAGATTCGCGTTTCTCAACTGCTTCGAGCGGATCGTCAGATCCGCGTTGGATCGCCATATC
>DAOSNS010000004.1:0-168057 GCA_035373625.1 Anaerolineae bacterium | reverse complement strand
TGATGAGGAACCGCTCATCGAAACCCCACGGCAGGTTGAAGATCTGCGTGAAGGTGAGCAACGTGACGTTGCCCTCTGGCTTGACTTCATCGAATTCGCGGTGCTTGCAGCTCAAGCAACGCTCGTGTCTGGGGTAATGCAGGCGCCCACATTTCTTACACTTATATGCCGTGATCTTTAAGTCAGTCATTGTTCTACCCTCTTCAAAATAAAGCACACGACATTGTTCCCAAACCCACCGAAGTTGACCGTCAACCCGTTCTGTGCCCCCTTGACCTGGCGCTCTTCGGGCAGCGCGTGGCGCAATTGCCACACGATGTCTACCACCTGCGCCACACCCGTCGCACCGACGGGATGCCCGCGCGCTTTGAGGCCGCCGGAGACGTTGATCGGGATTTTGCCGCCGAGCCGCGTCTTGCCTTTGAGCACGGCTTTGCCGCCCTCACCTTTCTTGAAGAAACCCACGTGTTCGCTTTCGGCAATCTCCAGGATGGTGAAGGCGTCGTGCAGCTCCGCTACGTGGATGTCCTCCGGCTTAAGCCTGGCCCGCTCGAATGCCTGTTGCGCCGCCAGCGTGACGGCTTTCAGATCGGTTGGATCGTCGCGTTCGGCCAGAGTATGCGTATCGGTAGCCTGTCCAAATCCGGCGACAAGGATGGGCACATTCTTGGTGAGGTGAGCGGCCATGTCCAGCGGACACAGCACCAGCGCCGCCGCACCGTCGCTCACCGGGCAGGCGTCGTAGAGCCGCAAAGGATCGGCAGCCGGCGGGTTGTTGACGATGGAGTGTGGGCTTTCGAAGATGCCCTCTTTGGTGATCATCATCTCAACGTGCGCATAGGGGTTGAGCGCGCCCATCTCTTGGTTCTTGATGGCAACTTCGACCAGCATTTCGGGGGTGACGCCATACTTTTGCATGTACAGGCGCGTGAACATCCCCGCCATGCCGGGCAGGGTGATGCCATACGGATACTCGACCTCCGGGTGCGTCATCGTGGCAACAAAATCGGTGGCACGCCACCCGGTGACCTCG
Source organism: Anaerolineae bacterium (assembly GCA_035373625.1). Classification (GTDB taxonomy): domain Bacteria; phylum Chloroflexota; class Anaerolineae; order B4-G1; family SLSP01; genus DSWT01. The sequence goes on along the minus strand of DAOSNS010000004.1, from coordinate 167,024 downwards.
CGCATTTTCTCACCGCCGGCCACCAGCACCACGTCGTAGTAGCCGGAAGCCACGGCGAGCACGCCGTTCTTCACCGCCGAGCCGCCGGATGCCGGGCCGTTCTCCACCGCTTCGGCGGCGGCGGGAAGCAGCGCTAACCGGTCCACCAGGGCGCTGGCGACGGAACTTTGATGCTGCAAGATGCCTGCGCCCATATTGCCCACATAGACGGCATCCACGCCTTTATCGCCCAGGCCGGCGTCGTCCAATGCCTTCATCGAGCTGTAGGCCAGCATATCCAACAACGTATCTTGATCGCGGCGTCCGAAGGGGATCATCCCCACGCCGATAATGGCTACGTCTCTCATGGCTTACCTCCCCTTCAACCCGGCGATTTTTTCGCGGATCGCCTGTGCATCGGCGACCGCGAGTTCCCGCGTCGCCACATCCATCAGTTCCTGGGGTACAGGGCGATCCCCCACTACCAGACGTGGCTTGCTTTTGAAATACAACTCACGCGTGAGTTTGTATGAAGGCGCGCCGCCCAGCTCGTGCGGGATGTTCGTCGGTATCAGCCCGTACTCGATCATCCAACGCCGGAAGCCGATGGGACTTTCGGCCACGATGAGCACTTCGTCCTGATTCAGGTACTCGATGTGATGTTCCATCTTGGCAGCAAAAAGGTGTGCGCCGATGCGCAAGCCGCGGTCAATCGCCAGCGTGTGCAGGCTCATTCCCACCTTTGGAGAATACATCCGCCCGTTGACAATGCCGACCACCAGGCCATCCACCTGTCCAACGATGACGTACTCGTTTTGCACACGGTAATACTGCCAGGCAATCAGTTCCGCATATACACGCGCGCCGACGACGTTGTAATAGTCGCGTTCAATGAACAGGGTAGGATGCACTGATTTGAGCAACTGCGGCACATCCGCCCGCGTTACCTCCCGGACCACCATCTTCTTGCCGTTTGCCAGGGTGATCACCTTCGGCGGGTACGGCGCCTGTGGAAACTCCGGGGGACGTAGTTTCAATTCCAATTCTATATCTACGGTCATAGGCAAATCTCCTTTGTGTTAGTTTGTTAGTCGTGTAGTCTGTTAGTCGGGTAGTCTGTTAGTCGGGTAGTCGTGTAGTCGTTAGTCGGGTAGTCTGTTAGTTGGGTAGTCTGTTAGTCGTTAGTCGAGTAGTCTGTTAGTCGAGTAGTCTGTTAGTCGGGTAGTCGTTAGTCGAGTAGTCTGTTAGTCGGGTAGTCGTGTAGTCGTTAGTCGGGTAGTCGTTAGTCGAGTAGTCTGTTAGTCGAGTAGTCTGTTAGTCGAGTAGTCGTTAGTCGGGTAGTCTGTTAGTCGTGTAGTCGTTAGTCGGGTAGTCTGTTAGTCGGGTAGTCGTGTAGTCGTTAGTCGTGTAGTCGTTAGTCGAGTAGTCGTTAGTCGGGTAGTCTGTTAGTCGAGTAGTCTGTTAGTCGAGTAGTCGTTAGTCAAACAATTCAGTAGTTCCTTGACTATCCGACTATGTGACTATCCGACCATCTGACTATCCGACTATGTGACTATGTGACTATCCGACTATGTGACTATCCGACCATCTGACTATCCGACTATGTGACTATGTGACTATCCGACTATGTGACTATCCGACCATCCGACTATCCGACTATGTGACTATCCGACTATCCGACTTGCCACTTGCTGATTTAGATTCTCGACGTGTTGTGGATTGTAGGCGTCGCCGAACTTGGTTTTGGGAAGGGCGGCTTTTTGCGCCATCAGATCGGCATATTCGTCGTCATCCAGGAAGGCGACGCAGCGCCCGATGCATGATTCGCCGTCCACGAAGCGCCACGGGAAGAAGCCGATTTGCACGCGACGGTTGATGAGCAGGTCTATCTCGCCGCCGATGCACTCCGCGTGGATGATGCCGGAGGGGAACATCTCGATGTGCATCAACTGGTACTTCGTGTCGTCAAAGATGTCGGCCAGCCCTTTGCCGTACTTCTTCTGGAAGTGCGCTTCGGCCTGTGCGGCCTGACGCGGCATCCAGTTGCGGATGATTGTGTTCATCGGATGGTCCGCACTGCCGCAGTCCACGCCGATCCAGCGCAATTTCTTGCGCTTGGCCCACTCCGCAAACTCCCGATCCGGCCCCGGATGCTGTACCATATAGCGGATTTCGTCGGCGGTGGGCATATCCCAACCGAAATGATGGAAGCCGGTATGGATGATGAGGATGTCGCCTTCTTTGATCTCCACTTTGTCCTCGATCATCTCCGATGTGTAGATGTCGTAGTCGGCGACCACATCGGAGAGATCAACGATAGCCGCTTCGTGAACGAGGAACTCCATATCCAGAGACGCGATGTCCTTGCCGGCCGTGTAGAAGTGGATTTCGCCATCGAGGTGTGTGCCCAGGTGGTTGGAGTGGGTCACGAGCTGCCCATTCGCGCCGTTAGGCGCCAGCCGCTTGAAATATTTCACTTGTAGCGGCTCATACGTGGGCCACGGGGGCGTGGCGATGCCGAGAGGAATGGTTAAATCGAGTAATCTCATAGTCAAAACCTCCTGATTGAATTTTGAAGTTTGCAGTGGCCTTGTCTTGCAGAACAAAAGGCACTGCACGGTCTTTTCTATGTCAGATGTGTGGAGAGTATTTATCATTAAATACCAGGTGGGTGTTCGTTCAAGATATAAATGACGGATATTTTCTTGTACATATAGCATACTTTTATCTGTCGTCTTAATAAATTAAAGTAGGACTTACGCAATTGGGTTCACTTTTCACCACAGGCCACTGAGGATGCCAAGAAATAACAACATCTTAGCGATCTCTGCGTATTCTGCGGTAAAGTTCTGCCGATTTGCGTAAGTCCTATAAGGGTTGTAGCGTGGTCAAGACATGCGGTTATACGTTATGATTTTGCCCGTGGCGGCGCCGCATCACAATCCCCACAGCAAGCAGCGAGAGCGCCAACGGGGCGGAGGCGCACAAGCCGCCGCGTCCGCGTGCCCCTTCCGTGGGTTCCGGCGTTGGTTCGGACGGCTGTTCTTCGGCGGGCGGTTTTTCCGTTGGCTGGATTTCGGCCGGTGGTGCTTCTGTCGGCTGCGGCGGCGCAGGTGGTTCGGCTGAAGGTTCCCCGGCGAAAACCGCTACATCGTCCACCCACATATTCCCCCGGCCTTCACCCAGGCTGAGCGCGATGCTGCTGATGTGTGTCGGATCCAGGGTTGCCAACCCGCCCTCATCCGCCCACGAGGCGCGCGCGAATTCGTTCCAGGGGATGAAAATGGAGTTCCATTCCGTCGTCACCTCGAAGCCAAACTCGAAGGGGGTGCCGGCATCGGCGGGGCCGGAGTAGAGCGTCAGGGTAGTCCACAGGCCGGGTGTATCGGTGTGCAGCCAGAGGGTGAGGCCGTCGCCTGCGCTCCAATCCTGGGGGGCATCGTAATACTTCCCGCAGCCGCCCCAACTGTTGGCGGGGATGTTGTACGTCATCCGTAATGCCGCGGCGCCCCCATAGGCATGGCTGTCTTTAGCGCATGTGATCGTTGCCCCATCACCCGTCTCGGCATACCATTCCAGATCGCCTTCAAAATCGTCAATGCGACTGCTGCTGCCCGATGGTTTGGCGGTTGGCTCCGGCACGGCTTCCGTCGCCTCGACGGTTGCCGGTTCTGCAGGCAGTGTGGCGGGTGGCGGCGCGACCGTCTCACCAGCCCGCCAGCGGTTGTAGAAGACGTTGAGCAGTGGGACGAATTCGGCGGTGGCTTTGGTGTGCCCTTCCGTCGAAGGGTGGCTATCGCCGCTGGGGTAGAACGCGTAGTTGTTGTCCGTCGCCTGAATATGCTCGATCGCGCTGCCGTTCCAGCGATGATGATTGTCCGGGCCGGTGAGCACGTTGTAGTAGTCGAAGACGGCGACGTTGGCGTAGGGGTAATCCGCCAGCCAGTCATTCACCAGCCAGTTGTTGAAAGCGCGCGCGTTGGCGGCGTTCTGCCGCGAGGTCTCGCTGCGCATCAGCGGCGGCGCAGTGATGACAACGAACAGCTTGTCCTGCCGCGTCGCGAAGTACGTCAGCAGCGCGTTGTAGACGGCCTTCGCGTTGGCGACGGAGTATTCCCAATCGTTGGGTTCGGGCAGCGGCGGATCGTCGGGGTTGCCCTCCAGGTTGGAGTTGGGGAAGCAGGACTTGAACATGATGATCACGTTCTCGCCGCCGGGGTCGCTCCTCAGCCGTGACCAATCGCCAAAGTCGCCGACGTTCTGCTCGCTTTCGTTGTAGAGCGCATCCAGGTAGGTGTCGCGGTTCGGGCCGACAAACCATTCCGTCCAGTTGGGGATGTCCGTCCGGTCGCCGATGCCGTCCGGCCCCCAGCCGTAGTTCGTCGCGCTGACGAAGTAGTTGTTCTGCATCAGAGCTTTGCCCAGACCGCCGTAGGGCTGGTCATTGTTGGGATCGGCCAGCCAGTTGCCGCCGGTGGAGTGGTGGATGAAGATGAGCTTGACGGGTTGGGCGGGCGGGGTGTCGGAGAGGGAGAGTGGGAGAGTAGGGGAGTGGGGGAGTAGAGGGGAAGCAGCGACAAATCTCACCATTGTTAACAGAATTGCACCAACACACAGAACACAAGCGATGCGTTTCATTGAAAATCCTCCTTAGTTGGCTAATCGCACGGATAATTCCCGTCGTAAATGGTGATCTCCTCATGTCCCTTTTTGAGCCATATCCCCAGTGTCTCGCCGACGGGCGTGCGATAGAACTGCGCCTGAATCCGCGCGCGCCCTCGCGGACCGGAGAGCGTGGTAGAGAAGGCGCCCTGTCGCAGGCCGCCGCCGCTCTCGAAGTACGAGGTCCACGCAAACAGCCCCGGTTTAAGCGGTTCCCCCGTCATCACGATGACATCTTCGCTGTGCTCGACCATACGCAGCACACAGGCATACTCCTCGGTCGTTTTAGCCGAGAAGCCGAAGACGTACAGCAAAATCAGCGGCACGATGGCGATCAACGCGCCGAAACCCAAGAGCGTCCAACAACTACGCAGCGGGTTACGGACTGTAAAACGAGCAGGCGTCATGTGAATGGTCATGGTTATTGTGCGGAAAACCCGGCGGACTTTTTCATCCGTAAGTTACGGCGCTGCGTTGAGCAACACCGCCCCCCGGTTCGGCGCCAGTTCCACGCTGGTCACGGGCGTGTAGCTCACCGTCCAGGCCGAAACGTCGCCATCGGCGGGAACAAAGCCGCCGCCGTTCGGCGTGGCGCGATAATAGGTTTGTCCCAGGGCGACGGTCTGAGTGATTGCCGTGGGGTTAACCAGCACACGTCCGTTGCTGTAGGCGCGGGTGTAGACGCCCCAATCGGCGTTCCACAACGCTGCGATGTTGGCCGGGGTTCCGCCGATAGGACTGCCAATCGGGATGCTGTATTCGGGAAACCACTCGGGATCCAGATCGAGGTCGAAGTTGATATACGTATAGCGCCCCTTGATCAACAAGTAACTGCTGAGTAGAAACATACGGTCGTTCACATCGTCGGCATTGATATACTGTTGCGCCAAAATGATCTTGTCTTGGTTGACCAACCCCAGAATGCGATCCATCTGCAATTGCCAGTCGGCCAAATCGAAATAGCTGGCATAGCCCCACCCGCCAAAGCCCTCGATCATGACACCGTCCGCAATCGAATAGTCGGTGGTTTCGCGGCTGGTGACCCATTGACCGGCGTTGGGAATAAAGTGATAAGGGGCCAGGCTGCCCTGTTGCACGTAGGTCATAAAGTTGTTGAGGCGCGTGGCCCACTGGCTTTCAAAGGTGTTGTCCAGTTCCGGCAAATTGGGGTTGTAGTGATCGTAGCCCAGGTAATTGGGCACGCTGAAGCTGTCGGCGAAGATGCCGTCGTCGGCGTTGGTTTGGAGCAGACGCAACACCTCGCCGGACCAGTATGTGCGCCAGGCGGCGTTGTCCAGATTCATCAGATACCAGCCCCAATCGCAATTGAGCACGCGAGTTGTGCTGGCTTCGGGCCAGTGATAGAACCAGTCCTCCACCACATTGCCGTCGCCGGGCCATTCCTGCACCCAATCATTGCCATCAATGATGCTAAGCCAGTCGCCGCTGGGGGTGCAGCCGCTTTCAATTCCCCGATACCCCAATCCCATACCCAGGCGATAGTTCAGAATGATGAAATTGGGATTGTAGGTGCGCAAGTGGTCGGCGTCGGCGCGGGTCATCTTTTGCGTGCCGACGTAGTGGGTGGCGGCGAATTGGAATTGTTCCTCGCTCATGTTCGCCAACTGATCGTTGAAGACGTGGATGCCGTTGGTGGTGTCGGGAAAGGGACGCACGGTCTGCGTCGGCGCGCCGCCGATCGTGATGGTATGAGTGTCGGCGAATGTGCCGCCGCAATTGGTCACCGTGACAGTAATGACGTAGGTGCCGGGTGTGGTCCATTGGTAAGACGCAACCGCAGTCCCCTGCCCACTAAGCGGCGCAGGCGACCAGGTATACACCACCGGCGGTGTCGCATTAGGCGGCGTGATGGTCGCCGTAAAGATGTATGTTGTCGAGCCGCCGGCCGATTGGATGGTGAAGTTGGCATCGCTGTCGTCGTGGATAGATGGCGTGACCACGCTGCTCACGCGCACGCGCGCGGTTGTCGCCGGAGTGTTGGGAATCGTCCAGTTGTAACTGCCGGTATTGGCGATGGAAGCGACGATGGTGTGGCTGGTAGCAAAGCCATCGGTAGAGTAGGACAGGCTGACGTTGGGGATGCTGCCGGTGGTCGTCCATTGGATGAGGTGTTGGCTGCCCACCTGCCAACTTTCGCCGCCGTTAGGCGCAGTCAGCGTCAAGGTCGGCTGCGCCGGGCCACCGGCTGGCTGTAAGAGCAGGCGATTGCCGCCCGGCGTGACGGCGAAATTTTGCACTGTGACGAGGCCATAAGCATCAGCGGCGACTGTGCCGCTGGCAACCAGGCCGTTGTCGCTGACGCGGCGATTTTCCCACGCATAGTTTGCGCCGGGCGTGATGTGAAAGGTCTGCAAACGGCGCGGGGTGACATCTACGGTTTGGTTGGAGCCGTCCGTCGTGCGCAGGCTGATGCGCCACTGGCCGGCTGTGTCTATCGGCGCGCCGTCCCAATTGTCCCACGAGGACGACCATTCCAGATTCAGGTTATAGGCGGCGTCGGCGCCGGGGGGCGGCGTAACACTGCTGCCGCTGGCGTTGGATAAGCCGGGGAGGCTCTCATTGCGCACCACGCTGAAATTGTAGAAAGGCGCGCCGAGGTCGGCGGTGACATTTGGTCCCATGCCGTTAAAGCCGATCCAGTCGTGGCCGGCCGCCACCGTCGCGCCGGAAAAGGCGCGCCGCCCCTGGTAAAAGGCCCCGTAGGCTGGCTGCCCCTGCGTGCTCCATTCGATGACGGTGTCATTCGCGCCGTGCGCCAGGCTGATGTGTGCCATATCGTCGCCGCGCCGGTTGACCAGATTAGCCTGGTGATTCTGCCAATCCCAAACGCCGGTTCCGTTATAGGCCGCCAGGTGACCGGCGTAGCGCCCCACATTCGAGATGGGCAGGTTGGCGGCAATCGTCCCCCACTTGGGCACAGTGTCATTGCGCCAATTCTCGCCGCCGCCGTCGCCCGAAGTGCTATAGTTCGTCATCGGCTCGCTGCTATAAGACGCGGCAAAGACATTTGGATAGCGCATCGCCAGGGCCAGCGCGCCGCTGCCGCCCATCGAGTGGCCGTAGACATAGATGCGGTTGGCGTCCAGGTGATAAGCGGCATAGTCAGGGTCGCGCAGCGTGTCATAGATGGAGCGCAGCAATCGCTCTTCGGTGTAATTGACAATCGGCCCACTGCCTGGCGGCGTGCTGGTTGGATCGCCAGAACGGTAGTCATAGGTGGCGCTAAAGCCATAGTACCACGATTGGCGCGGATCATCCCCCCAGATTTCGAGGGCGCAAAAGTAGGACGAGTGGTCGCCCAACTCGTACTCGGCGACGTAGCGGGAGCCATAGCCTTCGATATGCAGAATGATGGGCATCGAGGAAGGCAGCGAACCGCCGCATTGCTCGGGCGTGGGCAAACCCACAAAGTAATTATAAGCGTATTGCAAGCCGCCGTCGGGATGCGCGTAGGGCCGCTCGAAGGTGGGATTGAAGGTGGCGTAATCCATGAACTGGGTATAGACTCGCCCATTGCCGCTGGGCGATTGCCAGACCATCACCGGCGCCGGGTCGGCGACGGTTTCGGCGACGGCGGCGGCAAGCGAGTTGCCCGCGCCAAAATCGGTCAGGTTTTCCACGCCGCCCGCATCCACTGTGGTGACGGCATAATAATAATTGCCCGTTTGTTTGGTTGTCCAGACGAACAAGCCCACCGTGTCGGTCAATTGCGACCCAAGCGGAGTAATGACATAGTTGCGCAGGCCGGTAAACAGGCTGCCAGCCGGATCGCGGTCGCGGTCGGTGTAAAAGATGCTGGAGCCTTCGGGCAGCGGTCCCCATTTGGCCGTCAGACGGGTGGCCTGGGCAATGTTGCTTGCGTTGATCGGCGCGGTGTGGCGATAGACGTGGTAGCTTTCGCCGCTGACGCTCGTGTTTTCATTCCAGGTGAGGAAAGTTTGACCGCTGCGATGCAAGGCAGTCAGGCCGGTGGGTTGGGCAGCCAGCGGGGCAGAGGGATGATTAATTGTGAATTGTGCATAGTTAACGGGTAATAGGGATGTACCGCCACTCATCGGCCCGGTGATCGTCACGCCGGTCAACGGGACGGCGCACGCGGGGGGCGCAGGGGCGTAGTTGCGCAGGATCAGGGGCAGGTAAAGGAAGTGCGAGGGAGTCGGGTGGGCGGTAAGGGTGATGGTGTGGGTATCCACCGCGCTCCCGCCGCAGTTCTGCACCGTGACGGTGATGACCTTCGCGCCGACGGTCGGCCAGGTGTAACGCGCCGTCATAGTCCCTTGCCCGGAGGCGGGGGCGGGCGTCCAGGTGTAGCTGATAGGCGTGGAGGCGTTGGCGGGTGCGACGCCGGCGGTGAAGGTATACTGCGTGTCGGTGTAACCGCTCGTCGGGCCGCTGATGCTCACACCTGTCAGCGCGGTGCAGGGCGTTCCGCCGGATTTCCAGCGGTTGTAGATCACGTTGAGCAGCGGCACGAACTCGGCCGTGGCCTTTTGGTTGCCGGCGGCGGTGGGATGGCTGTCGCCGCTGGGGTAGGCCGAGAAGTTGTTGCTGACAGTCTGAGTGTGGGTGATCTGTGTCCCGTCCCAATAATGGTGATTGCCGATAGGACGTTGTGCGTAGTCGTTGGTATCCGGATTGCCGCCATTGCTGGTCAAGACATTGTAGAAGTCAAAGACGGCGACATTGTTGTGGTGATAAGTGTCCAACCAGTCGTTGACCAGCCAGTTGTTGAAGGCGCGCGCGTTGGTGGCTTGTGCGGCGGTCGTCTCGGCCTCTGCCAGCGGTGGCGCAGTGATGACGATGAACAGCTTGTCTTGCCTGGTAGCGAAGTATGTCAGTATTGTGTTGTAGACCGCCTTGGCGTTGGCGACGGTGAGCGAGTCATCGGGTTCGGGGAGCGGCGGGTCGTTGGGATTCCCTTCAAGGCCAGAGTTGGGGAAGCAGGATTTGAACATGATGATGGTGTTTTCGCCGCCGGGATCGGAGGCCAGGCGGGAGTAGGAGGAGTTCTGGTTGTACTCGGTGTAGAGCGCAGTGGTATAGGTGATCGCGTTGGGGCCAACGAACCACTCAGGCCAATTGGGAATATCCGTGCGGTCGCCGATGCTATCCGGCCCCCAGCCATAATTGGTGTCGCTGACGAAGTAATTATTGTCGCGCAAGGCGATACCTAATCCGCCATTGTCGTCCGCCAGCCAGTTTTCACCGCAGGAGTGATGGATGAAGATGAGCTTGACGGTAGTGGTGGGAGGAGCGGGGGAGAGAGAGGGAGAGGAAGGGATGGAAGAGGCAAGAGATGCTGGCGGTGAGGCCATTGCCAGGGTGAGCAATCCGATACCGCCGGCGATTGCGATCAACAGCGCAACCAGGTAAAACAAATTTCTCGGTTTCATAATTCACCTCCTGATAGGGATCCAAAGGATATCGAAACGGATTACAATTTACGTCCAGGTAAGTCCTTCCATGCCTGGATCGCGCTCAAGTCCAGGTCGTCTTTGGGAATGAACACCTCTGCCCCCACCTCTGCCGCTGCGACCTGGAACTGATCGGCGCGGTCGCGGTAGGCACTGATCAGGATCACGCGTAGATCAGGGAAGAGCGTCTTTAGACGGCGCGTGCCCTCTAATCCGTTAACACCCGGCAGCATCACGTCCACTACCGCCAGATCGGGCTGGACGACCCGCGCCAACGCTTCGGCCTCGGCGACCGTCCCCACCTCGCCGACAACGACCAGGCCGGCGCGGGTTAGCAATTGCCCCAGCACGCGGCGAAACGCGGGTTGGTCGTCTACGATGAGCACACGGATCATGGCCTGTTCCTCTACAGAACAGGATAGCACAGATTGATCGGCGTGTCATCGGAGCGGAGTACTGTTTTTGGAGAAGAACACCCGGTACTGGGGTACTGACTCTGATATATGACATTGGGACTGTGAGCAGGCTTTTAAACACGGATTTTACGGATGTACACGGATGAAATCAAGGTCAAAATCCGTGTGATCCGTGTCCCGACCCAATCAGCAGACGCCGACCGGGATCGGCGTCTGATAAGTCACCCGCACCGTCGTCCCCTGGCCGGGCGCCGATTCGATCATCAATCGCCCTCCGATCAGCGCAACTCGTTCCTGCATCCCCATCAGCCCGAAATGCTCCTGAGCGGTTAAGTCGTGAAGCACTTCTGGCAAGACAAAACCCCGTCCGTCATCTCGAACGGTCAACGTCAGGCGGTCCGCCTCCCATACCAGGGAGAGTGCAACCTGCCGCGCCGCAGCGTGGCGGGCGACGTTGGATAGCGACTCCTGCGCCACCCGATAGAGATTGACCGTCACCTCCCCCGGCAGGGCGCGCAAGGTGTGATCCGGCGGCAGGTCGAGCGTGATCGGTACGCCGCTCTGCTCCGACCACTCCTCGGCCAGGGCGCGCAACGCTGCCCCCAATCCCAATGTGTCCAGCATCGGCGGGCGTAGCTCGGCGCACACCTGCCGTAATTCTGCCAGCAAGCGACGCACCTCGGCGCGCATCGCCTGCAATTCCTCGCTTGCGGAAAGGGTTTCCTTTCCCGTCGCAGCCAGGAGCAGGCCCAGTTGCATATTCAGCCCCACCAGGAGCTGGATTGGGCCGTCGTGCAGGTCACGGGCCAGGCGGGCGCGTTCTTCCTCGCGGGAACGGAGCAGTCGGTGTTGCATCTCGCGGATCTCGCCCAGTTGACGGCGCAACGTCTCCACCAGGAGCACATTGTTCAGGGCCACTTCCGCTTGATCGGCGAGGGTTTTGAGGATGCGGCGATCTGGGGCGGTGAACTCCTCTCCATCGCGCCGGCCACTCACAGTCCACGCCGCGCAGCGCCGGCCCTCGAGGGAGAATGTGAAGCGCAAGTGCGGCTCCGCCGGCTGTGGGGGAAGCGTCTCGTCCGGCGCGCCGATCCACAGATGCGCGGCACGCAATTGCATCAATGCCGGAACCTGGCGCGTCAACACATCCTTCAAATGCGTCCAATCCAGGCTGCGGGCAAGCGCATCGCTGACCGTTTCTACCACGCCAGGGTAATCGTACCACCCGCCGTAGAACACGCGATCCACCAATCGCTGCACCCACCGCCGCGACCAGTCGAAGGTCAGCCCGACGAGCAGCGTCAATCCGGCGGCGATCATCGCCTGGGCCAGCCAATCGCCCGGCGCAAGGCGATAAATCAGCAAAAACGGTCCCAGATAGAGCAGCAGGATGCCCAGGGAAAGTAGAACGTAGACTAACGCGCGGTTGAGCAGGCGATCTATCCCGAACAGGTTGTGACGCACTGTGGCATACATGTAGCTCAACGGCGCGAAGACCAGAAACAGACCCATCGCCCATTTTGGCATGCGGTACATTGATCCGGCAATGGCTGGCAGGAGATAAAACAGTGTGGGCGGGAGCGCCGCCATCAGATTGCCGAAGACGATCAAACGCAGTCGCCGCCGGTCGTCAGGAACAGCCTTGCGCACATACACGTAGACCAGGATGCCGAGGGCAAACACGATTTCTAAAGTAGAGTACAACACGCCCAGCCGTACCCACAACGCCTGGGACGATAACACACCGACAAGCCCCGCAAACGCCAATCCATACAGCACCCCAAGTCCCCATCGTCTTTGACGCCGGGAGCCTAGCAGTACCGGAAAAGTCGTCACGTGATGCACCAGCAGCGGGGCCGCAATGTGGAAACAGGCGGTGCATAATACTATCGTCCAGGGAGGCGTGAGCCAATAGCCGGGCTGTGACAGCAACAACAGCGCCGCCACTGCAAAAACCTGGGCCAGCAGAAAGAGCAGGCGCACATCGGCGCGCGCAAATTGCCGCCACAGAAGCAGCACACCGACGCCCCAAAAAATCAATGCAACGACGATTGCACTGATCAGCGACAGCCAGTTGAGTTTTGCCAGGGGAAAGATCGGGAGTTCAAGGGTGAGGCGCTGGCCGTTCCGGTCAATCTCCACCATAGAGACGCCCACCCGTGGGACGAGCCACTCGGCGAACGGGACACCGTTTACAGAAACGATCACATCATCCGGCCACAACCCGGCCCAGTTGGCGTAGCTATTTTGCGGGACGGCATATACCCGCCCGGTTTGACCATCAAAACTGAAATCTAATGCCGGAGTACGCCATTGAAAATAAACGACATAGCCGGCCAGCAATGGAACAGCCAGCGCCAAAAGCGCGAAGAGGCCACGCAATAGCCATGCCGGGGAATCTTTCTCAGTGTGATTCATCCTTGCCTGCCGCCGGTGAGATCTGTGCCAATCCGTGCCGGATGGCGTACAGAGCAGCTTCGGTGCGGGAGGCGACGTTCAACTTGCTGTAGATAGTGCTGACGTGATTCTGTACGGTCCGCGTGGTCACCACGAGCGCCCGCGCGATGGCGGCGTTATCCAGCCCCTGGGCCAGCAGGCAGAGCACTTCTTGCTCGCGCGGGGTGAGCGGCGTAAGGGGAGAGTCCGGGGCCGGAATCACATCACCCACAGCCCGCTTGACGACCTGCCGGGCGACGACCGGGCTGAGCCAGCTCGCGCCCTGCGCGACAGCCCGCACAGCGTTCGCCAATGTCTCCAGCGTCTCGTCCTTGAGGACATAGCCGGTTGCGCCGTTTTCCAGCAGGCCGAAAACCGTGCGGCTATCGTCGTGGACCGTCATTACGAGGATGGCAACCGTTTCTCCCTGCGCGCGCAGCCGGCGGGTCACCTCCACGCCGCTGATGTCAGGCAGGTTGACGTCGAGCACCAGCACGTCGGGATGGTGCTGAGTTGTCAGGCGTAGCGCGTCAGCTCCGGTGGCCCCTTCGGCGAGAATCGTGATGTCTTCGGTGGCGTCCAGTATTGTCCGTATGCCGGCGCGCACAACCGGGTGATCGTCTACGACGACAACAGTAATCATTCCGCCACTCTAGACCTGTAATCCTTCACAGTGCATCATCTCTTTGCCGCTCATCGCCGGGTTCACGATGGTCACCGTGATGGGGATGTACGCATCAGCAGTAACTCACCATTCGCTCATTCGCTTAAACGCCTTCTCAAAACACTGCCTTGGCGCACGCACCAGGCCGGCCCCCACCATGCCCACGCCCGGCTCTTTGTGTGCAATGCCGGTATTGATGAACGGCAAAATGCCCGTCGCCATCACCTTGCGCACGTCAATCCCTAACGGCGTCCCCCGGAAGTTGAGCGCAGGCACGGTGAAGAATTCATGCTCACCCGCCGTGATCTGGTACATCTCCTGCGTCACCTGCAACGCCAGCGCTGACGTCCCGCCGACGAAGCGCACAATGGCCGGTGCCGCCGCCATCGCAAAGCCGCCGATGCCTGCCGTCTCGGTGATGGCGGAATCGCCGATATCGGGGTTGGCGTCTTTCTCCGAGAAGCCCGGCAACCACAGCCCTTGCACGACCGGTGCGGGCGCGGTGAACCATTGGTCTGGCATTCCCGCCACACGGATGCCGAAATCTGTCCCGTTGCGCGCCATCACCGTGACGATGGTGCTGCCCGCGATCCCCTCTGCCGGTTCGAGCATCGCCTTGACCGCCGCCATCGAAAGGTTGAGGAAAAAGTGGTCGTTGCCGTCAATAAACTTGAGCACTTCTGTGGCCACTTTTTTGGTTGCCGTCTCGATCAACGCCGGCGCAAGTTGGCGGATGAGCAGCGACGTGGCGGCGCGGTTACGATTGTGGCCCTCGTCGCCCATGTGAAGTGCTTGCGCGATGATGCTGCGCAGGTCAAGCGGGCCGGTGGCTTTGAGGGCGGCCTTGAGTGCGGGGTAGAGTGTCGTCTCCATCCACTTGAGGCGGGCGAGCACTTCGTCACCGTAGGCACCGTAGCGCAGCACGCGGCCCAGCCCCTCGTTTTGCGTGCTGTAGGTGGTATTCCCGAATGTCTCATTGCGCACGATGAACACCGGCATCGAGGGTGACACGATTCCTGCCATCGGCCCGACGGCGTGATAGTGGTGGCATGGCGCAAAAGTGAATTCGCCGGCAGCCGCCATCTCTGCGGCCTCTTCGTAGGAAGCCGCCCAGCCTTCGTAAACGGCGGCGCCGATGATCGCACCGCGCATCGGCCCGCACATACGCTCCCAGGTGATGGGTGGCCCGGCATGGAGAAGCATGCGTTCGCCCAGACCGGGAATCACCTCGCGCGCGACGCCCATCCCCACGAGCAAGGGCCGTCCGCTGCGGATGCGCGCCACGGCCTCGGCGTTGGCGGCGTCAATATCCACGCCGTCTTTGGTGTGGGTGATCTCCACATAGCCTTCCAGCGGCGGACGCCAATCTACGTGAACTACGTCTGTGCCTTGATCGCGCAGACTTTGCGCGAAACTTTCCAATCCAACATTTACTGCTTTGAGTGGTTGGCCGAACAGGTCTTGAATCGCCATAATTTTTTCCCTCGAAAATAATCAGTTTTGTAGGCAAACGGTTAGTTTGCCGCTACCGCAAGCTGACAGCTTGCGCTACAGTTCCTTCAACTCGAAAATAATCGGTTTTGTAGGGCAAACGGTTAGTTTGCCGCTGCCGCAAGCTGTCAGCTTGCGCTACAGTTCCTTCAACTCGAAAATAACCAGTTTTGTAGGGCAAACGGTTAGTTTGCCACTGCCGCAAGCTGACAGCTTGTGCTACAGTTCCTTCAACTCGAAAATAATCGGTTTTGTAGGCAAACTGTTAGTTTGCCGCTGCCGCAAGCTGACAGCTTGCGCTACAGTTCCTTCAACTCGGAAATAATCGGTTTTGTAGGGCAAACGGTTAGTTTGCCGCTGCCGCAAGCTGACAGCTTGCGCTACAGTTCCTTCAACTCGAAAATAATCAGTTTTGTAGGGCAAACGGTTAGTTTGCCGCTGCCGCAAGCTGACAGCTTGCGCTACAGTTCCTTCAACTCGAAAATAATCAGTTTTGTAGGGCAAACGGTTAGTTTGCCGCTGCCGCAAGCTGACAGCTTGCGCTACAGTTCCTTCAACTCGAAAATAATCAGTTTTGTAGGGCAAACGGTTAGTTTGCCGCTGCCGCAAGCTGACAGCTCGCGCTACAGTTCCTTCAACTCGAAAATAACCAGTTTTGTAGGGCAAACTGTTAGTTTGCCGCTGCCGCAAGCTGACAGCTCGCGCTACAGTTCCTCAACTCGAAAATAATCGGTTTTGTAGGGCAAACGGTTAGTTTGCCGCTGCCGCAAGCTGACAGCTTGCGCTACAGTTCCTTCAACTCGGAAATAATCGGTTTTGTAGGGCAAACGGTTAGTTTGCCGCTGCCGCAAGCTGACAGCTTGCGCTATAGTTCCTTCAACTCGGAAATAATCAGTTTTGTAGGGCAAACGGTCAGTTTGCCACTGCCGCAAGCTGACAGCTCGCGCTACAGTTCCTTCAACTCGGAAATAATCGGTTTTGTAGGGCAAACTGTTAGTTTGCCGCTGCCGCAAGCTGACAGCTTGCGCTACAGTTCCTTCAACTCGGAAATAATCGGTTTTGTAGGGCAAACGGTTAGTTTGCCGCTGCCGCAAGCTGACAGCTTGCGCTACAGTTCCTTCAGCTCGAAAATAACCAGTTTTGTGGGGCAAACTGTTAGTTTGCTGCTGCCGCAAGCTGACAGCTTGCGCTACAGTTTATTCAACTCAAGATATAACCTGCCAGCCGCGTCGCTGTTGCGTTGGATTCGAGCACGATCACACCGGCCTCGCGCAATTTGGCTTCTTGCGCGCTGACGTTCTGCGGATCGCCTTCCGTGCCACACACCGAGGCGATGAACAGCACCTCACGCCCTTCGTCGGCAAGCTGCGCCTGCGCCTCACGGATAGCTTCGGCGGCGGCGCCGGCCGGGTCGGGATGGGCGCCGTAGCCGAGTACGATGTCCAGGAAAATGATGGCGGTCTCCGGGTCACGCGCTTCGTGGAGGATGCGGCGGTTGCGCAGCGTCGGATCGAGCATCGGGTGCAGCCGCCCGACGGTGAATTCGTCCTCGCCCAGGTCAACGGCGGTGTGGCCGATGCTCTTGTTCGCATCTGCCAGCTTGTGCTTTTTCTTCACCGGCGCGTTGGAAAGCACAACCCCTTTGCCCAACATCGCGTTCAGGATGAGTTGGCTCTCGTAGCAGAACGTGCCGCCGCTGAACAGGCCACGGAAGTAGTTCTGCTTCATCTGCAAGCGCGTGACAAGCTTTTTCGCCTGCTTTTTCAGTTCCTGGTGTCGCGCGTGCAAACGTTGCAGGACTGCCTCCGGCGATTCCCCGCGCGCGACGGCGGCGGCAAGGTGCGCGGCTTCTTCGAGTGTCTCCGCCGGGATGCCACCGGCTTCGCGGATGGCCTTCGGCTTGCCGCCCAGGAAACACACGACGGCGGGTTTGTTGCTGGCTTTTAGTTGCTTGAGCACCTTCTCGGCTACGGTGGGGGCAGGTGGCTTGGACACGAGGAGCAGCACTTCGGTCGCCGGGTCGGCCTGGAGCGCCTTTACCCCTTCGAGCATCATGATGCCGCCGACGGCCTCCGAAAGGTCGCGCCCGCCCGTGCCGATGCCCTGTGTGATGCCCACGCCCATCCGCGTGAGATAGCTGGTGACGGCCTGCAAGCCCGTGCCGGCGGCAGCCACAACGCCCACCGGGCCGGGGATGACGGCATCCGCAAAACCGAGCGCCACGCCGTTGATGATTGCCGTACCGGCATCTGGCCCCATCACCAACAATCCCTTCTCGCGCCCTAACGTCTTGAGCGCGATTTCGTCTTCCACACTGACGTTATCGCTGAAGAGGAAGACGTGCAATCCCCGTTCAAGCGCCTCGCGGGCGACACCGGCTGCGTACCGTCCGGCGACGGAGACCAGCGCGATGTTCGCGCCCGCGAGTTGTTGCGCAGCGGCGGAGACTGTCTTGGGGGATGGGGCCGCGCCACTGGCGGCTTTCGATGTCCTCGATGCCGCGAGCAGTTCGTTGATGCGCGAGGCTAAGTCCACGGTGGCTGTATCTGCCGCTCGTACAGCGATGATGAGGTCGTCGGCGAAGGCGGCTTCTGCTTCTGGCGTGAGCAAGCCTGCATCCTTGAGGATGCCTTTGTTGGCGGGTGTGCCCATCACCACGGCGGCGTCTTCCACACCGGGCAACTTCGAGAGTCCCTGGGCCACTTGTAGGAGGGTGATGGAGTCGTAATATTCACCGCTTTTGATAATCGTTTGGATCATCAGTGAGACCTCCTGAATTTTTTGTATGTCCGCTGTGTTTTCTGCGGTGCAAAACATGTCCGGTTGAATAGATGTTGTCTGACTGAACGACGCGTGAATGTTAGTGGAAGAAGTATTTTCATTGTATGGACAACGAGAGGATTTGTCAAGATTGTGAAAGTCATGCTTGACATAGGATAGATTCCCCCTATCATTTCATTGTGTGTGGTTTTGTGTTGGAATCATGTTCGATTTGAAAGGAGGTCGGGACATGAAGACAGGCAAGTGGGGCAGGCTTTTGTTGATTGCCGGCGTCATGCTGGCGTTGATGGGCCTCTGGTGGACGCCGACACGCGGTCTCGGCGTCCAGGCGCGGGCACTTGCTGCGCCGTCGGAGCCGTATTCCTGGAAGAATGTGGAGATTGTCGGCGGCGGATTTGTGCCGGGCATCATCTTCAATACTGCCGAGCCGGGGTTGGTCTACGCCCGCACCGACATCGGCGGGGCTTACCGTTTGGATACGACGACCAATCGCTGGATTCCCTTATTGGATTGGATTGATTGGGATCATTGGGGCTGGACCGGCGTGGATAGCCTGGCGACCGACCCTGTGGACCCGGATCGCGTGTATGCGTTTGTCGGCACCTACACGAACAGTTGGGATCCCGGCACCGCTGCCATTCTGCGCTCCACCGATCGCGGCGCAACCTGGGACATTACCGAACTGCCGTTCAAAGGCGGCGGCAACATGCCCGGACGCGCGATGGGCGAGCGCCTGGCGATTGATCCCAACAGCAACAACATCCTTTACCTGGGTACGCGCAGCGGCAACGGTCTGTGGCGCAGCACGGATTATGGCGTCACCTGGACGAAGGTGGATAGTTTCACGGCGGTGGGCAACTACGCGCCGGGCATAGGCGACTATGAAGGCGACCTGATCGGCGTGGTGTGGGTCGTCTTTGACAAAGCAAGCGGCACCGCCGGCGCGCCCACGCCGACCATCTATGTCGGCGTGGCGGATACGGAGACGCCCCTCTACCGCAGCACCGACGCCGGGCAGACCTGGGAACCGGTTCCCGATCAGCCGCAGCAGGGGTATTTGCCGTATCATGGCGTTTTGGCTTCCAACGGCGTGCTCTACATCACCTACAGCGACAATTGTGGCCCTTATGGCGGCGACGCAGGCGCAGTCTGGAAATACAATACCCAGACCGGCGGCTGGACCAACATCACCCCGCCACCGCCTGGGGGAGGCGAACCGTATGGCTATGGCGGCCTGACCGTGGATGCGTCTGACCCGAATATCGTGATGGTCTCGACGCAGGAGTCCTGGTGGCCCGACGACATCATTTTCCGCAGTACGGACGGCGGTGCCACCTGGAAGGCAATTTGGGAGATTCAGTGGGTTGGGTGGCCGCCGCCACGCACCAATCACTACGTCCAGGACATTTCGGGTGCGCCCTGGCTCAATTGGGGACGCGCCATGTATGCTAACCTGCCGGAACTGTCGCCCAAACTGGGCTGGATGATCGGCGACCTGGAAATTGACCCGTTCAACCCTGACCGGATGTTGTACGTGACCGGCGCGACGATCTACGGCAGCGACAATCTCACCGATTGGGACGAAAACAAAACGGTGACGATTACCGTCAAGGCGCAAGGCCTCGAAGAGACCGCCGTGAACGACCTGATCAGCCCGCCGACCGGGGCCACACGCCTGCTCAGCGCTCTGGGGGATCTCGGCGGCTTCCGTCACGACGACCTGACGGCCGTTCCGCCTGTGATGTTCACGAATCCCGTTTTTGGCTCCGGCACAAGCCTGGACTATGCCGAACTTAATCCCAAATTCATCGTGCGGGTGGGAGATGGCGATAACATCATCAACCTCAGCTACTCACAGGATGGCGGTCTCACATGGACGGCGGCGGTAACAGAGCCGGTGGGCCTTAACCGCGGCGGCAATGTTGCGGTAGCAGCGGACGGCAGCGCGATTGTCTGGTCTCCTGGGATGACGGTGGTGTACTCGATCAACAACGGCAATAGTTGGGCTTCCAGTACCGGTGTGCCGGCCGGCGCGACGGTTGAATCTGACCGCGTCAATCCGCAGGTTTTCTACGCCTACGCCGGCGGTAATTTCTACCGCAGCGCGGACGGCGGCGCGACTTTCACTGCCATCATCAACGCCGGCTGGCCGCCAACGGCCACGGTGAAATTCAAGGCCGTTCCCGGTATCGCGGGCGACATCTGGCTGGCGGGCGGCAATGAGGACACCATCTACGGCCTGTGGCACTCCACCGACGGCGGTGATAGCTTCACGAAGCTGGCGAATGTGGAAGAGGCGGATGTCGTCGGCTTTGGCGCGCCGGCGCCGGGCAAGACCTATGTGACGATCTACATCAGCGGGCAGATTGACGGTGTGCGCGGCATCTACCGCTCGAACGATATGGGCGCGAGCTGGGTGCGCATCAACGACGATCAGCATCAATACGCCTGGACGGGTGCGGCCATCACCGGCGATCCGCGCATTTACGGGCGGGTGTACATCAGCACCAACGGGCGCGGCATCCTCTACGGCGATCCGCAGGCAAGTCCGCCGCCGACTTACACGCTGACCATCAATGTTGTGGGGCAAGGGACCGTGAAACGCATCCCCGATCTCCCGGCATATTATGCCGGCGACATCGTGGAGCTTGTGGCGACGCCCGCGTCCGGCTGGCAATTCGACGGTTGGAGCGGCGCGACGTTGCTTCAAGACCCCACGCGCGTTGTGATCCATAGCAACACTGTGCTGACGGCGACATTCTCGCGGATCAATCATGCGCCGACGGCGCGTGCCGGGGTAGATCAGACGGTCAGGCCGGGCGCTCAAGTCACGCTGGATGGCAGTGCCTCATCCGACCCTGACGGTGATGCGTTGGTTTACCTGTGGCGGCAGGTCGGGGGCGCTGCGGTTACCTTCACACCGGAACTCAGCCGTACCACCTTCATAGCAACGCAGATGCCCACCGTGCTGACGTTCACTCTCACCGTCACCGATACGGCCGGCGCGAGCGATATGGACGAAGTCATCGTCACCGTAGACAAGCATCGCATTTACCTTCCTTTGGTCTTGCGGAACCATTGACATCGGGTGGGTGGAGTCTTAAGGTTCGGTAGTTAAGATAGGTTGACACCTATCTCACTTGTGCTACAATCGCGTCTGATTGCACATTAAATCAAAAGAGCATGCTCTTATCCAGAGAGGTGGAGGGACCGGCCCTGTGAAGCCTCGGCAACCAAGGTTAGTCGCATAGTCGCATAGTCGCATAGTCTTGTAGTCGGTTTGCCAGACTGTCTGACTAAGGACTACCAGACTAAAGACTACCAGACTAAAGACTACCAGACTAAAGACTGATTGACTACCCTATGGTGCCAATTCCGGCAGACCCCCGGTGGGGTTCTGGAAGATGAGAACAGTATTATATGCTGCGAAAAGCCTCTTCAGCCAGGATGCCCTGCTGAGGAGGCTTTTTTGTTGGTTGGGAGTGAAGAGTAAAGAGGCATAGTGCATCAGCTATGATGCATCACTCATTTCTCATTGCCCCTTACCAAAAACTAAGGAGTCCGCAATGCCTTATCACATTTCGACCCAAGCTGTACATGCAGGGGAGGAGAAGCGTAAGCCGTTCGGCGCGCTGACGACCCCTATCTATCAGACTTCGACGTATACGTTTGAGGATACGGCGGATGTGCTGGCTTTTATGGAGCGCAAAGCCGAGCGCAAGGCGGCGCGCGAGGCCGGCGGCGATCTGCCCTTGCGCGATGAATACGGTCGTTACAGCAATCCCACACAACTGGTCGTGGAGCGCAAACTGGCGGCCCTCGAAGGCGGCGAACGCGCCTTGCTCTTTGCCAGCGGGATGAACGCCATCACGACTACGTTCCTGGCATTGCTTGCGGCCGGTGACCACGTGATTGTGGTCGCCGATTGCTACCGCCGTACCCGTGAGTTCGCCGAAAAGTTCTTGCCGCGTTGGGGCGTCGAAACGACGCTTGTGCCGGTGGATGATCTTCAGGCTCTCACGGCAGCTATCCGTCCCAATACGCGCCTGATTTTCACCGAGACGCCGACCAATCCTTACCTGCGCATCGCCGATCTGCCACGGATTGCCGAAATTGCCCGTCCGCGCGGGATCATCACTGCCGTGGATAGCACTTTCGCCACGCCGATCAACATGCAGCCGCTGGCGTTTGGCATTGACCTGGTTCTGCACAGCGCGACGAAATACCTGGGAGGGCACAACGACATCCTGGCGGGTGTTGTTATCGGCGCGCACCGGCTGTTGGCGAAGATCGAAGACACCCGCGGCCTGCTCGGCGGCGTCGGCGGGCCGCACGATGCCTACTTGCTGCTGCGTGGCCTGAAAACACTGGAACTGCGCGTCCGCCGCCAGAACGAAAACGGGATGCGCGTAGCGCAGTTCCTCGAACAGCACCCGGCCATCGCCCGCGTCTACTATCCGGGCCTGCCAAGCCATCCCGATTACGCGACGGCGCAGCGGTTGATGACGGGCTTTGGCGGCGTGGTCAGTTTCGAGGTGGCGGGCGACAAGGAGACCACCAGCCATTTCGTGGATCGCTTACAGATGCCCTACATCGGCCCGACGTTGGGTGGGGTGGAGGGCATTGTCCAGCAACAGGCACTATTCGTCTCTCTTGATCCGGCAGAGCGTGCTGCCTCCGGCGTCGGTGATACGCTGGTACGCTACGCGCTGGGCATCGAAGATGCAGAGGACATCATCGCCGACCTGGCGCAAGCGCTGGAAAGGTAGACGGTAGACGGGGGACTTGCGGTGGCCAACCCCTGTATACTGTCTACTTGAACAAGGAGCATTGTTATGACGGTAATCGTGCACAAATTCGGTGGCACTTCCGTGGGGAGCGCGGAACGGTTTGCGGCGGTAACGGGGATTGTCGCGCAGGTAGAGCATCAACCGGTCGTAGTGGTCTCGGCCATGAGCGGCGTGACGAATCAGTTGATCGCCGGGGCGCGGGCGGCGGCGGAAGGGCGCGATACGGTCTACCGCGAGATCAAGGCCGAATTGCTGGCACGCCATTTGGACGTGGTGGATACCCTGCTTACCCGCAGCCGTGAGCGGCTGGAAGTCGGTGGTTTTGTCGAAGATCGCTTGCACGAGTTGGAGCGACTCTATCGCAGCATTGCCGTGCTGGGTGAAGTGACTGCACGTGGATTGGATGCCGTGGCGGCCTTTGGGGAATTGCTTTCGGCGCACATCCTCGCGGCGGCGCTGCGCGAGCGCGATTTGCGCGCCGAGGCCGTCAGCGCGACCGAAACGCTGGTCACCGATGACCATTTCGGCGCGGCCAGGCCGCTGATGGCGCAGACGCGCGCACGGTTGCAGGCGCGCGTCAAACCACTGCTGGAACGCGGCGTGATTCCCGTCATCACCGGTTACATCGGAGCGACGGAGTCCGGGGTGACGACGACACTCGGACGCGGTGGTAGTGACTTCAGCGCGGCGATTTTTGCCGCCGGCTTGGACGCCGACGAGGTGTGGATCTGGAGCGACGTGGACGGTATCTTGACCGCCGATCCGAATCTCGTGCCGCAGGCGCGTACCTTGCCGGAGCTATCGTACAGCGAGGCGGCGGACCTGGCGTATTACGGCGCGGATGTGCTGCATCCCAAGACGGTCGGGCCGATTGTGTCTGCCGGCATCCCCATGCGGCTGCGCAACAGCTTCAATCCGCAGCACCCCGGAACGCTGGTGGTCAAGTCGCCCCACGCCGACCGGCAACGCCTGCCTGCCATCATCTCCACCGACGGCCTGACGCTGATCGCCGTGGGTAGCCGCGATGACACCTGGAATCTGGCGTTGACGGCGCGGGCGCTGCAATGCCTCAGCGCGGCCGGTGTGGATGTGCCGATGTTCTCGCAGTCATTTTCGGAGCACACGCTCAACCTCGTGCTGCGCGAACAGGATCAGACCCACGCGCTCAAAGGACTCCAGAACGAATTCGGCGCCTTGTGGGGTGATAACTTTGTGCTCGATGTCAAAGAGAAAGTGGCGACCGTTTCTGTGGTCGGTGTGCCGGGGTGGAATACGCGGGGAATTGTCTCACATACCTTTGCGGCGCTCGGTGAGCACGGGACGCGCGTTATCGCCGTAGCGCAGGCTGCGACGGAGCACAATGTCTCCTTTTGCATCCCTGAGGATCAAATGGCCGACACCGTGCGCTTCTTGCACCGCGAGTTGGGATTGGAGTAGGGGGTGGGGATTAGGGAGTGGGGATTGGGAAATTAGGGATTAGGGGGGTTTCCCAGTCCCTAACTCCTCGTCCCCAATCCCTAATCTCCGGTCTTTAATCACACCCAAAGGGGCACAAAATCGAACTTCTCCACATCCACCAGCCCTTGATCGGTGAGTTTGAGTTTGGGGATGACCTCCAGGGCCAGGAAGCCGAGGTGCATAAAGGGGTCGTGGAGGGGTGAACCGAGTTCTTTAACACGTTCCAATAGCATATCCATCTGCGCGCGGACGACCTCGACCGGCTGATCGGACATCAACCCGGCGATGGGGAGCGGCACACTGGCGAGCACTGTGCCGTTGAGGACGGCGACGAGGCCGCCGCCCAGGTCTTTCACGGCGCGGACGGCGGCGCGCATTTCGGCATCGCTCACGCCCGCCACGGTGATGTTGTGGCAGTCGTGCCCCACACTGCCGGCAATCGCGCCGCGCTTGAGGCCCAACCCGTGTACGAAGCCCAGGCCGATCCTGCCTGTGCGGCTGTGGCGCTCGATGACGGCCAGCTTGAGCAGATCGCGTTCAATGTCGGCCACGGCTTCTTTTTCAACGGATTGAGCGGATTTAACGGGCATGGAATCCGTTTTATCCGTTAAATCCGTTGACATAATCCTGGCCTCAAAAATCCGTTCGTCGGTTACGATCTGATCGGGAATGACGCCAATAGCGCGGATGCGCGTTCCCTCCGCCGGGATGCGGAACGAGAGCGCGTCTATGTCCACGTGGATGCTGCCGCGCACGCGGCTTTCGTCCGCCGTGGGCAGTGGCCACTCGCCCACCGGTTGGCCGTCTTCCGCAACCAGTTTGCCGCCGGCAAAGACCTTGACTGCACAGAAGTCTTCCAGCGACGGCGTGACGACCAGATCGGCGCGGCGTCCCGGCGCGATGGCCCCGCGATCCTTCAGCCCGAAGGCTTCGGCGGCGTTGAGTGTCGCCATGCGCAGCGCGGTGAGGGGCGGCAATCCCGCCGCAATCGCCAGCCGCAGGTTGTGGTCCACGCTGCCTTCTTCGATGAGATCGGCGGGGTGGCGGTCGTCGGTGGCGAAGGCGAAGCGACGCGCGTTTTCCGGCGTGATGGCGGGGAGCAGGGCATGCAGGTTACGCGCAGCGGTGGCCTCGCGGACGAGCACGTACATCCCCAGGCGCGCTTTCTCGAGGGCCTCGTCCGCCGTCATGCTCTCGTGATCGGTAGACGGGCCGGCGGCAACATAGGCTTGCAACCACGGCCCGCCGACGCCGGGCGCGTGCCCGTCAATGTGCCCGTCGCCAAAGGCGAGGAGTTTCTCCAACGCGCCGGGCAGGCCGAGGACTGCGCCGGGCACGTTCATGAACTCCGCCAGCCCCAGCACGCGCGGCAGATTGCGCAGGGCCAACAGGTCGGCGGCGTTCAACGTCGCGCCCGCCGTGCCCATGGATGTCGCCGGTACGCAGGACGGCAGGTTGATGAAGATGGTAAGCGGCAGCCCTTCTGAGGCTTCGATCATATAGCGGATGCCGTCTGCCCCGGCGACGTTAGCGATCTCGTGGGGATCGGAGATGACGGTGGTGACACCGTGCGGCACGATGGCGCGGGCAAACTGCGCCGGTGCCGTCATCGAAGACTCGACGTGCACGTGGCTATCAATCAAGCCGGGGACAAGAGACTGGCCGTGTAGATCGAGCGTTGTTTTACCCGTGTAGCCCGTCCCCACGGCCGCGATGGTTTCCCCGGCAATGGCGACATCGGCGTCCAGCACCTCGCCGGTGAAGACGTTGACCACGCGGGCGTTGGTGAGCAGCACATCGGCGGGTTCGTCGCCCCGCGCGACGGCAAGGATATGCAGCAAAGTTTCGCGGTTCATTGTAGTCCTCCTAATAGTCCAGTAGTCGGATAGTCAGATAGTCAGATAGTCGGATAGTCAGATAGTCAGATAGTCAGATAGTCGGATAGTCAGATAGTCGGATAGTCAGATAGTCGGATAGTCGGATAGTCAGGATGATAATGGGATTATATATCGTGATGCGTGAAACGTGAAACGCGGCACAAAATTGGGTATAATCAGCCCGGCTGGTTTCAACCCAATGATTGGTTATGGGTAGTCCAGGTTAGCGTTTAACCTGTAACGAGTAACTTTCAACTTTACTGAGGAGGTTTTTTCAATGTCAACAACGTTTATGAGATCGCCGAAGTTTTTCTTTACGTCAGAATCGGTGACGGAAGGCCATCCCGACAAGATGTGTGATCAGATTTCCGACGCCGTTCTGGATGCGATCATCGCCGATGACCCCGATGCGCGCGTGGCATGCGAGGTTTCGACGACGACCGGCTTGATTCTGGTGGCCGGTGAAATCACCACCAGTACTTACGTGGACATCGCGCAACTGGCGCGCAGCGTGGTGTTGGGGATCGGCTACAACCGCGCCAAATTCGGTTTCGACGGCGAAACGTGCGGCGTGATCGTCAGCATCAAGGAACAATCCGCCGACATCGCGCTCGGTGTGGATAAGGCGCTCGAAGCCAAGACCGGCGAGATGAGCGACGCCGACATCGAAGCCATCGGCGCGGGCGACCAGGGTATGATGATCGGCTTTGCCTGCAACGAGACGCCGGAGCTGATGCCGCTGACCATTTCGCTGGCGCACAAGCTGTGCAAACGCCTTGCTCAGGTGCGCAAGGATGGCACCCTGCTCTATCTGCGGCCCGACGGCAAGAGCCAGGTGACGGTGGAATATGCCTACGGCAAGCCGAAGCGCGTGGACACCATCGTCGTGAGCACTCAGCACGCGCCGGAAGTCACCCAGGAGCAGATCCGCGCCGACGTGATCGAGCATGTCATCAACCATGTGGTGCCCGCCGAACTGCTCGACGAGGCCACGCGGATTTATGTGAACCCCACCGGGCGTTTCGTCATCGGCGGGCCGGCGGGCGACTCGGGGTTGACCGGGCGCAAGATCATCGTGGATACGTATGGCGGCGTGGCGCGGCACGGCGGCGGCGCGTTCTCCGGCAAAGACCCGACGAAGGTGGATCGCTCGGCGTCGTACATGGCGCGCTACATTGCCAAGAATCTGGTGGCGGCGGGCATTGCCGATCGGTTGGAGCTGCAAATTTCGTATGCCATCGGCGTGGCGCGTCCGCTCTCGCTGGCGGTGGAAACATTCGGCACCGCCAAAATTCCCGACGACAAGATCATCACTCTGATCAACGAACACTTTGACCTGCGGCCGGCGGCCATCATCCGCGACTTGAACCTGCGCCGTCCTATCTACCAGGCGACGGCAGCGTATGGGCACTTCGGACGCACCGATATTGACGCCCCGTGGGAGCAGACCGACAAAGCTGAACTGCTGCGCCGGGCGGCGGGTTTGGGCTAAAGTTTCCGAAGAAGATAAACACAGAGACACAAAGCTCCCAAAGAAAACTCCGGTTTTCTTTGAAAAGGAGTCTTTGTGTCTCTGTGTTGTTGACAGAATCACAAGAGGATGATACATTGTTTGTATGGTGTGATTTGTTCAGGAGGCAGATATGGGAAACGATAAAAAGATCCTTATCGTTGACGATGAATCATTCATCCGCATTTTGTTAAAGCAGACGTTGGAAGACCTGGAGGAGGCGGGCGTTGAAATCTTGATGGCAACCGACGGCGAGGAGGGGGTAGACCTGGCGTTGAGCCACCACCCCGACCTTGTCTTCTTGGATGTGATGATGCCCAAATTGAACGGTTACGATGTCTGCCGACGCATCAAAGAAGCCGACCGCAATATCTATGTCGTGTTACTGACGGCCAAAGGTCAAGCCATTGATAAAGAAAAAGGTCTCTCTGTTGGCGCGAATGAATACGTCACCAAGCCCTTTGATCCCGATTATGTTCTCGACAAAGCTGTTGAAGTTCTAGGAATTAACTTATTGACCTGAGATGACTTTGCTGGTATATCTCCGTAACTTGCGAAAACACCCCCTGGCCCTGCTCTGGTTGTTCGTGGGCGTGATCGGCATGGGCTACGTGATCGCATCGCTTTGGATGCAGACGCGCTTGCCTTCCGACGGGGTGTTATTGACGGAGTTCATGGCTTCCGGCTTGCGGGTGGCGACACGACTCGATCCGCAGACCCCCTTTGCGTATGGTGATGAGATCCTCACCGTGGATGGGCTGAGTGTTTGGGAATGGGGGGAGCGCCCCTGGCGTGGAGGAAGTGCGCCGAACTGGCGGGTGGGCCAGACTATCGTCTATGAGGTGCGGCGCAATGGAACCCTGCTGAGTTTGCCGGTCACATTACAACCTTTCCATACCGAGCGCATGCTGGTGTTACGCTTTGGGGTGTACGCCATGGCCTTGATTGGCCTGCTGGTGGGGGGGTATATGCTGTTGCACTACCCCGGTGACCCGGCCGTGCGCCTGTTTTTTATGATGGCCGTATGTCTGGCTTTGAACCTGCTATTGCATTTTCAGGTGATGACGCTTGTCAGACCTGGCGTGTTCGTCACCGAAATCCTCCTTAAATTCTTCACCCGGGCCTTGCTCTTCAGCGCCTTACACCATTTCCTGCTCATTTTCCCGATTTCCAAAATCACTTCGCCGACCATTAGAAAATGGCTGCCGCTGGTGCATATTGTCAACCCGGCTGTTTCTTTGCTGGTCGGTTTCGTTATTGAGTCTTCGCCTTTGCAACGGCTTATGCTGGCCTCGCAAATATCCTCCTGGATCGGCCTGGCGATGTTGCTCGGCGGTATGGTAAGCGTTATCCATACCGCTCTGACTGCCCGTCAGCCGATGGTGTTGGGGCAGATTCGTTGGGTGGTCTGGGGCGCAACCATCAGCATTCTGCCGTATTTACTCTTGACCGGTTTGCCGGAATTGCTCCTGGGCCATGCTTTGCTGACCATTGAAGTCACGGCGTTCTTTTTTGTAGCCCTGCCGATCGCGGTCGCCGTTGCCATAACCCGCTACCGGCTTTTTGATGTGGATGTACTGGTGCTTCAGGGATTTGTGCACCTTATTTTCGGGCTAACGCTGGGGGGCGCCTACCTTGTGCTCAAAGCCATCACGCGCTGGATCCTGGCGTTGGTGATCTCACCGGTGCACGAGACCCACGTAGTCTTCGTCGCCGCGGTGCTCACGACGACTGCGTTTTGGCTGTTGCGTGTGCCGGTAGCGCTTTATGCGAACCGTCTGTTTTATCGCAGTATGGCCGATACCCCACAAGTGCTCGAATGGGTGATCGAAAAACTGACCAGCGCCATCCACCTGGAAGCGTTGACGGCATTGTTGACCGAAGACCTGCCTCAAAAAATCGGTGTTGCGCAGGGCCTCTTGTGGGTGCTGAACGACGATGGCGATATTTTGGTGCCCTCAGCCGATAACACCGCTCCCGCCTTGCCGTTGGATGAGGGACCGCTTCCCTGGCTTCATCAAGGTGGCGACCCCATTGTGCGCTCTACGCCTCAAATCTGGGTATCCTCGGCCATTCTCGATCTCATGAACCGCCAAAACATCGAGTTGGCGCTGCTTTTGCAGGTTGGGGAGCGCATCGTCGGGTTGTGGGGACTGGGACCCCGTGAGGCGCACCTGTCTTATACGACGACGGAAGTGCGCTGGCTTCAGAAACTGACCCCGCAGATCGCCCTGGCCGTCGAAAACGCCCAGTTGCTGCAGCGGATGCAGGCCGGCCAACTGCAACTGGAAAAAGAAATCGAACGCCGCACCAGGATTATGGAGAATGACCGCAATCGCCTCAGCGCGATTCTCCAAAACATGGCAGACGCGCTGCTGGTCACCGATCCCTCAGGCCGCATCCAGCTTGTCAACCCGGCTTTTGAGCGGTTGGTGCGGCTCTCTTCTCGCTCGCTGATGGGACGCCGACTTGCCGATATTATGTCCCTTCCGGAGCTGGAGACGGTGATGACACAGTCATTGGCGAAGCCCGGCATGGTTCACACCGCCGACATGAAGCTGGTGGTTCCATCCCTTTCGACGCTCAACGATGTGACGATGATGGAGTTGATCTTGCGTGCCTCGGTCACTACACTGGGGGACGGGAGCGCGGTTATCTTTATCCTGCGCGACATCACCCACGAAGTTGCCGTGGATCACATGAAATCCGAGTTCGTCTCCGCCGTCTCTCACGAGCTGCGCACCCCTTTGACCTCGGTATTGGGATTTGCCAAACTTGTCGGACGCACTTTTGATCGTTCGATCCGACCGGTTTTGCCGGTGGATGATGAGGAAATTCGCCATGCGGTGGAACAGATAGACCACAACTTCAAGATTATGATGGCGGAAGGTGAACATCTGACCACCGTCCTCAACGATGTCTTGGACATCTCGGCGTTGGATGCGGGCACGCTTGTATGGAATGACCAACCGTGTAATCTGACGGTTCTGATTCAGGATGTGCTGGCGCATGTGCGCAGTGACCTGGAGTCAAAGGGCTTAAGGCTGACGTTGGAGGTGTCGTCTGACTCGTTGATGGTGCTGGCCGATCCCGTGCGCATCAAACAAGTCCTGTACAACTTGCTTTCCAACGCCGTCAAGTTCACCGAACGTGGGGGGATTACCGTGACGGCACGGCGTATTCCGGCGGGGATGACCGTCCAGGAATGGGATGCACCGGCGCAGGGCGCAGCGTTGGTCGCCGTTACCGATAGCGGCTCGGGCATAGCGCCGGAGGAACTGCGGCACCTCTTCCAACGTTTTTATCAGGGAGCCGATATGAGGCGGGGTAAACCCAAAGGCACGGGATTGGGGTTGGCGATTTCCCATGAGATCGTCATGCATTATAACGGTAAAATCTGGGCAGAATCCATCCTGGGAAGTGGCTCCACCTTTTCTTTCGTATTACCGCTGATGTGAATGTATTGTGTGTGGAGGGTGACAAGATGCAACAAATATCAATGCGCCGTTTGTTGAGCCGACGGGTGCTAGCCGAACACCTGGAACGTTTTGCCAGAACGGTGCCGGATGTGACGGTTGCCCTTGTGGATGTGGATGGCAGTACGGTGGTCGAAGCCCATGGTGCTTCCGACGCTACGCCCTCTCCATCCGTTTCTGGCCCCTGGGAGTCCATATTGCCCTTGACGGTCGGTGACATTGAACTCGGTGCCGTAGTGGCCCGGTGCGGGGAACGGGACAAGGCTGCTGTGGAGCCGGGGCTGCAATTCCTGCATCATAGCCTCACTTTGATTGCGGAGCGGGCGCTGGAAGGCCGCGCGCTGGCGCAGGAGACGCTGGAACGTTACCGCGAGATCAACCTGCTCTACAACATCGGGCGGACGATCAGCGCCTCGTTGGACCCCGACGAAATCCCCGACCTAATCATTGCCGAGGCTGCGCGCATCATTCAAGTCCAGGGCGGCATCATTTTGCTGCTTGATGAGGCCGGGCGTTTGACCATGCGGAGCAGCTTGGGCGATAAAGACTTCGGAGGTTTGTTGTATGAGGCATCACACGCCCTGTTATTGCAAGAGGCTTTGACCTCGAACGAGCCGTACATCTGGACGAGCGGCCAGTTGGACGCTTCCTTCCGGTCAATTGCCTCGATTCTGGAAGCACCTCTCAAGGGGCGGGAACAGGTTCTGGGATTCGTGCTGTTGGGACGCGGTGCCGGGCAGCCTGTTTTTACGGCAGATGATGAAAAATTGCTTGCTGCCCTGGCCTCGCAGGCGGCCATCGCTATGGAAAACGCGCGTCTGTTTGCCGATGTCAGAAATCAACGCGATGCCATCGCCGAGATGAAAAACTACATGGACAACATCTTTGCCAGCATCGCCAGTGGTGTGATCACGACCGATGTACAGGGTTCGATCACATTGATGAATCGCGCCGCCGAGCGTATCCTGGGAATTCCATCGGCTGCGGCTCTGGGACGTCCGTATGTCGAGGCGTTATCGGAACTGGGCGCTAAAATCGCGCCGCTGATGGCCATTGTCAAAAGCAAAGAGGAGTCGCTGGTGGAATATGAGATGACGCCGGTATTGCCCAAACGTGGCCCGGTCGTCCTGCGCTTGAACCTCAGCCCCTTGAAAGATAATCGGGAAACGACCAACGGCATCGCCATCGTCGTAGATGATTTGACCGAGCGGCGTCAGTTGGAGGCGCAGGCCCGGCGCATCCGTCAGACGTTTGAACAGTACGTGGTGCCGCATGTCGTCGAACAACTGCTCTCCGACCCCGAAAGTGTCCGTCTGGGAGGCGCGCGGCGTGAGGTGACGACGCTGTTTGCCGACATCCGTGGCTTTACCGCGTTTAGTGAGAAGCTCGAACCGGAAGTGACCGTAGAAGTATTGAACCGCTATCTAACGCTGGCCTCGGAAGCCATTCTCTCCGAAGAGGGCACGCTGGACAAATTCTTTGGCGATGGGGTGATGGCGCTTTTCAATGCGCCGTTATCGCAGGCCGATCATACATTGCGGGCTGTGAAATCTGCCCTGAAGATTCGTGAGGCGCTTCGTGAAATCCATGCCCAACTGCCGCCGGAGGATCGCCTGGCTTTTGGTATCGGCATCACCACCGGTCCGGCAGTCGTCGGCAGCATCGGGTCGCACGCCATCAAGAACTACACCGCCATCGGCGACTGCGTGAGTCTGGCCTTCCGCCTGCAGAGCCATGCCGCACCGCTGCAAATTCTCCTCAACACCACGGCTTATGATCGAGTCTGCTCGCACGTGCGGGTGCGGGAATTGGGCTATGTGCAGATGAAAGGGCACAGCGAACCGGACCTGGTCTTCGAGGTTTTGGGGTTGCGGTAGACTACAAGATGAATTCGGCGACGAGGGGGACGTGATCCGACGGTCGTTCCGCCTTGCGTGCCTCCACGTCAATCCACGCGCGAGTGGACCTGGCGGCGAGCGGCGCGGTAGCCCAGATATGATCAACGCGCCATCCGATCCCGCGCTCGATGGCGTTGCGGGTGCGGTAGTCGAAGTAGCTGAACTGCCCCGGTTCGTTGGGGTGGTGTTTGCGGAACACATCCACGAAGCCCCATTGTCGCACGTATTCCAGCGCCGCCTGCGCCTCGGGGTGGAAGTCCACGTGATAACGCAGCCCCTTCGGATCGTACACGTCAATGTCCTCCGGCGCGACGTTGAGATCGCCGACCCACACCAGCAGATCATTGGGCGTGTAATGGCGCTCGAAGAACGCCCGCAA
This sequence comes from Anaerolineae bacterium, assembly GCA_035373625.1. Classification (GTDB taxonomy): domain Bacteria; phylum Chloroflexota; class Anaerolineae; order B4-G1; family SLSP01; genus DSWT01. Next base: position 133,772 of record DAOSNS010000004.1, on the reverse strand, counting down.
CCGCTTCAGCCAGCGCAACTTGTACTGAAAGTGCTCCGATTCCGGCTCGCGTCCCTGCGGAACGTAGGTATTCACGACCGCGATGCCGTGATAGACGGCACGCAACAATCGCGGTTCATCGGCTTCCTCACCGTCGTCTAGCCCGGCGGCGACGTCCTGTGGCGTTTCCCGGCTGATGATGGCGACCCCCGCGTAGGCTTTCTGCCCCCGGAAGATGACGTGATAGCCGGCCTCCATGATCGGCTGTGCCGGAAAATCTTGATCCTGCACCTTCGTCTCCTGGATGCAGAGCACATCCGGCGCCTCGCGGTCAAGCCAGGCGAGGATTTGTTCCAGCCGCGAGCGGATGGAATTAGCGTTGAACGTCGCAATTTTGAAGGTGCTCATTGCGCAGGTTCCCCCTCGATCTCGCGGATGGCCTCGACGGGGGTTTTGTTCCCATACATCACGCTGAGCAGGCCGGGCAGGTAAAAATCCATCGTGTGGACGGCCGGATACATCGCGTTTTTGATGAGTGCGGGGGTCAGAGTTTCCCCCTCGAAGTCAAGGCTGCTCTTGTAGCGGACTTCACCATCGCTGTAGTCCATCTCGAAGTTGCCGATGCGCAGGCCGTAATTGGCGCGGGTGATGTACTCGGCGACCAGCGGGCGCACATGTTCCGGCGCTTTGACGGGCGCGATCACGTAGAAAAGGAATTGTTCCAGGTCCACGCGAATTTGCGCATAGCAGCGCAGTTCCCCATTTTCACCGGCAAAGTAGACCCTGTGGATCGTCTTTTTTTCGAGCTGCTGCGGATACCAGCCGTCGTCTTTGAGAAACTGGCTGAGCGTGGCAAAGGCGCGCCACCCGTTGAGGTGTTCCAGTTCCTCTGGGGCCTGGGGATCGTCGTCATAACTGTTGGGCGCTGCGGCATCTATCATGCTTTTCTCCTTAATCAGTCCGGGAGTGACCAGAACTCGAACAACGACCCGACCGATTCTCCCTTGACGTTGCGGCGGATGACCTCACCGAAGATCGCGCCGACCGAGAGCACTTTCAGCCGCCGGGGACGCTGATTTTCCTTCAACGGCACGGTGTCGGTGACGATGATTTCGTCAATCTCCTCGATATCGTTGAGCCGCTCGACGGCGGGGCCGGTGAACAGGCCGTGCGTTCCGATCACGGTGAACTTGCGGACATTGCATGTCCTGAGATATTTGATCGTCTCGATGATCGTGCCTGCGGTGGCGATTTCGTCGTCCAACAGGATCACATCTTTGCCCCACACGTCACCCATCATACCGGTGATGGCGACGGAGTCATCGGTGAGCCGCTGTTTCTCGCCGGCGGCGACCGGCAATTTCAACGCGCGCGCGAGCTTGGTGGCGCGCTTGGCGTGCCCGATGTCGGGAGCGACGATCACGCTGTTGCTCAAGTCTTTCGTCCGCAGATGTTCAACAAAGACCGAGTGCGCCGTGAGATGGTCGGTAGGCACACGGAAAAAACCGTGAACTTGCGGCGAATGTAACGTCATCGTGATCACGTGGGTGGCGCCTGCCGTCACCAACAGGTCGGCGATCAGCCGCCCGGCGATGGAGATGCGCGGCGCGTCTTTCTTGTCGGAACGCGCATACGAGTAGTAAGGAATCACCGCATGGACGCCGGCAGCCCCGGCAGTACGGGCCACATCCAACATAAGCAGCAATTCCACCAGATTGTCGCTGCACGGCGGCGAGAGCGGCTGGACGATGAAAACCTGCTTCGAGCGCACGCTGACGCCCAGGTGCACGAAATAGTTGTCGTTAGAAAATTTGCGACTGATGGAAGGGCTGACTTCCAATCCCAGGTAATGGGCGATGTTGGAGGCCAGTTGTGGGTGCGCGAGGCCGCTGAAAACGAGTGTCCCCTCTAGCGTCGCCGCGACCGTGCGGTCTGGCAACGCCGATCTCTCCTGATTTCCGTATTCCTCTGTCAAATTCCACTCCTCCTGATTCCTCTTTGAATGTCGGGCTTCAGCGACTTCAGGCTGCCCGGTTCTGCGGTGGACCCCGCAGCATAACGTTGGCTCGCCTGAAAGGTATGTTGAGGATACCCTAACTCTATTTTAATCATACTCCGTATAGGGTCAAATGAAAAGAGTCGGATAGTCGGGTAGTTTGCTAGTCTTTGATGCGTATAGTCTGCGGTCAAAACGGCTAATCCGTTTCATCCGTTGGCAATAGATTCTCGATTTCAACTGGCTCAACCGGGTCTGCCAGCTCAAAGCCGAAGATGCGCCCGTAGAAATACAATTCGGCGTCCAGGGCACGTTTGATGTTCTCGGCGCGGCGGAAACCGTGTTGTTCGCCCTCGAAAGGCAGGTATGCCACGGGGATGCCTTTGGCGCGCAGCGCCGCCACCATCATCTCGGCTTGCGCCGGCGGCACGACTTTGTCGTCCAACCCCTGGAAAAAGATCACCGGGCACTTGAGGTTGGCGACGTGATGAATGGGCGAGCGCGCCACATACAGATCGCGGCGTTCCGGGTACGGTCCGATAAGCCGATCCAGATAGCGTGACTCGAATTTGTGCGTATCCGTCGCCAGGGCTTCGAGATCGCCGATGCCGTAGTGACTCGCGCCGGCGTGGAATACATCGTGGAACGTCAGGGCGCAGAGTGTGGTGTAGCCCCCCGCGCTGCCTCCGCGAATCGCCAGCCGCGCCGGATCCACCAGCCCTTGCGCTGCGAGATAGCGCGCGCCGTTGACGCAGTCGTCCACGTCCACCACGCCCCATTGGCCGTTGAGCCGTTCACGGTAGGCGCGTCCGTAACCGGTGCTGCCGCCGTAGTTCACATCGAGGACCGCAAAGCCGCGGCTGGTCCAGTACTGAATACTCAGGCTGAATGCACTGGATGTCGCACCCGTTGGCCCGCCGTGGCTGAGGACCAACAACGGCGGTTTCTCACCTACCGGTGCGACATAGTCCTTGTTGTGCGGCGGATAGAAGATGCCGTATGCCGTCAATCCGCCGGTTGTGGGGAATTCGATGGCCTGTGGCATGGCGAGATAGCCGGGATCAATCTCGATGGCGGTGGCACGCTTGAGAACGATGTGCGCTCCCGTTGTGAGGTCGAGCAGCACCAGTGAGGCCGGGTGGGTTGGGGATGCGCCGCGAAACAACACTTTCCCCGGCGCCGCCTGGATGTTGCCGAGGCTGGTGTAGGGCGTTTGCAGCGGGCGGAAGGCTTTACTGCGGGTATCCAGACTTGCCAGATGATCCATGCCGTCTTTTGTATACTTGCAGATTATGCGCCCGGCAGATTCAAAGGCGTAGGTAGAGAGGCCGAAGACCCACTGCGGCACTCCGAACTCGGCCTCCATAGGCACAAGCGGTTCTACGCCGTCTTGTTCCAGCCGATACAGGTTCCACCAGCCGGTACGGTCCGATACAAAGTAGAGCGTGCCGTCGGGCGACCATGCGGGTTGGAAGATGGACTCATGCTCACCTCCGGCGACCAGGGCGGGATTGGCCAGCGTGCCATCGGACTGCATCTCGGCAATCCACAGCTCCGTCCCATCCCACGGCATGTTGGGATGCCGCCAGGTGAGCCACGCGAGCGTGTGTCCATCAGGGCTGAGGCGCGGCGTGGCGTAGAAGTCATTGCCGGAGACTAGCACCTTCTGGTCGCCGCTGCCGTCGAGCGCAATGGCGGCGATGGTGTTCACCGCCTCACCATGTTCGGCGAGCGCTGCCTCACCGTGATCCTCGCGCACGCAGATCAGGCGATTGTGTGCCGGGTCAACGACGCAATCGGCGTAGCGCAGGGGCGCTTCCGGCGTGATCGCCTCCGGCGCCTGCCCCGGCGCAACGCGATACAACCGCTGATCGCTGAAATGGCTGAAAATCACGCTGCCGTGATTCGCCACGACGGCACCGCCGCCGTACTCGTGGACGCGGGTGCGCGCATTGAACGGCGCCGGGTTGACCTCGATGGTTGTGCCATCGGGCGTGCGTTTGACGATGACATAACGGCCGGCTTCGGCCGGGCGGCCTTCCAGCCAGTATATATCGTCGCCGTCAAACATGCCTTCGCCCAAACTGATGGATTGCGAGACGATCAAATCAGATGTAATCGGAGATTTCCATGCTCCGTAAGGGGCCTGTTGGATTGTCATAGGTGAACCTCCCGTTCAGATATAGAAATGAGTGTACCCCGTTCCGGGAATTTGTCTATCAGGTTTGACTTAGGATTCATTCGGGTTATAAATCACCCTATGACGGTTACACCTTTAACCTTGCAAGCCCGTGAGCGCGAGCTGAAAAAACGCTGGGCCTACCCCTATCGCTGGGGACGGGTGCAGAACGACCTGTTCGACGCCCAGACACGCTTTGTTTACGATGAACCGTCCTTCGAGCCGTTGTTGGCGGAGCTGAAGCGTCGCTTCGAAGCGGCGCCGGAGCGTGATGCGCTCTTCGATTACGCGCTCAACCGCTGGTACAATTTCTGGTCGGCGCGGGCGGTGGAAGAGATTCTCGCGGCGTTGGACGGTGTGACGCCGGCAGAGAATCGGCGCGACCGTCTGGTGGATTTCACGCTCTACGGTGTGCGCTTCGATCATAAAACCTCGGTGTTCCCCCGTGGCTTTGCTCACGACCTCACCTACGCGGTCAACCATCCGGCGGAGCTTATTGAGTGGCTGTACCGCGAGCAGAGCCGGGAACAGCGCCGGCATTACGCCAACCGCCTGTTCCTGGTCCTGTATGCGGCCGATGGCGCGCATTGGAAGCTCAAGGCCGAGTTGACATGGCTTGGCGGCATCCTGCGTGATTACGTGGCGACGTTCGACGTCGCGCGTCTGCACCGCTTCACATTCGTACCGGGACAGGAGACACTCTCCGATATTATCTGGGCGATTCGGTGCTGAAACTTATCCCAATAACGTGCCGCGCAGGATCATAATCCTGTGCAGCCATGACACGGCGGAGCGATCCACCGTAAGCATTGATCTGGCAGTGTTTTGATGGCCATCAACAATCTTAACGAAGACATCAATATCATTCTGGAACGCGACGGGCTGCTCGAATTGCTGGATGCCTGTCTGAAAAGCGACGATCTCGAGGCGATACGTGCGCAGGTCTCTGCCTTGCGCGCCCGGGTTGCGGCGTGGCGTCCCGGTCGCATGGGGGATGCTGCGCCAGACGCAGAAACGAACGTCGTTTTCCGTCGCAGTAGCTTGCTGGCCGATCTGGATCAAATCCTCGCCACCCATACATTGCAGCGTACCCACTATTACATCGCGCGTCTTCGCAAAGCCGCCGTCGAGGTCCGCACGGGCAAAATCAACGACATCAACCTCAACCGCTGGAAGGAGTACGACGAAATCATCACCGACAGCCTGTGGGTGATGGAGCGGCGCGACAATTCCGGCGCCCACAAAGCCTGGTACTGGGGCAATTTCATCCCGCAGATTCCGCACCAGATGATGCTGCGCTATACCCGACGAGGCGATTGGGTGCTGGATACCTTTGTCGGCAGCGGGACGACACTGTTGGAATGTCTGCGCTTGGGGCGCAACGGCATCGGCATAGAGCTGAACCCTGACATCGCAGCGCGCACCCGCGAGATCGTGGCGCAGGCGGAAAACCCGTACCACGTCGTCGCCGATGTGGTGGAGGGCGACAGCCGTACCGCGGACTATGCCCAGATGCTGGCCGCGCATGGGATCACGCAGGTACAGCTTATCCTGATGCATCCGCCATACCACGACATCATCCGCTTCAGCGACGACGCCCGCGACCTTTCAAATGCGGCGTCGGTAGATGCCTTTGTGACGCAGTTCGCGGAGGTTGTGCGGCGCGTCACGCCCTTCCTTGAACGCCACCGTTATCTTGTCATCGTGATCGGCGACAAATACGTGCAGGGCGAGTGGATTCCGCTCGGCTTCTACCTGATGCAGGCAGTGCAAGCGCAGGGATACACGCTTAAAAGTATCATTGTCAAGAACTTCGATGAGACGCGGGCCAAACGCGAGCAGAAGGAGCTATGGCGCTACCGCGCGCTTGTCGGCGGATTTTACATCTTCAAGCATGAGTATATACTCTTGTTTCAGCGATGATGTTTACATGATGCCAACGTACCGATGAATCAACCCCCACCGGGCCGTTTCTGAGGGATGGAGACAATGAAGACGATCTTGATTATGGAAGATGATCCCTATCAATCGCGGCTGATGCAGCGTTTGCTGGAGCGCGCCGACTATCATATCCTGGTTGAGTCGGATGGCGAAAGCGGGTTGCAGACGGCGATGACGGTCATGCCCGATCTCATTTTGCTGGATATGGGACTCCCCGATCTCGACGGTCAGACGGTCGCGGCGCTGCTCAAAGGCTCCGAGGCGTTGTCTAAAATCCCCGTGGTCGTGGTGACGGCGTGGCCCCAGGAGACGGCGGCGGCGATTGCCCGGGCGTATGGTTGCGATGGTTACATCTCCAAGCCGGTCAACGCGCGTGAATTTGCCGATCAGATTGCCAAATACTTTAAGCCGGATCCCCCCGCAGAGTAAATATATGCCGCGCAATTTGAAATGAACCGGATTTGCTTACCGCTTGGCGTGTCGCATGCTTTGAGAATGGCTGCGCTGGATCAGACGACCAGCGCAGCCATATCGTGACCGAAAAGTCCCAGACGATCCCCGGGCTTAAGCACCACATCCGCGTTTAAGTTGTGGATGTCGGCTTGCGCCTGCCGATAGCCGAGCCACGGCGCCATTGTGTTGCGTGTCGCAAAGAGCGTGCCGTTCAGGAAGATGTGGCAGACTTCTTCCTCGGCGATGTCGGCGCGCGCCAAAATGTCGTGGAGGGTTTCTCCGGCGTCGAGCGTGAACCGCAGCACATTTTCACGGTCGGCGCGGGGATTGGGCGCGTAGCGGCGCAGTTTCCCGTACAGGTGAATCTCGACCTGGGCTTCCATAAACTACGCCTCCTCGTTGAGCAGACGGCGTTCGCCTTCGAGGGCGCGCAGCGGCGCGATGTTCTGGGTGACTTCGATGGTGCCGCGATAAGCGCCTGTCGCGTCACGCAGCGCGAAGTAGCGGATGTGGACGAACATCCCGTGGAGCTGAATCCAGAATTCCGCCACATCACGCGCACCCGCACGGAAATCATCGAGGATGCGCTGGACGCGGTGAACGCTTTGCGGCGGATGGCAGTTCTGTACCTTGCGTCCGATGATCGCGGGTGAACGCGGGAAGATGCGTTCGCGGGTCTGTGAGAAGAAGCGGACCTCGTCGTGCTCGTCTACGAAGGTAATGTCCACCGGCAACGCGCTCAACATCATGCTGATTTGCTCTGCCGACAGCGCCCCGACGTTCAGGGGAATCAAGCCTTCTGGCACTTGCGGCGAGCTGGTCTGTGTTTCGGCCTCACGAGGGTCGAGGCGCGGTTGCCACTGACGACCTGCGGTCACGTAGGCATAGCCGATTTCCTCTTCCTGCGCGCGTATGGCAGCCCAATCCGCCTCACTCAGGCGCGCCATTGCGGCAGGGAACAGGATTTTGTGCTCCTTGTAGATCATATCGCGGATGGTCTGCTCCAGCGGCGTGAATGTTGCATCGAGTTGCACGGCGAAGGCGGCGGCATCCTCTCCCGGCCCGGCTTCGAGCAACGCCGCCAGCGCCTTCCAGCCGGCGCGCACGTCATCGTGGACGGCCCACATGACTGCCGACGGGCCGCTAAATCCGTAACGTTCCAGATGCGGGAAGAGGATGTATTCCTTGCGGCGGTAGTGTCGTTCGTATTCACGCAGCTTTTGAAGGCTCTCGCGGGCGGCGCTCAACGTGCCGGCGTTGGGGTTGGCTTTGACCGCGTCCAGAGCCGCGCGCAGATTGTCGAGTACGTGTCCTACGGCCAGGTTTTCCGCGCGGAAGGTGAACACGGGATGACCGGGGATCGTCTGCGGATCGGCCTGCGTGTCCAACGACTCGCGGAAGACGGCCACGTGGACATCGCACAGCGGCTTGATTTGCTCGGGATCCAGCCCCTCGGCGACGAGGGCCTGTTCGATGCGTGTGATCTCATCGCCACCGACGCCTGCCAGCAGGTCGGCGAACTGCGCTTTGACATCGTCCACACTTGCCCCGGCGTGCAGTTGTCGGATGATGTTCTTCAATGTCTCCTGGCGTTGTGTTTGATTGTTGATATATTCGCTCATTGTCATTTCCTCCATAGATCCCATTCTGAGTTCAGAACCTGAAATCCAAAATCTAAAATCTAAAATCTAAAATCCTCTCTCCCCCTCACGCGCCCCACACGATCTCAAACGCGCATGTGATTGCCCCAACCGGACAGGCAGCCTCACAGGCTGTGCAATAGGTGCAATCCAGCGGGCGGACGATGACCGGCCCTACCGCTTGCATCTCGACGGCTTGCGTGGGGCATTGCGCGACACACTGTCCGCAGTGTGTGCACAAGGCGAGGTCAATTTCCGGTAATGTCCACTGTTCCATAAAAAGACCGCCTTTCTGATGTTTGCCTTAAGCATATCAGAAAGGCGGTCGGCATGCTACGACAAAAGTCGCATTTATGGCTTAATTTTGTGCTTCGGCCTCCAATGCGGCGCGATCGAGCAAGATAATGCGTCCGCGATCCAGACGGATCAGGTTTTCATCGCTCAATGCCCGCAGCGAACGCCCGATCATATCGCGCACCGTGCCCAGGTGCGCCGCCATCTCGTCCTGCGTCCATTTGGATGTGACGGCGCTTTCGTCGGCCTGCTGCAAAAGGAAGCGCACCAGCCGCGTGCGCACCGGTCGCAGGGACAGGTCTTCCACCAGATCGGTGAGATGTGCCAGTCGCTCGGCGAAATCTTGTAAGATGGCGAGCGCCAGGTCAGGGCAGAGGCGCAGCGCGTGCAGGAAATCACCCGTGGACGCCGTATACACGGTGACATCGGTGCGCGCCACGACGCTGGCGTGGTTGGTTTGCTCGGATCGAAAGAGGGGCACCGTGTTGAACGTCTGTCCCGGCCCCAGGCGCGCTAAAACCTGCTGACGGCCCTGGGACGACATCCGATACACTTCGACATGCCCGGCGAGGATAAAGTAGACGGCCTCGCACGGCTCACCTTCGACCACGATCAACGTGCCGGCCGGATAGGCGCGCCGTGTGACGACATCGGCAAGGCAACGCAGCGTGGCCTCGGACAACCCCGCCAACAACCGAATGTCACGCAGGGCTTGGATTTTTGCGGCCTCGGGCACGGGCGTTACTTGTTGGTGACCATCTTGAGGTGCGTCAGGGCATTGATGATCAGGCGCGTAGCATCCTCAAGTTCCCACTTCCCCGTATTGATGACCAGGTGATAAAGTAAGGGATTGTCCCAATCAATGTCGTAGAAGCGTTCCAGGTAAGCCGCAGCGGCTTCATCTTTGCGCTTGACGAGTCCTTCGGCTTCATCCAGCGTGAGGTTCTCCAATTCTTTGACGCGCAACACGCGCGCGCCCAACGGCGCGACGACGCGCACGTGTAGCACCCCCGGCTGTCCTTGCAGAATGGCCTGGCCGCCCCGTCCGACGATCACCACATCATCGCGCTTGTGGGCTTCGAGGATGACATCCTTCACCAGATTGACACAGCGCGCCTCATCGAGCGTTTCAACCGACAAGGAGCGTCGCGGTTCATCGCTCACCCAGGCGTCGGCTGCCGAGCGGCGTCTGCCGAACAGACGATCCACGAATCCGCGAATCTTGTACATATCCTCGGAAAAATCTACAACTTCGTTCTCCGAAATGCCGGCCTCGGAAGCGACCCGCGCGATGAGGTTTTTGTCGAAGTAGCTGTAGCCCAGGGCTTCGCACACGCGCCGTGCGATGGCGTCTCCGCCGCTGCCATACTGTCGTGAAATCGTGATTACAGGCATTGCCAACCTCCTTTGAAATAGTCTCTGAAATAGTCTGATAGTCGTTAGTCAGATAGTCCTGCGAGCATTTTCATTGTCGGGGCTGTACCGCCGGTTTGGTTACGCTCCTTTGTACTAACATTCAACGGAACGTTGGAATGTTGAGTCGGCTTATCACAAATCCTATGCTATGCGAGTTAAAAATCCGTTGAAATCCGTTTAATCCGTTGACTAAAAAACCCGTTGACTGAAAATCACAGATGCTGATCTTGGGTGGGTGTACTTATACTATAGCAGATTTCGGGTCATTTTGCAACGAGGGCGAATCGTTAAATGCCCAATCCGGCTATAATATAGGATAAAAAGTGAGGTGGAGCATGAAAATCCGTTCGATCACCATTTTTGCCGATGCCCCTGTGCCATCAACGCGCGCATGGCTGCTGCCGTTGGGGGCATTTGCTCAGGCCGCCCGCCGGGCGTATGCAGATGCTGGTTTTGAGGTGCAGACGACGCGCCTGGCGCTCAATGTCTTCCCATCTCTGGAAGGGGGTGAGGCGCAAGCTCTGGTTGATTTTGCGGTTGCCGTGGAGGCTCTGGCCCGTGACTGCGGCTTTGAATACGTCGCCTTGGGGCCGGCCGACGCCGGGATGCTGCCGCATCTACCGGCTATTTTGGCGGCGACACAATCCGTGTTTGCAACTGCGCATCTTGTGAACCCTGCAACCGGCGCGCTGGATGGGACTGTGACCCGGATGGCGGCGCGGGTCATCCGGGAGGCCGCGTCCATCGAAAACGGCTTCGGCAACCTGCGCTTTGCGGCGTTGGCGAACGTTCCGCCCGGCGTCCCCTTTTTCCCGGCGGCCTATCATGACGGCGGCGCGCCGACCTTCGCTATAGCCACCGAGGCGGCGGACCTGGCCGTGACTGTGGGGCGGACGGCCAACGACCTGGCGGAAGCCCATCATCGGCTGCGCGCGGCTGTCGAGAGCGAGGCGCTGCGAATCGTGGCTGTTGCCGAAAGGCTGATGGCGACTCATAGCTTACGCTTCGGCGGGATTGATTTCTCGTTGGCGCCGTTTCCCACGCCGGCATGTAGCATCGGCGCGGCGCTGGAAGCGTTGACCGGACAGCCTCTCGGCGCAGCGGGAACGTTGGCCGCGGCGGCCACATTTGCCGACGCGCTTGGACAGGCACAGTTTCCCCACGTGGGTTTCTGCGGTTTGATGTTGCCGGTGTTGGAGGATGCCGTGCTGGCGCAACGTGCTGCCGAAGGTCGCTTGCGGGTCGGCGAGTTGCTTCAGTGGTCTGCTGTGTGCGGGACGGGATTGGATACAGTTCCCCTGCCGGGCGACGTGAGTGAGTCGGCGCTCACGCGCTTGCTCTTTGATGTGGCGGCGCTGGCCATGCGCCTGCACAAACCCCTCACGGCGCGGCTGATGCCGCTTCCCGGCAAGGTCGCGGGGGATGCCGTGCACTTCGATTTCGCCTATTTTGCCGATGGTGGCGTCTTGCCTCTGGAAGGCGCGGCGGGGGAAAGCGCGCTGGATCGGACGGACGCTTTGCGTCTACATGCGCGGTATCATTAGGGCTTTAACATAAAAATCCGCTTGAACATCGAAATGTTTCAACGCTATGTTCGTTCGACCGCTGGCGAACTGTCAGCTAATGCTGGATCAATGCCGGCAATCGCACCGTGAACGTGACGAGGCCGGCCTCGCCGGTTCCCATTGCCAGATGGCCCCCCAGTTCTTCACAGAAACGCTTGCTGGTGATGAAAGCGACGTCACTGCTTTCCTGTTCTCTGTTCCCCGGTCGGTGATCCGCATCCGCAAGGGCTTCATCCGGTCTCTTGACCGCGATGTCGAAGAAGAACCAATCCGTTTCCTGGGTTTTTTCACGACTCACGACGACAGAAATATCACCTTTTTGGGTAAGTCGGGAGGCATAGTAGAGCAGACCGAGGAGCACCCAACGCACTGTCGAAGCGTCTGCGTCCATCTCGCCGAGTTCGCCCGCACAGCGAATCTCAAGGGTGTTTTCGCGGCGGGCGAGAACGGGCTGGCTGACACGCAAAACATCTCCCATCAACTCGGCCATATCAAAGGGGGCTGTGTAAATGTTGGTCTTCGCGGCGTCGCTTTTGGCCGTGCGGAAAACCTCATCAATCATGTTGAGCAACTTCTGCCCGGCGTCGTAGATGGATGTCAGGTCTTGCTGCTGGAAGTCGGTGACCGGGCCGTCAATGCCTTTGAGAATGACGCGCGAGAAGCCGGTGATGGCATTGATCGGTGTCTTGAGGTCGTGCCCCATCATAGACATTACGCTCATATTGAGGGCTTTGGCGCGTTCGGCCTTCCCCATGTAAAAGCCGCTGCTTAACGCCCCAACCAGGCTGACAACGCGGGGATGGAGCATAGCAATTTGCTCGACCGTCAGGTCCGCCGTCAGTTCTCGCGCCAGCAGCGTATAGATTTGCAGCAATGCCTCAGGCTGTAAATTATCCGTGCTTTCGATTGCCTTGCCGATCTGGTGGGCCGGCTCGGCGGTGAAGGGGTCGGAAACCAGCAATTTGATCAGTTGGTCGGTAGCTTTCAAAAGACTGGCCTGAAGATCGGCGATCTCCCCCGCCGTTGGGCTGAGTTCGGTCATCAAGGTCATCCAGGCATGGGCGATGTCCTGGCGGCGGACATACAAGGTTTGATAGATTTGGGCTTGCTCTTCAGTATTCATGTTCTCTCCACACTAGCGGTTGTGCACACCGGATTCATTATAAGGTTTCATTATGTCTCCTATCATATCACGTTCTGCCAGTAATGTGAATAGCTCTTTTTTCCCCTCTCTTTGTTACTCAGGGCTTTATCATTCTCGTTGCAGCAACTTCATTTGGCTTCGAGCGGATTGCCATTTGGCTTTGAGCGGATCGCCATTTAGCTTCGAGCGGATTGCCATTTGGCTTTGAGCGGATTGCCATTTGGCTTCGAGCGGATCGCCATTTGGCTTCGAGCGGATCGCCATTTGGCTTTGAGCGGATTGCCAGATCCGCGTTTCTCAGCCTGAATGATAAGGCCCTGCTTTGTTACTTGTGTTTACTTTGAGATGGCTATATAATCTTATTGTAGTCGTTTTTATGGAAGGTGGTGCTATGACGTATGGAACAACGGTGAACGATCTCTTTGACCTGGCAATTGCTGCGGAGGAGACGGCAGCGGCATTTTACCGTGGACTGGTCAAGAAATTTGCCCATGAAAACGAGATTGCCAACTTCTGGCAGCGTTATGTGCTTGACGAAGTTGAGCATGGCCTGTGGCTGGAACGGCTGCGCAGCAATTTGTCTCCCCAACAGCTCGCCGAACCTGCTGACCCTGTCATGCTTGATAATGCACGGCGGGCCAGCAGCGTCTCGGTTGACAAATTCCTGGCCGACATTCATAATCTCGAAGAGGCTTATGAAGTGGTTAACGACCTTGAAAACTCCGAGACCAATGCAGTTTTTGAGTTTCTGATCTCCAATTTTCCGTATAATCGGGAAGTGTTGATGTTCCTGCGCACGCAATTGGCAGAACACACGAGCCGGGTGGTGAACGATTTCCCCCACCGTTTCCGCGACCCTGGCGTGCGGCGTCTGGTCGCGGCACAGGATTAGGAGGCAAACAAGTGCAGATTGAAATCGTAACTGGCGCGATTCAAACTCAGGCAGCTCAGGCCATCGTCGTGAATCTTTTTGAAGGAGTGACGCTCCCCGGCGGCGCGACGGGTGCGGTGGATGCGGCTCTCGATGGTCAAATCCGCGCTCTCATCGCCGATGGTGATTTTCGCGGCAAACTCAATGAGGTGGCGGTCCTCTATCCCCATGGCAAGATCCCCGCGCGCCGTGTGATTCTGGTGGGACTTGGCAAGCGCGAAAAGTTCGGCCTGGATGCCATTCGTCAGGCATCCGCGAGCGCCGCGAAGAAGGCCCGCGACGTGGGGGCGACGCATGTGCACACCATCATCCACGGGGCGGGGGTGGGGGGCGTGGCACCGGAACCGGCGGCCGCTGCCGTTGTCGAAGGGACACTGTTGGGGCTGTATCGCTTCCACGAGTTGAAAACGCAGTTGGAAGAGGTCCGCCCTGACCTGACGACACTCACGCTTGTCGAGTTGGACCCCGCACGCCGGACGACGCTTGAGGCCGGCGCGCGCACAGGCAAAATTGTGGCCGAGTCCACACTGCTGGCCCGCGACCTGATTAACCGTCCGGCGAACATCGTCACGCCGGCGTATATGGCCGAGACGGCGCAACGGATGGCCGCCGAGATCGGCCTGCGCTGTCAAGTTCTGGACAAAGCGACGTTGACGGCGCTGGGCATGAATGCCCTGCTCAGCGTCAATCGGGGTGGGGGCGAACCGGCGCAACTGGTGATCCTGGAGCACAACGCCGGCCGCGACGACCTTCCGACGGTTGTGCTGGTGGGCAAGGGCATCACTTTTGACTCTGGCGGCATTTCCCTGAAGCCCGGCGAGAACATGCATCACATGAAAGGCGATATGGGCGGAGCGGCGGCCGTGTTTGGCGCGTTGCGTGCGGCTGCGTTGCTCGATCTGCCCCTGCACGTTGTCGGTCTCACACCGCTGACCGAAAACATGCCCGACGCACACGCAACCAAGCCGGGCGATGTGGTCCGTTCTCTCAAAGGTTTGACCATCGAAATCCTCAACACCGATGCTGAAGGACGCCTCATTTTGGCGGATGCGCTTACCTACGCGCAGAATTTTGCGCCGCAGGCCATCTTTGACATTGCGACGTTGACCGGCGGAAGGGTGGTGGCATTGGGAGATCACGCGGCGGCGGTGATGGGCGATGAGTCGCTCATCGCGCGCCTGCGCGCTGCCGGCGAAACAACGTTTGAACGAGTCTGGCCACTGCCGCTCTTTGAGGAGTACGGCGAGCAGCTCAAGAGCACCGTGGCAGATGTCGCCAACATCGGCGGGCGTGCTGCCAGTAGTATCACGGCCGGCTATTTTCTCAGCAAGTTTGTGCCGGATGGTGTCCCCTGGGCGCACATTGACATCGCCGGGCTGGACCTTATTGAAAAGGACATGCCTTATATTCCGAAGGGGGCGACCGGTTTCGGGGTGCGGCTGCTCGTGGAAGTGCTGCGTGGCTGGAAATAGCCTGCCGCTTGAGGGGTTGGGAACAAAGAAAAAGCGTAGGGGAACTCCCTACGCTTTTTTTGTCTCTAAAGCGGATCGCGGTTTCGTGTTTACATCATTGGACGGTCACCTGCGTATAGACCGGGTAAGTGTTGCCGTCGAGGTCTTCGACGATGAACCCGACCAGATAATTGCCGGGCGCCGCGTCCAGTTGTTTCCAGGTGAACATCTGATTGCCGAACGTCAGCGTGTCGCCGGCCTGCCGGGAGACCTTTTCAACCTGCCCCTGGCCATTCAGATCAAGCCACTTCTCCAGGACGGTGAAAGTGTCACCGGTCTGGGGAGTGATCTCGCGGGGCGCGCCGTTGCCATTCTCACCGGTGAAACCGTACACGCGCTGGAGTACCCCGTTGACAAAGTAGAGACGCGCGTAGCGGGTTTCGCCGCTATCGGCGTAGGTATAGATGCCGTCAACGGTGTAGACGGCTTCCTCGAATGTGGCGCCGAAGCTCTGTGGTTCAAAGTGGGCCATCACCACATGACTGCCGTCGTTGATGGCGAAAACGATAGGCTCCCACTCGAATTCCATCGTGAACTCGCGGTCGCGGCTCCACACCGGATAGTAGACGCCGTCAATTTCGCGGGTCTCCTGGCTTTCCAGGTAATCCGAGTCAACCACCATGATGGAATTGGCCGCCCGGTCGTAATATCCCACAAACAAGTAGATGTAGCCGACGTTTTCCCCGCGAATGTCTATACTGAGCAGAGTCGGCTTGCCCGGCGCGGCGACGTTGCTCGACAGGGTGATCGGCGATACTTCGATGCCACCCGCGCCCGGCGGGTTGATCGTGGCGCTGCGGTCGGGAACGACGATGTTGGCGCTCGCCGGTTCAAAGGTGCGCCCGGTGTAATGGTAGGCCAGGAAATCGTCCCACAACGAGGTGCGTGCGAAATATCCGGCGACGGTGTTATACGATTGGTAGCCGGTGATGGGGGAAGCGTAGAGCTGTGAGTTGGGGAAGTAGATCGAGATGCCGGTAGCGCCGGGTTTTTGTGCGCCGTGCTTTTCGGCGATGACGGCGCGATCGAGGGCGGCGAGCACTTGCGCGGCTGCCTGACTGACCGCCTGGCTGCCGCTTTCACGGCGCAGCAGTTGGACGAAGTTGCCCAGGTCAATGTACGCCGGCGGGACGTTGTTCCCGAAGATGTTGGTGAACGATTGGGCGTAGCTGCGCGCTTGCGCGACGCCGCGTTGATTGGCGGATTGCAAGGCGAAGGCGAAGTTGTTGAGGCTGTTGACCAACGGCGGAATGGCCGACAGGTCTACCGCCGTGAGCGTCACACCTTGTTGAAACTGTTGTGTAAGCTGGGCCGCAGAGGGCATGCCGAAGAAGCCACCCATTGGGGCACTCTGTCGCAGGAGTTCGGCGCGCGCCTGCTCATCCACGATGCGTTGATCTTCCGCAATGTAACTTTTCACGATGAGCTGCCCCAGATCGGCACCCCCCATCGTGGGATAGGTTTCCAGCGCCTTCAGGAAGCTGGTATAGGCCCAGCCCAGGGATGGCTCGGTCTCTTGGGAGGCCACGGCATAGCGGGCGTGTTGCGCCAACATACCGAAGACTTCCAGATGGCCCATCAGGCAGGCGTCCATCCCGATCAATTCGAATTTCTCGATGCCGGTCTGGTTGCGGATGTCGGTCAATGCCTGATCCAGCTCGTGCAGGTAAAGCTGATTGCCGAGCGCCGATCCTAGAGGGATAGAGCGATCGCCGCCGGCCCGTGGATCGGGGTCGCTCCAGCCGCCGGGCCAGCCCATACCGTGGTCCGACAAGATCAGCACGTACTTTTCTGCCGGGTAATTGGCAACCGCCCAGGTGACGAAATCCACAAGCGCGTTGCCGTCGGCCATATTGACCTCGCCGAGATCGGCAACTTCCTGGGAACCGATCCGCTGCAAATCGTCATCCTGCGTGACATAAAATCGCTTCGTTGAAGTCCAATCGCCATCCCCATAATAGCCGCCGCGATAACGGTCCATTTGGGCGACGATGTGCACGTTGTCGCTGGAGCCGACACGCTCGGCCTCGTTCAGGTCAATGTAAATGTCCTGCTCCAGAATTTTGTCGTCGGCATCCTGGTAGAGCATGACCAGCCACGTTTTTCTTTCCCCTGAAGTTGTCGGGCGGACGGGAGTTTTCGGGGCCTGGGTGGTGGGTTTTGCCGGAGCAACGGTGGGCTTTGCAGGCGCAACGGTAGGGCGTTCAACGGATTCGGTCGGATAGTCGTAAGTGTAACCGCTCGGCTCGGGCAAGGTGAGGCCACCCATCATTTGGGAAACAAAGTAGATGAGGGCGCACACAATGCATAAGAGAACGGCGCCCCCAATGATCAATATCAAAAGCGAAGGTTTGCCGCCGCCGGGAAGCCGCAGGCCGGAGAGTGAGGGCGGCAAGGTGAAACCGCCTCCTCCACCGCTGGGGCGTGGAACGCCGCCACTGACCCCGGAAGGACGTGGGACGCCGGCTTCAGGGGGCGCAGCCGGGCTTTCGGGTCGCTGCCGTTGTGGCGCTGCGGCGCGCTCGCGTTCCCCGGAATCCTCCGGGCCGCCGCGCCGTCGCCGCTGCGCGCGGATGGTTTCGTGCTCGTTATCGTTGGTCATATTGTTGCCTCATTTTCTGTTTGTTGCCTCATTTTCTGTTTGTTGCCTCATTTTCTGTTTACTCTATTATAGGCGCGTTTCTTACTCTTTCAATAGCACGATCCATCCGTTGTCCAGGCGTATCTTCCCTTGCCGGCGCAACCCCGAAAGGGCACGGTTGACGCTCTCGCGGCTGGTCCCGATGAGGGCGGCAAGCTCCTGTTGGGTCATCGGCAGGGCGATCCGCACGCCATCGGCCACAGGACGCCCTGACCATTCGGCCAGGCGTTGCAGGCGCAGGAGCAACCGATCGGCTACCGTCATCGAGGCCAAACCCTCCGCTTCTTCCGTCATGTGCCGCAGCCGTGAGCTGAGCGCCCGCAGCAGGCTACGGGCCAGCGTGGCAGAGCGTGCCAGGCCATGCAGCAACACGTCCTGGTGCAGTTCCAGTGTCCATGTTGGTTCCAGGGTTTCCACGTTGGCTGAACGCGGCAGATTCTCGAACAATGCCATCTCACCGACAATCTCACCCGGCCCGAAGATGCTGACCGACAATTCGCGTCCGTCCTCGCCGATGACGAAGACCCGCACCTTGCCGCGGGTGATAATGTGACAGGTTGTCCCCGGCTCGCCCTGATGAAAAATCATCGCTCCCGCTTCATAAGTGCGCGGTTTAGCTTCGGCAGCCAGGAAGCGCAGTTCCTCATCGGTGAGGCCTTCAAATAAGGGGAGTGAATGGAGAAAGCTCACCCGCTCCGCGATCGAGTCTGTGCTTGTTGTCATCGGATTCGCCATCAATGGGTTATGCGCGTTGTATGCTCTTTGGGTGGTTGGATTGCCACAACTCCATTGTAATCTCATCTCGTTCATCTGCAACCTCCCCTGAGAATGTCAACGGATAAGACGGATTGACAAGGAAAAAATCGGTAGGTTTCACTTGCCCAGTAAGACGATCCGTAGAACTAAACCGACGCCGGCGGCCAGCAGCACACTCAACAACGTCTCGGCCCAGTGGCTGGTCAGTTGCACCAGCACACCTAAGCCGTTATCCTGGATGCGCACTGCCGTCAGGCGGCGCGGGAGCAGCACCAGTGGAATGAGGGCGATTTGGCCGCTGAGAACAAAGCTGGCAATGAGCACCCGTTCGATCATCGGTTCATACTTCTCACCGACGCCCAGATGGGGCGCCGCCTCTGCCCCCCATATCCCGCGCACGAGGAAGCGTAACAGCACCCATGCCGGCTGGAGGAGCAACAGGTAGCCGATGGCAATGGCTAACAGCTTCGGCATATCGCTGCGCCCGTTCAGCGGCGTTGCCGGCTGTAGGGTCACGACCAACGCGATGATGGCGATGTGGAGGGCCTGATCCATCAAGAGGAATACCAGGTCCCAGGTGGTGTTTTTGGCATGGATCAGGCGTGCTCTGAGAACGTCAATGAGCGTATGGCTCAAGCCGATCCACAGCGCATTGGGCCACCATCCGGGCGCAACGACCAATGTCACCGTCAAGGTCGTCAGGGTGACAATCCCGCCGTGCGCCACGACGCCCCAGATCGAGCGGGCTTTCCACCGCGCGACGGCGTCAAATTGGAAGAGATAATCGCCGAGTAAGTGCGCCAGAATCATGATCGTGAACATATCCCACCTCCGAAAGTAAACCGCTGCTCTTGCTTCTCTGTTTGCTTTTCTAGCCATAGTATAACCTGCGCCAGGACGTGCCGCAATGACGTTCGTCACACCCCCTACTCCTCCCCCCATTTGCACTCCACCGTAACGTTGCTAGAATTGAAGATGGTTGACTTCAGGATGCTATGTTTTGTGAAGGGAGGCATCGAAGATGAAAGAGGCGGAGCTTAAAACACAACTTACCCAATGCCAGAAGGCATTGGATATTGTTATGGCGATTGATCACATTCGGGATGCCGCATCTGGCCCGACGGCGATCTTCTCCGGGCTGGCCCATACGCTGTGCGATCAGTTTCAGGTTGACGTGTGCCTGTTGTACGTGGTGGATCGTGAGACGAACGACTTAGAGCTGAAGGTGGTGCAAGAGCGCGACCCTGCCTGGCGTGATGTCGCTGAGTCGCTCTCTGAGGTGCGTGTTCGCGAGGCCATGCTCAGCAGCGGTGTGAAACTGTGGGGGGCTGCGGATATTTTGCCGCCCGCTGTGACATCCGGGTTGCCGGAGACATTTCGCATAGCTGCAATCCCCATCTTCATGGATGAGAGACCGTTGGGCGCTGTGTTGATGGGACGCAGCGTTCCCGTTTTTGCCGATGAAGAAGTTCAGCTGATGTACATTGCCGAAAGTCAGATGGATTCGGCCATTGTTCAGGCTTATACGTACCATGACCTCGCGCAGCGTAACAAAGAATTGGAGACCATCTATCGCTTCGATCAGATTCGAGATCAATACCTGCCTTTTGATGAGATGTTGGACATCGTTTTGCAGGAATTGTGTCGCGTGATCGAAGCCGAGATGGGATTCGTGATGCTGTATGACAAAACCGGCAAACAGCTCGAAATGCGCGCCGTGACGCACGATGATTTGTTGCAAAAGGTGGCCTATTACGAGGCGATGACGCGGGTGGCGAATATTGCCATCCAGCGGGCACAGTTGACGTGCGCGGATAACGAGATGCCGCCGTGTACGATAATGACCGTCCCCCTCATCTTGCGCAATGAGATCATCGGCGTGTTCGGTGGGGTCAACCGCGATCCACAACACCGTTTCACCCGTGATCATCAGCGGTTGCTGAAGGCGATTGTGAGTCAGATGGACACGGCAATTTTCGAGAGCCTGGAGCAGCGGCGTTTGCGGCGCGTGTTGAGTCGCTCGGTTGATCCTCATGTCCTGGATCGGTTGCTGGAAAAACCCGATGTGGATATTCTTAAGGGCGAACGGGTGTTCCTTACCGTGCTCTACGGCGACCTGCGCGGTTCAACGCAGATGGCGTTGCATCTCGAACCGGAGACGCTGGTGGATTTCGTCAACGATTATCTGGGACGGATGACGCGGGTCATCCATGCTTATCAGGGAACGTTGGATAAATATGTTGGGGATGAGGTAATGGCGCTCTTCGGTGCACCACTGCCGCAGCCCGATCATGCACTGCGGGCTGTGCGTGTGGGATTGGAGATGCAAGTTGCCCACCAACGCTTGATGGCGGATTGGTCGGCGCGGGGGATCAAACCCGCAGCCTTGGGGATCGGCATTGCTAGCGGGGAAGTCATCATTGGGGAGTTCGGCTGTGAGCTGCGCACCGATTACACGGTCATCGGCAACACGGCCAATCTGGGTGCGCGGATCTGCTCGGTAGCCAAGCCGGGTGAGGTGTTGATCAGCCAGGAAACCTACGATTTGGTGAAAGACGCCGTTGAAGCCACACCGATTCATGGAATGCACTTCAAGGGCATAGATGAAGAAGTCACCGTTTATTCCGTGACCCGGGTGCTGGATTGAAGTGTTTTTGCCGGCTAATCTCGTTCCAGCGCGGTTTGGTAGCTCTTGCGCACGAAAGCCATAACCCGTCCTATGGCCTGCGGATCGGCAACGGTCACTTTCGTCCAACGTTCGATGACCCGCTCCCCGGCCTTGAACGGCTCGATTTGATGATCCTGCGCTAACATTTGTTTGTCGTTGCGTCGCAATTGTGTGATGACCACGCCACCCGTCACCAAAAAAGCGAATAGTCGCCCGTCGGCGACGTAGGCCGGGCAGCCAAACATGCGTTTGGGCGTCACCTTTGGCCAGGTCAGCACTTCTTTCTCAAAGGCGGCGCGCAACCCCCGCGCTTCCTCTTCACGATAGTACTCCATAATTTCTCCTGAAGTATAGCAAATCAGCGGATCAGCAAATCACCTATAGCCCTCAATCCTTCCCCCTGCCCCCTTGCCCCCTACTGCACTTTCTCCAGCAAATAACTGACTTCGCCGTTGTCGTAGCGTACCAGTGTGTGCGGCGGATCTACATCGTACCAGGCCGCCAGGGTGGTTTCCTCGTCATCCAGGGTATAGGTGACGGTGACTTTCCATGTGACGAAGTTGCCGGCGGGCGTCCACACCGGCTCACTGCCTGTCACGAGGATGAAAGCCTCGACGATGTGGATATGGCCATCGTCGCCGACCAGCGCCAGGGGGTGCGTGCTCCCGTAAGCAATCGCAAAAGGCAGCGCCGACAGTCGCCAGGGCCATTCGCCATCGAACAGCACGCCGGGCGGAAGTGACACCGTTTCGCTGCCGCTTTCGCTCTCGACCCGCAGTTGCCTGTCGGTAGCACTTACGGGGTGGGTCAGGGTTAGCGCGGTGCTGTCGGTCTCGCGCGTGCCCGTCAACGCCTGGAGTGCCAGGTCCGCCTTCTTCCAGACGACATGCTGGGTAGCCGTGAAAGCGTCACCCCTCAGCGAAATGCCCGGCAGTGTCGTAAGCGCAAAGCCTTCTGGCATCTTGAAAGGCATCTCGGCCTCGAATGGCTCTTGCTGCACCTGACAGCTAAGCGCGACGGTGTCCGGTTCGGGTGACAGGGTGCAAGCCGCTTTGCCTACCGTCTGGTTGATGCCACCGTTAAGGACATAGTTCCAGGATAAAGACGTGTCCCAGGCTGTCGGCGGTTTAAGCGTCAACGCCTCCTGTGCCAGGACTTTGGGAAAGCGTCCTTCGAGGATTTCCCAGACGGCCGCGAACCCGTAGATACCGAACATGACGACGAGGGAGAGCCTCCAGGCCCATTTCTGCCAGCCTGTAGGACCGGGAAGCGCGGGCTTGACCGGCGGGTGGGTCGTCCGCCAGAGTCCCCATAACGCCGTCAGGGCCATCGGCGTCATCAACAAGCCGAGGCATAACAACGCGATCACCACTCCCCCCGTCACCATTGCGGAAGAAAAGCTGGTGGTAATGAGCACGGTCGTCGCAATGCTGTTGTAGGCCGCGTGCAGCAGCATGCCGGGGAATAGGCTATTGCTGCGCCAGGCCACGAATCCCAGGGCGAAGGCCACAGGCAACAGAGCGAACACACCCTGGAATCGCAAATGATACATTGCAAAGATGATTCCCCCGACCGTCACGCCGATCCACGGGCTGCGCCGCTCGTAAGCACGCTGCACGTATCCGCGGAACATGATTTCCTCGCAGATTGGGGCGACAATGACAGTTGAGAGCACCAGCAAAAATGCTTCCGTCGCATTGCGTGGGAACATGGTTGGTGCAATGGGGGTGCTGTAGCCCAACAAAGCAGTTGTCGTCAGATTGAGGACGATGCCGCTGATCCACAATCCGAAAGCCAGGCCGGCGCTCAGGGCGAAAGGAAGCCAGCCGGGCCAACGCCAGCGCAGCGTTTCGCGGAGAGAGAGCTTTTCCAGGCGTTGGAAGAGCAGCGCGATCAGCGCCAGCAGACATTCAATGACGATGCCGGCGACATAACGTGTGTTGAATTTCCTGGTCGCATAACTGCCGCCGATGAGCACTAACAATCCCAACAACAGATAGAGATTGGCAATGAGCAGCGACGGCGTCTCACGGTTTTGCGGTGTGTTCTCCAAAGTCATCCTCTGTTGTCTGTAGCCGTGGCCGGTCTCCAGACCGTGCTACCCACAGTCCGCCGTTACCTTCGCTCCACGTGAAAGATCGGCGGTAGCGCGCGCTTGTGCGCCGAGATGGCGATCATCCGCCGCACGCGGGCCACGACGGCTTCGGGCGCGTCGGGCGTGCGTTCTTCGGCCAGCGCGGCGAGGATTGCGTCCAGCTCCGCGTAAGTGATGCCCAATTCGCCTTCATCCGTCTGTCCGGGCCACAGGCCGGCTGTGGGCGCGCGGGTGATGACCGGCTCCGGCACGCCGAGAACGCGCGCGAGTGCCCGCACTTCGTGCTTGTACAGCTCACCGAGCGGTTCGATGTCCACGCCGCCGTCGCCGTACTTGGTGAAATAGCCCACCATCATCTCCGGGCGGTTGCCCGTTCCGGCAACCAGATAATTGTGGGACTGCGCCATGTAGTACCAGGCCGTCATTCGCAGGCGCGGCTTGATGTTGGCGCGCGCCATATCGCTGCCGGGGGGCAGGGCTGCCATCAAAGCCTCGAACGCCGTGCTCAGGTCAACCGTGTGCAGCTCCAGGCGCAATGCCTGTGCCGTCATCCGGGCATACGTTTCGTCTTCCGGCAAGCTGTGACATGGCAACCACAAGGCCAGGACGTGTTCGACACCTACTGCGCGGGCTGCCAACGCTGCGGTAACGGCGGAATCCACCCCGCCGCTCAACCCGACAACGTAACCCTTTGCCCCGGCTTGCGCTGCGTACTCCCGCATCCATGTGGCGATTGCATTCGCCAGTGTTGTGTAATCCATAGTCCCTACCCCTCTTCTGAATATGCGAGTTAAAAAATCCTTTTCGTCCGTTGACAAATCTTATCTCGTTGCTATGCGGCTTGAATATAGGCTAAGGGGGCGAAAAGTCAACCGGCGACGTTTGACAACTGCTTTTCCCGTGCTATACTACGACCTGCGTGGGTCGTTAGCTCAGTCCGGCAGAGCAGGGGCCTTTTAAGCCCAGGGCCACAGGTTCGAATCCTGTACGACCCATTGAAAAAGCGGCCTGGTTGGAAGAGACCAGGCCGCTTTTTGTATACTTTGCACCTTGGGCTATACTATGGTTAGTGTGGTTACGCAAAAAGCTGTAGATAATGAACTGTGAGAGGTGCTAAATGACCACAAATTCAGAAACGATGATGCCTTCAATGCAACTTGCACAAATCTTTAGAAGCGTGAAACGGCTCACCGTAAGAGAGCAATTGACGTTGGTGAAACTGGTCCTGGAAAGTGTCTTGAATGCCAAACCTGACGCGCAAGATGAGTGGCCGGTCGGTTTCTTCGAGTCGACGGCAGGAGCTTGGGCTGGCGCGCCGTTGGTGCGGGAGCCGCAAGGCGACTATGAAGAGCGACCTGAGTTGTAGCCATGTATTTGCTTGATACGAACGCATGTATAGCCTATATCAATGACCGCAACTCAATTGTAGCGCGTCGTTTGATGCAACTAAAGCCCAGTGATGTGTTTGTCTGCCAGATTGTCAAGGCTGAGTTGTTCTATGGCGCTTATAAAAGTTCTCGACGTGAGCAAAATCTAGATTTGCTACACCGTTTCTTCGGTCAGTTTGCCAGCTTGCCTTTCGATGATTATGCGGCGGAGGCGTATGGTCGCATTCGTCATGAGTTGGCTAAATGCGGTACACCGGTCGGACCAAATGACCTCATCATCGCCGCTACAGCATTAGCGCACAAAGCCATTTTAGTCACGCACAATACACGCGAGTTTGACCGTGTGCCTGGATTACAGGTCGAGGATTGGGCATTATCCACACCATAGCTAATGCCACTCACATCCCATAAGCTCAGGTTCACAGGTTTGAATCCTGTACG
Source organism: Anaerolineae bacterium (assembly GCA_035373625.1). Taxonomy (GTDB): domain Bacteria; phylum Chloroflexota; class Anaerolineae; order B4-G1; family SLSP01; genus DSWT01. The sequence continues at coordinate 108,734 of DAOSNS010000004.1, read as the reverse complement.
ACCCATTGGATAAGCGGTCTGGTTGGCAGCCACTAGGCCGCTTTTTGTGTTCAAGTGGCTGTCCTCTCTACCAATTGCCTCTTAACAAATCCCAATACTATAGTATTCTAATACTATAATACTATTGGAGAAGGATTATACCGTTCCGCCGTTGGAAGGGCTGTGGTGGGCCGACGATATGGATACCTTTATCAGCCGCGATAAGAGTACGTGGGATTGGACGATGATGATCATGCAACCGGAGTGGATCACGCCGGAGATGTTCGCGCAGGCCGTCGCCGAGGTGCAGAAGAGCAAGGCGCTGCCCGCATTGTCCAAAATGCGGCTGGAACGGTACGCCGAGGGCCTGTCGGTGCAAATCATGCACATCGGCTCGTATGATGACGAAGGTCCCACGCTCGCCCGGATGCATCACGAGTTCATCCCGCAAAACGGCTACGTGGAGGCCGGCAAGCACCACGAAATCTACCTGGGCGACCCGCGCAAAGTCGCACCGGAAAAGCTCAAGACGGTGCTGCGCCAACCGGTAGCGCGGCGATGAATGGAAGAGCAACAAAGTTCCTCTATAGAGACGGCAGACGCCGGAAGGGATTCCCTTCCGGCGTCTGTTGTAAAACACAGAACTCGGACGGTGGTCTACATCTTACCGTGGACGGCATCAAAGACTTCGTCCGGCAGGTCGTTGACGACGTTGTGCGGCGGGAGTGCCTCGTACTTCATGAACTCCGGCAGGCGGTCGTCGCGGTTCGTCAAGCCGGCGCCCAGGTTGAAAGCGCGCTCGCGCTTGAGGATTTCACCGCCCAGCGCCACGGCATCGTCAATTGTCATGTTCAGGCCGTACATCGCGTTCACCTCTTCGACCAGCCCCTCGAAGCCGCTGGCGATGTCGAGGATGGCGAAGGCAATGAAGAGGCAGTGCCCGGTGGAGTCGAGGAAGGCCGTCGTCATCTGGAAGGCGCGGCTCAGATCGGCCTTGGCCGGCTCGGAGGCCAGCGGATCTGACTTGCCGCCAACACCGGCGATTTCCGGCGCGATAGTATAACCGGAAGTGTGATCCGCGCCCATCGGCGTGGTGGCGTAGGTCACACCGATGCCCTTGACCGCGCGCGGTTCATAGGCCGGCATCCCCTGCCCCTTGACCGACGGAGAGCGCGGGTTGCCGAATGCCTTGGCGACGAATGCCGTGCCACCGCCCAGGATGCGGCCCATAGGTGTCCCCTTGCCCATCTCATGCAACAATTCGATCGCACCTTTGACATCGCCGAAGGGGAGGTAACCGGAATCCATAGCAACTGCAATGCAGTCGCCGGTTTCGATGGTATCCACACCGTAGGCATTGCACAGATAGACCATCTTGGCGATCCCATCCAGGTCATCAATGCCGCAGTTGGCACCCAAGGCCCAGTCGGATTCGTACTCGACGCAGGAGACGATCTCCGAGCCGTCTTCGGCGTAGTAGGTGTTGGAGCATTGGATGACGCAGCCGGGGCTGCAGGCGTGGTTGTAGAGTTCCTTGCCCAGGCGCTGCTTGTTGTTCTCGAAGATAGCTTCACCGGCGATCTTGGGTGCACCCTCAAAACGCCCGCTGCGGAAGTTGCGGGTGGGCAGGCCGCCGGCTTCGTTCAGGATATTGATCAGCACGGCAGTGCCGTAGGTGTTCAAGCCGCCCTTGGGCTTGGTGAGCGCGTGCTCGCCCAACGCCTCGCGCAGTTTGCGCGCCCCTTCTTTGAAGGCTTCAGGATTGGCGATCTCAACGCCCGGCGCACCTTCAGGGTCAACCACGATGAATTTGAGACCCTTGCTGCCCATCACCGCACCCAGGCCGCCGCGGCCGGAGTAGCGGGTGGGACGCTGCTTCATATCGTCGAAGACGATGCCGGAATTCGCGTAGCCATATTCACCGGCGACACCGATACCGGCGATGTGGACACGCTTGCCGAACTTTTCATATAGCTCCGGGAACACTTCATACAAGTCGCGCCCTACGTAATCACAAGCATGCGTGAACTCGACAGCGGGCTTTTCGCCATCCCAGAAGAGTTTGGCGACCCAATACTCTCCCTTGTCTTTGGGCATGCCTTCGACGATGATGGCCTTGACGCGCATCCGTGCTACGGCCGGTGACCAGGCTGCGCCAGCATTGGATTCCTTGATACCGCCGGTCAGCGGGGACTTGGCGCCGACCGAGACGCGCGCCGAGGTGGGGGCCGCCGTCCCGCTGACCATCCCCGGCGCGAAAACTAGCTTGTTGTTTGGACCGAGGGGATGGCAGGTTGGGTCTACTTCATCACAGATGATGGTGGAGGTCAGGCCACGCCCACCCAGGTTCTTGTACCGCTCGGGTACCTCTTCCAGTTTATAAGACTGATCGGTCATATTGATGCGTACAATCCACATAGCTCAACTCCTTTCGCAAAATTTTCTCCCCGGATATGTCAGCTCTATCCAGGAGGCGCAAACCCACCGCGGCTGACCGGGTTATCCTCTTTGATGTCAACGGCTGAAATGGCCTGGAAACACCGGGCAACAAAAAAGAGGCAATCCTCTCCATGTGGAGCCGGATTGCCTCCTTTGCAAACACGGCAGGCGCAGGAATTGCTTCCTGAACCCTGGGAATCGGCTTGAGTGATTCCACGCGCCCATCCGTCCCGAAGGGAGCGGTATGGGTCGGAGGCGGTATGTCAGGGAAAGCCAACGCTATGGACAATCACGTTTTCCCACTATAACCGTGCTTTTATTATGGTGCAGCCTTGAGCTTTTGTCAATCAGACAGACGACAAAAGTTTGTATGTCAAATGTCAGATAAAAAATCCACTCAATCGGCTTAATCTACTGAAAGAAAGGAGCTACTTTTGACGCGCCGGATGCCGTGAAAGGCAGATGAGCGGAGGCTTACGTTCAAAGATCGGCAGGAAGCGCTCGGCGCGGTCGCGCAGCCGCCGGATGTTGGGGCGCAACGCCCAGAGCGTCAGCGCCATAACCGGCAGGCCCAGAACGACGGCATTCACTATGTCGCCGCGCATCAGGAAGATGAGCGGCACGAGCAGGGCGATGGTGATCGAGGCGACCGAAGCGTGCCCCACCAGCAGGCCCACAGCGACCCCTGTGAGTCCCAGGATGGGCAGGCAGGGAGACCACAGCGCAGTCGCCAGGCCAACGGTGGTCGCGGTGCCTGCACCGCCACGAAAGCCGAGGTAGAGCGAGTAATTGTGCCCAACCACAGCCAAAACCCCCGCCACGGCCACTGCCACAGCGCTCACTTCCAGAGCTTGCGCCAGCCAGATCGCTGCTGCGCCTTTCAGCGCGTCGGTGACTGCGGTGAGCACGGCCGGGATGAATCCCGCCGTCCGCCAGACATTTGTGCCGCCGGTGCGCCCACTGCCGTGCTTGCGGACGTCAATGTGTTTGGCGATCCATCCCCAGATGATCCCCGATGGAATGGATCCGAGCAGATACGCGCCGGTCCAACTCAAAAGAGTCTTAACCCATACCATTGTGCAATTCCCCCCTCAGAATATCGGTTTCTCCTTAACCTCATACTTCATACTTCATACTTCATAATACTCTTCTTCTCACCACATCACCGGTACACGCTGGAGGCGATATTGGCGGTCGAAGTATTGGACGTAATGGCGTTGGTGTCCGAATTCGTACACTTGCCGGGTAATGTCCACATCTTTCTCGCAGTAGGTGAAGATGTCTTCCAGGCGTCCTTCTTTCCACCACTGCACTGCTTGCAACCCATCCGCGCTCTTGTTGATGCCCAATGTTGCGGCGGCCACACTGTCAAGGCTGACGCGGAACCCTAACTGCTTGTGCAATTCGGCCAGCATATCCAGCGTGGGCAGTCGGTTCAGGTCAACGCTGGTGTAGCGCTTCAGGACGGGGTAATCGAAGCCGTAGAGATTGAAACCGACGATCAGGTCGGCGGCCTGCAATTCGCCGACCAGCGCGGGGATGTCGGCCTCGGTGTAACGGTGGAAGGCCCGGTCGGTGGTGTTGTAGGTGACGGCAACAGAGACGCGCAGCCGCTCTGGATAACGGCCGCCGACTTCCTGGAAAGAATTCTGGGTCTCGATATCGAAAAAGACAGGCATAGTGGTTATAGGTCCTCTGCAAATCGTGAGCACGTTGGAACTTTTGTTGTGGCGCGAGAGCGCCCATTCACACCCCCAACCCCATGATCCGCAAGTTGGAAATCCGTTTCATCCGTTGACGACTTTCAGACGACAAAATACTATTATCTGCCGTTTACCCAAATGGTCAATAGAGCATGGCGCGGACTTCGTAGATGGGTTCGGGGTGTTGTTGCCCCTTAAAAAGCACCGGCGGCAATTCTTGCGTGTGGAACGCATCTTTCACCAATTGGTAGGTGCGATGACAGATCAGGATTTTCCCGGCGGGCGCGAGTTCCTGGAGCATGTGGGCCTTGTTGGGAATCTGGCCGACGACGGTGTAATTGACCAGATCGGGGGCACCGACGTTCCCCACAATCGCCTCACCGGTGGCAACGCCGATGCCAAAGCGCAGGCGCTGATGCAGCGGTATGAGTTCGTGGGTCTGATGCAGGCTTTGCTGGATGCGCCAGGCGGCACGCACCGCGCGTAAAGCGTAATCTTCTTGGGGAATTGGGGCGTTGAAGAAGGCCATGATCTCGTCTCCCATGAACTTGTCCAGCGTCCCTTCTTCGGAAAGGATGACGCCGGCGGCCTGCGTGAGGTGGCGGTTCAGGACGCTGACCAGGGCTTCGGGGGAGGCATTGGCGCTGAAAGCCATAAACTCGCGCAGGTCGGCAAAGAGCACGGCGACCGTCTGCCATTGTCCGCCGGGCTGGATGTTATGGGGGTTTTCGAGGATACGGTTGACGATAGCGGGTGAGACGTAGTGCTGGAAAAGCTCGCGCAACTCGCGTTTTTCGCGTTCGCGCCGCGTCTCGACTTCTGCGAGCAGGCGGAAGTTTTCGATGGCGATGGCAGCGTAATCCCCTAGCATGCGCAACAGGCGCCGATTGCCCGGATTGAGCGGTTTGCGGTTGCGTTTGTTGCTCACGGTGAGCGAACCGACAATCTTGCCCCCCCATTCCAGGGGCGCGTTAAGGATGAGGTCCAATGACTGGGTTTGAATGTCGGGGAGATTGGCCGGGGTGACGTACTCTTTATCCCAGTATTCCCGCGAGACGTTAGTGGTGGGATTGCCGGTTTCGGGGTCCAGCAGGATGAGTTGCCCATCCTGGGCGCCGGTCAGATACAGGGCGGCATCCACAATCCGCTCCAGCAGTTTGTCGCGTTCTTGCAGCGTTGTCACCGATTTGCTGACCCGATAGAGGGTGTCGAGTTGTCGCAAACGGTTGAGCAGCTCGCTGTTGGTGCGTTCGAGTTTCTCGAACAATGTGTCCCGTTCCTGCCGCAGGCGTGTCAGGGTCAGCACGCGCTCGATGGAAGCCAGTAAATCGTTCACCATGAAAGGCTTGGGGACGTAGTCAAGCACCCCCAGCCGGAACACCTCGACCGCGACGGATTCCGAGCCATGGGAGGTGACGAGGATGACGGGCAAAGTAATGTTTTGATCCTTGAGGGCCTGGAGTACCTGGATGCCGTTGAGCCGGGGCATATCGTAGTCCAGGAGGATCAGATCAGGATGGATTGTTTTGGCCAGCGTCAGGCCTTCTTCGCCGTCCAATGCCCCGGTCACTTTGTAGCCTGCGGGTTCCAACACGGCTTCTTTCAAAAAGGCCACAATTTCGACATTGTCATCAACAACCAGGATGTGTGGGGGTTGCGTCTGCGTATCGCTCATTATTTCATTCTTTGCCGTCGCTTTGACTGTATTTGATCTCGGAGAACCTCAGACCTCACCGCGATTATTGTACCTTATTTGTGACAAAAAACAAGGAAAGTTGAATGTGAACATGCCCGAATTTCTTACGTTGTGATGATACCGCCGCCGATGACTTCTTCATCCCGGTAGAGCACGAGTGATTGCCCGGGAGCGACGCCGCGTTGTGGTTGTGCAAAGTGGACCACGGCGCGTTGCGCATCAAGTAAGCGTACCGTGACATCTACACGTGGCGCGCGGTAGCGGATGCGCCCTTGTGCGCTGAAGGTTTCGGAAGACGGCGTATCGGCGGTGAAGGTCAAAGCGGTCAGTGTGCACGCTTCACGTGCCAGGCTCGCCGCCGGGCCGACGATCACGGCATTGTCCTGCGGGCGAAGTTGCAGCACGTAAAGCGGTTCGGGCGCGGCGATGCCCAATCCGCTGCGCTGCCCGATGGTGTAGTGGGCCAGGCCGTGGTGTTCGCCTAATCGTTTGCCGCTCTCGTCATAGATGGGACCGGGGTGGACGGCCTCGGGACGCAAGGCAGTCAGCAGTGCCCGATAGTCGCCCCCGCGCATAAAGCAGAGGTCCTGACTGTCTTCGGCTTCGGCACTCGGCAAGTTGTAATGGCGGGCCATGTCGCGCACGGTGGCTTTGTCTGCCACATCGCCCAACGGCAACAGCAGCCGGGTGAGATGTTGTTGGGTGAGGCGGTAGAGGGCATAGCTCTGGTCCTTCTGGCGGTTTTGCGCTTGCAACAGCCGTGCCGGCCCGGACTCCGGGCGGACGATGCGGGCGTAATGGCCTGTGGCGATCCACTGCGCGTCGAGATGCCCGGCGACTTCCAACAGCACGGCGAATTTGAGCGTGGGATTGCACAGCACGCATGGGTTGGGCGTTTGTCCCTGAGCATAGGCGGTGACAAAGGGTTCGACGACATCGCGGTAAAAGCGTGCTTCGACATCTGCGATGTGCAGTGGGATGCGGAGGGCGTTCGCGACGGCGGCTGCCGCGTCCAGAGACACTTCGGGTGCTTCCGTGGGCATGTGCCATGTCTTGAGGGCTACGCCGTGAACCGTATAGCCCTGTTCCTGCAACAACGCTGCGGCCACGGCGCTATCTACGCCGCCGCTCAGGCCGATGACGACGTGGTGGATGTTCATCAATGCACTCCCCCCTGCTGTTTTTTATCCCGCTTCGAGCGGATCGTCAGATCCGCGTTGGATCGCCAGATCCGCGTTTCCCCACCGCTTCGAGCGGATCGCCTGTTTCCTAACCGCTCCAAGCGGATCGCCAGCTCCGCGTTTCCCCACCGCTCCGAGCGGATCGCCAGCTCCGCGCTTCTCAACCGCTCCAAGCGGATCGTCAGATCCGCGTTGGATCGTCAGATCCGCGCTTCTCCACCGCTTCGAGCGGATCGCCAGATCCGCGTTGGATCGCCAGATTCGCGCTTCTCAACCGCTTTGAGCGGATCGCCAGCTCCGCGTTTCCCCACCGCGATCCGCGCTTCTCAACCGCTTCGAGCGGATCGCCAGATCCGCGTTGGATCGCCAGATCCGCGTTGGATCGCCAGATTCGCGTTGCTCATCACTGCGGCGAGAAACGGGGAACTGACGTTCCCCTCGGAGCAAGCATGATAAGGCCCTTGGGTATAGTGCAAGGCTTTATCATTCTCGTTACAGCAACTTTATCTGGCTTTGAGCGGATCGCCAGCTCCGCGCTTCTCAACCGCTCCAAGCGGATCGCCAGATCCGCGTTGGATCGTCAGATCCGCGCTTCTCAACCGCTTCGAGCGGATCGCCAGATCCGCGTTGGATCGTCAGATCCGCGTTGCTCATCACTGCATCGGCTAGAAACGGGGAACTGACGTTCCCCTTGGAGCAAGCATGATAAGGCCCTTGGGTATAGTGCAAGGCTTTATCATTCTCGTTCCAGTGACTTCATTTGGCTTCGAGCGGATCGTCAGATCCGCGTTTCCAGATTCGCGTTGCTCATCACTGCGGCTAGAAACGGGGAACTGACGTTCCTCTTGGAGCAAGCATGATAAGGCCCTGAACAACTCGTCAATGACTTGACTTTTCTATAAATCCCCCCTACAATAATACACGAAGTTGATGAATTTGTATTCCCAAAATCCAAGAAGAAAAAGGAGTTGTGCTATGGTTCAGATAAATCCCCAAGTTCCAACGGATGTAACGGATGATGATAAGCTGTGGGCCTTGTTGAGCTGGATTTTAGCTCCCATCGTTCCGATCGTTGTTCTGTTGCTTGAGGACAAGAAAACGCGCCCATTCATCAAGTACAATGCCATTCAGGCGTTGGTTCTCAGTGTGGTGGGCTATGTTGTCTCTTCTGTCTTGTCCTTCATCATCGTCGGTTGTTTCATCGGAGTCGCTGTTTTCATCTACGTAATTTACCTGGCGATTCAGGCTTATCAGGGCAAGTGGGTCACCGTCCCGGTTGTGACCGATTTCTGCAAGGGCCAGGGCTGGATCAGCTAAGCGTCCTTCCCCGTCATGAAAGCGGCTTCCTCATCCCCTGAGGAAGCCGCTTTTGACGTGTCTCAGACGCTATGTTATACTTAGGGACTGGGGACAGGAGACTTTATGGGGATGTTTGCCTGCAAACGTTGGTACATTGCACCGCCGGCCCCGCCGGCGTTTTTGCAACGTTTGTCGGATATTCCCCCTTTGGTTGCGCAACTGCTTTACAATCGCGGCATTACCACGCCGGTAGAGGCGGAAGCCTTTCTCCAGGGGGCGTTTTACTTCGATAATCCCTTCGCTATGAAGGATATTCCCGTGGCCGTGCGTTTGTTGCGTCAGGCCATCAAACGACGTACCCCCGTCGTGATCTACGGCGATTATGATGTGGATGGGGTGACCGCTTCGGCAATCCTGGTGCAAACGCTGGAATCTCTGGGCGCACAGGTCAAAGTTCACATCCCCAACCGGCTGGATGAGGGCTATGGTCTGAATGTCGAAGCGATTACGGAGTTGGCGCAACAGGGCGCGCGCGTGCTTATCACGGTAGATTGTGGAATCCGCTCCCTCAACGAGGTCGCCGTGGCACGCCAACTCGGCATGCAGGTGATCGTGACCGATCATCATCACCTCGGACCGGCGTTGCCGCAGGCAGACGCGGTCATCAATCCCCGCCGCCCCGATTGCCGCTATCCGTTCAAGGATCTGGCCGGGGTGGGGGTGGCCTACAAGCTCGCACAGGCGCTGCTGCGTGTGAACCGGAAGGTCCCCTTGCCGACCACGCAGTACGTCCTTGAGGAAACTGAATTGCTGGACCTGGTAGCCCTGGGCACCGTCGCGGACATGGTTTCATTGCTGGGTGAAAACCACATGCTGGTGTCGAAGGGACTGGTCAGTATCAACGCGGCGCGCCGTCCGGGACTGAGCGCGCTAATGATGCTTTCGGGGATTGCGCCGGGAACCGTGACGACCAAAGCCATCGGCTTTGGACTGGCGCCACGCCTCAATGCCGCCGGACGCCTGCGTGAGGCAATGACCTCTCTCGACCTTTTGCTGGCCCCGGATATGAAGCATGCCCTGCCGCTGGCTCAAGAATTGAACGCCTTGAACGAAGAGCGACGCAATTTGACCTTGAACGTGCAAGAACGCGCCCGTGAATTGGTGGTGGGACGCGGTGAGGTTCCGCCGTTGTTATTCGCGGCGTCGCCGGATTTCCCGCATGGCGTAGTGGGCCTGGTGGCCAGTCGGCTGTTGGAGGAGTTCTATCGTCCGGCGGTGGTCGTCTCGATTGAGGACGAGTGGAGCAAAGGCTCTGCGCGTTCGATCCCTGAGTTTCACATCACCGAAGCGCTGGACACGGTACGCGACTTGTTGCGGCATCACGGCGGGCACTCGGCGGCGGCCGGCTTCACCGTGGCGACGGAGTTGCTCCCCGAACTCGAGGCGCGGCTGATCGCGGTGGCCCGTGAGCAGTTGGACGGCCTGACCCTGTCGCCGACGCTCTATGTGGATGCCGAGGTGCCGCTTGCCAGCCTTTCCTGGGAGGTCTACGACGCGCTGCAACGGTTGGAGCCTTTCGGCTACGGCAACGCCGAGCCGCTGCTGGTGAGCCGGCGGGTGCAAGTCCTTGACGCGCGCACGGTTGGTGCGGAGGGACGTCATCTTAAATTGCGATTGGCCGACGAACGCGGCATCACGTGGGACGCCATCGCCTTCCGTCAGGGCGCATGGCTCGCACATCTTCCGCGCCAGATTGACCTGGCCTATCATCTGGAGGCCAATACCTGGAATGATCGGGTGAATCTGCAATTGAACGTGCAGGATATCCATGTTTCGGGAGTATGAGTAACGAGTAGAAATTTCTCATTAACCGTTTTCCCAAAGGAGTGTATCCCATGCGTATTCTCGTGACCGGCGTGGCCGGATTCATCGGCAGTAACCTCGCGGAAGCCTTATTGCAACGCGGCGATACCGTCGTGGGATTGGATAACTTCAACGACTACTACAGCCCGGCGCGGAAGCGGGCGAACGCGGCGTCGCTGGCGGCGTATCCGACGTTTACGCTTTGTGAAGCCGATCTGCGCGACGAAGACGCCGTCAAACGTATCCTCGCCGAAGGACGCTTTGACGCGGTGGCGCACCTGGGCGCGATGGCGAACGTGCGCTATTCCATCGAACGTGCGCCACTCTACACCGATGTGAACATTCGCGGCACGGTCAATGTCCTCGAAGGTATGCGCCTGGCCGGGACGCCGCACATCGTTTTTGCTTCCACGTCGTCGGTCTACGGCAAGACGACCCAGATTCCCTTCGTTGAAACCGATCCGTTAGGACAGCCGCTCGCCCCTTATCCTGCCAGCAAAATCGCCGGCGAGTTGATGGGCTACACCTACCACAATCTCTTCGGCATCTCCTTCACGGCGGTGCGTTTCTTCAGCGTTTACGGCCCGCGCGGACGACCTGACATGATGCCCTACATAATCACTGATAGCATTGTGCATGACAAGACTTTCAAACTGTACGATGCCGGTGAGATGTGGCGCGACTGGACTTACGTGGGGGACATTGTGAAAGGTGTGGTCGCCGCGTTGGAAACGCCCTTAGGCTACGAGCGTGTGAACCTGGGCCGCGGCGAACCGGTGCGCATGGCCGACTTCGTCGCGCTCGTTGAGCGTCTCGTGGGCAAGCCTGCGCGCATGGACACCCCGCCTGCCCCCGCCAGCGAGCCGCCCGTCACCTACGCCGACATCACCAAAGCGCGCACACTTCTCGGTTACGATCCGCATGTCTCCGTGGAGGAGGGGATGACGCGGTTTTGGGCGTGGTATAAAGCCGAGGTCCTGCAATGAGCGCGTGCATCTTCTGCAAAATCGCGCGCGGCGAGGCCAGGTCCTGGAAAGTGTACGAGGATGAGAGTGTCTATGCGTTTCTGGACATCAACCCCGTCAGTGCATATCATACTCTGGTGATCCCGAAAGCCCATTACGAGAATATTTTCGACGTCCCAGAACACGAATTTCTCCAGGTGATGGCTGTAGTGAAAAAGCTCGCGGTTTTGTATCGGGAGCGATTGGGGATCAACAACGTGCAGATCATCAACAATTCAGGGTGGGAAGCGCAACAGGATGTGTTTCATCTCCATTTTCATATTGTGCCCAGGAAGAGAGGGGATGGGCAGAATCTGGTCTGGCGAACGCATCCGGAGTGGCGGGAGAAGTTCGATGCGATGTTGGAACGGTTAAAGTAGGGGCGAGGCATCCCCGCAATGATCGTGCAGGGAGAGGTACGGTGGAATCCCTACAGGATTAGTCCGGCGAGGTTCGGCGGGGTGTGCCTTGCCCCTATGTGTGCATTTGGGGCGTATTAATGAGACGTTGATGGATACGATCATCATCACCGGTGAACATCTGACGATGGAGGATGTCGCCGCCGTCGCAGCGGGGGCGCGGGCGGCGCTTGCGCCTTACGCGGCGGAGGCGATGGCGCGTTCGTGGGCGGGCGTGCAGACGCTCCTGACGAACGGTGAGATCGCCTACGGCATCACGACAGGCTTTGGGGCGTTCAAAGGGCGCATTATCCCTCCCCACGAGGTGGCGGCGTTGCAGCGCAATCTGGTGCTGAGCCACGCAGCCGGCGTCGGCCCGGCGCTGGACGCGCAGACGGTGCGTGCCGTGATCGCGGTGCGCGCTAACACGCTGGCGATGGGCTATTCGGGCATTCGTCCGCAAACCGTGGAGTCGCTGCTGGCTTTGCTGAACGCGGGCATCGTGCCGCTGATCCCTGCGTATGGTTCGCTCGGCGCGAGCGGGGATTTGGCGCCGCTTGCGCATCTGGCCTGCGTCCTCATCGGCGAAGGCGAGGCGTTCTACGATGGCGAACGCCTGCCCGGCGCGGAGGCGCTGCGGCGTGCGGGCCTCACGCCGGTCGAACTCGGCGCGAAAGAGGGGCTGGCGCTCCTCAATGGGACGGCGCTCACCACGGCGATCGGCACGTTGGTGACGCTGCGCGCGGAGAATCTGGTGCGCGCCGCCGACATCGCGGGTGCGCTCTCGCTGGAGGCGTTGCGCGGTACGGTTGCCGCCTTCGATCCGCGCATCCATCTCGTCCGTCCCCATCCGCGTCAGGTGGACGATGCGGCTTATGTGCGGCGTTTGCTGGAAGGCAGCACGTTCGTCCGCCCGCACGACCCCCGCGACATTCAGGATGCCTACAGTCTGCGCTGCATCCCACAGGTCCACGGCGCGGTGCGCGATACGGTCGCCTACGCGCGTTGGGCGCTGGAGATCGAACTGAACGCTGTCACCGATAACCCGCTGATCTTTTTCGAGGCGGACGGTCGCCCGGTGGTGCTTTCCGGCGGGAACTTTCACGCAGAGCCGGTGGGATTGGCGCTGGATTATCTCAAGCTGGGACTGACGGATTTGGGCAACATCAGTGAACGGCGCACGGCGCGACTGGTGGATGAGGCATTGAGTCACGGGTTGCCGCCGTTCCTCACGCGCCACGGTGGGCTGGAGAGCGGCTTTATGATCGCGCAGTACACGGCGGCGGCGCTGGCTTCGGAAAACAAGGTATTGGCGCATCCTTCAACTGCGGATACAATTCCTACATCGGCCAACACCGAAGATCACGTCAGTATGGCGACGAACGCGGCGCATCACGCCCGCCGGGTTTTGGAGAATGTCGAGCGCATCATTGCCGTCGAGTTGCTGGCGGCGGCGCAGGGCATTGACTTTCGGCGCCAGCAATTGGGTGCGTCTGCCCGGCTGGGACAGGGCACGGCGGCGGCCTATGCGGCCATTCGCGCGCGTGTCCCCTTCCTCGAACACGACGCGCCGCTCTCTCCTCTCATCGAGGCGGTGCGGGATTTGGTGGCGAGTGGGGCGTTGGTGCAGGCGGTGGATGGCGAATTGTAGATTTGTTGATTGAAGATTCTGAGATTGAGGATTGCGAAATCCGGTTGATTTGCTCATTCGTTGATTCTTGATTTGCTGATTCTTATGATACGAGCACTTGTCACAGGAGCTACCGGTTGCGTGGGCGCGAACATCGTGGAGGCGTTGTTGAGGCGCGGGTACACGGTGCGGGCGCTGCGTCGTGCCACGTCGAAACTCGATGCGCTGGCGGGACTGGACCCCGAGTACGTCATCGGCGACGTGCTGGATGAGGCGTCGCTGCATGCGGCGATGGCCGGCTGTGAGCTGGTTTTTCACGCGGCGGCGGTTTCGCAGTATTGGCGCAACAAGCCGGAGGCGATTTACGCTGCGAATGTCGGCGGGACGCGCAATGTGTTGCGCGCGGCGCAGGCGCAGGGTGTGCGGCGCGTCGTCTTCACCAGTTCGGTCGCCGTTTTGGGCGTGCCTACGCGACGCGGACAGTGGCTGGATGAATCCGCAACATTCAATCTGCGGCCGGAGCAGTTCCACTACGGGCACAGCAAAGTGTTGGCCGAGGCGGAAGTACAGCGCGCCGTGGCCGATGGGCTGGATGTGGTCATCGTCAACCCCGTGTCGGTAATCGGGCAGCGTGACATCTACTTCGTGGGTGGCGAAATCTTGCGGACGGCGAAACGGGGGTGGCTTATCGCTGCGCCGCCGGGCGGGATGGGCGTTGTCTCGGCCAAAGCCGTCGGCGAGGGCCACGTGTTGGCCGCGGAGCGCGGGCGCACCGGCGAGCGATACATCCTCAACGGGGAAAACATCTCACACCGCGCGCTGATGGCGCTGGCGGCGGAGGCGACAGGTGGGCGCGCGCCGTGGATCACTATCCCTCACGTTTTGATGACGCCGTTTGCCGCGCTGGTTGATTTGCTGAACCGCATCCGCAACGCCACGCCACTGGTAGACGGCAGCCAATTGCATCTGAGTATGCGCGATATGTATTTCGACGGCGGCAAGGCGCAGCGTGAGCTGGACTTTGTCGGCGGTTCGGCGCGCGAAGCGATAGTCGAAGCCTGGAACTGGTATCATGAGCACGGCCTTTTGTAAGAGGAACGCGCCGATGTATCTTCCACTGTTTACCATCTGCCGTTTACTGTCTACTGTTTAGGCCCATGTATCTGAAATCTGACCGCGACTTATATCGCCGTCGGCGGCGGATTCCCTGGTTGCGCTTGTTGAGCCTGCTCGCGCTGATCGGTGCAGGAGTGTATGTTGTCAATACTATCCTCGGTAGTATGCAGAACAGCCCCGTGCGCGCGCCGAATACGCCTACACCTGTACCCACCGCCACACCATCGCCCGCGATCTACGTTGCTCAGGCCGAGGACGCTTATTGGGCCGGCGATATGGAAGCGGCAGTTACTGCTTATCAGCGTGCGCTAGACCTTGAACCGAATCAGTTTGACGTATACCTGGAACTCTCGCGGTTGCTGACGTTTCAGACGCAACCGGAGCGCGGCCTGGAAATGGCCCGCGAAGCGCTGCGGCGTCAGCCGGAAAATGCGCGTGCCTGGGCGTTGCTCGGTATGGCCTACGATTGGCTGGGATTGGTGCCGGACGCCATCGAGGCATGCGAAAAGGCCGTGTCTCTCGATCCGACACTGCCGGAAGCGTATGCCTATCTGGCCGAGGCTTATGTGGATACCGGCAACTGGTATGCGGCGAACGCGGCCATTGCTACGGCGATGGAACTGGACCCGCACAACGTGGATGTGTTGCGCAATCGCGGTTATGTCCTGGAGGGACAGGGCAACTACTACGGCGCCATCGAGGCATACCGCGAGGCGTTGAAGGTCCACAATATGGTGTATTTGCACATGGCGATTGGGCGCAACGCCAACGCGCTGGGCAACTGGACCCTGGCCGTGCAGGCATACACGGATGCCGTGAAAGCCGATCCCAATCACGTACCGGCGCTTGCGCGTTTGGGCCTGGTCTTGCTCCTTACCGGCGATTACGACAAGGCGAAAATCAACTTGAACAAGGCCATTCAGCTTGACCCCACATTTGGTGAGGCTTACGCCGCCATGGGGACGCTCTACTTCCAGCAGCGCAATTATGAAGATGCTATCGAGATGCTCAAACCTGCGATCCGCTACGGCGAAGCGCGAGCGCGCCGTCGGACGGTCTCTCTGATCATGACCCTGGAGGATACCAATGCCATCGGCACCGAACCGGCAGGGGCAGAGGTGGCGCGTGCGGTGTTCGTGCACCCCGGCGCGCTCGAGACGCCGCTGCGTGGGGCACTGGAAGGAGAATTCGGCGGCTCACAGGTGCGCGGGATGGTGCGTTTCGATGTCTTGAGTGGGCGTTATACCCTCGAAGCACAAGGGTTACCGCCCGCGCCGCCGGGCAAAGTTTACATCGGTTGGTTCAAGCCGTTGCAATGGCCGGAACGGCAGCCGGTGCGCACCGACGCGATTTTCCCGGCGCCGGATGGCCGCGTGCAGTTTTCAGGCGATGTGGGGCGCGTCAAAGGCCCGGCGATTGAGACTTACTACACCCTGGCGTTGTCGTATTACTTGCTCGACCAATGCAACGAGGCCATACCCTACATTGAAGCGGCACTGCGCCTCGATCCCGAAGACGCGAATGCACTGCAAACGTTGCGATTGTGTAAACAGTGAGCAGCGGATGGCGAGTTACGAATAGCGAATTACGAATAGCGAATTACGAATGGCGAATAGCAAATGGCGAGTGGCGAAGTATCTTTTGATGGTGTTGGGGGTGTTATTCCTCTATCGCCGACTGGTCGCCGGATGGGGGCTAGCCGGCGGCGATTTGCAAATGTATTTCTTCCCCTACTGGACCGCTGCGGCGCGTGCATTGCAGGCCGGGCGGTTGCCGCTGTGGAACCCTGATCTTTTCGCGGGCGCGCCGTTGCTGGCAAATTCCCAGGCCGGCGTATTTTATCCTCTCAACTGGCTGCTGTGGTGGATCGCCGGGCCATCATTGGAAGGGATGGCGCGCACCCTGCATTGGAGCGTATGGCTGCACCTGTGCCTGGCGGCGGTGAATGTCGCCATTCTGGCGCGGTGTCTGGGGATGTCTCCCTGGAGCGCGGCGCTCAGTGGCTTGCTGTACGCCGGAAGCGGCTACCTGGGCGTCCACGTGGAGCACCTCAACCAGTTACAGGGACTGGCGTGGCTGCCGTTGGTGTTTTTGCCGGCAAGGAGAAATGAGAAACGGGAAACGAGTGATGGGGAATCGAGAACCGAGAATCCAAAATCCGAAATCGAGAGTTTGTTTTCGCCGGTAAGTGCGGGGGCGCTGGCGCTGATTATCCTGGCAGGACATACCCAGATGGCGTTCATCGCGGCGGTGGGGTATGCGTTTTGGGTTGTGGGGTATGAGTTGCAAGTTGCAAATAGCAAGTTGCGAGTTAGCCCTCAACCATTCTCCCGTTTACTTTCTTCTATCTCCCGTCTACTTCTTCCCCTTACCCTTGCTGCCTTGATCGCTGCGGCGCAGCTCTTGCCGACCCTGGAACTGATGCATTTCTCGCCGCGCAGCGGTGGATTGCCCTGGCGTGAGGCCGTCTCCTTCTCCGTGCGTCCCTGGGAACTGCCGCGCGCGCTCTTGCCGCCGTACCTGTGGCCGCCGTTGCTCCCCGAAGCTGTCGCCTACATCGGCCTAGCGGGGATGGCGCTGGCGGGGTGGGGCGCCTGGCGTGCGTGGCGGCATCATCAGCAGGAAGGTCGCTTGTTGTTCTGGATGGGGGTACTGGGAGTGTTCCTGGCGCTGGGCGGTTACAATCCCCTGTACCTGGCCGCCGCGCGATTGGGTGTGCCCGGCATCGCGCATTTCCGTGCGCCCGCGCGCTTCCTGGCGTTGTATGTGCTCTCTGCTGCGTTGCTCGCGGGGATGGGCTTTGAAGCGTTGCAACGTGTTTTAAGCCCGCATCACTTGCGCGCAAGAGTTGGAGATCTGGCGATCCCCTCCAAGCCTTGTGAGGCAGGTAGAAATTCTCATTGGATTGTACTGCTCCGCCGCCTTGCGCCCCTGGCCGTGACCGGCATAGTTTTTTTTGAACTGTTGTGGGCCGCCGAACGGATGCCGCATGCCGATGCCACGGCTCTGCGCGCCTACACCGACTTGCGACCGGCGACGGCGCATCTTGTCGCAGCGGCGCGCGCGGACGCGACCCTGGAACAGCCGCCGGGACGTTTCCTCAGTCTCTCGCCTACATTATTTGAAATCGGTGATAAGGCGGAGATCGAGGCCATTTACGGCGCGACGCTTTCCCCGGAAGCCCTGTGGGCCTACGAAGTTGCCGTCAAACAGCGGGAGGTGCTGGCGCCCAACCTCCCAATGGCGTTTGCGGTTCCCGCCGTGGATGGCTACGACGGCGGCTTGCTTCCCCTGCGGCATTACGTCACTTTCTCGCGCCTTTTCTTGCCCGAAGGGACGTTGGACGGACGCCTCCGCGAGAACTTGACGACGATCCCCGAAGGCCGCTGGCTCTCCCTGCTCGGCGTGCGCTTCCTGATGACCGACAAGACGGGCGACGCCTGGGCGGATGACGTTTTCTACGATCGGCAGTTTCAGCCGCACCTGAGGGCCGATGAGTCGCTGACGCTGGCCTGGCTACCGGCGGATTTTGAGGCTGACACCCTGGGATGGCTATACAGCGGGAGGGGCGAAGTCCGCGTCACCACCGCGTCCGGCGTGACCCTGACGCTGGCTTTACCCTCACACACAGCCGACGCGGGTGCCTATCGCCTGCCTCTGGGGATGGTGACCACGTTGACCGGACTCAGCGTGCGTGCGGCGGAGGGCGGATTGACATTGACCGGCGCGAGTCTCATTGATGCGCGCACCGGCGCTTTTTACCCGCTGGTACTTTCTGAGGACTTTCGGCTGGTACATTCCGGCGATGTGAAAATCTACGAAAACCTGCATAGCCTGCCGCGCGCGTTCCTGGTACGTGAGGTGCGCTGTGCCGCCACAGAGGATGACGCCCTGGCGCTGATGCGCGATCCGACATTTGACCCGCGCCTGCAGGCCGTTATCATGGATTGCGCCGCTCCGGCACTGCAAATGACCGCTCCATCGCATCTGGCCGGGGACACGGCAACCGTTGTGCGTTATGCCGCTGACAAAATCGTGGTTGACGTTACTGTGACATCGCCGGCGCTGCTGGTTTTGACGGATGCCTGGTATCCGGGCTGGCAGGTTGAAGCGCGCTCCCTTGATATGAACCAGCCCACTTCACCCCTACAGAAAGACATCTTGCGGACCGACATCCTCTTTCGTGGCGTGATGGTCGAGCCGGGCGCGTGGCGCCTCACCTTCAGTTATCGCACGCCACGGTTATTTGTAGGCATCGCCTTGAGTCTTTTGGGAAGTGTAGTGTTGGCGGGGTATATGGGTTACAGATTGCAATTGCACTATTGTTCGAAAAAGGATATAATCAAGACATCAATGTTTCACTTCAGGCACTGAATAACCTGAACTGAAGTTAAAATGGTGAGACATGCTATACGTTTTTCAAACATTAACCAAACGTTTATCATATAGCTTCGTTACTGGACTCCTTTCATGTTATAATAAAACAGCAACAAACCTATGAGGTGGATATGGGCGCAAAAATTTTATATATCGAAGATAACCCCGGAAACCGCATGTTAGTGCGACGTATCCTTCTGGTTGAGGATTACGAAGTGCTCGAGGCGGAGGATGGCCCTAAGGGAATCGAGCTTGCCATCAGGGAGAAGCCCGACCTGATTTTGATGGACATGAACCTCCCCGATCTGGATGGTTATGAGCTAACCAAGCGTATGCGCGCCATTCCCGAACTGAGCGGAATTCCGATTATCGCCATGACGGCGAATGTCATGCAGGGAGATCGTGAGAAGACACTGGCCGCCGGATGCAATGGCTACATCCCCAAACCGATTGATGTGGATGAGCTGCCGCACCAGATCGCGCGGTTTCTCAAGGCCAGTGGCTACAAAGGCGGCTGACCGTTTGAAATTTCAGGAAGTCAACGATGAAGTGGAAACCGATCGTTCCATCCGAGGCCGTCATTTTGATTGTTGAGGACAACCTCAACAACTTTATCCTGATGACCCGCTTGTTAGCTTTTCTGGGCGTCAAAAAATGCGAGTGGAAGGCTTCGGGCTGGAAGGTGCTTGAGTTTGCGGAAACGTTGGGGAACGTTGACGTTGTGTTGATGGACATTGCTCTACCGGACACGGATGGCTATCAATCCCTGGCCTCTTTGCGTTCCCATCCACGTTTCCAGAATGTGCCGATTATCGCTGTGACGGCCGATATATCCGCAGAAAACATGGCACGCGCGCGCGAGGCGGGCTTCAATGGTTTTATCGGCAAACCGTTGGACCCGGATCGTTTTCCAGAGCAAGTGCGGCGCATTTTAGCCGGTGAGGAGGTATGGGAACGGGAGTAGTCGCAGGTCGTGAAGCTCCCCGCAGGCTGCGCTCAATTCCGACGACCGGGATGCGCGGTGGACTGGGACGAACCCTGTTGACTGCCTTTTTGATTTTGACAATTCTCCCCTTAGCTTTAATCGGAGGATATGCCGCACAAAACAACCGTCGCAATCTTCAGCAAGAAGTCAAGAGCAAATTACAGGCAGTTGCCACCTTAAAAGGCGAAGAACTACAACAGTGGTTTGTGCATATGCGTCAAGCGTTATTGACGCCGATCTCTTGGACGACTGACGCTTCTGCCGGTCAGCGCGAGGCCTGGTGGGAAAGCATCCATAAGCAGGAACCCGATTTGACAGGGGTAACGCGCCTTGACCAGAACGGGCAAGAACTCTGGACGCTGGGCACCTGTCGCA
Source organism: Anaerolineae bacterium (assembly GCA_035373625.1). Taxonomy (GTDB): domain Bacteria; phylum Chloroflexota; class Anaerolineae; order B4-G1; family SLSP01; genus DSWT01. The sequence continues at coordinate 88,689 of DAOSNS010000004.1, read as the reverse complement.
GTACCGCGCGGGTTGCCGGCTCACCTGATTTTGTGACAGAGCGGACCGCGTCTGCCACGGCCTCAGATCACAATGCGCATTTTCCTCTCGGACGGTTTGTGCTGTTGGGGGATACCGACGCATGGGTGCTGGTCTATGCTACCCAGGAGCACACAACGATTTTTTGCCTGCGTGAGTCGGCTTTGACCCGCATCATCCAGTATGATGCCCTGCTGGATAAAGCCCTGATCGGTGAAACGGGGAAAGTCTATCTGGTTTCTCAATCGCGGATCTGGCCGGGCGGCGCGGAAGCCGTCAGTGTGGGGAATGGCGTTTATGTGAACCATTTGAACGTTCCCGTCATCGGGGCGTACTACTATCTGGATGATTTTGACGTTGGCGTGCTGGTTGAGCAGGCACAATCCGAGACGTTGGAATCTACCGATCGCATCGCCGCCACGTTGATTGCTCTGGTGCTGGCGGTGGCGTTGGCGACGACCGCCATCGCGGCGATTGTGATCCGCCAGATCACCCGTCCCGTCATCCGGCTCACCGAATCCGCTGTGGCTATGGCGGAAGGTGACCTGGCCCAGCATCTCGAAGTGACTTCGCGCGATGAAATCGGCATCCTGACGTTTGTGTTTAACGAGATGGCCGCCGACCTTAAATCCCTTTACGAGGACCTGGAGGCCAAAGTGGCCGAGCGCACACAGCGTTTGCAGCAGGCCAACTACCTGATCCAGCGACGTGCCCTGCATCTCCAGGCCAGTCAGGAGGTTGCTCAGGCCATCACATCCGTGCGCGACCCGACCCTGTTGCTCAACCAGGTCGCGGATTTGATTCGTGAAAGTTTTGTGTATGCTTCTGTGGCAATCTATATTGTGGAACCCGGTGGAGGAGAAATACGTTTGCGCGCCCATAGTCCCGCTACCCGTCCTGATACCGTTGTAGACGTCGCCGATCAGGGGGCGTGGCCTGAGCATGTGTATGCCGGCGATGGCTCGATCATCGAGCGCGCCGCCCGCAAGCGCGTGTCGGTCGTTGAGCATCAACAAACGGATGAAACGGTGGAGTGGTACCGGCGTACCCTGAGTCGGGCAGCGATTCCTTTGCGGATGGAAGATCGTGTGCTGGGCGTGTTGGCCGTGTTGAGCACCGAACATGAAGGTATTCAGGAAGACGAACTTGAAGTTTTGGAGCTGCTGGCCGGGCAGGTGACGGTGGCGCTGGAGAACGCCAGAGCCTACGAACGAGAGCGCCTGGCGGCTCAGCGTCTTGAAGAAGCCGAGGCTTTCAAAGGACGGTTCCTGGCGAACATGTCCCACGAATTGCGCGAACCCCTGAATACAATCATCGGTTTCTCCCGCTTGATGATCAAAGGCATTGACGGACCGCTGACTTCCCAACAGACCCAGGATATGCAGCGCATCTATGATGACGCACAACGACTCTTGTTTTTGATCAACGACATCCTGGCGATTTCGCAGATTCAGGCCGGCATGATGGAATTACGACTGCAACCGGTGCGCCTGCAAGACCTGGTGGATGCCGTGATGCCCACCGCCAGCGCCCTCGTGCGCGGCAAAGACATCGAGCTTATCCAGGATATCCCCGCGGACCTGCCGGTACTGAATGTGGATCCGATACGCTTACGCCAGGTGCTTGTCCATCTCTTCAACAACGCGGCGAAATTTACCGAGCGCGGGCGGATTACGCTCAAAGCGTGGCATAACGAAAATCAAGTCTACGTGAGTGTGAGTGATACCGGGGTGGGCATTCCCCCTGAGGATTTCGAGCGGCTTTTTGTCCGCTTCGAGAAAGGTGCGGATAAAGAAGGCCGTTGGCAGGACGGTATTGGACTGGGTCTGGCGCTGAGCAAAGAGTTCGTGGAGATGCACGGGGGACAGATTTGGGTCAACAGTGAGGTCAATAAAGGCAGCACATTCACGTTCTCTTTGCCGTGCTACGTCGCCGACGGTGATGGGAGGGAAGTATGAATCGGGAGGACATCTCCATTCAGGAAGCTCCTGAAATCCTGGAAAAGTTGTTGCCGTGGCGACAGCGACTCTTTGAGCGCATTTTGCGCGTCATCGTGTTGGTTGCCTTGCCGATGCTGGTGGCCGGTGTGTACTACACCTATCTCACCCGCGAATTCGTGTTGCTGACGGTGGCGATTGTCGGCTACCTGACGGTGGCGCTGGTGGCTTTTGCGCCGCGTATCCCCTACACCCTGCGTGTCTGGGTGTTGCTCATTGCCTTGCTGGTGCTGGGGGCGGGCGATCTGTTGACCTATGGCTGGGGCGAGGATGGGCGGATTTATCTGTTGACGGCCATACTTTTTGCAACGATCTTTCTCGGTGGACGGCAAAGCTTTGCCGTCTTCGTTACTTCCACCCTCATTTTGGTTGCGTTTGTTGGACTGGTCAGTTTCCGCGTGATCGAGATCTCGCAGCACCCCGGCGCCATTTACACCCCCGACTTGTTGGTGAGCGGCCTGATCGTCTATCTCGTCTGCGCCACGGCGCTTTACATGGCCTTTTCTACCTTGTTCCCGCGCATTTTTGCCAGCCTGCAACGCAGCGCGCAAATCTCGGAAGAGTTGGAAGGGCGTCAGGCGGCCCTCGCCGAACGGATGAGCGCCCTGCAGGAAGCGAACCTGAGTATTCAACGCCGCGCCATGTACCTGGATGCGACCACGCGGGTGGTGCAGGCATTGATTGCGGTTTTTGATGTCGAGTCGTTGTTGGATCAGGCCGTGCAGTTGATCAGCCACCATTTTGAAGCTGCCTATGTGGCGATCTATACACCCGATGAAACCGACGCCTGGTTGGTCTTGCGAGCGGCTTCTTCGAGCGCCGGACGTCGCCTGGTACCGCAAGGGTATCGTCTCAAGCGCGACGAACAGAGTGTGATCGCGCGGGTTGCGGAGACGCAGCGCCCGCATATTGCCCGACCTACCAGTGACCTGCCGATGGACAAAGAACACTTTGTCACTAACCCCGATCCGACGACAACGCGCGCGGCGGCCATCTTACCCCTTCTGCTCTCCGGTGAGGTATTGGGGGTGCTGGATATCCACACTGCCGAGACCGATTTCGACCAAGACGACCTGCACATCCTGCAGGGATTGGCCTGGCAACTGGCCATCGCGCTGGACAACGCCCGCCGTCTGAGCGCTGCGGCTTCGATTTTGGAGACGGCCAATCCTTTCTATCGCCTGGCGGGGCAACTGAGCGCCACGCGGACCGCGACGGATGTTTATGCGGCGCTGTTGGGCATCGTTCAGGGGTTCAACCCTGCGCAGGCTTATGTGGTGCAGGCAGCCCGCGAAACGGACGCCCGGCACCTGGTTGCCGACCGGCGTGGCGATCAGCTCAACATGCAGTACGTTGACCGTGAGGCAGAAGACTTCAACGTTGCTTTGGCAATCGGCGAAGCCCTGCAAGCTCCATTGTTCATCGTTGACGTGACAACCGTCTCGGCACTGCCGCTCCCCGGTTTCCGCGATTTTTGCACCTATCTCCTGGAGCGTTCCGAGCAACGCAGCGTCGCGTTGATTCCCTTACGTGTGCAGGGGCGCTTTTGGGGCCTGTTGATGGTCACATACAGCACTGCCCATCAATTCACGCCTCTTGAAATGCAGCTCTATCGTGTCATCGGCGATTTGACGAGTGTGACCCTTGAGCGGATCGCGGTGGTGCAGGAGGCACAACGACAATTGGAGCAGGAACGCTGGTTGCGTGAATTCGGTGAGCGCGTGATCCGTACCCCCGATCTGGAGGCGATGTTGGTGCAGGCCGCACAGGCTCTCCAGGATATTGCCCGGGCAGATGGCGTGCGCGCCACACTGGTTACGCCGGCTGATGGAAAATGAACCCCAAAGGTTTGAAGAGATGAGCGAACAACAGGGCGTTTTGCAAGAAGAGGTTTCTTTTGTTGAAGTGCATGACTGGCAGCGGACGCTGGTTCATCAAGTGCTGCGGGTCGTGTTCCTGGCGGCCATTCCTGCATTGTTGTTCTCTTCATACTTTGTGTGGAGAGATGGCCGGGGCGGACTGATTCCCTTCTATGTGCTGGGTTTTGCGGCTGTGGGGATCATGCGCTTTTGGAAAAAAGCCCCCTATGTGTTGCAGGTTGCCACGCTCTTGCTGGTGCTGTATATGTTCGCCGTGCTTTCGCTGATGCGGGGCGGCTTGAGCAGCAATGCGACACTCTTCTTGCTGGGCCTTATTTTTGTCTCCGCGATCTTTCTGGGGAGACAGGCCGCGATCGGCAGCATCGTTGTCGCCGGCCTCACGATGGCGACTGCCGGCTGGCTTTATTCCACAGGACAGGCATTGGTCCCCTACGAGATGCAGTTGATTACTGCCAGGCCGGTGGCGTGGGCCACCTACACGTTTATCTTGTTGATGCTTGGCGTGTTTTTCGTGGCGGCGCAGACCTATATGCAACAATATCTGACAGAAGCGCTGACCCGTAGTCTGGTGATGGGCCGCAAACTCACATTAGACCGTGAACAGGCGCAACATGAGGCACAGCTCAGGCGCGAGCACGCCGAGCAGTTGCGCTGGGTGGTATCGCTCAGTCACACCCTCACCTCGATCCGGCAGCAGGAAGACCTGACCCGACGGGTGGTGCGCGAACTTGCGCGCACTTTCGACATCTACCAGGCGAACCTGTACCTGCTCGAACGCACCGGCGCGGTTTTGAACCTGACGGCCACCGCCGGCGCGCTTGGTGAAGCCTTGCCCCAGGCCGGGGGAGACATCGCTTTCAGCGCGCGCGTGGCGCCGGCGCGGGCAGCCCAAATCGGCAGGGAGCAGATGGCGCTGCTGCTCCCCGGGGAGTTGCCCCACTTCCCGGAGAGCCGTGTCGAGATCAGTCTGCCGCTGAGTATCCGTGGCGAGGTGATCGGCGTGCTGGATATTCACAGCCGGCGCTCTTCCTTCTCTGAGGAAGAATTGCAAATCTTCCGTATCGTTGCCGGGCAGGTGGCCGCCTCGCTGGATGTGCTGCGGCTGATCGAAGAATCGCGGGCGCGAGTGCAGGAGATGCAAATGCTGTATACCCAGTACGCCCTCACATCCTGGCGTGCGTTGCTCGAATCGCAGAAGGCACCCTCTTTTGTCGCCGGCAAAGTTCCAGAGGCGCAGATGACGGCGCTGGCGCAGGAAGCGATGGCCATGCAGCAACCGCGTTCGGCGTGGCTGGACGAGGCGGGGATGTATCTGTTGATCGTTCCCCTGGTGGCGAATGGCGTCACGGCGGGGTATCTGGCCTTCACCCGCACGGCGGAGAAAGGGGATTGGGATACTGAAACCCGTGAGCTTATCCGTATGGCCGTCGAACGTCTGGGTACGGCGATTGATAACACCCGCATGCTCCTGGAGGCACGCCAACAACTTCTCTACAACGAGCGCCTGGGGCGACTCGGCGATTTGATCTGGCAGACACCTGATCCCGAAACGATTATGGAGCAAAGCGTGCGGACGCTGGGCCGTTTCCTGGAAGCCAGCGAGGTGCAGTTGTATATGACGGCCACGCCGGGCGGCGGACGGCGGGGACGTGGAACGCAGCCTTTGATCCTCAATCCTGAGGAGAGAACAGCCGAAAATGGTTGAGCGGCGTAGCGTCGTGAATATGGGGGGACGTTGGGAATGAACCTGTCTCTTGAAAGTCAAACGTTACAACTGATTACCTGGATGTTAGCGCTGATCGAGATGATTATGACGCTGTACATCCTCATCCTCAACGCGCGCCACGTGATCAACCGCCATGTGAGCCTGCTGACCGCACTTTTGGCCGTGAACGGCCTTGCTATGGGCGCGCTCATCAGTGCGGATAGTTTTGAACAGGCTCTCTTCCCAACGCAATTTCTGGCTGCCACGGTCTACACGGCTTCCCCCGCAGCGTGGCTCGCGGCTGTGACGCTCTTGAAGCCGACCTGGGTGCAAAAGCGTTGGCTCTGGTGGCTGGGTTATATTGCCCTTGCTCTGCCGATTGTGGCGACCGTGGTGGACGTGTCGTTGGGGACGCACCTGTGGTATACCGGCCTGGACGCAAGTACCTATGACGGTGGTTATATTGCTCTCAACAATTATGTGTCCGCAACGCTGTATCTGCCGGCCATTGTCGTTTATGGCTTTATCCTCGGCCTGCTCCCGTTGGTTCCGGCCATCGGCGTGCTGCGCGATGAGGCCGCCACCGCAACCCGACGCGAGATCGCGCGCTGGATTATGGGTGGAACGTTGTCGGTGGCGGTGGTGCAGGTTGGCTTTCGCAGGTGGTTGCCGCCTGAATGGATGCTCATTTTTGTCACGACGGTCTATGTCGTTGTCTACATCTACGCTTTCTTCCGGCACATAGCCGTTGAACCACAGGTGCAACGTGGCAGTCTTCGAGGCCGCCTGACAGCACTCTTTTTGTCTATTACCCTGCCCGTTTTGTTGATCAGTGTTCTGTTGGTAAACGCTCAGGCGCGCTCATTGCTCAGGCGCAGCGAGACGAACCGCCTCGGCGCAATTGCGCATTTGATGCTCAATGTGGCAGACCTGGAGAAAAATCCTTCGGTTCAGGACCTCCAGCGCCGTTTGCGCCTGGCCATGGTGGAAGTCGGTCCTACCGGCGCGGTTTACCTGGTGGACAGCCGCGATCGTTATGTGCTTCATTCGAGCCTGGATTTTACCCTGGTAGGCGAGAATGAAGCCATGCGCGACGCCAGCCGCCAGCCGCCGGTTATGGCCCTGCGCCAGGGCCGCGCCGATCGGCTGATCATCTTCACCGATGCCGAAGGTGTTCGTTGGTGGGCCTATGCCACCGAATTGGTCGTTCTCAGGCAGGGCGTGGTCGTGCAGCAACAAGAGGCCGCCATCACCCAGGATATGCAAAATTTTCTGTGGTTTTCCTGGCTTGTCATCGGGCTTGGCGGTGTGGTGCTGCTTGTCTTGGGGACGCTGACGATTCACCGTGCCTTCTCTCCGATTGTCTCACTCACGCGAACGACGCAGGCGATTGCCGCCGGTGATTTAACCCGCACAGCAACTGTCGAGAGTGAAGATGAGATCGGCGCATTGGCGCGGGCTTTCAACGCGGTCACGGCGCGCCTGAACGAGTTGATCAGTAACCTCGAAGCACGGGTTGCCGAGCGCACAAAAGAAGTCGAGCGCCGCGCCGAATACCTGGCGATTACCGGAGGGGTGAGCCAGGCTGCGGCTTCCATCCTGGACGTGGACACACTGCTGGATCGGGTGGTGCACCTGATTTCGGAACGCTTTGAGTTTTACCATACCGGCATCTTTTTGTTGGATGAGGCGCGTGAGTGGGCGGTTTTACGCGCTGCCTCTTCGGAAGGGGGCCAGCGTATGCTGGCGCGGGGACACCGCCTGCGCGTCGGCGAGCAAGGCATTGTCGGTTACGTCTCCGGTTCAGGTCGTGCGCGTGTTGCCCTCGATGTGGATGAAGATGTGGTGTGGGTGAAAAACCCCGATCTGCCCGAGACGCGCTCCGAGATGGCTTTGCCCTTGATTGTAGGCCAGGAAGTGATCGGTGTGCTGGATGTCCAAAGCCAGGCCGCGGAGGCTTTCAGCTCTGAGGATGTCGCCACCCTGCACATTCTGGCCGACCAGATTGCGGTGGCGATTCGCAATGCGCAATTGTTTGAAGAGAGCCAGCGCGTCCTGCAGGAATTGCAGAAGTCGTATGGCGAAGAGGTGCGCGCCGGGTGGGCGTGGCGCCCGTCGCCGGTGGTGGGGTATCGCTACACGCCGTTGGAACTCACGCCGATTACTTCCGGGACGGCGCTGCCGCTGTTGGAGACGCAAACGCCCTACGTGGCGGCCGATAACACCTTGATTGTGCCCTTGCAGCTAGGGGGTGGAGAAACCTTCGGTGCGCTGCGCATGCGCCGCGATGTTGCGCAGCCCTGGGGCACTCAGGACATCGCCTTTGTGGAACGCGCCGCGCAGGACATTGCGCAGGCTCTGGAAGTGGCACGCCTGCTCGAAGAGAGCCGACGTAGCGCTGCCCGTGAAATGCAGGTGAACGAGATCGCCAGCCTTTTCTCGCGTGCGTTGGACGTGGATGTGGTGTTGCAGACCGCAGCCCGTGAGTTGGGACGTCTGTCCGGCGTCGCCGAAGTGGCCGTGCACCTCAACCTGCCGGAGTCCCTTGTGGAGCTGGAAGCCGAGAGCACGGTAGCTCCGACCGAGGGGCGTTAACGCTGATAGAGCCATTTGTCAACGGACATTGAACGGATTTTAGCGGATTGGGTAATTCAGGCGTGCTAACGTTCAAACGTTTCAACGTTCAACCGATGAAGGATGACAACTATGGATGGTGATGAACGCGCGAGGGGACTCCGACGCAAACCGCGACCGGCGCTGGGTCTCGTGACCCATCAGGTCGGCGGGGCGACGGCGTGGTGGCTTGGTGCGGCTGAAGTGGCGCGGCGTGCGGAGGTGGACCTGTTTATCTTCAACGCCGGTAATGTCGGGGCGGAAGGGGGCGCCGTCGAGGATTTGCCTTCCTCGGTCCACCATTTGGTCAGCGCCGAGCGGCTCGATGCTTTGGTGTTGGTACAGTGGTGGCCCACGCGCCAGATTTTCGACCGTTTTTACCGGCGTTACTACAGCCCTCTGCCGGCGGTCAATCTCCATCGGCACTATGAGGGCTTTCCCGGCATTTCCATAGACAATCGCGGCGGCATGGAGGCCGCGCTGCGCCATTTGATCGAAGCGCACGGCTATCGTCGTCTGGTCTTCATCGGCGGCTTGCCGGATAATCCTTCGGCTCAGGCGCGTTATGAGGCCTACCTTGAGGTGCTCAACGCTTATGACATTCCTTTTGATGAGAAGCTGGTGCTCCCCGGTGACTTCTCACCCCGGGCCGGCACTCAAGCCATCCACGTCCTGCTGGATGAGCGCGGCTTGCATCCCGGGCGCGATTTTGATGCCATCGTGGCCTCGAATGATTATATGGCGTTGGCGGCCCTGGAAGAATTGCAACGACGGGGGTTCGATATTCCTCTCGATGTCGCCGTGGTGGGCTTCGATGATGTGCTCGAAAGCGCCGTGAGTATGCCGCCACTGACTACGGTGCGCATGCCCAACGACGCTATGGGACGCCTTGCGGCAGAAAAGGCGTTGGCGTTGCTGCGGGGTGAAGCGGTCGCCGATGCTATGCTCCCCGGCGAACTGGTGGTGCGTCAATCGTGTGGTTGCTTTGTCTCCCCGCTGGCGGAGATAGGCGAAACTGCCGCTCTTCCGCCTGTGGTGTCCGAAGTCCCGCATGAGAACCGGCGCACGCTGACCCTGACTGCCTTACAGCGCGGTGTCGGTCCGGCGGCGCAATGCCTGCGCCCTGCCTGGGCCGAAGAATTGCTCGATGCGTTCGCTGCGGACATTGCCGGACCGCCTGCCTCTCACCGTTTCATAGAAGTCCTTTACGCGGTGTTGCAGCGTTGGTACAGACATGGTTATGATGTCATGAACCTGGGACGGACGCTGCTGTTCACCATCCGCCACTTTATGAGTTCGGATGTGGTCGGTGACCTGCCCCGACGCCGCGCCGAAGGCGTGTGGCAGCAGGCAATGGCCTTTATGACCGAAGTCGTCCATCAAATGCGGTTGCTCCATCCTGAGCAAGCCGGTTACAGTGATCAACTGCGGATGCTCGGTGAGCAGTTGATTGCCACTTTTGATATGGAGCGGTTGCTGGACCTGATCATGCGGGAGTTGCCGCGCTTACACATTCCCGCTTGCTATATCGCCCTTTATGAAGATGGCGCGTTGACACGCGAGCAGGCCCGGTTGGTGTTTGCCTGCAACGCACAGGGGCGCAATCCTCTGGGGGTTGAAGGACAGCGTTTTGAAGCGCGCCGACTGTTGCCGGACGAACTGATGGTTTCAGAACATCCAACGACAATGGTGGTCACGCCGCTTTATTTTCAGGAAATACCGCTCGGCTTTGCGCTTTTTGAAGTCGGTCCTGAACAGGGGGAAGTCTACGAGACGTTAAGTCGCCAGATCAGCAGCACGCTGATGGGGGCATTGTTGACGCAGCGGCAGATACAGGCGCAGCACGAGGCCGAGGCCGCGCGTCAACAGGCGCAGGCTACGTTGAACGACCTGCTGACCACCCGCGCCATCACCGATCGCGTGCGTCAGGCACCGAATACCGAGGCCATCCTGCGTGTGACACTGGAGTCGTTGGGCAAGGCGTTGGGTGCAACGATGGCAGTGGCGCGTCTGGGGACGCGCGAGCAACTGCTGGAAACCGGAACCAGCACGAAGTTGGACTAGGAGCAATTATGGTTCTTGAGATGCAAACACAAGACACACGCGACGTAGCGGCACGTCCCAAAATCGGGGTGCTGGTTGCAGAGACCCTCTCGTGGTGGTCGCAGTATTTGCTTTCCGGTGTGATCGAGGCCGCCGAAGCGTTCGATGTGGATTTATTTTGTTATGTTGGCGGGGGATTACAGGAGCCGGATCAGGCTGTTGATAATGGTCTCTATGAACTGGTCAGCACCGATCTGCTGGACGGTCTTATCGTCTCCGGCAATATCGCTCATGGAGTGACACAGGCAACGTTTGACGCTTTTCTGCGCCGTTTCGCGGATTCCATCCCCATCGTGACGGTGGTGGGGGTGAGCGAAGGCCTGTCGGCGGTGCTGGTGGACGGCTTTGGCGGTATGTACAAGGTAATCTCCCATCTCATCGAAGACCACGGGTATCGCCAGATTGCCTTTATCCGTGGCCCCGTCGGCCAAATTGATGCCGATGAGCGTTATCGTGCTTACGTGGAGGCGCTGGAGAAACACAATCTTCCTTTGAACCCGGATTGGGTTGTGGAAGGCAATTTCAGCTCGATGAGTGGTCAGAGCGCCATGCAGAAATTGTGGCCGCGGATCGCTGCCGTCCGCGCCTCGCAGACCCCGCCGCTGCCGTGGGCCATTGTCGCCGCCAATGATGATATGGCGCGCGGCGTTTTGAACGTGTTGTATGCCCAGGGGATCAATGTCCCCGACGAAGTGGCGGTCGTGGGGTTCGACGATTCTGACATCGTGCGTAACCTGGATGTGCCGTTGACCTCGGTGCGCCAGCCGATTGTGGCGATGGCCCGCCGTGCTCTGGAACTGCTGCTGCGGCAATTGCGCGGTGACACAACGGTGGTGCGGGAAGCCATGCCCGCCGAACCGGTCATCCGCCGTTCGTGTGGCTGCCTCCCCCCGGCCGTACGAGAAGAAGAGATGACATCGCTTGAGGAAAGAGGGGCAGATACGCCAGAATATATCCCCCCCTGTACCTGTGTGCCTGCGGCAGTATGGGAGGCTTTCCACGCCGCGTTGCAGGTACCGGCGACGCCGGAGAGCAGTGCAGACTTCTTGCGTGTCCTGGATCACGCGTTACGTCGGACGCAGGGTGAAGGTGGCCGGCTTGAGGATTGGCATCGTTCCATTTCGGAATTGCGTCACCACAGCTTGCCTTACCTCTTTGACCCTGCCATGCGGCAGAGAGCCGAGGACCTCCTACAGCAAGCGCGTGTCTTGGTGAGCGATGCCATCAGGCGGGCAGAGGCGTATGGACGCCAGCTATTTCAACAACGTCAAGCTCTGTTGACCCAGGTTGATGACACCTTGAGCACGACGTTGCATCTGCAAGAACTGCCGCCGGTGTTGGAGCGTTTGTTCCCGAATGTGGGCGTCCAGAGCTGCCTGGCGGCGCTGTACGATGGAGAAAATCCCAGGGCTGAGTTCTCGCGTTTCCTGTTCGCCTATGATAGTTCACGCGCCCCGCAAGTTGATTTCTATGCGGACGGTTTGCCGTTCAGGTCGTGGCTGCTGGCGCCCTGGGAACGGCTTGGCGAAGGTGGACGCAAAACGTATATTGTGGTGCCGCTTACCCTACAGGAGCACCGGCTGGGGTTCTTGTTGCTGTGGGCCGGGCAGGACTGGCAATTGTATGCCCGATTGGCGCAGCGCTTGAGTGATGTGATTTTCAGGAGCTTGCTGCTTCAAGAGCAGGAGCGCGCCCGCCGCGAAGCATTAGAAGCAGAACAGCGCGCCGAAGTGGCTTTGCGCGATGCCCTGGTTGCTCAGCGCCGTTACGTCCGCGGCGCATGGCAGGAGCGGGCGGAGCCGGTTGTGGGCTATTTCTATTCCCCCGAAACGCACGGCGTGACCGACAGCGCGTGGCTGCCGGAAATGACGGAAGCCGTCCGGCAGGGTGATGTGGTGGTGACGCGCGATCTTGACGGCGGACAAACCCTGGCCGTGCCGGTGGTGTTGTATGGGGAAGAGATCATCGGCGTTTTGGGATTTCGGACAACAGATGCCGCCCCCTGGACCGAGGATCATATCGCCTTGGCCCGCACCATTGCCACGGAAATGGCGCTGGCGCTGGAAACCCAACGCCTGCTGTCTGATGTGCAACGGCGCGCTTCACGGCTCATGGCGGCGGCGGAAATCTCGCGGGTGACGACTTCAATCCTCACGCTGGACGAATTGCTGCCACAGGCCGTGAACCTGATCCGCGAGCGGTTTGACCTGTATTACGCCGGTATCTTTTTGGTGGATGAAGGCCGCCGCTGGGCCATCTTGCGCGCCGGCACCGGTGAGGCCGGGCGCATCATGCTCAAACGTGGACACCGGCTGGAAGTCGGCGGCAATTCGATGATCGGCATGTGTGTGGCCCAGGGCGAAGCGCGTATCACGTTTGACACCCATCGGGAAACCGTCCGTCGTCCCAACCCCTTATTGCCCGACACCCGCTCGGAACTGGCGCTGCCGCTGTTCAGCCGCGGGCGCGTCATCGGTGCAATGACCATCCAGGATACCCGACCGGGGGCTTTCACCCAGGAAGACATCACCATCTTGCAGACGATGGCCGATCAACTCGGCAACGCTATAGAGAATGCCCGGCTCCTGCAGCAGATGGAGCAGAGTATGCACGAATTGGAGATGGCTTCGGGACGTCTGGCGCGCGAATCGTGGCGCAACTTCTTGGTGAACTACCGTCGTGCTTTCGGTTATCGCTACCGCCTGATTGATGTCGAGCCGGCAAGCGATCTCTCCCCTGAAGCCCAGGCCGCGCTCCAGCAACAAGCGCCGGTGGTGACGACCGTGGCCGCTGAGGCTGGCGAAGGGCGTCTACAAGGCGTGCTGAGCGTGCCAATTCGGGTGCGCAATGAAGTATTGGGGGTGCTTGACCTGCGATTTGAAGACCCGCAGGTGTCGCCGGAAGCCATCAGCCTGGTGGAGCAAATCGCAGCGCGGTTGGGGGCAGCTCTGGAAAGCGCCCGCCTGCTTGAGGAATCACGGCGCGCCGCTGCGCGTGAACAGCTTATGGCGCGGGTCGCCAGCAGTCTACGGGAGCGGTTGGAGATAGACGCCGTGTTGAAAAATGCGGCGCGCGAGTTGCGGACAGCTTTGGACCTATCGCGTGTGGCGGTGCGTCTGGCGCCGCGCGCCGTAGTCGAAGCATCTCAGAACCCGGATGGTGTCTCTGATCCCTAGTCCCTAATTCCTGATCGCTAAGGATAATGAAGCGATGACATTCAAGTTCGAGAACTGGCCTTTTGTTTACAAGATCATGGCGGTTATGACGGGCCTCGTATTGTTGGCCCTCCTGCTCACGCTGGGCGTCCATACCGGCGTGGTATATGCGCGTATGCGGGAACAGATCGGCACGCAATTTGCGGTGCTGGCAGAGGCCCGTATGGGATATGTGGTGGACACGCTTGCACAGCAGTTCACCCTATTGCGTGGCCTTGCCCTTGATCCCTCTGTAACAGAGGCGGTAGAAACGTCCAATGCTCGTTATGGCGAGGATACGGCGGCTATCGAAAACACCTTACTGGAATTGGATCGTCAGTGGCTGGGAGCGTCTGATGATAGCGAACTGGTGCAAGCCATTGTGAATCCCGACCAGAACCCCCTGGTGGCGCAGTTGCTTGCTTATGTGAAGACCTTTCCATCTCACGGTGAAATCTTTGTCACCGACCGGTATGGCGGATTGGTAGCCGCAAGCCGGCGGACTTCTGACTATTATCAGGCGGACGAAATATGGTGGCAGGCCGCGTTTGCCGGCGGAAAAGGTGCCCTGTACGTCGGCCAGCCGGCTTATGATGAGAGTATTGGAAGCGTTGCCATCCCCTTGGCCGTTCCCATCTATGCAGCGACGGAGCCGGTGGTGATCGGTATCTTGCGCTCAACCCTGGATATGGGGGTCATCAAGCAGGCCACAGAGCAATTGGAAGCTGGGGTGCCGTTTGTGACCATAACCGATGACAGGCGTGTCATCCTCGCCGACATAGACCCAATGCGTGTTGGCCAGAACGTTCCCACCTCATGGGAGATGTATAAACCCGGTCAGGCAGGAACGTGGTTTGAATCGCCGGGCAGTGCCGGCCAGAGACTGTTGATCGGGCGCGCTACGACGGCAGATGTGTTCATAGAGGATCGGGACATCATGGCGGCCATTCAAAAGTTGGGATGGCGATTGTTCATTTATCGTCCGCGCTCTGAAGCTTATGCGCCCCTGGTCCGTGTGATCTGGACCGGTGTAGGAGAGGGCATCGCGGTTTTGTTCTTGGCGGCGCTGGCGGCGTTTTCCGTCGCCCGCTCGCTGGCCAGGCCGATTATCTACACACTTACCGCGATGCAACATTGGCTGGGTGGGGATTTCACGCCGCGCGCCTGGATATACTGGCATGATGAGACCGGCAAGCTGGCCGAAGCGAGCAACACGTTGGCCGATAAGCTGCAGGAATTGGAGCGCACCATCGCCCAACGGGCCGCCGAACGTGAGCATGAGCAACGGCGGCGCGCCCGCGACTTGAACGTTGCTATGGCCGTCGGCGATCTCATTGCCGCGACGGCTGACCTTCAAGAACTGAATCATAAGGTTGTCGAGCTGCTCCGTGAGCGTTTCGGTTTGTACTATGTCGGCCTGTTCTTGCTTGACGAGACCGGTGAGTGGGCGGTCCTGCATGCCGGCACCGGCACTGTCGGTCAGATGCGACTGGCGCGTGAATATCGTGTGAAAGTCGGCACGGGCCTGGTGGGGCGCTGTGCTGTGGAACGCACCTACCGCCTTGTGCGTGAAGGGGGCCCTGACAGCGGACTGCTGGAAAAGTCGGATTTGCTGTATACACGCTCCGCTATCGCTTTACCCCTGCGTTCGCGTGGCCAGATATTCGGTGTTATCGAGGTGCACAGTTCACAGCTTGAGGCTTTTGATACCGAGAGTGTCCTTGTCTTGCAAACAATCGCCGATCAGATCGCCGTCGCCATTGACGGGTTGCGCCTGTTTGCCGAACGTCAGGAAGCGATGGAAAGCCTGCAACGTGCCTACGGCGAAGCCAGCCGTGAAGCCTGGATGGCTTTGCTGGCCGGCCGGACGGCCGCGCCGGAGGGGTATCAGGCAGAGACTCGGGGCCTTGTGGCGTTGCCGGCGGCGCCGCCTGAAGCCTGGAATGAAGATGCCCGGAAAGCATGGCTGGAGGGGCGCGCGGTTGTGGATGTAGGGGAGGACGGCGAGGCGGTTCTGGCGCTGCCCATTCGGCTGCGCGATGAAATCATCGGCGTTGTGGACGTGAGCAAACGCAAAGAGGCCGGTGAGTGGACCCGCGACGAGATCGCGCAACTGGAAGAACTGGTGCAACAACTGGGATTGACCCTGGAAAGCTCGCGCTTCTATCAGGAATCGCAGCGGGCGGCAGTGCGCGAGCAACTCCTGCGGGAAATCTCAGAGCGTGTACGTGTGGCCGTGGATGTGGATTCAGTGATGCGTATTGCGGCCAGGGAAATCGGTGAGGTGTTAAAGCGCCCCGTGTTCGTCTACCTGGCCGACGAGGCGCGATCCGGCAACGGCCATCTGTCAACGGAATCCCTAATCCCTAATTCCTGACTCGATGAAAGGCATGACGATGCTTGATAGTGAAAAAACGGCCCACCTGTCCCAGCCCGGTCGGTCAACCCGCCCTACGCTTGGACTATTCACCTACGGCCTGCTGGATACGATCAGCGAAGCAGTCTGGAAGGGAATCGAGGACGCTGCTCGTGAGCATGATGTCAACCTGGTCTGTTACTGCGGCGGCAGTGTGGACGATGCAACGGGCGTGAACCTCTCCGCTAACATCCTGTACGATTTCGTCAGCACGGAGCGGATTGATGGGTTGATTATCTGGGTGGCGGTGGTGCACTTCCTGGACCTCGAAGCTGCGCGGGCCTTTTATCGGCGCTATGCCGCTTATCCGGTGGTCAGTATCGGCTTCCAGGTAGAGGGCATCCCCACCGTCATCGTGGACAATTACGCCGGGATGTACAGTGCGGTCAACCATCTGGTAGAAGTCCATGGCTACTCCCGTATCGCCTTTATTCGCGGTCCTGAAGGTCACGAAGAGGCCGAGGAGCGTTATCGCGCCTATCAAGACGTTCTGGCGGCGCATGGCCTGGCTCTCGATCCAACGTTGATCACCCCGGGCAATAACCAGCGTCAGGATGGCGCCCGCGCCGTCGAAATCCTGTTTTCCGAGCGACGTTTGCGGCCCCAGGTGGATGTCGAGGCCGTGGTGGCCGCCAACGACAATATGGCGCTGGGCGCTTTGGACGCTTTGCAGGCGCGGGGAATTCGTGTCCCGGATGAAGTGGCGCTGGTCGGCTTCGATGATTTCGAAGAAGGCCGCTACACATTTCCGCCGTTGACCTCGGTGCCGTGGGAAGGCTATGCGCAGGGCCGGCAAGCCGTCGAAGTCTTGTTGGCCTTGCTGGCGCATGAGGAAGTCCCGTCCTTGACACGCGTGCCGACGGACGTGATCGTGCGGGAGTCGTGTGGCTGTGTGGTCCCCGACATCGTTCGGGCGGCGGAAGCACCCGACACGCGGTCTCCCCGTTCCCGTGCGGGTGCCAACATCGCCGCAGCGCGTCAGCAGGCTCTGGCGGAAGTGACATATCTCCTGCCGTCACTGCGGCTGGATAAAACGCAACTGGATGGATGGGTGGAAGCCTTCATCGCCGAGTTGGCCGCTCCGCCAACGCCGGGTTTTATACCGACCATGCAAACGTTGGTGCGCCAAACCATCGGTGCCGGTGGCGATGTCAACGCCTGGCACACGGCACTATCCGTGCTGCGCCGGCAGACCCTTCCTTACCTGCGTGAGGCCGCCCTGCGTTCCCGCGCGGAGAACCTCTGGCAGCAGGCCCGCACCCTGATCGGCCATGCGACATACCAGACCCAGGCGCGTCTGGCCTGGCTTGCGGCGAGCCAGGCCAGGGCAATGCGTTATGTTACCCAGGCGTTGCTGGATGCTTCTGAATTGCGTGAATTTGCCGCTATCTTGCCGCAGCAAATGGCGTCGCTGGGGCTGCCGGGATGTTCACTGGTGTTGTTTGAGACACCCGAAAAACTCACCAATGCCCGCCTGCTGGTCGCGCGAGACGGTGTACCTGGCCGGGAAGCCCCCATTTTCCCGGCGCGTTTGCTGTTGCCGGACGCGGCGTGGCACCAGGAAAACCGCTTCAGTCGGGTACTGGAGGTGTTGCAAACACGTGGGGTGCGGCTGGGGTATGTGCTTTTCGAGGTCGGGCCGCTGCGCGGCGACCTTTATGGCGCGTTGCGCGATCAAATCGGCTATGTCTTGCGTGGGCTGCTCCTGGTTGAAGAACTCCGCCGCGCGCAGACGGCACTCCAGAAGGCTTATGCTGAAGTGGAACAGCAAGTCGCCATCCGCACGGAAGAACTCCAGCACGAAATTGCTGCCCGCGAAACCTTGTATGAGCGCCGCGCGCATCAGGTGCTCACGAGCACGTTGATCTCCCAGGAAATCGCGGCGGCGCCAACGCTGGACGAACTGTATCGCCGTGTGGTGACGCTGATTAAGGAACGCTTCGAGTACGATCACGCCCAGATCTTCCGCTACGATCCGCAAGTGCATGCCTTGCGCCTGGTCGTTGGTTACGGTGAGGTGGGACAAAAAATGCTGGCGGAAGGACATCAGCTTGAACTCGGTGTGGGTGTGGTGGGGACGGCAGCGGAGACCGGTACGCCCATCCTGGCGACCGATGTGACGCAGGATCGAGACTGGCGCCCCAATCCCAATTTGCCGGGGACCCGAGGCGAGCTGGCGGTGCCCATCAAACTGCGCGACCAGGTGTTTGGCATCCTGGATGTGCAGAGCAACCGCGCCGGCGCGTTGACCCTGGATGATCAGTTGCTGTTGGAGCAATTGTGCGGGCAAATTGCCATCGCCATCGAAAACACCCGCCTGCGCGAGGAAATGGAGGAACGTCTGCAAATGTTGAATATGGTGCAGGAATCTCTGTCCCGCGAAGGGTGGGAAGTCTTGCGCGCGCAACATCGTGATCTTAAGGGATACGCCTATGATCGCGGCGTTGTATATCCCTTGACCCAAACGCCCGCGGCGAGCTATACCGTTCCGGTCGTCATGGCAGGCGGACAGGTTGTCGGGCGCGTGGGCGTTCAAGAAGACCCAACGCAGCCGCTTACACCGGAAGAACGCGCACTCCTGGCGACCATCTCCGAGCAGGTTGCGGAGGCCCTCGACAGAGCGCGCCTGTTTGAAGACACCCGGCGCAGCGCCGCGCGCGATCAGATCATCAGCGAATTGAGCGCGCAGATGCGGGCTTCGTTGGACATTGACGAGGTCCTTCAGACCGCCGTGCGCGAGATGGTCGGCACGCTGAATTTTGCCAAAGTTGAGGTGCGCCTGGGCGTTTCACCTGCGAATGTGTCGCCTGAGAACGGCACAAACATCCCGCCCGCCGGTGAGACGGAAACCCCTGCGGCGGAGGAGGGTAACGCATGAGCGATCAGACGATTTCCGAGCGTTACGTACAACGTGGGCACCTGCGTTCACGGCTGACCATCCTGACCTCGGTCACTGCCTTGCTCATTCTGCTCGTCCTGGTTGCCTTTATCCTCGTTCGTTCTTACGCGCTCATTGAATCTCAGACAGAAGAGAGGCTAGCGGCGACCAGCCATCAACTGGCGAACGGTGTACAACTGTGGCTCGATTACAATTTCAAGGCCCTGCAGCAGTTGGTGACACAACCGGAAATCCAGAGCATGGATCCTGCCAGGCAACAGCCGGTTCTCGCTGCTATGGGCGCGGTTTACGAACACATCTACCTGGTCAGCACCACCGACCTGAGCGGCCTTAACGTTGCGCGTAGTGATGGTGCGGCGCCGATGAATTACAGCGACCGCGCGTGGTTCCAGGAAATCCGCGACGGTGCCCCGTTTGCCTATCAGGTGGTGATCGGGCGCACGAGTGGAAAACCTGCGTTGATTCTCTCGATGCCGATTCTCGATAAAGCGGGAAACCTGGTCGGCGTGGGCATGCTGGCCGCCAACCTGGATCGGCTCTCTGAGGCGGTGGCCGTGACGCGCTTTGGGGAGACGGGCGTGACGTATGTTGTGGACGCGGAAGGACGCATCATCGCCCACCCCGACCCGGCATTTACGGCGCAAATCGTCACCATCCACGACTCGCCCGTGGTGCAGAAATTGCAGGAGGGACGAGAGCAACGGTTCAGCTTTGTGGATGCAGAGGGTCAACAATGGCATGCCCACGTGGATGTGTTGGATAACGGCTGGGGGATTGTGGCTCAGCAAACATCCGCAGAGTGGCGTCGTCCGCTGGTGCAGTTTGCCCGTACCGGCCTGTTCGTGTTGCTCGTGGGAGGGCTGCTGCTGGCCGGATTGACCTATATGTTCATCCGCCGGGCACTTGCGCCCATCGAAACGCTGACCGCCACAGCGACCGCGATTGCTCAGGGCGATTTGACCCGCACCGCGCCGGTGACAAGCGCGGATGAGGTGGGAACGCTGGCGCGTGCCTTCAACATGATGACCGCGCAATTGCGGGAGTCCATTGATACGTTGGAACAGCGGGTGGCCTCCCGCACCTTCGACCTGGAGCGTCACGCTGCTTATCTGGCGGCCTCGGCGGAAGTGAGCCGTGCGGCAGTATCTATCCTGGATCCCGATACCTTGATCCGCCAAGTCGTAGATTTGATCCGCGAGCGTTTCGACCTCTACTATGTCGGTTTGTTCCTGGTGGATGAGACAAAAACCTGGGCGGTGCTGCGTTCCGGCACGGGAGCGGCCGGTCAGGCGATGCTGGCGCGGCAACACCGTATCCGCATCGGCGAAGGCATGGTGGGGTGGAGCATCGCCAACGCCGAAATGCGTATCGCTTCGCACGCCGAGATGGATGACGTACGCCTGACCAATCCAGAACTGCCCGACACCCGCTCCGAAGCCGCTTTGCCGCTGCGCTCGCGCGGGCAGGTGTTGGGTGCACTGACGGTGCAGAGCACCCTTCCGGATGCCTTTGATCCCGACAGTGTGGCAGTTCTGCAAGTCATGGCCGACCAGGTGGCTGTAGCGCTTGACAACGCGCGGCTCTTGGCGCAGGCACAGGCGGCACTCGAAGCAGAACGCCGCGCCTATGGCCGCGCCTCGCGCCAGGAGTGGGAACGTTTGTCCCGCGCGCGCGCCGAATCGGGGTACGTTGGTATGCGCCAGGCAGAAGAGATCGCCTTGCTCACCGCGCAAGGTGAGTGGACCCCTGAAATGCGCGCCGCGCAGCGGACCCGCCAGAGTGTTGTCGGCCAGCAGAATGGCATGCCGACCCTTGCCGTCCCCATCTTTGTGCGTGATGAAGTTGTGGGCGTGCTTCACTTCAGCAAGAGCGAAGAAGCTGCCGGCCTGGTTCCTGGGGAATGGACCCGCGAAGAAATCAGCTTGCTCGAGGCACTTGCCGGGCAGTTGGGTCAGGCGTTGGACGGTGCCCGACTCTATCGTCAGACGTTGCTGCGCGCCGCCAGAGAGGGCGCGATCCGCGAAATTTCAGACCGCATGCAACGCGCTACGGATATGAGTGCGTTGATGCGCATCACCGCCGAAGCTCTCAATCAAGTCCTCGGTGGCTCACGTGTCTATGTCCGTATGGGGGCCGATATAACCGCCGCTGAACAGGCAGACGGAGGCGATCATGACGACGCAAAGTAAGCGCGCATCGAAGGCACCCGCAAGGGTGGAAACCCCTCAGAGACGCTTGACGCTGGGGTTATTCCTCGATAACTTGACGGGAAAATACCAGAACATGTTGCTCCAGGGCATGGATGACCTGGCCCGCGAGCGCGATTTCAACTTGCTGTGTTTTGTCGGGGGCGGGGTATGGCCGACCGGACAACCTGCCAATCCGAACAATGTCTTGTATGAGTTACTGGACAAGGAAAGCCTGGATGGCCTGGTGATCGCTGCGGGATCCGTCGGTACGGCTGTGGGACTGGACGATATGCAGGCATTTTGTGAACGCTTCTGTCCTCTTCCGCAGGCCAGCATTGCCATGTCCCTTGAGAAGGTCCCCAGTGTGTTGCTGGATAACTACACGGCCATGCGGGCTGTTGTACAGCACCTTGTTGAAGAGCACGGTTATCGGCGTCTTGCCTTCTTCCATAAGCAAGAGGGCCACCCGGAAAACGATGCCCGCTACCGGGCCTACGTGGATGTTTTGGCCGAACATGACATCGCCGTGGACCCCAATCTCATTATCCCCGGCGCCTATTACAACACTCCCGAAGCCGGCGTGCGCTTGTTGTTTGACGAACGGCGCTTGCGACCGCGCATTGACGTTGAGGCGCTGGTAGCTATTGATGACGGCACGGCTCTCGCGGTCCTGACCGCCCTGCAAGCGCGGGGAATCCGTGTGCCCGACGATGTGGCGCTCGTGGGATTCGATGACATCGAGGATAGCCGCTATGTGACGCCGCCCCTGACCACGGTGCGGCAGCCTTTGCAGATGCAGGTGCGCCGTGCGGCAGAACTGGTGCTGGCGCAACTTCAGGGCGAAACCGTTGAGCCTCAAGTGTTGCTGCCGGCCGAATTGGTGATCCGCCGTTCCTGCGGTTGTCTGGAAGCCACCGTCAGACATGCCCAGGTCGAGGCTTCCGAGTCCACACCGGTAGATCCGGCGGTGCCTTTCGAGGCGGCGTTGCTGGCGCGCCGGGAGGCCATGCTCGCCGATGTCGCGCGGGCCGTCTCCGGCCGTGACGATGCCGACCCGATGTATCAGCAGATTGTCCGGCAGGGTGAATGGTTTGTGGATGCCTTCATTACTGCGATAAAAGCCGCTGAAGCTGGTTCGCCATCGGAAATTTTCTTGTGGATCCTGGATGAAATTTTGCGGCAAACCATGATTGAACAGGGCGATGTGGCGGCCTGGCAGGACGGTCTCTCTACTCTGCGTCGCCATATCCTGCCCTGCGTCACTACCGATGCGCTCCGTTTGCAGGTTGAGAACCTGCTGCAACAGGCGCGTGTGATGGTCGGAGGCGCGGCGCAACAGGCCCAGGCTGCCCAACGGCTGGAAGCAAGCCGGCGTGACCAGACCCTGCGCGAAATCGGCCAGAATTTGATCACCGCAACCCGCACCGAAGCGCTACTGGATGTGTTAAGCTATGAACTGCCGCGCTTGGAGATCCCAGCCGTATACATCTCCCTATATGTCAATCGCCAGTCGCCTGAAGCCGGTTCGCGCCTGCTGTTTGCCTATGATCGCCTTCGTGAATTTGAGGACCGTTCCGGCCAACGCTTTTCCTCGTACCGGCTTGCACCGGAAAATCTCTTTCCCCCTGATCGCCGTTATAGCATGGTCATCTTCCCCTTCAGCGTTCCGGAGATGCAGTTGGGCCGTGCAGTCTTTGAGCTTGGACCGCTTGACGGGACGATCTACGTCGCCTTGTCCGGTCAAATCAGCAGTGCCCTGCAAGGAGTGTTCCTGACGCAGCAGATCGCCAACCGCGCCGTGCAATTGCAGACGGCGGCCGAGGTCGCATGCGCCACCAGTGGCGTGTTGGACCCGGACGCTTTGATCAAACAAGTGGTCACGCTGGTGCGCGAACGCTTTAATCTCTATTACGTCGGTTTGTTCCTTGTAGAACCCGATGCCGAGAATCCCGATCGGCAATGGGCGGTGTTGCGCGCCGGCACGGGCGATGCCGGTGCGCAGATGGTAGCGCAGGGCCATCGCTTGCTCGTCGGCGGTACCTCGATGATCGGCTGGTGTATTGCCAACCGTCAGGCGCGCATTGCCCTGGATGTGGACCGTGAAGTTGTGCGGCAGCCGCATCCCCTGTTGCCCGATACCTGCTCGGAACTGGCGCTCCCCTTGATCAGCCGGGGGGAAGTCATCGGCGCGTTGACCATTCAAAGCGCCGAGGAGGCTGCTTTCAGCCAGGAAGACATCACCGTGTTGCAGGCTATGGCCGATCAGCTTGCTAACGCCATCCAGAATGCCCGTTTGTACGAGGCTCTGGAACAGGAACAGTATCTGATGCGCACCCTGATGGACAACATCCCCGACCACATTTACTTCAAAGACCGGGAAAGCCGTTTTATCCGCGTGAGCCGTTCTCAGTCCAATCGTTTTGGTTTGCGTGATCCGGCGGAGGCAATCGGCAAAACGGACTTCGACTTTTTCACGGAGGACCACGCGCGCCCGGCCTTTGAGGACGAGCAACGCATCATCCGCACGGGTGAGCCGCTCCTCGAAATCGAGGAGCGTGAGACGTGGGCTGACCGACCCGATACCTGGGTTTCGACGACCAAAATGCCTATGCGTGACCGCGAGGGTAACATTATCGGTACTTTTGGCATTTCACGCGATATCACTGCGCGCAAGACAATGGAGCTACAGTTGGCTGCGGAACGCAATCTGTTGCGCACCCTTATTGACAGCCTGCCGGATTTCGTCTACATCAAGGATCGTCAAAGCCGCTTCCTCATCAACAATATTGCTCACCTGCGGGTGATGGGGGCGAAGACGCAGGAAGAAGTGGTGGGTAAGACCGATCTCGATGTGTTCCCCTACGATCTGGCGATCCGTTATTACACCGATGAGCAACGTTTGATGGAGACCGGTGAACCTCTGATTGAGCACGAGGAACCCCTGGTGGATCAATCCACAGGCGAAGAATTGTGGGTTTCCGCCACCAAAATCCCGCTGCGTGATGCAGAAGGGCAGATCATCGGCTTTGTGGGGGTGACGCGCGACATCACCGAACGCCGCCGCACCGAGAACTTGCTGCGCCGGCGCAATTTGCAGTTGCAGACTGTAGCCGAAATCGCGCGAACGGCCGGTGGGGTGTTGGATCTCGAGACATTAATGCAGCAGACTGTGGAATTGTTGCGCACGCAACTCGATCTATATTACGTGGGCCTGTTCCTTGTGGATGTGACAGCCCCGCCGGCCGAATTTGCCGGTGGTGGACGGCGTCGCTGGGCCGTGCTGCGCGCCGGCACCGGCGAAGCCGGCGCCCAGATGGTGGCACGCGGCCATCGCCTTGAAGTCGGTGGAACTTCGATGATCGGGCAATGTGTGGCGACGGGTAAGGCACGCATTGCCCTGGATGTGGGCGCCGAGGCGGTGCGCTTTGATAACCCCCTCCTGCCCGACACCCGTTCCGAGCTGGCTTTGCCGTTGATCAGCCGCGGAGAGGTCATCGGGGCGCTGACCATCCAGAGTCGCGAGCCGGCCGCATTTAGCGAGGAGGACATCACCGTGTTGCAGGCGTTGGCCGATCAGTTAGCCAACGCGATTGCGAACGTCCGCCTGTTCGAGCAGACCCAGAATGCCCTGCGCGACCTGGAAACGATTCAGCGTCGCTATCTGCGCGAAGCCTGGAGCGCCTATCGCGAAGTGGCGCCCCTCGCCGATTATGAAGTTGCCCGTCCCGGTGTCCCGCCGTTGCCGCCGACTGCCGTGCTACCCGAAGTGCGGGCCGTGGCCGCCGAGCAACGTGCCGTCGCCATCACGCGCGCGGACGAGCAGGGTAAAGCCTATGCCGCTCTGGTCGCGCCCATCACGCAGCGCGACGAGATCATCGGCGCGTTGGGGATTCACGACGAGGACGGCGGGCGTGAGTGGACTGAAGACGAGATCGCCCTGGTGGAGACGATTGCCGAGCGTATGGGCATCGTTGCCGAAACGCTGCGCCTGCTGGAAGAGACCCAGCGCACGGCCAGCCGCGAGCGGCTCACCCGGCAGATCACTGACCAGATTCGCAGCGCGCTCACTGTGGACGAAGCCGTTCAACGTGCGCTCAAACACCTGGGCGACGTTTTGAACGCGGAAATGTTGGCACGTTTGAAGACGGATGAGTTCTCCGTTTAATCCGTTAAGGCTTGTTAAGGTTATTGAAGGGGGCGGCATGAAGGGCCGGGCTACAGAAGTAGATCAATCGCAACAAGAAGAAACCCTATGGCGACAGCGCATCTTCGAGAAAGTCGCGCGTTTCTCGGCCATCGGCGCGGCCGGACTGATTGTGGCGTTTGTCGTGTTGTGGCTGTTTAGACCCAAGACGCCGCTGTTGCCCTTGCTTGTGGTGGCGGCGTTCTCCGTGTTGCTCAGTTTGCTCGCCTTATTCTTCAGTCGGCGCGGCAGGCTCCAGACGGCGGTGATTCTCTACATCATCGGGTTGACCTTGACGACATTCGTCAGTTTCGACTTCGCCGGTGGCGTCACCGGCCCGTTGCTGATGTTTCTGCTGCTTTTGCCGATTCTGGCCGGGCAGTTCGGCGGCATCACGGCTGTCCGCTGGAATGTCCTGATCATCATACTCTTCTGGATAGCGACGGTCGTTCTGGAGAGTTTGGGTGTGCTTACGCCGGTGGCTTTACCGGCCGACATCGCACGCTATTTATCTTATGCCACCTTTTTGACGATATTGCTGTTGATTGCTGTGATCGTCAACCTCTTTGTCAAACGTGGGCAGCAGAGCCTGGCCGTTGTCCGGGAACGTGAACGTGCCCTGGCCGAGTCCATCCGCCTGGCAGAGACGGCCGCGGAAGCCGAGCGCGCGGCGCGCGAGCACGCAACGCATGCGGCGTCGCATCTCCGTGAAACGGTGGCCGGTTACGCCGAGTATCTTGCACGGGTGGCCGCCGGCGATTATACGGCGCGGGTGGATGTGGGGGTGCTCGATGAGAATGTCGAAGGGGATACCGAGTTGCACGCTCTGGGGGAATACCTCAACGCGACGGTGGATGCCCTGCTTCAGGCGCTCCAGCGGGCACAAGAAACGCAGCGCCGTTACACGGAGCAAGCCTGGCAAGATGTCATTGCCGCGGGAAGGGTGCAGCCCGGCTTTGCCTATCGGCAAAATCAGATCATCCCGGAGGCCGAATGGCTGCCGCAGATGGTGCGTGCCGTGGACAGTGGTGCGCCGGTTGCCCAGGATGAGGGTGCCGCCGTGCCGCTGGTCATCAACCGCCAGGTGGTGGGGGCCATCGGTGGACGGCATCCCGATGGTCGCCCGTGGACTACTGAAGAATTGTCTTTGATCGAAGACGTGACGGGGCAGCTGGCCCAAACGATTGAGGGCTTGCGCTTGTTTGACGACGTGCAGCGGCGCGCCGCCCGTGAGCGGGTGTTGCGCGAGATCACGGCGCGTATTCGCAGCTCGACCGATCCGGAGATGGTGCTCAAGTCGCTGTTGCGTGAGGTGGGAAGCGTGTTGAACCGCCCCGCTTTCGTGCGCCTGGTCACACCCACGGGCGAGACGCCGGTTGACGCCGCCGAACGCCGATCAAGAGATGATGAGGAAGGCTAAACCATGAACCTGTTGGCAGCGCGGATCCAAGAATCCTTTGAACAACTGGCAGACCAGTATGCGGAGCGATTGCGTGCCTATCCAGATTATGCTGCCTTACCGCCGCAGTTACGCCGTGAGGCAGCACGGCGTCCTTTACAGTTTATGGTGGGTTGGCTAGAGGATGGCGACGATGCACAACTGCTCCAATTCATCCATACTGTTGCCACCCAGCGACTGGCGCAGGGCTTTGACATCAGCGTGATGTTGGATGCCATCAAAGTGTTGGGTGAGCTTCTCGATCCGTTGGCTACAGAAATGGAATCGGCGAAACGCGTATGGTATATGCTGTTGAAAGCGCAAGAGGCTGTCACCCATTTTGTGACCGATTTGTTGCGTCAGGACATTGCCAAACGCGAGCAAGCCGAAAAATCACTGCTGGAATGGCAACAACGCTATGAACTGGTTACCTCGGTCACTCGCCAGGTCGTCTACGAGTACGATGTTGCCAGCGGCGCCATTGTGTGGAGTGGGAACGTTGAGCATGTGTTGGGGTTCCAATTGTCCGAGATGGATGGCGGTGTGGAGCAGTGGGGCGAGCTGATTCATCCGGATGACCGTGATGAGGCTTTCGCCCTTCTGGATGCAGCGCAGGCCGCCTGTGGTCCCTATAACGTCATATATCGTTTTCGATGCCGCGACGGCAGTTATCTGTGGATGGAAGATAGCGGTTTGTTTATCCCCGATGCGAGCGGCAAGGCCGTGCGCATGATTGGGATGATGACGGACATCAGTGAGCGTAAGCGACTGGAACAGCAGCTTCGGGCTTTGTTGGAACGGCGTAGTTTCCAGGTGCAGACCAGTACTGAGATTGCGCAAGAGATTGCGGCGGCTCCGGCGCTCGATGAGCTATTCCGCCGGGTAGTGACACTGATCAAGGAGCGTTTCGGGTACTATCACGCCCAGATTTTCCGTTATGATCCCGCACAAGATGTGGTGGTGTTAGTAAATGGCTATGGTGAAACCGGTGCACAAATGTTGGCGGCGGGGCACAAACTGGCATTAGGGCAGGGGGTGGTGGGGACCGCGGCGGCTATGGGATGTTCTATCTTAGCGCCGGATGTGACACGCGACCCCGATTGGCATCCCAACCCCTATCTGCCGAATACTCAGGGTGAATTGGCGGTGCCGATCAAGCTACGCGATGAGGTTTTGGGCATCCTGGACGTGCAAAGTGAACGCGCCGACGCCCTCACCCAGGATGACCAGTTGTTACTTGAGGGGCTTTGTGGACAGATTGCCATCGCCATCGAACAAAAACGTACCGAGGAAGCTCTGGCCTACGAACAATACCTGTTTCAAACATTGCTCGATAACGTCCCGGCTTCTCTCTACTTTAAGGACCTTCAAAGCCGCTTTATCCGCGTCTCTAAAGCTACCCTCGCGGGCTTTGGCGTTGATGATCCTGCCGAAGTCCTCGGCAAAACCGATTTCGACTTTTTCACCGAAGAGCATGCGCGCCCGGCCTACGAGGATGAGCAAGAGATCATCCGTACCGGCAAGATCATCCACAAGGAAGAGTACGAGACCCGCATTGGCCGTCCGCATACCTGGACGCTGACCACGAAGATGCCCTTGCGCGACCGCAATGGCACCATTATCGGTACATTCGGCATTTCTGTTGATACCACCGAAGTCAAACTGGCCGAAATGCGCCTTGAAGCAGAGCGCAATCTGATGCGTTCCATCATTGATGCCACACCCGATTGGATTTTTGTTAAGGATCAGGAGCACCGCTATCAATTGGTCAATGCCAGCTACGCGCGCGCCCTGCACCTGCAACCGGACGACTTCATCGGCAAGACCGATCTCGAAGTGGGCTTTCCTGAGGACCTGGTCAAGGGCGACCCGGAAAAGGGGCTGCCCGGTTTCTGGCCCACAGAGCAGCAAGCGATGGAGGAAGATCATGTTGTCGCCAGTCCACGTATTCCGATCCCGCTGGACGGTGCTATCCGCATTTTTGACGACCTGCGGGTGCCTTTGCACGATGCGGAAGGCCGGGTCCGGGGGGTGGTGGGGATCAGCCGTGACGTGACCGAACAGGAACAGGTCAACATCAGGATGCGCGAAACGATGCAGGAGTTGGAGCGTCTGTATCGGACTGCGACGCGCGAGGGCTGGCAAACGCTGCGGGAGATGGGCCGTCTGGCTTCCGGTTATCGCTTTGACCGTGTCAACGTTGTGCCGGCCGACGATCTGTGGATGCCGCAGATTCAGCGGGCGTTGGAGGAAAACGCCCCCGTTTCCGAGGCGACGCAGGGGGTCACCGTGGCACCGGTGATACTGCGCGGCGAACCTATCGGCGTGTTGGGGGTGCAGACCGATCCGCAACAGCCGCTTTCACCGGATGAGTTAACCCTGCTGCAGGAGATCATCGAGCAGGGCGCGCTGGCGTTGGAAAATGCGCGTCTGTTCGAGGAAAGCCAACGTCGTGTCGTTCAGGAGCGTTTGATCGCCGAAGTATCGGGACGCTTCCGTGAAACTCTGGACATCGAAGTCGTGTTACGCACGGCGGCCGAGCAAATACGTCGTGCTTTGGACCTGGAAGACCTGATCGTGCGTTTAACCATGCCCCAGACGGCGCAACCGGCGGTGAAAAGTGAATAGGGGCAGGCACGGGTTTACGGTGTTCAATGCCGGAGGTAATGTGAAATGAGGATGCTACGTAAACTGGCAGGGATCATCCTGCTCTTATGCCTGATCGGGATGTCGCTTGTCGGAGTGGTGCAGGCACAGACCGTACCGCATCGCTATGTGCTCTACATCAACTCCTACCACCGCGGTTACAAATTCTCGGACGACATTACCACAGGCATCGAGAAGGCGCTGCGCGCCTACAGCAGCGATATTGAACTGCTGGTCGAGTATATGGACACCAAACGCTTCGAGAGCGCCGAGTATTTCGATGAACTGGCCCGCCTGTACCGGATCAAATATGGGAATCGCAAACTGGATTTGATCATCTCTTCTGATGATGCGGCGCTGAACTTCCTGTTCAAATATGCCGATGAACTTTTCCCAGGCGTGCCGGTGGTTTTCTGCGGCGCCAACTATTTCGACGTGAACCGTTTGGTCGGCCATGAGCGTTTTACCGGCGTCAGCGAGCTGGCCGATGTGCAGGGAACCCTTGACCTGGCACTCACCTTGCATCCGCAGACTCGTCAAATCGTGGTGGTCAACGACACCACGGTCACCGGGCAGCGGGTTCATGAACACATTGCGACGCTGGAGTCCCGCTATCCCAACGTCACCTTTGTCTATCTGGAAGACCTGCCCATGGCCGAAATTCAACAGCGTTTGAGCCAGCTTCCCTCGGATAGCCTGGTGTTGCTGACCATCTTTTCACGTGACGGCGCTGGCGAATTCTTTGAATACAATGTTTTCACGTCACTCGTTGCCGGGAGCAGCGCCGTGCCGGTTTACGGTACCTGGGATTTCAGTTTGGGATTCGGCATTGTCGGCGGTAAGTTGACCAGCGGTGCGACGGAGGGCGAGCGTGCGGTGCGCCTGGCCGTGCGCATTTTGAACGGCGAGCGTCCCCAGGATATCCCGGTGGTGCAGGAGCCGGAAGCGCAGTATATGTTCGATTACGTACAATTGCAGCGCTGGAACATCCCCGAAGCACGCTTGCCCGAAGGCAGCGTCATCATCAACAAACCATCCTCGTTCCTACAACAATATGCACAGTACATCGGGATTGTCGGCGTCAGCTTCACCGTTTTGATTGTGGCCGTGATCATGCTGGCGCTCAACGTGCGTCGTCGTCGCCGCATCGAAGTTCAGCTGACCCACAGCTTGAATGAATTGCAGGCGATTCGCACCTCGCTGGAGGAGCGCGTTCAGGAACGCACCGCGGCATTCCAGAAACGCACCAATCTGCTCGAATCCGCCGCCGAAATCTCACGGGCGACGACCGAGATCATTGACCTGGATCGGTTGTTGCCTTTCATCGTTAACTTTGTGCAGCAGCGTTTTGATTTGTACTACGTGGGTCTGTTCCTGGTGGACGAATCGGGGCAGTGGGCGGTGTTGCGTGCCGGCACAGGCGAGGCGGGACAGACGATGATGGCGCAAGGGTGGCGGCTGGAAGTCGGCGGAAAGTCTATGATTGGGCGTTGTGTCGCCACCGGCCAGGCCGATATTCAGTTGGATGTGGGGGAAGCCGCCGTGCGTTTCGACAATCCTTATCTGCCCGCGACCCGCTCCGAAATGGCCTTGCCATTGCGGGCGCGCGGCGAGGTGCTCGGTGCAATGACCATCCAGAGTGAAAAGGTGGCCGCCTTTGAGCCGGACGACATCCGCACCATGCAAACCATGGCCGACCAGGTGGCCGTGGCGATCAGCAACGCCCGGTTGTTTGAGCAGGCGCAGGCCAGCCTCGAAGCCGAACGGCGTGCCTATGGCGAGATAAGCCGCGAGGCCTGGCGGCAATTGTTGATGACAGTGTCTGGTCTGGATGTCCTGAGCGACCGCGTGGCCACCCGCCCGGCCGGCGATGTATGGCGACCCGAGATGGACGCCGCATGGCGTACCGGTGAGCTGGTACCCGGCGAAGGCGGCACCACACTGGCGATCCCTATCCGTGTGCGCGATCAGGTGATCGGCGTGGTGGATGGGCGCAAGCCCGATGGGAGCGTCTGGACGCAAGAGGAGCAAAGGTTGTTAAACACCCTGGTTGACCAGTTGGGCGTGGCGCTCGAAAGTGCCCGACTGTACAGGGATACCCAGCGTCGCGCGGCGCAGGAGCGATTGGTCGGTGAAGTGACGGCGCGGATTCGTGAGACGTTGAATATGGAAACCGTGTTGAAGACTGCCGTTGACGAGATTCGCCAGGCATTGCAACTGGAACGCCTGGTCGTGCGCCTGGGGGCACCGGATGATGACGCCGGGCAGGGTAATGAGAAAGGATAATGCAGATGTGGGACAAGGTGAAGCAGTTTCTTGCGGCCCCTGTGTTTGCCGATGATGAGGAGAAAACGCGCATCGCCGCCCTGCTCAACCCCATGCTGTTGAGCCTGTTTGTGGCGGATATTTTCGGCGCCCTGGCGACAGTCTTTGTCTTCGCCCAGAAACTGGGCAGCGGCATAGGCGTTGTGCTGATCTTCATCGCTGCCGTGGTCGCCAAATTGTGGCTGCAACGTGGCCGGGTGCGCGCGGCCGGCATTCTGTTTGTCGTCGGCGTAGGACTTCCCCTTCTCACCATCTTTCTGCTTTCCGATCAACGCAGTTTTTCGGGCATGACATTGCTGAGCCTTACCGTGGTTGCCGGTTTGATCCTGGGATGGCAGGCAGCCTGGATTGTGGCCGTATTGAGCAGTTTGCTTTCATTGGCGGCGCTCATTGCCGCCCGGCTGGGCTATGGCTTGCCGGTTGTTTTCCCCGCGCCTCAGACTTCCAACTGGGTGATGTTGACCATCGCGCTGGCGCTGGCTTTAGCCCCTTTGAACCTGGCGCTGCGTAGCCTGAATGAAGCGTTGACGCGGGCACGCATCCATGCCGCCGAAGCAGATGAACGCGGCCGGCGGCTGGAGTCGCTGGTGCACGAGCGCGATGCCGAGCTGAACCGCCGCGCCGCTTATCTGGGCGCGACGACCGCCATCGCTACCGAGCTGTCTTTTATCGAGTACGAAGCGCCGCAACTGCTCTCGCGGGTGGTGAACATCATTGCCGAACAGTTTGGCTTTTACCACGTCGGGCTTTTCCTGCTGGATGAGAAAGAAGGATGGGCGGAATTACGTGCTGCTTCCAGTCCCGGAGGCCAGCGTATGTTGGAGCGCGGCCATCGTCTGCGGGTGGGCGCCGAGGGGATCGTCGGCACCGTTGCCGGACGAGGAGAAGTGCGCGTGGCGCAGGACGTGGGCAGAGATGCGGTCTTTTTCAACAACCCCGATCTGCCCGAAACGCGCGCCGAAGCCGCCTTGCCCCTGCGCGTGCGTGGCTTGACCATCGGCGTACTGGATGTACAGAGCACCAACCCCTATGCCTTTAGCGCGGAAGATGTGAAGGTTTTGCAAGCCCTGGCCGATCAGGTGGCCATGGCGATTGACAGTGCCCGGCTCTTCCAAAAAGTGCAAGAGAGGCTGACTGCGGAACGCCGCACCTATGTTGAACAGACGCGCCAGATGTGGCAAGAGCTACTTCGCGCCCGTTCCCACCTGTCTTTTGCCAGCGATGCGAACGGCATCGCGCCGTTTATGGCCTGGGAGCCGCAGATGAAAGCTGCGGCGCAAACCGGCCAGCCCGTCGTCAGCGGAGATATGCCCAACGTGTTGGCGATTCCGCTGCGCGTGCGCGAACAGGTCATCGGTGTGATTGACGGGCGCAAACCCAATGGCGCGGCGTGGACGAATGAGGAAATCAACCTGCTAAAAACGCTGGCCGAGCAATTGAGTACGGCAATTGAAGGCGCGCAACTGTACGAAGACACCCAACGCCGTGCCGCCCGTGAGCAATTGGCGCGCGAGATCACCGATAAAATGCGCAGCACGGTCAGTTGGGATGAGCTGATGCAGACGGCAATCCAGGAAATGGCGGAGGCGGTGGGCGTCTCACGCTCGTTTGTCCACTGGATACCACCGCAAGGTACATCGTCAGAAGTGAGCTAATATGCGACAGTGTATGTACCCGCCGACTTCAGTGATAATGTACATGCCGACTCCAGTCGGTAATAGTCGGCAATAGTTGGCACACACGTAATCGAAATGATATGCCGAAGGAAGAATTGGGATGACGGAAAGCAAACAAGCGAACCGAATGGATCGAGAATCCAACGCCACCAGGAATAAGGAGCGTACCCTGCTGGAGCGACGCATGCTGCTGGCGGCCGGCGCCGCCGCCGTTGCGGGGAGCGTTTACCTGGTGATGGCCGTGGTTGTGCGCGCCTGGCAGTTGTGGGCTGTGATGTTACTGACCTGGCTTATCGCCTGCGCAAGTACAATTGTGTATCGCATGGCGCGGCGTGAGAAGACGGCGTTGGCGGCAAATGTCTGGATCATCGCGCTCACCGTGCTCCTGCCGGCCTATAGTCTGTTCTTGGAAAACGCCTTCTGGGCGCTTATACCGGCGGTGCTCACTTTCCCCATCTACATCGCGGCTCTGGCAGGGCCGGGCATGTCTAAACGCTGGATATGGATATGGAGCGTGCTGGGCGCCGGATTCATCTTGTTGATCGAACTGCTCCATCCTTTGCCTCGCTACACCCAAGATCAGTTGTGGACCTTGCGGCTGCTGCTTTTTGGGATGCTGGCGTTTGGCCTGTTCATCGCGGCCCTTGCCTTTGTGCGCACCTATCGCCATATTACCTCGATCCGCACGCGCTTGATCATCACTTCGGTGCTGGTGGTTTTGCTGGTTGCCGGGATGCTGAGTGTTGGTTCGGTGCTGGTGAGCGTCAACAACGTCCAACGTCAGACGTTTGAACAACTGCGCGCGTTTGTGGCGTTGAAGAAAACGTCCCTGACCCTATGGTTCGACGGTTTACAATCCAATCTCAACACGATCGTATCTGGGGATTACGAAGTGGATTATGTGCGCACATTGACGACCCCTTGGGCCGGTGGAGCGCAACTTTCCAGCGCCCAAAACGCGTTGCGCATGCGTTTCATAATCTTTGTGAGAGATAACCCGCAGTTTGATGAATTATTCCTGATGGGACTTGACGGAAAAGTGTTGATGTCATCCGACAGAGCCAGGATCGGCAAGCTGTACACCGACGTGGATTTCCTTAAGTGTGGTATGTGGAAATCCTGTGTCAGGGCGTGGCAGTCTGCCTCCATGCTTGAT
The DNA here is from genome assembly GCA_035373625.1 of Anaerolineae bacterium. Classification (GTDB taxonomy): domain Bacteria; phylum Chloroflexota; class Anaerolineae; order B4-G1; family SLSP01; genus DSWT01. The sequence continues at coordinate 54,251 of DAOSNS010000004.1, read as the reverse complement.
CTGCCGTTGATTGTCGTCGCCCGGCCGGTGTTGGATCGTTCCGGTCAGGTGATTGCAGTCCTGGCCGGGCGTATCAACATGGAACAATTGAGCCGGATCATAGCCGAACCACCTTTGGGAGAAACCGGCGAAACTTATCTGGTGGCTGCGAATCACAGAGTCGTCACACAACGCCGTTTCGGCGGCGAGGATTACGCTTATAGCTCCGGCATTGATCTGGCATTGTACCTGCAACAACCGGACCTGCGCACCGCTACTTACGCCGACTATCGTGGCGTTCGCGTGCTGGGGGTGTTCACCTGGCTGCCGGATCTCCAGATGGCCTTGCTTTCCGAAATCAACCGCGCGGAGGTTCTCCGCGGCATGCGGGCGACCATAATGATCAACACCGCACTGGCGCTGGTGGCGTTGCTGTTAGCCGGAACTGTTTCATATTTCTTTGCGGGTAACGTCTCCGCGCCGATTGTTGAACTGGCGCAGACGGCGACGCGGATCGCCGCCGGCGAATACGAACTGACGACACGGGTGCAGCGCAATGACGAGATCGGCGTGCTGGCGCAGGCGTTCAATAGCATGACCGGGCAGTTGCGCGAGTTGATCGCGAGCCTGGAACAGCGCATCGAAGCGCGCACGCGGGGCCTGGAAACTGTTGCGGAGGTGGCGCGGGCGACGACGTCGGTGCTTGATCCCAACCGCTTGTTGCCCGAGGTGGTGAACCTGGTCAAAGATCGCTTCGGATTTTACTATGTTGGCTTGTTCCTGGTGGACGCGGAGCGACGCTATGCCGTTTTGCGGGCCGGCACAGGAGAAGCCGGGCGACAAATGCTGGCCCAGGGCTGGCAATTGGCCGTGGGGATGGGGTCTATGATCGGACAGTGTGTCGCCACCGGCAAACCCCTGATCCGCCAAAAGGCCGGCGATGCCGTCGTGCGCTTCGAGAACCCCTTCCTGCCCGATACCCGTTCTGAGCTGGCGCTGCCCTTGCGCTATGGTGGGCGCACCATCGGCGCGATGACCGTGCAAAGTACGGCGGAAGCGGCTTTTGACGAAGCCTCCATCGTCATCCTGCAGAATATGGCCGATCAGGTTGCTGTGGCAGTGGAGAACGCCCGTCTCTTTGCCGAAACGCAGGCAGCGTTGCAGCGCGCCCAGGAAGTGCAGCGCCGCTATCAAGGGCAGGCGTGGCGCGATTACCTCAAGCGTCGTACTGCGCGCGGTTACGAGTTGCGTGGCGGCACTCTCTTGACGCTGGGTGACGAGCTTCCGCCCGGCGTGCAGCAGGTGCTCCAGAAACGTGCCGCCACGATGGACGAAAAGACGTTGCTGCTCCCCATCGTGCAGGGTGATCAGGTGATCGGCGTCTTGGGGTTTGAAAGTGAGGAAGGTCGCAAGACGTGGAGCACCGATGAGGTGACGCTGATCGAATCGCTTTCCGAGCAATTGCTGCTGGCGGCAGAAAACCAGCGTCTTCTCGACGAGACCCAGCGCCGCGCTGCACGCGAACGGTTGAGCCGCGAAGTCACGGCGGAAATGCGGCGCTCGCTGGATGTGACCACGGTGCTGCGGACGGCGATCCGTGAACTTCAGGAATCGTTGAATCTCACCGAGGCCGAAGTGTGGATCGAAACCGGGACGGATGCCGAAGGATAGAGAATAGAGGATAAAGATGTGGACGCGGATTAAACGCTACTTTACATTGCCGGTGTTTGCCGACGAAGAAAAAACGCGGGTCGCGCGGCTGCTCATTACCATTCTTATGGCCCTGGTGGGAATGAGCCTGGTGACCGATGTGGTACTGTTGTTCATATACGGCTGGCCAAAGACCTTGCAAGGTGCCATTCCTCACTTCGCCTTTGTGATCGTTGCTGCGATGGCGGTGAGCGTTTTTGCATTTGCCCGTAGAGGCTACGGCTATATGACGGCGTTTTCCATTGTGCTGTTGACCTTTATGTGGGTTGCCATCACGCAATGGGTCTGGACTGCCGAAGGGTTGAGCCTGGGGCATAGCATTTATATCTATGCTCTCATCATCGTCATGGCCGGCCTGTTGTTGGGAAGAGGGGGCGCCGTAGCCTATACGCTCTTGGGACTTGTGGGCGTTTTAGTGGCCTATTATCTCGACTATAGTGGCAGGATTCCCGGCGGGACACGGGTCCCGGCGTTCAGTCTGGTGATTGTTATAACCGTTTTGGTTCTGTTGGGAGTTTTCCTGGACTATGCGATGCAGAGCATGCGAAACGCCATCCATCGCGCGCAGCGGGCGGCCGAGGCGCAGGCCGTGGCAAACCGTGAGTTGGAAGCCATTCGTCTTTCGTTGGAACAGCGGGTGGCGGAACGTACCGAGACCCTGGAACGCCGCTCGATCCAGTTGCAGGCGGTTGCAGAGATAGGACGCGCCGCTGCGGCGATCCACGATCTGGATGAACTTCTGACCGAAATCCCCAAAATGATTGCCGAACGCCTGGATTTTTACCACGTGGGCGTTTTCTTATTGGACGAGGACGGCCTCGATGCTGTGCTCCGCGGCGCGAACAGCCCGGAGGGACAACAGATACTCGCACAGGGTTACTCGCTACCGGTCGGCTCGCCGGACATCATCGGTACGGTAACAGCATCGCGCGAGCTGCGTACCGTGGTGGCGACCGACGCGGATGTGGTGACGTTTGCCAGCTCGCTGCTCCTGCGCACGCGCGCGGAACTGGCGTTGCCGTTGATGGCCGGTGACCGGTTGTTGGGTGCGTTGGATTTGCATAGCGTGGATAGCGCAGCCTTCTCGTCGGAGACCATTTCGGTTATGCAGTTGCTGGCGGATCAGGTAGCGATTGCTGTCGAAAATGTCCAACTGCTTGCACAACGCGAGGCAGCGCTGGAAGCCGAACGCCGGGCTTACGGGCGCTTCAGCCGTGAAGCCTGGCAGCAGTTGTCGCGTGCTGTCGGCGCGCTGCGGTTTATTGCGGATAGACCGGGGGTGGTGCGCCCGGCCGAGGGTGAACCTTCACCGCTGATGCACCAGGCCCGCGAGGCCGGACGCTTGTTGACCATGCCCGATTCCACACTGATCGCGCCGATCCAGGTACGCGAAGGTGTGTCCATCGGTGCGCTGCGCCTGCAAAAACCCGACTGGAATGAAGATGAAATCACCTTGATTGAAACGCTGACCGAGCAGCTCGGCGCAGCACTTGAAAGCGCGCGGCTATATCAGGAAACCCAACGCCGTGAGGCGCGCGAGCGTGTCACCCGTGAGATCACCGAGGACTTGCGCCGTTCCGTGGATATCGAAGTGATTCTGCGTTCTGCTGTGACCAGCCTGGGCGAGGCGCTGGGTGTGCCGCGCGCCTACGTGCGCTTGATGCTGGAAGGTACCGACATCCCCGTTGCCGGAACAGACACCACGGAAGCACAGCCGTCGGATTTCACTGCTTCCGTTGAGTCTGTTGAATCTGCCGAGACGCAAGGAGCAGAAGACCATGAGTCATAAAGAATCAACCCGGGTTGACGGCGTGCCTGAAGCCACGAGTGTTCCGCGGCCGCCCGCTGCTTCCCAATCTCCGATCCCCGATCCCCAGTCCCTGCTCACGGAACTGCAAACATTGCGTGCGCGTTACGCTTTTCTACAACGTCTGCTGGACCTCAACCCCAATTTCGTCTTCGTGCGCGACCGCGAAGGGCGCTTTGTCTTCGCCAACAAAGCGCTGGCCGAAGCCTATGGCACCACCGTGGAAGAGATGCTCGGGAAGACGGACGCCGACTTCAACCCTAATCCTAAAGAGGTGGAATCCATCCGACGCAGTGACCTGGAAGTGATGGAGTCCCTGCGTGACCAGTTTATCCCCGACCGGGCCATCCTGCGCAACGGGCGCTGGGTGCAGACGACCAAGTTGCCGATTGTGGACGCCGATGGTGTGGCGCGGCATGTGCTCGGCATCTCCAGCGACATTACCGAGCGCATCCAGATGGAAGAAGCCATTCAGGCATCGCTGGAACGCCGGGGACGCCAGGTGCAGACCTCAACCGAAGTCGCCCAGGAAATCGCAGCGGCGCCGGCGTTGGATGAACTCTTCCGCCGGGTCGTCACTCTTGTCAAGGAACGCTTTGGCTACTACCATGTGCAAATTTTCCGTTATGACGCCGCCGCGCGGGTGATGCGTCTGGTGAGCGGCTATGGCCTCGTGGGACAGCGCATGCTGGACGCCGGCCACTACGTGCCGATGGGACGCGGCGTGGTCGGTACTGCTGCCGCGACCGGGCGGCCGATGCTGGCGCCTGATGTCACCCGTGACCCTGACTGGGTGCCCAACACCTTCCTGCCGGGGACGCGCGGCGAGCTGGCCGTCCCCATCAAGCTGCGTGACCAAATCCTGGGCATCCTCGACGTGCAGAGCAACATCACCGGCGCCTTGACGACCGAGGATCAACTCCTGCTGGAGGGTCTGTGCGGGCAGATTGCCATCGCCATACAAAGCACCCAACTGCTTGAAGAAGCCAACACCTTCCGGCAGGTCATTGAATCCTCAGGACAGGGCATCTGCATGGCGACGCTGGATGGGACGCTGACATACACCAATGCGGCGTATCGCGCCCTCGTCGGTGCAGAAGCGGGGCCTACGACACCGACGGGGCAATCGTTCTTCGATCACTATCCCGAGACGCTGCGGGCGCGCGTGCGTGAGGAAATCATCCCCGCACTCTTGGCGCAAGGCCAATGGCAGGGCGAACTGGAGATGCTCCTGGCTGACGGCACCACCATCCCCACCCTGGAAATCCTGACGCTGGTGCGCGACGAGCGGGGCAACCCGCGTTACCTGGCGCGTCAGATCACCGACATCAGCGCGCGCAAGGCAATGGAAGAAGCCCTGGCGATGGAGCGCCATCTGCTCCAGACGATGATGGACAGTGTGCCGGATCACATCTACTTCAAAGACCTGCAAAGCCGCTTCCTGCGCATCAGCACCGCCGACGCGCGCTGGCACAACCTGGACGACCCTTCCCAGGCCATTGGAAAGACAGACTTCGACTTCTTCAGCGCCGAGCATGCGGAGCAGGCTTACGCCGATGAGCAGCGGATCATCGCCACCGGCGAGCCGATGCTCAATGTGGAAGAGAAAGAAACGTGGCCGGATGGACACATCACCTGGGTTTCGACAAGCAAGATGCCATTGCGCGACCAGAAGGGCAACATCATCGGCACCTTCGGCATCTCCACCGACATCACGGCACGCAAGCTGGCCGAGATGGAGCGCGAGCAGATGTTGCGGGATATGGAACGGCAGGCTGAGCAATTGCGCAGCGCCGTGGACGATATGACCCTCGTTCAGGAGACGATGACGGCCTTGACGGCGGCGTCCACTTTCGAGGAAGCTGTCAACATTCTCCTCCCTGCGGTCGTCGCGGCAGTGAAGGCCGACCGGGTCAGCATGTTCATGATCAAGGGCGAGCAGATGATTCGTGTGAGCGTGTATCCTCCGGATGAGCACCAACGCGCACGGCTCGGTGAAGTCCTGTCCCTGGCGGATTATCCCTTGACCCGGCAGGCGATTGAAATACGTCGTCCCCTGATTGTCGCCGGCGACGATCCGCAGCTTCAAGACCATGCACGGCGTGCATTTGCCGAGGCCGGGATTGTCGCTCACGCTACGATTCCTATGATCGGGCGTGAGGGCGTCTTGGGCACGCTGTCGGTCAACCTGATCTCCAAACAGGCTTTCTCCGATCACGACATCCGTATGATGCAGACGTTGGTCAACCAGACGACGCTGGCCATTGAGAACATACGTCTGTTGGAACAGGCGCGCCTGCGCGCCGAGCGTGAGCGGCTGGTGCGCACGATCTCTGACCGGATACGACGTGGCACCAACCGCGACGTGATCCTGCGTGCGACGCTTCGAGAGCTATACCAGATGCTCGGTGCCTCTAAGGGTGTGCTCTGGCTAGGTGAACAAGAACATTAAGTGTAGAAAGGAAGTGTACGATGCCCTATAAACTGACAATGCCCGATGATGGTATTTTACGCATCAACTTCGATGGTGCCTTGGAAGATGATGAAATAGACCCGTTTATCAACGACTTCATGCGCTACCTGGAAGCAGCCACTCCCACGGCCCCGTTGCGCACGTTGACAATATCCAACCATACCGGGGCAAAACTGGCGCCGCGGGTGCGCAAGATGTTCGCTACCCTCAACACTGATCCGCGCCTGGGCAAATCGGCGACCATCGGTGTTGACCGTTACACGCGCGTGCTGGTAGGATTTGTGCTCAAAGCGACCGGGCGTGATAATATCCGCTTTTTCGATTCTGAAGAGCAAGCTTTGGCCTGGTTGAAATCTTAAAAAAACCTCCCAACGCGCTAACGTGTCAACGTTCAGACGGACCCCTCGAGGAGGGTGCTATGGCGCATCAGTTCGGGATGAGAAGTGACGGTATTTTGCAGTTGACGTTCATCGGCGATACCGATAGTCTGGGTGTGCGGGCGTTGATGGAAGATTTCACATTCTATCTGGAGCAGACTACGGTAGAGACCCCACTATTGATCCTGTGGGATGATAGCCGTGGCGGCAAGGCGGCTTCAGACGTGCGTAAACTCTATGCCGACCTCAATCGTGATCGGCGGATTGGCAAGGTCGCTATATGGGGGGCGCGTCCCTATGGCCGCATCTTGGGCGAGTTTGTCCTTAAATTCAGCGGGCGCGATAACATTCGCTTCTTTGACACCCAGGAGCAGGCACTCAATTGGTTGAAAGAATGATGTACACACCGGCATCAGCCGGTCAAACCTGTTCTATCTTGAAAACTGAAACATACCTGGTGTCGTGATCGCAAAAAGGATTTTGAATGACAAAGATCACCTTGGAAGACTATAAGCAACTGGTTGAAACACAGGGCCGTCGGCTGCTCGATGGAATTCGCGCTGTAGCGTCGGGAAACCTGGATGTGCCGCTCGAAGTCCCCGAAGGCGTGCCCGTGCTGACCGACCTGGCCGCCGCCATTGAGACGCTGCGTGATGATTTGCGGGAGAGACAGGCACTGCGCGAGCGGGTCCAGTTGATCGAGACGCAAAGCCGCGCCCTGCTGGACGTTGTGCAATCCGTGGCGCTGGGCGACCTTGACGTGACGGTCGAAATCCCTGAAGGCGTCGAAGAGCTTTCAGAACTGGCGGTCGGCATCGAAATGATGGTTGACGATATTCGCGCCATGCTGGACGAGCAGACACGCGCGCGCGCCGAGTTGGAATCCACCCAAAAACAATTGACTGCCGCCCTGGAAGAGATGCGTGCCATCCAACGTCGCTACATCCAGCGTGAGTGGAGCGAGTCTGAAATCGTCAAGGGTGGTTACTACTATGCTGAGGGTATGGAAGAGCCACAACCGCTGGCGGAGGAGATACCGCCTGAGTGGCTGACGGTGTTGAACGATGCGGCGGCGCGCGGCACTGCGGTTGCCGCACAAGATATGACCACAGGTCAGTTCCTTGCTCTGCCCATTTCCTGGATCGGCGAGACACTCGGCGTGCTTGGCTTTGTCCGTCCGGCCGCCCGCGCGTGGGATGCCGATGAGGTCGCCGCCGTAGAAGAGATTATTGAACAGGCTGGCTGGGCTTTGGAGAACCAGCGACTCTTCGACGAGACGCAGCGTGCGCGCGCCCTCCTTAGCAAGCAAATCCGCGAGCTGGACTGCTTGAACGACATCGGTCGTAAGATCGCCGAGTCGCCAGAAGTGCCGGAGTTGTTGCAGTGGACGGCGGAACGGTTGCCCCAGGCCATGCAGTATCCGGAGGTGTGTATCGCCACGATCGAATACGGCGGGCGGTTCTACGGTAACATCGAAGCGATTGACATGACGCGGCAGATGGTCAGCGGGCTGCGTATCGGCAATGCCCAGGTGGGGCGCGTGGTGGTGGCGTACACCGAGGAGCGTGCTTTCCTTGACGGCGAAAGTGCCCTGCTGGGCGATGTGACCCGCCGGCTTACCGGTTACATTGAGACCCGTCAGTTGTTCGAGCAAACTGAAGCGCGCGCCGCGCACGAGCAGGCGTTGTTTGAAATTGCCGGCGCAATCGGTGCAACGGAGGATATAGAGGGCCTTTTGGCGGCCCTCGCGCGGGTTGGCGCGCTGTTGCGCCGCCTGGCCCCGGTAGACGGGCTGACGCTCACCATGTACACCCCCGGCGAAACCACGGCGACGTTCTTCCCGGTGCCCCTGGAGGCCGATAGCGCCCCTTCTGATGTGACCGGGACAAAGCTGCCACTGGAAGGCTCGGCCTCCGGTTGGGTCATCACCAACGGCCAACCGTGGATAGACTCTGACTTGCGGCGCAGGAAGACGTTCCCGGAGGATGCAGACCTGGCGGCACAGGGGATGGTCTCGCGGATTATTGTGCCCTTGCGTTTCGGTGCGCAATTAGAAGGCACCCTCAACCTGACCAGTCGCCAACGAAACGCCTTCACCCAGGAACGTGTCGCCCTTCTTGAACAAGTCGCCAACCAGTTGGCGCAGGTCGTCGAGCGTATCCGCTTGTTGCAAAGCACCCGCGCGGCGCTGGCTGCCGAAGCGGAAACCCGCCGCAGTTACGAGCGCCGCGAATGGCAAACCTATCTGCAAGAAAACCGCCGCCTGCGTCAGAATACCTTTGTATACGACGCAGGGCGGGTGGTCCTCCAGCCCGATTTCTGGCGCCCGGAGATGCTCAAATCTTTGCGCGAGTCCAGACCGGTGACGACCCGCGATGTACAAACCGCGGACACCTCGGAAAAGCGCGTTGGCCTGGCCATACCCATCGAGATGCGTGGCCAGATCATCGGCGTCCTGGGCGTCGAGGACCCGGAGGGAACGTGGCGCGGCTCGGCGGATCAACTGGCGTTGCTTCAGGCCGTCGCGCAGCAATTGGGGCAGGCTTTGGAAAGCGCGCGTCTGCTCGAAGCCACCCAACGCCGCGCCGCGCGTGAGGAGCGCACGCGCCGCATCATTGACAACATCCGCGCAGCCTCTTCGATCGAAGAAGCGGTTAAGCGCGCCGTGCGTGAGATTGCGAGCGTGTTGAACGCTTCTGAACTGGTTGCACGCCTGGGCGCAGAAGAATTCCTGGCGCCGTCTGAGGAAGGAGAGACGTATGAGTAATATAACCTCGACACCTCCCACCAATTTACCGCCCGACGATCCGTTGGCCGAAGACCGGCTGCGGCGCCTCGGTCTCTTGCGCGCCGTAGCCCGGATTGTGCTTGTCTCTGCTGCTGTTTCTCTGCCGGCTTGTTTTGTGGCGTTGTTCCTGGTACCAGACTTCCCTGCCTGGCTGATCGTTCTTGACACGCTGACGCTGCTGCTGATGTTTTTTGTGCTCAGACAGCTCGCGCGTGGTCGCTTTGAACAGGCTTTGCCGCTCGGCATTGTAAGCCTGTCTGTGGTCATGTTTGCGGCGATGATTTTTGTCAACGGGACGCGAGGACCACTGGTTTTGCTTTCGCCGTTGGTCATGTTGATTGCCGGGGCCGTCGGTGGTCGCCGTTATGCACAGCCTACTGTCCTGTCCCATATCGGAGTATATGGAGTGTTGAACATCCTGGAAGCCCTGGGTGTGCTCAACCCCTATCAGATCCCGGAACTGGGATCCCGGTGGGTCTGGATCGCAATTTTCGTCATGGGGGCAGTCTTGATGGTGGCGATCAACCGCCAGTTTATCGCGTATCTTGGACTGGCGCTCTCTGCCTCACGGCGGCGCGAAGCATCGCTGACAGAACTGAACGTACAGGTACAGGCCGCGGCCGAGGCCGAGCGTACCGCACAAGCGGAGACGATTGAGGGTGCGCGTCAGCTTCAGGAAGCCGTGCGGGAATACGTGGCCTTTCTGGAACGCATTGCCGCCGGCGATTACGGCGCCGCGTTGGATATAGACGGCCTGTCTAGGCGACTCGATCTGCCTCAGGAACTGGTAAACCTGGGGCAATATCTGAAAGCGACGGTTGCCAGCCTGGTGACGGCATTGAACGAAGCCCAGAGCGCGCAGCGTATGTACCTGCGGCAGTCCTGGACGAGCCTGATGGAGGCCGGACGCATTCCGCGTGGCTTCCGCTATCACGCCGAAGCGGAAGAGACGCCGGATGTCGAGGTCGCCGAAGAAGCCTGGTTGCCACCGATGACACGGGCCGTGCGTTCCAAAGAGGTTGTTGTGGAGCCAGATGCCCTGGCGATTCCTATCGCTTCGGGGGCGCGCGCGCAATTGATCGGCGCGTTGGGGGTGCGTCGCGCTGCTCAGGAGGAATGGAGCGAGGATGAGCTGGCGTTGGTGACGACGGTGGCCGACCAACTGGCGCAAACTTTGGAGAATTTGCGCCTTCTGGATGAGACAACGCGGCGCGCGGCGCGTGAGCAGATGGCCGGCGAAATTACCGGGCGCATCCGCGAGGCCGTGGAGGTCGAGGCGGTGCTGCAACGCGCTTTGAGCGAGCTGGGGCGTGCCTTCGCCGCAGAGCGTGGAGCCGCTTATCTGACCTTGAGTGAACAAGAAGAGGTAAAGGTATGATCGGATTATGGGCAAAACAAAAGGCGGCGTTATACGCGGCATGGAACCGCTTTGTGGCCGTTGAGGCCCCCGACGAAGAAGATGCGCGCCTGGGGCGCCTGTTTTGCGGGATGATGGTCGTAACCTTCGGCCTGTTGCTGGGCCTGACCGTGCTCTTTGGGGTGGCGACAGCACGGGGCATGTTCTCTCCCACGTATATCGGCTGGATCGAGACGGCTTTCCCCATTTCTTTTATGCTCCTGGTCGCTTTTAGTTTCTGGCGTGTAAAGAAGGGCTACATCCGTTCAACGGCAAGTTTCTTTATATGGGCCAATTTTATCGGGGTGGCGTTGGCCGTGTTTTCTTTCGACGGTGTACATTCCCCCGGCTGGCTGCTCTTCTTCTGGCCAATAGCTATGGCCGGCATGTTCCTGCATCCGACGATGGGGATACGAATGTCCGTCGGTGTGATAATCTATTACGCACTGATGGCGTGGGGAATGAGCACGGGCACTTACACGCCGCCGGTACTTGTATCGGTGGATCTCTTTTATTACCTGTTCGGCGGCTTCGTTTTGCTGACTTTGTTCGGTGTGGCCGGCTTGCTGAACTATGTGAGTCTGCGCAGTTTACAGGATGTGCTGGTGCAGACGCGAACGGTGAGTCGGGAACTGCGCCAGACCCAACGCACCCTCGAGAAACGGGTTGTCGAGCGCACGGCGGAATTGGAGAAACGGGCCGGACAGCTCAGAATTATTGCCGAACTTAACCGCGCCATCGCCTCGATCACCGAAATCGAGCCTTTGCTGGATACCGCCGTGCAGTTGATTGCCCAACGCCTCGGCTATGACCATGTCGGCATCTTCCTCATTGATCCGCACAACGAGTGGGCTGTGTTGCGCGCGGCTTCATCGGAAGGTGGGCAGCGCATGCTGGCGCGCGGCCATCGTCTGCGTGTAGGGCAGCAGGGGATTGTGGGCTACGTCGCACAGACCGGCGTGCCACGGTTGGCCTTCAGTGTGGGTGAGGATGCCGTGTGGTTTAACAACCCTGACCTTCCCAATACCCAATCGGAGATCAGCCTGCCGTTGTTTAGCCGGGGGCAAACCGTTATCGGCGTGTTGGACATTCAGACCAACACACCGGCGGCCTTCACAGAAGAGGACGTGGAAGTATTGCGTATTCTGGCCGATGGCATTGCCGTCGCCGTGGTCAACACCCGTTCACTGATGGAGACAACTGCGACACTGGCGCGCCTGGAGCGTTACCAGGAACAAGATGCCCTGCGTGCATGGCGCCAGGCGTTGGCCCGTCGGCAGATGCGGGTGGGGTACGGCTTCGATTCAGGGTTTGTGTATCCGGTGGATGTCACTTTCACCACCGAGCTGGCGGACAGCCAGCTAACCGCTGTGACCACCCGGGTGACCGAAAGCGGACGGCATTTGTTATTGGCGCCGATTCGCATCCAGAACCGTAATGTGGGCGTGCTCTCTTTTGAGAAAAGTGTGCCCTGGGCCGATGATCAAATCCAATTGGCCCAATTTGTGGTAGAACAGTTGGCTCTGGCGTTGGATAACGCGCGCCTGCTCGAAGAGACGCGGTTGCGCGCCAATCAGGAGCGCGCTCGCAGCGACATCGTGGGCCGTATCCGCGCGATGACCAGTACGGATGCCATCCTGCGCAATGCTGCGCGTGAGTTGGGCCTGGCGCTGCAAGTCGAGCGCAGCCGGATTCAGTTGCTGCCACCCGGCGAAGGACGCACCGATAGGGCAGAGACATCAGTGAAACCTCAAGATGCACAGGCAGGTTAAGTCACGATGAAACTTAGACGTTTACCGGCATGGTTGATCCTGTTGGCCTTGTTGGTGGCTTGTCAGTCGGCGCCACAAGCGGTCGCACCGACACCGCCGCCGGCGACACCAGCGCCGGGCAAACTGCGGCTTTTCTGGGTAGACAGCTATACGGAAGCAGATATCTGGTCCCAGCAGGTACGCACCGGTTTTCTGGAAACTCTGGCGCGCAATGACTATTCAGTTATTGATGGGACGCTAGAAATGCAGGTTTTCTCTATGGACGTGCGTCGTGCAGTATCGTATGAGGACCTCACAGCCGCTGCCGCTCGCGTTGTTGAAATGATTCAGGATTTCCGGCCCGACATGGTCGTCGTTGCAGGCGATGAAGCTACACGTGCTGTGATCACGTCTTACCCGGATCGCACTATGCCTTTTGTCTTTTGTGGCTTTGTGGGGAACCCGGCTATGTATAACCTGTATTTGCCGAATGTCACCGGTGTCCCGGAAAATCTACACCCGGTCCAGACGGTCGCCCTGGCGTATGCGTTTATCAAGGGCGCCCACCAGTATATGGTGCTCGGTGATGCATCCCTGTCGGGACGGGCGCGCGCCCTGGCTGTGTATACGGAGCTGGGCAAAAGCGAATACGCGGCCACGATGGCAACGTTGGAAATGGTAGAGACTTGGGATGATTGGCAAGCACTCGTTTTAGAGGCAGGGCAGCAGGTGGATTTCATTGTTCTGGCGAGTTATCAGGGGATCGTGGATGCGACCGGCGCGCTTGTGGATGAACGTGAGGTGATGCGCTGGATGCTGCAAAACTCTCCGGTTCCGGTTTTTGCCCTCTCGAATCTCGCCATCCTCGACGGGGCTGTGGGAGGCCTGGTGGCGTATGGTTATGAGGATGGCGTTGCCGTTGGCGAACGGGTGTTGGCGCTGGCGCGTGGTGTCCCTCCGGCCGAGATTCCTATCAGCGGTCCGAGCCGTAATCTGCTGGCGATCAACCTGGCAGCGGTGCGACGTTGGAACCTGCGCATCCCGATCACATTCCCACTGGTAGCGCGCATTTATCGGACTTTACCTGCTGTGGAAGGAGGTTATTGATGTCACAGAAGGGCTTGAGCCTGCGTTGGCGTATGATTTTGCTGATCGCCGGTATTCCCTTACTGCTGTTGATCCCGGTCTTCATCTACTTGAGCCAGCAGTACCGCAATGCTTATCGGCAGGCTTATTTGGGAAAGGGTGACCTCATCACAATCCAGCTTCAGCAAACCCTGGATACGGTAGCGCCGTATGTGGAGACGTTCGAGGATGCCCCAGGATTAGCGGATCTGTTGCGCAAGATTGTCGAGGGTAGTCCAGAGTTTGAATTTGTAGCTCTGGTGGATCACACCGGCAAAGTGCTGGAACACTCTATGTCGGGTTTCAAGGGGAATGTCATCCCTGAACTGGCTAACCTGGATGCCGCCGAGCCGGTGCAGCGCCGCGTGTTGCCCGTCTTTGGGACGCTGTATCTCATTTCCCGTCCGGTGGCGATGCCCGGCGATGCAAGTCGTTACCTGTATATCGTGGTGGCGGAAAGCGCGGAAGTTGTTGACCCCTCGATGTCGGCTTTGTTGATCGTCGGCACGCTCAGCGCCTTAGGGTTGATCGCTTTGCTGTACTTTTCGACGCAAAACTTCATGCTGCGGCCACTCACCCAGCTGGCAGAAGGGGCACGGATTGTCGGTGGCGGCGATTTGACTTACACGATTCCCGTTGAACGGGATGATGAGATCGGTTACGTGGCGCGCTCGTTCAACGGCATGGCCGCCCGGTTGCGCGAGCTGGTGACAGGGCTGGAGCGGCGCATTACGGAACGCACGGAAGCTCTGGAGCGTAAGTCGGCGCAACTGGAAACCATCAGCCTGGTCAGTAAAGAGGCAGCGCAGGTGCGCAACGTTGACCTGCTCCTTGAGACCACTGCCACGGCGGTTTCCGACAGGTTTGGTTTCTATCACGTGGGGATCTTCATCCTTGACGACGCCAAGATGTGGGCCATTCTCCGCGCTGCCTCTTCGGAAGGCGGGCGGCGCATGCTGGCGCGTGGACACCGGCTGCGGGTTGGGCAGACGGGCATTGTTGGCTTTGTGGCCGGCTCCGGCAAACCACGCATCGTCTTCAACGTGGGTGAGGATGCCGTCTGGTTCAACAATCCCGATCTGCCGGAAACCCGCTCAGAGATGGCCTTGCCGCTCATCACCGAGAACGAAGTCATCGGTGTTCTGGATGTGCAGAGTACCGTTCCCCATGCGTTTACCGATGAGGACATCAACACTTTGCAGTTGTTGGCCGATCAGTTAGCGGTGGCTCTCAACAACGCGCGTGCCCTGGAACAGATGGAAAGCGCGCTGGCCGAAGTTCGCGCCTTGCAGATTGAATACAGCCGTCAAGGTTGGGCGCGTATCGCCGCTCAGGGACGCCCGCTGGCCTATGAATATGACCGGGTAGAGGTCAGCCCGGTGCCCATGTTGCCCGTGCCGCCCGATTTGCAGGAGGGACGGGTCACGCGCGCCAAACTGATGGATGGTGGCGTGCCGGTGATGATGGCATCCATGCGAACCGGCAACCGCGTATTGGGCTACCTGGGACTGGCCGATCCACAGCGCGCTTGGACTGAAGAAGAATTGGCGCTGGTCGAGAGTGTAGGTGAACAGGTGGCCCTTGCGTTGGAAAACGCGCGCCTCTTTGAGGAATCACAGCAGAGCCAGCGCCAGCAGACGCTCATCAGCAACGTCTTGCAGGTTGCCTCCAACCCCGATTTGAGCTTCGAGGAAGTGCTCACCGAGATTGCCCGGATTCTGGCGCAGGCATTGGGCATGGCGGCGGGGATTTACACCTTCCCGACGCCCGACTTCCCACGCATTCAACCGCACGCGGTCCTCGATCCCACCGGTGAGCGGCTGCCTCTCCCGGCCGAACCTCTGAGCTTGAACGATGAGTACTTTACCTTCTTCCGCGGTCTGCGCCATGCCGAACTGGGACCGTCCCGGCCGTTGCTGGGCGATGGCGAATTGCCGCCGGAGAGCCGCGAACGCCTGACGACGTATGATCTGAGTCGCGTGTTTTACGTTCCTCTGGGGAGCAGCGGTACACAACATGGTTTTATCACCCTGTTTCAACCACAGGGGGACATCTTGCCCCTTGACCCCGAAACCCGCGACCTTGTCCAACGCCTGGCAAATCAGATCGAGGTAGTGCTGGATAACCTGACCTTGACGGCGGAGACGCAACAACGTTCTGAGGAGCTGCGTTCGCTCTACAACATCTCGCTGGTTTTGAGCGAACTTCTCGAACCGGCGGACGTGCTCGCGGCCATTGTCGAACAAGGGACGGTGCTGCTTAAGGCGGACAGTGGGGCTTTCTTCACCTACGATGCCGAGGCGGACGTGTTGGTTTTGACGCTCGATTATCGCGGCGACATGGAAGATCGGATTGGCCTGTTGCTCCGCCGTGGGGAAGGCCTGGCCGGCAGAGCGTTGGCCGAGCAACAGACCTTGTATGTTGAAGATTACAACACCTGGGATCAAAGTGTCACGGCATTTAAGAATGACCGCTTCCATTCGATTATGGCCGTGCCGCTGGTGGGGCGTTTTGGCCCGCAGGGTGTGCTCATCCTGCGTTCGGTGGAGGTGGCCGATTTTGGCGAACGCGAAGTGCGTCTGGCGAACCTCTACGCGCAACAGGCGGCAGCCGCGCTGGATAACGCCCGGCTAAACAAAGACGCGCAACGCCGTGCCGAGGAATTCTCACTGCTCTCGCAGGCCGGCATTGACCTGCTCCCCATCCGCGATCTATCCAAACTGTTGGAGCGCGCTGCCGACTGGACCCGCCGGGTCTTCAATGTGCCGCGCGCCGTGATCTATCTGCAAGAACCGGAAACCGGACGTTACCTGCACGGCCTCAGTGTGGATAACGCCGGCCACTCATGGGAGTCGCCGGAAGAGATGTCGCCATCCCCCGGCGGTCTGACCGAAACGATCGTCACCTCGCGCCAAAGCGTGCTGGTGCGGGACACCCGTGAACACCCCAGCCCTAGCAGTCAGCGCATGGCCGAGGTGGGATTGCTTTCGCGGATGGGTGTGCCGCTGCGCGTCGGCGACGATGTCCTGGGCGCATTACTTGTCGCCGGTAGCGAGGTCAATCAGTTCAGCACGCGCGAATTGAACATGCTCGAATTTATGGCGACACAGGTGTCTTCGGCCATCCAAAATGCCTTGCAATTTGGGCGCACCGAAGCCGCGTTGAGTGTGGTACGGCGGCAGGCGCGCTATCAGGCCAACGTTTCGCAATCCGCTGCGCTGCTCACCGAGCGCGGCACCGAGGCCATACCGGATGTGCTACGATTGCTGGGTGAGGCTTCCGGCGCCGCCGGTGTGTTCTATCTGGCCTACTCTGCCCACGAAGACGCCACTGAAGGGTTCGCTAGAGATTTGGACACGGCGGCCGACTCGCACTGGCAGGTACAGGCCCTGTGGACGGCGACGACGCTGCCCCCCGCCCTGCTTGCGCGGGTGCGGTCGTATTCCATCGCGTTGGAGCACGCGCAGCCCTGGGCCGATCAGCTCATTAACCGTCCCTACCTGGTGCTCCAGCCGGAGTCGCTCTCCGAAGCGGAGCGCGAGTCGCTGCGAACGCTTGGCTTTAACACATTGTTGCTGCTTACCGTGCGCGGCGAGGCTCTCTATCCCAACATCATCCTGCTGGGGCGCGCCGACGCCGGGGCCGTCTGGCAGGAGGAGGAGATCGTGCCTCTGCAAACCGCCGCCGCCACGCTCTCCAACACCATCGCGCGTGAGCGCGTTTTCCAGGAAGTGCAGGCATCGCGCACCGAGACAGAGGCTCTGTATCGCGGCAGCGCCGAACTGAACCTGGCGCAATCCTATGACGGCATCCTGGAAGTGCTGCGCGCGCATACCGTCCTGGGGCAAGGGGCGCACCATATCACCCTGCAACTCTTTGACCGTCCGTGGACGGACGAGCACGAGCCGCAATATGCCGAGGTGGTGGCACATTGGACGACGACAGACAGGAGCGCGCTGCGAGATCGTTACTGGATAGGCGATTTCCCACTCGCACGCGAGTTATTGGCAAACCCCGGCCTCACGCTGATTGACGATATTGAGCACCATCAGGGGCTTACGCGACGGAACCGCGCTTTGTTGGCGCGTGCCCTGGGCGCACGCAGCATGATCTTCGTCCCCCTCGTCGCCAGCGGACAGAAGATCGGCTTCCTGCACGCGCTGTATCCGCAGTCGGTGGCTTTCTCCGAACAGGAACGCCGCCGCCTGGAAAGCCTGACGCAGCAGGCGGCCATTGCGGCGCAGAACCGCCTGCAACTGCTCACCATCGAGGCGCGCGTCAATCGCGAGCGCATGATCCGCGAAATTACAGAACATATCCAGGCCGCGCCGGATGTGCAGGGCGTGTTGCAGGCCGCCGTGCGTGAACTTGGGCGCGCCTTCGGTACGTCGCGCAATCGCGTCCAATTCCGCCCGCCCTCTGAGACGGCCACATCTCGAACTGATGAGGACGCGCGTTAAGAATTTGGAGACCAATGTACACTGAAGCCATCCTTCTTCGTTAGCAGGTTGAGCCAAAAAGGCTATGGCCGGCCTTTGACTGCGCCATCGGGCGAGACCGACCTGAGCGGTAAAAGCAAATCTGCTGACCTTTGAGAGAGGTTACGTGAGATGACGATGCTAGAGACAGATAAGCAAATCGGGGACATCCTTGCGGGGCTTTTTGACCTGATCACGTTCATGCCTTTGAACGAGGCGACGCTGCACGTGATCGTCGGCCGGGAGCCATTGCGCGTGGATGTCTATACCACGGTCGAGGTGGCGGGTGAACGCCGGACCCAGATGACGTCCGCGACTTCGCTCGATGACGTTGCGCCGTTGCTGGAGGACCCGCAGCAGATCATCGTCTACGGCGATCCTGGCGATCCGCTGGCGACCATACCCCCTGCCATGCGCGCGCACATGACAGAGATGGGACAGCGTTGGGCGCTGGCCACCGGCTTGACGGCGCGCGGCGAACTGCTCGGTGTCCTCACCCTCGGCAGCCCTGCCCCCCAGCCGTCTGTCATCGAATCTACCCTGCACAATGCTGTGCGTACCCTGGCCGGGCATGTGAGTGTGGTGCTGGATAACCTCTTGACCGTCGAGCAAACGCGCCAGCGTGCCGAGCAACTGGAAACACTGACCGTGATCGAGTCCGCGCTTTCGGAGACCAACACCGAGGCCGAAATCCTGGACGTATTTATCCTGGCGCTGCGCGAAACTGCGACGCTTACGGCCTGGCTGGTGTACAGCGAAACCGATGCTGCCGGGGAGCCTGCGGCGCGCATTATGGCCGTGTGGCGCGATGGGGAAATTCGGACGGACGATTCTCTTCTCAACCAGCCTCTCACGCTGCGTGATTTTCCCCTCGCCCGCTTGTGGATGGGTGAGCTGAATCAGCCTTTCTACACCTTTGATCTGCGCCATGATTCCCAGATGGACGCGAAAGCGCGCGCCTGGGCCATCGAACGCGGTTTTGCCATACTTATGGTGTTTCCGTTGTTGAGCGGCGGACAGCTTTTGGGTGTCATTGTGCTTAACTGGGGTGAACCCTGTGTTCTCTCCGATGCTGAACAATTTCTTTTGCGGCGTCTGGTGCGTCCGACGGCGGCACTGCTCTCGCGGCGGCAGGCGTATCTGGCGGAAGAGGCGGCGCGCGCCGAAAACGAGCGCCGTGCGTTGCAATTCCAGACCGCAGCCGAGGTCGCGCATGCTGCTTCGTCCATCATTGACCTTGATCAGTTGTTGCCGCAGGCCGCCGAGTTATTACGCCAGCGTTTTGACCTTTACTACGTTGGCATCTTTCTGTTGGATGAAACGGGGCAGTGGGTAGCGCTGCGTGCCGGTACGGGTGAGGCCGGACGCATCATGCTGGAACGCAAGCACGGTTTCATTGTCGGGGGAAGCTCCATGATCGGGCGTTGTGTGGCCGAGGCGAAACCGCAGATTCCGGAACGTGTCGAAGCCGCCGTGCGTTACGTCAATCCCCTCTTGCCGCTGACAACGGCCGAAATTGCGCTGCCGCTCGTCAGCCGCAATCAGATGATCGGTGCCATGTCCATTCAATCCAGCAAAGTGCGCGCCTTTTCCGACACGGACATCACTATCTTGCAAACCGTCGCCGATCAGTTGGCTAACGCGATTCAGAACGCCCGTTTGTTCGAGCAGCTCAATACCTCGCTGACCGAGAGCGAAATGCAGACCGAAGTGAGCCTGGCAATCAATGAAGCGCAATCGGTCGAGGAGATCGTGCGGGCGGTGGCGCAGGTTGCCGAGTTCATCGGCATGGAGGGCGTTTCACTGCGCTACTTCACGCGCTGGAATGAGGAAGGGCTGCCCGTCATCCAGGATATTTACAACCAGTTGCCCCGTGAAGCGGGGGGAGAGTACCGGTTCAAGGATAATGTGGAGGTCAACCCGGAGCTTTTGGAATGGATCTTGACCGACACGCGCCGGATTTTTGTCTCTAAAGACCTGGTCACGGATACGGAGTTGCCCGAGTCTCTGCGCTCCAATCTGTTATCCCAGGGGTACAACAGCGTCATCGGCACGGCGCTGGGCACGCGGAACCGGCTGCTCGGCTTCATAATCCTGTATCACTCCAAACCGGTGGAAGAAATCCCCGCGCGTTACATCCAGGCCTTTGTGCGTACGCTGATTGACCAGGTTTCGACGGGACTGGATCGCTACACGCTGCTCCGTGAAAGCGAACGCCGCGCCGCGCGTATGGAAACGGCTTCGGGAATTGCGCGCTATGCCACTTCGATTCTGGATCAGGAGACGCTGCTTTCCGAGGTGGCGCAACTGATCCATGAGCGGTTCAACCTCTATCACGTGGGGATCTATATGGTGGATGACTCCGGGCAGTGGGCGGTGTTGCGCGCGGCGACCGGTGACGTGGGCCGCACGCGCCTGACGCAGGGGCAACGTCTGGCGGTGGGAAGTGGTTCCCTGGTCGGACAGTGCGTGGCGGCCGCCGCCCCGCAGGCAGTCCTGACCATGGATGAAGCGACGCGGCGGCTTATGGCAGATGCCACATCTGACACGCGCACGATGATCGCGCTGCCGCTGATCAGTCAGAATGTCGTCATCGGTGCGATTGCCATGCACGCTGTAGAAACGGCAGTCTATTCCAAAGAAGACCTCACGATCTTCCAGACGATGGCCGACCAGTTGGCGACGGCCATCGGCAATGCGCGCCTTTTTGCCCAATCTCAAGCCAGCCTCGAAGAGTTGCAGCGCGTCCAGCGACGCTATGCTTTGGATACCTGGGAAGGGTACCTCCAGAAGCAGGATATGATCGGCTATGTCTATGATTTGAACGAAGTTTCACCCTTGCCCGTTGAACAGGCCGACGTGCCGGCGGAATACTGGAGTGGGCAGCTTTTCATGCGCAGTAGCGAAGAGACCGGCGATGGGGCGGTGCTCGTCGCCCCCCTTGAAGTGCGCAACGAGCCGGTGGGTTTCCTGAGCTTTGAAGAGCCAGACCGGCCGCGAACGTGGACCGAAGATAATGTGGCCGTCATCGAGGCCGTCCGCGAACAGCTCTCCCTGGCTCTGGAGAACCGTCTGTTGATTGACCAATCGCAGAATGCCCTGCGCGAAGCCCGGCAGCGTGAGCGCGAGGTGCGCTTCTTGCAGGAGGTCGCCGCGTTCCTGAATGCGACGGAGAACATCGTGGCGGCGCAGGCCGAATTGCGCGAGCGCTTGCAAGCCTTCATCCCCGTGGATTCACTGTCCATTGTGGGGTATGATGACCATCGGGTGTTGCACTTCCTGGGCGACCAGTCCGGGAACGTGTTGCCGGACACAGAGTGGGCCGGCGTGGATTTGGGACGCGAAACGGGCTACGCCTGGGCCGCCGAAAAAGGTGAGCCGTTGGTGAACGACGACCTGCGCCAGAACGTGCGTTTCTGGGAAGACACCCACCTTTTGGCGGCGGGGATGGTGTCGCGTGCAGTCATCCCCTTGCGCCTGGGTGTGCGTACCCTGGGGACGTTGAACCTGGAAAGCCGTCAAAGTGGCGCGTTCGCGCGCCCGGAATTGATGCCCGTCCTCTTGCAGGTGACGGCGCAGGTCGCCTCGGCAATGGAGCGCGCGAACCTTCTCCAACGCGCCCAGGAGAGCGCCGGCGAGTCGCGCACCCTCTACGAAGCCACCAGCGCGTTGGCGCAGGCCACCAGTTACGAAACCGTTCTGCGCGCCATTGTCGGGCACACCATTGTGGCAGAGTCGGCCGTCGCCGAGATTGCGATGTTTGTTGTGGACCCGGAGACCGGCGCCGAACAGACGCTGTTGGAAGTCGTGAGTGTGTGGAGCAACACGCCATCCTTGAAGACACTGGAGGTGGGGCAACGGATGACGGTTGCGGAATTCCCGGCGCGGCAACTTCTCGCGTCCGGGCAACAGGTCTACATCTGCGAAGACTTCAATACGGCGGTGAATGTGGACCCGGCCATCCGCGACTTCTATCTTAATCAAGGTGTGCGGGCGTTGGTGATCGGGCGGCTCGCGGCGGTCGGCGGCACCGGCGGCGGGGAGATCGGCCTGCTGCAAATGCGTTTCGCGGAACCCTATCATCCTTCGGCGCAGGATGTGCGCCTCTACAACAACATCGCCGACCAGGCCGCCGTCGTGCTCTCTAACCAGAAACTGCTGCAACTCTCTGAGGCGCGTACCAGGCAGTTGACCGCCGCCGTGGACTTTGCGAACCTTGCTACGGCCCTCTCGGAACGTGAGGACCTGTTGAAGGAGTCGGTGGACTTCTTCAAGACACGCTTTGGCTTTTATTACGTGGGGATCTGGATGCTTGATGCCGAAGCGGAATGGGCCATCTTGCAGGCCGGGACAGGCGAGGTCGCCCAGAAATTGTTGCGTATGGGCACGCGCATGCGCGTCGCTCCCGACACGATGATCGGTTGGTGTATCCTCAACGACCGCCCGCGCATTGCTCAGGATGTGACGCGCGAGCCGCTGTATTTTGAGAACCCCCTGTTGCCAGATGTGCGCTCATCCATCGCCCTGCCGCTCAAGAGCCGTGGTCAGGTCAACGGTGCGCTGACTATCGAAAGCGACCGGCGGTTTGCGTTCACCCCCGAAATCGTCTCGACGCTGGAACTGATGGCGACGCAACTGGCGAACATGATCGAAAGCGCCGACCTGTACGAACGCTCGCAAAGCTCGCTGGCTGAAACGCGCATGTTGTATCGCATCGCTCAGCAGATCACCGACGCGCTCACCGTCGAAAATGTCTTCAAGGCCGCCGTTGAAGGTATCGCGCAACGCCCGGAGCCAGATTGGATTGTCGCCGCGCAACTTGAGCCGCGCCAGTCGCCAACCCACCTGCGGATCGTGTGGTCGTGGACCCGCGGTGGTACACCCGTGCCCTTTGAATCCTATCCGCTGGCGCAGATTCCACGCCTGGCGACCATCCTGCGTGACGATGAAACGTTCGTCACGCCCGATGTGACCCAGGACCCCCAGGTTGACGAGTTCTTCCGCACTACATTTGGGCAGTTGGGACTGCGCGCCATGGCTGCTTTTCAGTTACGCATCTACGGCGTGCAATACGGCGCGATTATGATCCACAATCGCAAGGCACGCGAATTCTCGACGACCGAGTTGCGCTTTTACGAAAACGTGGCGCGTCAGGCATTCGTGGCCCTGCAAAACATCAGCCTGGTCGAAGAGACGCGCGAACAGGCCGAACGCCGCGACATCCTCAACGAGGTGTTGCGCACGGCTTCCAGTTCGCTGGACCGACTCTCGTTGATGCGCGATGTCGGTCGGGTTATCGCCACCCGTCTCAGCCGACCCGTTCTGATGTGGAACTGGGACAATCAGACCCTCTCCCTCGTCTCTGCGCATGAAGCCGGTGGCAAACTGGTCGCCAGCGGCGAATCGGCCCCGCCCCTGGCGCGCGTGGATGCCCCGTTGTTGTATCAGGTCGTGGAGCGGATGGCTACACTGCCCCTGGACTTCGAGGATGCGCGCACGGCGATGCTGAGGCGCGTGTTCTCCTACTTTGAACATCCGCTTGTCGAGGGATACGCCGTTCCCTTGCGGGTGCGTGGGACGGTTTTCGGCATTTTGATCCTGGGTCGCCAGGAAGAACATGCCCCCATCGGTGAAGAGCTTAAAGATTTCATCCGCACGGCAGCCGTCAACATCAGCGTTGCCTTGCAGACGGCCGTGCTGTATCAGGAAGCGCAGGAAACCGCCGTCAAACTCCAGGAAGTGGACAAACTCAAGAACCAGTTTATGGCGAACATGTCCCACGAGTTGCGCACGCCGCTGAACTCCATCATCGGCTTCTCGCGGGTGATCCTCAAAGGCATTGACGGTCCGTTGAACGAGATGCAGAAGACAGACCTGACGGCGATTTACGAGAGCGGGCGCAACCTCCTGGAACTGATCAACGACATTCTGGATATCTCCAAGATTGATGCCGGCAAGATGGAACTGGTCTTCGAGCCGACCGACTTGCAGGACGTTATCCGAGGTGTGGTGAGCACCATCTCCGGGCAACTGAAAGACAGCCCGGTCGAGCTGCTCACCGATATTCCCCCCGACCTGCCGACCGTTCTGGCCGACTCCCGGCGTATCCGCCAGGTCCTCACGAACCTGGTCGGCAATGCGGTGAAGTTCACCGAGCGAGGTTACATCAAGATTTCTGCCTCGTATGACGATTACCAGGTAACGATGAGCGTGGAAGATACCGGCATCGGCATCCCGGCGGATCGTTTCCACGCCGTTTTTGAGAAATTCGAACAGGTGGACTCTTCCTCTACACGGCGCTACGGCGGCACCGGCCTGGGGTTGCCCCTCAGCCGCGAGTTCGTCAGACTGCACGGCGGGGACATGGATTTTGAGAGTACGCTGGGAAAAGGCTCGCGCTTCTTCTTCTGGATCCCCATCGGTGGGCCGTCGGCCAAGCGTGAAGACAAAGCCGCCACGACTGAGGTGCGCACAATCCTCACCATTGACGACGATGAAGGCGTCATCACACTCTTCCAGCGTTATCTGGAAAAGCAGGGGTATAAGGTCGCCGGCATGACGAGCAGCGAAGGTGTCGTCGAAACCGCCAAACGTCTGAAGCCTTATGCGATCACCCTGGATGTGATTATGCCCGGCAAGGACGGCTGGCAGATCATCCAGGAGTTGCGCGCTGATCCCGAAACCCGCGACATCCCGATCATCGTCTGCTCCATTATGGGCGAAGCGGACAAGGGGTTGAGCATGGGCGTCGCCGATTACCTGGTCAAACCGATCTCCGAGCAAGACCTGCTTGATGCGCTTCGCCACCTGGAGCGCCCCGGCGCAACCGGGCATGTGCTGGTGGTGGATGACAATGCGGATGACCGGAAACTGCTGCGACGCATCCTTGAAGATGCCGGCTACCGGGTCGAGGAGGCCACGGGCGGCGCAGAAGCGATTGACCTTATCCACACCACACTGCCCAACTTGCTTATACTGGACTTAATGATGCCGGATGTGGATGGGTTCGCGGTGCTGGAAAACATCAAGATGACGCCGGAGACCCGCGATATTCCGGTGATTGTAGTGACGGCCAAAGAGTTAAGTCCGTCTGAACGCGAACGCCTGCAAAAGCGCGTCCAGGCCCTGTTGCAGAAAGGCTTGTTCGATCAAAATCAATTGCTCAGCGATGTGGTTTCTGCTCTTGATCGTCTGAAGCAAAAACGGCCTTGAGCTTGACAGTTTATTTCTCAGGTGTACAATGCCGTGCGTTGATCGGAAACATTCTCCCATTCAATAACATTTATCACAGGAGGTTTAACTATGGCTTATGTAATTACGGATCTGTGTGAGCGCGCCGGCGCCTGTGTTGATGTGTGCCCTACGGACTCGATCCATGCGGTTGAGGGCGACGCCGATTGGCCCACCTACTACATCAACCCCGATACCTGCATTAGCTGTGGCGCGTGCGCCGCGGAGTGTCCCAACGAGGCCATCTTCGATGAGGCCGATCCTGAGGCGGCGAATTTCGTGAAGAAAAACGCCGATTTCTACACCAAAGGACCCGGTAAAGACCTGATCTAAGCCTTAACGGCAGGTGTGACTTTTCAGCCCGATTGAAATCGCCCTCTTCGGGTGCTTGGTGTCGGGTATTGGCCTGCCCGGTCAGCATAAAAAAGCGTGAAACGCGAACTGCGTTTCACGCTTTTTGTCAGGTGCACCTATATAATGTAAATCGGGCTTGAGAATATCCAGCCTACCTTGCGTCCGTGGAACCGGCGATACACTTCGACGCGGTGGATGCCCGGTTCTGCCGACGTGTAACGCAATTGTGTTCCCCGGACCAACAGGATGCGCTTGCCGTCGCGCAGCAGGTGAATCTCACCCGGCGCGGGCAGGTCAACTTCGATATTGATAGCCCCCAGACGGCGCAGTTCTTCCCCCATGGTGGCCCGTGCCGCGCCGCTGTGCGCGATGAAGCGAAATCCATAGGTGGGGTGGGGCAGATCGTACCCCACCCAGGTACGCCCGGCCCGCAAGGCTTCGTAGATGAGTGCTTTGTCTGCCTCTACTTCACCGGATAACGCGCCGCGCGTCAAAATGTGGGTGTTGACGCAGCGGAAGAGATACGCATAGGATAGCCCCGGATGTCCGACCAGCTGCCACTTGGACGATGGTCCGTGCGCATTGGCGCCCCCAAACGCCCCAAGCCGTTGGCCGTTGCGCAACAGCTCGTCCCATAGCCGTAGCGTGGCCCGGTACGGTCCACGTATCCCCCATGCCGGAAAACGTGCATAGATCGCAGCCACCGGCCGGCTCCACAGCAGACTTTTGAACTCCGACATGTAATCCCAGATTTCAAGCCCGGCCACACCCTGGACGGGCCAATCCACCCAGGGCATGGCCCGCCAATCCGCTTTCAAAGGGCTGGCGCGATCAAGGGGATGCGCCAGGTAGCAAAATCCGCCCCGCGTTTGGATGGTGCGGATGAGAGTCTGCACGTTGCCGAAAGAGTACGGCGACATCTCTTGTTCCGCCCCGTAGACGAGCAAATGATTGCTGGAGAAACGGCGACAGACATTGTGGATTTCTTCCCCGACCAGCAACAGCGTACTCCCATAATACGCATCGAGGTCGGTCGCATAGATATTGTGATCCGTCACGATGACGAAGTTGAGGTTCGCTGCGGCTGCGGCCGCGGCGATCTCCCGATGGGTGGCCGCGCCATCCGAATACACCGAATGGACGTGTGGGTTGCCGACGTATTCACGGTAGGTTTCCATAGCTTGAAATCTTAGCGGGATTGGGAAATTTGTCAAAGTTGGCGCGTTAGCGCGTTGGCACGTTATCACGTTCGTATGAGAGTTTGATTTGAAAATTATATTGCTGATAATTTGCACCTTCTGGCGAACGTGTTTATAATAAAAGTACAACTTAAGTCCATGCTGTGACTGATACGAAAGGCAGGCGGCTATGAGCGAGCAGGGTAGGGATTTAGCCACCATCTTTGAAGCAATCGCCGATGGCCTGGACATCCAGGGAGAGAACTATCATCGAATTCTGGCGTACCGGCGCGCCGCGGACAGTTTGCGGGCACTGGGCGAACCGTTGGAACAAATCTGGCGGGAGGGCCGCCTGGGTACCATTGCCGGCATCGGCGACATCCTGGCTGCGAAGATTGACGAGTACATGCGCACCGGCGAAGTGCGGGCGTACACAAAACTTCAAGATCAAATCCCGCTGGGGCTGTTGACCATCCTGCAAATCCCAGGGATGGGGCCGCGACGTACCCGCCTGGTGTGGCAGGAATTGGGGATTACCTCGGTGGAGGAACTGGAGAGTGCGGCCAGCGCCGGACAGTTACATCACATCAAGGGCATCGGTCCGGCGACGGAACAAAAAGTCCTGGAGGGCATCCGTGCCTGGAAGCGCCAGCGCAGCGAACGCATCCCCCTGGGAGTTGCCTGGCCCCTGGTGAACGAAATCCTCGGCGCGCTACGCGACGTTCCCGGCGTCCAGGCTGCCGAGCCGGTAGGTAGCCTGCGCCGGATGCGCGAAACACTCGGCGACCTGGACTTGTTGGCGGCTGCGGAATCCTCGGAGGCGGCGATGATCTGCTTCCGCACCCTCCCGATGGCGGATGAGGTGTTGATCGCCGGAACGACCAAATCCGCCATCCGCACCACCGAGGGCATACAGGTTGACCTGCGTGTTGTTCCGCCGGAGCGATGGGGATCGGCGCTGTATTACTTCACGGGCAGTCAGGCGCATCACCTCCGTATGCGTGCCCTGGGGCGTGAACGAGGGCTGTCGCTCGGCGAGTATGGCTTTCGGCGTCTTGTGGATCAGACGGGCGATGAAGAGGTCTGCGTGCCCGGCGCACCGGAAGTCGTTTGCGCCGACGAGGCGTGCGTGTATGCGACCCTGGGATTGCCGTGGATTCCCCCGGAACTGCGCGAGGACCGTGGTGAGATCGCCGCGGCACTGGAAGGCCGTCTGCCGCATCTGGTGACGCGCGGTGACCTGCTGGGCGACTTCCAATGTCGCACGACTTTCTCGGATGGCGATAGCAGCCTGCTGGAAATGGCGCAGGCTGCCCGTGCCGCTGGCCTGCGCTATATCGTAGTGAGCGACCACACCGGGCGCGACGGTGTGCAGCCCGAGGCAATCCCGCACATACTGGCAGAGGTCGCGCAGGTCAATCGGCTGTTTGCGGGAGAGTTTCGCGTCATCGCGGGCATCGAGGTCAACATTCAGCCTGACGGTTCGCTGGACTGGCCGGATGAAGCGTTGGCGCGTATGGAATTCGTGATTGCGTCCTGTCACACTGATTTTGGCCTGTCGTCGGCGCGTATGACCGAACGGTTGCTCGCGGCAATGCGCAACCCCTATGTGGATTTGATCGGTCATCCTCGCGGGCGCTGGCTTGGAAAACGCGAAGCCGCCGCTCTGGATATGGATGCGGTTTTGGCAGGGGCGCTGGAATACGGCGTGGCGCTGGAAATCAACGCCTGGCCACAGCGGCTTGACTTGAATGATGTGGACGTGCGGCAGGCAGTGACGTGTGGTGTGCCTCTGGCAATCAGCACTTCGGCCCACGACCCGGACGGGCTGGCGGTGCTGGAATTCGGTGTCGCTATGGCGCGGCGCGGATGGGTCGAACCGCGCCATCTGCTGAACACGCGCCCGGCCGATGAGATCCTGGACTGGCGCCGACAGCGTTTGCGTCGGCGTGGGGTGGAGGTGTAAATGCCGCTGCGCTTCATCGCCGTCACCCTGGACAGAACCGACCTTCACGCGGCCCGCTTCACCCTTGACGGCGTACACGAAGCGCGGGTGGTGTTGCGTGTGGATCCTTATGATGACGCCGACACCGGCCTGCGCCGTATACGTTCCGCCATACGCCAGGTATGGCCGCTGCAAGATCGCATTACGGCGGTAGGGCTATCGCTGCCCGGCCTGATGGATTACAAGCGCGGTGAATTGCGTTCTCTGCCCGGATTTTCCGGTTGGGTGGATATGCCCCTGCGCGATCACCTTGTCGAGACGTTCGGCGTGCCGGTATTTGTTGCGAAGGCTGCCGATGCCGCGGCATTGGGCGAACAGCGTTTTGGGGTGGGGCGAGGCGTCACCGACCTCGTTTACCTGGCGCTCCGTGAAAATCTGGAATGTGGGACGATCTATCAGAACCGCCTGCTGACCGGTGGCAACGGCTTGGGTGGCGAGCTTGGCTACCTCATCGCTGCACTCCCCGGTGGTTCTCCTTCTGAGATGCTTCCTATCGGCATGCAGCTTTCTCATCAAGCACTTCTCCGCCGCGTGCATGAACGCCTGACCGCGGGTAGTCCTTCGTTGCTGGCGGAAGGGTCTGGCGGTACCGCTGCGCCGTTGACCGTTGAAGCGGTATGTGCCGCCGCTCAGCAAGGGGATGCGTTGGCGCGGGCCGTCCTGGAGGAGACTGCCGGCTATCTGGGAGCGATGTTGATTACCTTGATGCCCATCTTCGACCCTACATTGTTTGTGCTCGACGGCATGGCGCGCCTGGCAGGTGAAACACTGCTTGCGCCGCTGCGCCAGACCATCGCTACCCACGCGCCGGCCGTTTACCGCGAACGCACGCGCATTGTTCTGGCGCAACTGGGAAATGATGTTAGACTGTGGGGCGCATTGGCACTGTGTCTCGCCGAACTTGAGTTATAGTTGTGGATGTTTTAAGGAACGACGATGTCACGTTTGTTGGTTATCTTGAGTGTGGCTTTACTGGCAGCGGTGATGGCCGTGGGGTGGGTCCTGGGACCGGGTATGGATCAACGTCTGGTGCCCGGTGTGTGGATTTGGAACGTCCCGCTTGGCGGCATGGCCCTCTCTGATGCCCAGGCGTACCTGGCGGCCGCGCTGCCCTTGCGGCAGCCCAACATCCTGATTGTGGGGCCGGAGGGACAGCGATGGTCCCTCTCGCCGGCGGATTTAGGGATGTCGGTGGATACCCAGGCGACCCTGGCTCAGGCCTACGCCGTGGGACACGAAACGAAAGGCAGCCGCAAGTTCTCCGAGCGTTTGCAGATTATGCTGGAAGGGGTTATGTTGCCGCCTGTGTTGGCCTGGAATGAACAACAGACCCTGGCAGTCTTGCAGACCATCGCGGCTGAATTGGAGCGTTCCCCACAGGATGCGCGGGTGTATCTCGAAGGAACAAACCTGCGCCTGGAGCCGGGCCTCGAAGGACGCCGGATGGACATTTCGGCGACCTTGCAGGTGCTGCTGCCGCGTCTTTACGCCCTGGAGTCGGTGGAGATCGTGCCGCCGCTTGTCAAAGTCACCCCGCAGATCACCGATGACAAAGCCGCGCAGGCATTGGATATGGCCCACAACGTCCTCGCGGAACCGCTGATCCTGGTGGTGCCCGATCCTCACGAAGGCGACCCCGGCCCGTGGACGATGACGCCGGACGTGATGGCGAGCATGTTGCGGCTTACCATTGGCGTGGAGGGCGTGAGTGTGGGACTGGATGAGGCGGCGCTGGCGCAGTTCCTCGCTCCGCTGGCAATGGCGTTGGCCCGTGAACCGGTCAATGCCACTTTCCGCTTTGATCCTGATACGATCACCCTCATCCCCGAATCGCCCAGCGTGATGGGGCGGCAGATGGATGTCACCGCGTCGCTCCAACGTATCAATGCGCGGTTGCGAGAAGGCCAGCATATTGTACCGCTGGTGGTGATCGAGACACCGCCCGCTTATCCCGATACCGTGACCGCCGCCGATCTGGGAATCCGCGAGGTGGTGGCGGTCGGCGAGTCCTATTTCACCGGCTCATCTTCGGCCCGCGACAAAAACATCCGCCTCGGTGCTTCCAAATTCGATGGCATCATCATCCTGCCGGGGCAGACGTTTTCCTTCAACGAGTACCTGGGCGACGTATCCCCGGAAGCCGGCTACGATGAATCTTATGTCATCATCGGCAACCGCACGGTCCTGGGGGTGGGTGGGGGCATCTGTCAGGTGGCGACGACGGCTTTCCGCGCTGCCTACTTCGGCGGTTACCCCATCGTTGAACGTTGGCCGCACGCTTATCGGGTGGGATATTATGAGTTGGGCGGCTATGGCCCCGGTTTCGATGCGACGGTCTATTCGCCGTTGGTGGATTTTCGCTTCACCAATGATACCTCCTATCACATCCTGATCCATACCGAAGTGGACACGGCGCGCTCGCGGCTGCGGTTTGTCTTCTACAGCACCAAAACCGGGCGCACGGTCGAGCAAATCGGGCCGACGTGGGGCGCGCCCATTCCCTCCACGAAGGCTGTTTATCAATACGACCCCACTTTGCCCGCCGGGACTGTTGTTCAGGATGAGCGTCCGCACGATGGTTTGAAGGCCACGCTGGGGCGCATCGTGCGCGACGCCGACGGCAAGGTGCTTTATGAGGACACGTTTGTCAGCAATTTCATCCCCTGGCCGGCGCGTTACCGCTATGGGCCGGGGTACACCCCCCCCGAAGGCGCGGAGATCGTCACCCCCACACCGTAATCCTCATAGAACTTACGCCATTGTGTCCTTTTTTCACCGCAGAGGCCGCTGAGGACGCCGGAAATAGCAAAATCTCGGCGATCTTCTGACACAATAAAAAAAACCCGCTGATAGAAGCGGGTTTTTTGTCGGTGGTTAACCCGTGGTTAATCCGTGGTTGTCCGTGGTTAATCCGTGGTTACGGACGCCATTAAGCTGCGGCATCCGTTGCGGGTTGCTTCACCCAGGCGCGCAGTTCAAACGTAACCTTCTGGAAATAACTGTTGGGCGGGTAATTGCTCCCCTGGGCGTATTCCAGCTCGAGGACACGCGCCTTGACGCGCAGTGCCGTGGTTTCCAGAACCACTTCCATGCCGGGATTGATTTCATCCAGGACATCCCCTTCCCGTTTGGGTTGTAGCTTCTCGAACAGGCCGGGGTCCTTGAAAGCATACTCGCTGGCCAGGATGGTGGTGACGGTGCGGATGTCGCTTTTGTCAAAGAGCCAGGTCTCAAATGCCGTGACCTTCTTGGGATCGCCCGCGCCGAGCGTCTCCGAGATGCCGATGCCGCACTCTCCGAAGAATTCAGGGCCGATCTCGATGCTGAACGAGGGATCGAAATAGTCGTCACCGAGGACGTAGGTGTACGTTTTTACTGAAGACGGCTCAACTTCGCCCACACCGATGGCCGGCGCTGCCACGCCTGGCACCGTCCCGCCCGGTGCCGTCACCACGGTCGGCTCAGGTACCGGCTGTGCCGCTTTTTGCTTGCGTCCGGCGAACAGGAACCACAGCGCCGCCGCGACCAGGGTGATGATCAACAGAGCGGCCAGCAGGCGGATGAGCGTGTTGAGCACGCCGCCGGCGGCCTTTTTCGCGGCTGCTTCTTCGGCTTCCCAGGTGCTGATCATCATCGGCAGGTCTTGTTGCAAGCGCTTGAGGACGGTGACTTTATCGCCGAGGTTAAATTTGCCGGCCTCGGCATACTTTACAGCAGCATCCAGGTCTTTCTTCAGGACTTCGGGGTTGGCACGCCACGGAATGGTGCGGTCTTTGGGCAGATCCAGCCCCATCCCCAGCTTTTCCCGCACGGCGCGGATGTCGTTGGTACGCGCGTAGTCTTCGGCTACCGAGGCCAGGTAAACCGAGCGGAAATCCTCCCGCAGTTTGCCGGGATTGGCATTCTCCCATTGCACCGGAAAGACGCCCCAGCCGAGCACCAGGCCGATTGCCACACCGAGGGCCAGGGAGATCAGGAGCTTATACTTATCCCAGATGGGCTGAAATTTGACCATAACCTGCGCAAAAATTGTGAAAGCCTTAGCCAGCAATGTGTCAAACATAGGTTACTCCTTTAAGTAAGATGCAACCGCTGCGCATTACAAATGATTCATAAACTATGATAGTCAAAATCCCATAAAGTGCAACTCCAAAATATCACAATCATCATATCACGGAATGAAAAGAAGTGCAACTTGCTATCAAAATCTGACCCGGTACTGTGCACTTTATGATATAATGAGCTTTACTGTCTTGTGCCGGTCATTTTATGCGACCGTGTATGGGGATTATACAGAGTCTTGTCGGCCTGCCAGATCAAGCGAACGTTCTTATCTACATCACCAATCGCTCAATCTGCTGACTCAGATAGAGGTGTTATGTTTCTCGATCATCCGCTGGTGAAGACGCTACGCAGGTTGCGCGGCAATGCGCGCGCATGTGTGTATACCGAACCGTTGTGGGGCATCCCGTTCAACCTCTATTCGCCCTATGCCTCGGTGTATATGCTGGCGCTGGGGTTGAACGATGTGCAGATCGGCCTGTTGACCAGTATCGGCCTGGTCTTGCAGGTCTTCTGGGCGCTGATGAGCGGCCCGATCACCGATAAACTCGGTCGCAAACGCACCACATTCATCTTCGACATCATCTCGTGGAGCATCCCATGTCTGATCTGGGCCGTCGCGCAGAACTTCACTTATTTTCTCCTCGGTGCTATCGTCAACGCCGTGTGGCGTGTCACCGCCAACTCGTGGCAGTGTTTGTTGGTCGAGGATACCGATGAGCACTTGCTTGTAGACATCTATTCCTGGATTTACATCGCCGGGTTGCTCGCGGCATTTGTCTCGCCCTTGACAGGTTTGCTGATTGACAAATATAGCCTCATCCCCACCTTGCGGGGCCTGTACTTGCTCTCATTTGTGATGATGACGACCAAATTTATCGTCTTGAACGCCCTGGCGACGGAAACCGAACAAGGGCGGGTGCGTATGGAGGAGACCCGCCACCAGCCGTTGTTCGCCGTGGTGGGTGAATCGAAGGGCGTGTTCAGGCAAATCTTGCGCACGCCCGTGACGTTGTTTACGGCGAGCTTGATGATCATCATGGGGATTACCAACACGGTACGCGGCACGTTTTGGGCGATCCTGGTCACCGAAAAGCTCATGTTCCCCGCCGCGCAACTGGCCTGGTACGCTTTCGCGCGTTCGGTGACCATGCTGGTGTTCTTCTTTACCGTTATGCCGCGCCTGGGAACAAAAGACATCCATAAGTTGATGGCTGTCGGCTTCCTGGGACTGACCGCCAGTCAGGTTTTACTCTTGCTGGTGCCTCCTGGAAATACGTGGTTGCTGCTGCTCACGACCATCGTGGAGGCGTGCAGTGTGCCGTTGGCCTCGACCTTGCTCGATAAACTGGTGGTCCTTGCCGTAGATGCAAGAGAGCGCGCCCGGATTATGGGACTGCTCGCGGTACTCGTTATCGTCGTCACCTCTCCCTTTGGCTGGATCGCCGGCCAATTGTCCGAGGTCAACCGCAGTTTGCCGTTTATCCTTAACATCGTACTCTTTGGCGCGGGCACCTTGCTGATCGTTTTCGAGAAAGTGCTATTGAAGGGGCGCACATTCACGCATTAGCTTCATAGGCTATTATGTCTAAAAAATGTAGGGGTCTTTTCTCCAAACCGTGGTATAATCTCCTTTTGCTTTGTCACAAGCCCGAACTCTTGCTCCGCTCTGAATCCGTTACATCCGTTAAATCCGTTGACACAAAGGAGGTATGATGCCACGTATTGGGATTGATTTTGGCACCACGAACTCGTCGGTTGCGTATTATGACGGTAAGCGGTTGCACCCTATCGAACTTGATCCCACAAACGAAAACCCTCACGTGCTGCCTTCGCTCATCTACATGGACCGCGAGTATCACACACGGCTTGGCTCGGCGGCTGCCAACGAGTACCTGGCGCGTGAGACGGGCCGGCGCATCGTGTGGGAGCGCAAGGAGATCCACCCTATCGAAATCATCGTCGGCGGTTCCGGCTCTAGCCCCATCCGCTACTGGCACGACTTGTACATTGATACCGATGTTGGGGCAAACGGGCGGCTTTTACAATCGGTTAAAACTGCGCTGCGCGACCCGCGCTATGAGGGCACGGACATCTTTGATCGTTATTTCACCATTGATGAACTGATCGCCATCATCTTGCGTGCGATGAAAGCGCGCGCCGAGGCGCAACTGGGTGAACCTTGCGACAGTGTCGTACTGGGCCGGCCGGTGCGCTTTTGCGATTCCGCCGCCGGCACACAACGCGCCGAAGAAATCCTCTATAAAGCGGCGCTCTTTGCCGGCTTCCGCGACATTGCTTTCCAGATGGAGCCGATTGCGGCGGCGCACCTTTATCATATCACGGCGACGAAACGGGAAATCGCGCTGATTTTCGACTTCGGCGGTGGCACGCTCGATCTGACGATCGCCGAAGTGGGCGGCAGGCAGCCCCCAACCGTGATCGCTACACGCGGTGTCCTCGTCGGCGGTGATGATCTCGACCGGCGCATTATGATCTCACTGCTCAAGTACTTCGGACAGGGTGTGCATGTGGATGGCGGCATGGATTTTCCGGCGGATTATCTGGATTTGTTGCATACCTGGCAGACTATGCCGGAACTCTCACGCCCCACTCCCCTGGAACGCATCCGCAAATTCCAGAAAACCGCCGATAACCCGCAGGCCATGCGCGCGTTGGAGACACTGGTCACACAGAACATCGGGTTCGACCTTTTCCGGCGCATCGAGCAGACGAAGAAGGCTCTCACCGACAATCTGATGGCGCGGCTGGACTACGACTACGAGCATATCGCCATCCACGAGCGAATCCTGCGCCGCGCGTTCGAGGAGCTGATCGAGCAGGAAGTGGCAACTGTGGCGCGCGAGCTACAACAGGTCGTGGCCGATGCAGGGATGCGGCTGGAGCAGGTGGATGTGGTTCTGCGCACCGGCGGCACGTCGCTTGTGCCGGCGTTCGTGAACCTGCTTGAAAGTCTCTTCGGCCCCGCTAAAATCCGCGAGATGGATCCGCTGACCTCGGTGGTGGGGGGAATGGCGGTGGTGGCGCAGCAGGAATTGGGCACCCGTCCGCAGTACACCTACCGCTACGAGAACCCCTTCGCCTACATCAAAGCCACAAGTGGACGGGATTATCAGTCCATGGTCCTGCGCGCCTATCAACCCTGCTACACCGACCGTGACTACATCATGACTACCGTACCGCTGGCGCTGACCGGTCTCTACGCCGTGAAGCCCGCCGATCTGGACTACGACTCCGAGGCGGATAAGCTGTTGCGCTTCAAACTCACCCGTCCCAGCAAAGTCTACGTCATCTACCAGGCCAAAGCGCGTCAATTACCCAGGTGGTTACAGGGCTTTACCCACGAGGAGAACTTGCAAGTGGACATTCAGACGCCTGGGGGAACGTATCCGTTTTGCGTCTACAGCCGTGACTTCCCTGCGGGCGCCTTTGCGCTTGGCGGCGCCCATGCCAAAGGCTATAACGGCATTGTGTTCCTGAATTATCTCGTCGCGGCCCGACCCCACTAGAATCACGAACCGGGGTGATTCCTAACGTCTGCCAGGCGCGCTTATCCATACAAGCATCGCCGGTAGGAGCACCAACCCGATCAGGATCAACCACGGTGCCAGGTCTTTGATGACGATCAGCGCCGCGCTCCATGTCGCGGATACGGCATTGCCGGACTGTTTGTTCTGTTCCAACCAGACACGCCATGCGCGTTCGAGCGCAGACCAGTCGCTTCCCAGCACTTGTTTTGCCCCGGCGGCATAATCTACACCGTCCGCATACGTCTGAATCAACGTGCGGACTTTCGTCCAGCCGTAGGTCTCCCGCAGATATTGCACAAAGCTCTGGCTCTGCGCATAGGAAAGCAGCGCGCGCTGGTAATCTTCCGGGAAAGGATGGTTCAAGGTCTCCAGGGGGATGAGCGTCCCGTCCTTCACAGCCTGTTGCAGCGTCAGGGTGTAGGCGGGATCGGGGCTATACTCAAAGGAGGAGGCCAATCCCTCAACGAGCCATGTCGGCAGCGCGGCATAGCCTTGCGGGCCGGTAAAGTCGTAGAGCACCTTATGCGCCAGCTCGTGAGGGATGTCGCGCTTCATTTTGACGGTGGCCTCGGCCGAGGGAGAAATCGCCAACAGCACCACGCCGATCTCCGGGTAGGCCTGTCCGCCTACCCACTCCCGTCCCGTCAGCCGCAATGCCGACTGCAAATCGGGCAGTGAGGGATAGATGTAGAGGATCACGGGACCGGTTGAAGGGACTTCGAGCGTCTTTTGGACATCGGCGAGCGCCGCCTGGGCGATGTCCAGCGCGTTGAGCATTAACGCTTTGTCGCCGGCAACCCAATGCACGGTGACGTCGCCATCTTGCAACGTTTGCCACAAAAAGCGGTTGTCTTCATAGAGAAAACGGGTTTTAGGGGTGTTTTGGGTGTTCCCCTGAGCGTCTTGGTATTCCCACCAGTAGCTGATGGTAGTGAAAGGTGGAAAGGGCTGCTCGCGTAGATCGCGTTCGTATTGTCCCATCCCCTGGACGATGGGGGTGGGGTAAATCTGCGTGTAAGTGCCGACTCTGAGGTACAGCGTGGCAGTATCGGGCGCATTGGCGGGTGGAAACGTCATGGTGAAGGTTGCTGCCTGTCCGAAGGTGTAAGTATGGGTGACGGAGACCTCGGACTGCGCGTGCAGCGGCATGACCGTGGATACCAGCAACGCCAGAAGCCCGGCCAGAGCCAGAAGTTTGAGACATCCCTTCTTATGCGGCATACCGCTCAGTCCCACAAATCTTCCTCCTCATCATCCTCTTCTTCACCTGTGAGGTAAAGGGTCAGGAACTCACTCTCCTCATCCACTTCAATGTCATCCTCGTCATCGAAATCGTCCTCATCCAGGTCGTCTTCACCAAAGCCAAACCTGAGTCTGGCATCGAGGTCGCCATCTTCCTCGGCCCAGCTTCCCTCGCTTGCGCCCTCGAATTCGGTGGGGGGACCGAAGAAAGTCGAGAGGTCGCCGTGGAAGAAATCCAGCTCCTCAAGCGCGTCTTGGGCCGCTTGCCGCAAGGCGGGATTTTCGGAGTGGATATGTTGTTCCAGGGTACGCTGTGCCTGTTTCCCCCCGATCTGCCCCAAGGCCCACAGAGCCATTTGCTGGATATTGGGGTTGACATCCTCCACCAGCTCGATCAATGCCGGGACGGCCTCCGACAGACTTAACTCACCGCAGGCGCGTGTCGCTTCGTAGCGCATTTCCGGCAGGGGATTGAAAAGCTCCTGGTAGGCGATTTTGGCCCAGCGTTTATCGGCGCTGCGCCCCATCGCCAGGACGGCGCTGACGCGCATACGGGCTTCGGGATGGGCGTAGGCGTCTGCGATCATCTCCGGCACGCCGGCAATGCCGGTATAGCCGAGCGCTTCGATGGCGCGACGGCGCACATCCAGGTCTTCGTTGGGGTTGTTGTACGCAGCGGTCAAGGCGGCGCACGCAGTGTCAAAGGGCCGCGGGCGGATCTTATTCAGCTCGCCGAGCAATACGAAGTGGGCCAGCGTTTGGGCCGCTGCCGCGCGCACCGTTGCCACGGCGTCATGCTCCAGAATCTCGATAAGTTGTGGCACCAGGCGCACGTCTTCATCTTCAAAGAGACCCAGGATGGCCGCAGTGCGCACTTCGGCATCTTGATCGTGCATTGCCAGGCGGAAAATGGCCGAGAAGTCCAGTTCAAAATCGGCTTCGGCCAATGTGCTCCAGGTCTGTACCAGTTCGCGGCGCACCGCGACGGGCAGATCGGGCCAGGCTGCTGCGAACCGCTGCATATCTTTTTCCAGCAGCCCCGAAAACTGTTTCAGGTCCCTGGCTTCCGGCATCTCCTGAAGCTCCTCCAGAAGACGCCACAGGCTGTCGGTTATTTTCTTTTCGCTCATCGTTCTATAACTAATCTGCTCAATCTATTGACAAAAAATTCTCGCATACCCGCCGCGCTCGACCGGTCACCGGTTAAGGCAGAGGAAGCGGCGCGACGATGTCCAGAATGGCGATGAAGATGAAGATAACAACCAGGATGAACAGGGCAATCGTGTGGATGCGTTCCTCGATCGCCGGTGTGAGCGGCTTGTGCCGCACTTTCTCCACAACCGAGAACAAAATGCGCCCACCATCCAATGCCGGAATGGGCAGCAGGTTAAAAATCCCCAGGCTGACGCTGATGAGGATTACAAAGTTGAGGAAGGGATAGACTGCGCTGGCCGCAATGCTCTCTTCGACCGACTGTTGGGCGATCTGACTGATGCCGATGATGCCCACCGGCCGTGCCTGTTCGATGGGAATCAACCCACGGATGATGTAGACCGGTAGCATGAGTGACACACCGATAACATTTCCGACATATCTGGAGCCATAAATAAGCGCCTGCCCCAAAGGATAACGTTTGAGATCGCCGGGGTTTTCCAGTCCCTTGACGACGATACCCATCGCGCCCTGTCCCTCTGGCGGATTCACGCGCGGTACAAGGGAAACGGTGAGCGTCTGGCCTTCGCGTTCCAGCGTCAGCTCGGTGGGTTGCCCCAGCGTTTTTTGTGTCAACCGGGACACATCGCCCGTCCCCTCCACCTTCTCACCGTTGACGGCCACAATGACGTCGTTGACCTGCAAACGCGCTTCGGCGGCAGGGGATGCCGGCATGATTTGATCAATCACCACCCGCGCCGTCGGGATGCCTGTGAAAAAGACCAGCGTCGCCAGAACCCAGGCTATGAGCAGGTTCATCAGCGGCCCACCCAGGTAGACGAGAATCCGCTTTTCAGGTGGTTTGGCGTACAGGCTATGGGCATAGGCATCGGCCTTTTCAGCCAGTTTTTCAGGCGATTCTTCTTCATCATCATCGGGGTTCTTGTTCTCTTCGGCAAAGGCTTGCTCGCCTTCAAGCCGCACGAATCCGCCCAACGGCACCCAGTTGAGGGTAAATTCCGTTTCCCGCCAGCGAAAGAGCCGGGCAATGCGCGGGGGAAAGCCGATACCAAACTCCCTGGCCCAAATACCCGTCAGTTTTGCCATAATCAGATGACCGAATTCATGGACGATGATCAGGGGGATCAATCCTACAATAAACCCGCCGATCATGCCCAATCCGTCTTTTATACCATTCCAAATCTCCATATTTTTCTCCTTACACCATTGTTCATGGTGATTATACTCGAAGCACCCTTTACTGTCCAGAGCCATTTGTTTTCTTCCCCTACCACGCTATACTTCTTCAAGGTATAACGTCCCAACGGAGGTCTGAATGTTCCATCGGCGCAGAGGGTGGGTGGCCAGTTTGTTGTTGTGTGTATGCCTCCTGGCGCGCTCACTTCCGGCTGCCGCGCAGACGGGGGAGCGGCTCGTGCTGGCGTTTTACTATGCCTGGTTCGATATGCTTACCTGGGAAAAGGCGCTGCCCGACGAGCCGCTGCAACGTTATCACTCCGCCGATGTGTACGCCATTCAACGGCACGTGCGCGAGGCACAACAGGCCGGCATTGATGCGCTCGTGCAAGCCTGGTATGGCCCTGAAATGACGAACAATCAAACCGAGGCCAATTTCCGTGTCCTGCTGGACCAAGCGCAAATCCAGGGGATTCGGGCTGCCGTGTCGGTGGATATGGGTGGGCCTTTCCTGCAAGGCCAGGATGAGGTCATCACGGCGCTGCGGGTGCTGTGGGAAGATCACGCACAACATCCCGCTTATTTGCGGGTGGATGGCCATCCCGTGGTTTTCTTTTGGGAACAAGATCGTTTCCCGGTCGCCGACTGGCAAGCCATCCGTGCCCAGGTAGACCCGACCCACACGATGCTGTGGATCGCCGAAGGGACGCAACTGGAATACCTGCAAGTGTTCGATGGCCTCTATCTCTACAGTGTGGCCTGGTCGGCGACACCGGCCGCGGTGCTGGAACGCTGGGGAAATGCCGTCCACCAGTGGAATGCGCAGCACAACACCTTCCGTTATTGGGTGGCGACAGTCATGCCCGGCTACAACGATCTGGCGACCGGACGCGCCGATGCGTTCATCCGCGAACGCAATGCCGGCGCTTACTACCGGGCCTGTTGGGATGGGGCCATCAGTAGCACCGCCGACTGGGTAGTCATCACCAGCTTCAACGAATGGCTGGAGGGTACGCACATCGAATCATCCGTCAACTATGGGGATTTCTACATAAACCTGACCGCCGAACTGGCGGCCGTGTATCGTGCTGCGTCCTTCGAGGCTGCTCCCACCCCAACGCCGGAACCACCCACCGCGACGCCCGAACCACCTACGCCGGAACCCGCCACCTTCACGCCAACCGCTACGCCTATCCCCGACACGCCTACGCCGACATCCACCCCTTATCTCACGCCGACGGCGACCCTCACGCCAACCGCCACACCTTTCCGCCTGGCGACACCCACGCCGCGTCCGACATTGCCTGCGGCCTCCCCCACACCCTTTCCCCGCGTGATGCCGACTGTTTCTCCCAGCGTTCAGGCGACATTGCTCCCCACACGGACTTTGATGCCGGTAGAAGGCGTTCCCCCAAAAACGTGCGTCCTCGCGCCTACCGGATTGCTCCTCGGTGGCTGCGTGCTCATTCGCCGGCGACGACACGCCGCCACACAAAACCCCGCAGTTTGAGCTGCGGGGTCTGAAATGCAACCATGGGTTTTTGGGGGACTATCCGAAAATCAACTCCTCTAATCTTTTGATGTCTTTCTCTCTGACATCAGGAAATCGCAGTCCCCCCTTTACCTGCGCACCGGTTTCTTTGAATTCGTACCCACTCATACTGAGCATGACATCGCGGCTGCCTGTGAGTGCCTGGAAAAATCCCCAAAACGGGCTTTTGGAGAAATTGGTGTCCAGCACTTGAATCTTGCCACCTTTGAGATAAATCACGTCGGCGAAACCAGGCCGTTCAGGATGCGGTGTAATGAGGATAAAGCGTTTATTGGTCACGATGAACTGCCATTGATGATAGAGCAGCCAGGCTTGTGCGGATTCAAAGAGGCACAGTAAGGCAAAAATAACACAAATCGCTGCAACGAGCTGCCATCTTTCAGATTGGCTAAGCGTTGTGATCCCTAAAGCGATAAGCGATGGCACAAGGATCAGTGTGCCGAAAGCCCCCAACAGCTTGGGGACTTCGGCCCGATAGGATGCCATCTGGATGACCTGCTTGATTTCTTCTCCCTCAAGGTAATGCGGCTGAGGGAAAAAAGTTTCCAGGAAAGGTCGAAAGAGCTTCTCTAAGAATCCCCAGATTTTTTGAACGGCAACCGGTGTCCTACTTTTCTCTTGTATCGCTTGAGGCGTCGTCACAGTTCCCCGGCCCACGCAATCGCTATGTGATTTTTACGGGATGATAAGCTGCTGCCCAGGATAGATAGTATCGCTCGTCAGGTTGTTGCGTTGCTTAAGGCGTTGTAAGTCCACCCCGTAATAACGACTGATGCGATATAGCGTTTCTCCCGATTGAACTGTGTGGATGCGTTCACTGCCGGTAGGGAGAAGGCTTTGGGCCGGAACGGTCACCGGCGTCGCTATCGGGCTGGCGGCAGGGGTGGGGGTAGGGCCAACCGGCACTGCGGTTACAACAACGCCCGGATTGGTCACGATCTGGTTGAACAGGTCCACACTGACATCCTGCAACTGCTTGGCCGTAGCCGACTGCCGGGTATCATTGATCAACCGTACAGCCCACCAGGGGAGAAAACGTGAGGTTATCCACAATACAATCAAAAGGGTGAGGATCACACCGGCAAAGTACGTGAGTAGCTTTCCCAGATTATTGGCCATTAAGTCGCGCTTGAAGATCAGCCAGAATGCCCACACAATGGCTACGAAGATAAGAAAAAGTACGACTATCGCTCCTGCATTCATGATTGACTCCTTTCCCGAAGTTGAGATTTTATAAGTGTTACGCGGTATGGTGTTTTATCCTGTAGCCCTGCCCTAAAAAACCAACCGCGTAACGACTGATTTTAATCGGTGGGCGGGCACATATCCGCCGGTATAAAACTCAGTGCATCTACAAAACCTGCATTGACTTTATCATAAACCGCATAATGGACCCCGGGCTTGTAACTTCCGGCGCCGCTAACCGCACCGATGGCCACGCCGGTCGTCACTGCCCCTTCGGCTGCCGTATACGAGCGCAGCCCGATAATCCAAACGATCCATTCGTCGTTCTCGATCTGAATCGTCAGATTGCCGTTCCCATCTGTGTAGCGGATCAACTGACCCGGCATCGGCGCGACCACGAGCGAGGCTTTGTCGGGAATCAAATCTATCCCCGGAAACAACCCGCACATCAACTCACCGCGCTTCGTCGGCGCCACGAACAGCGGGCTGCCGGCTGGTCGCAGGGCCATATCGCCATCTGTGTGTGGTGCAATGAAACAGTCCTGAACAACCGGTGCGCGACAGGTTGCCGGTGTCGTCAAGGCCGCTGCGGTGCTCTCGATGCCCGGGGGGATGGCACTGTCCTCCCTTTTGTGGAGACCCTCCTGCAGCGTCCAGATTTTATCGAGTAGCTCTTGAAGCAGCATGGCCGGCGCCAGCAATATCGGCGCCGCTATCGGTTCGCTCCGCTGTGCCAATTGTGCCTGAATTGCAAGATGCACCGGCCAGGCGCCCAGCGCTGTCAGGCGATGTTGTCGCCCTTGAACGTCCGTCAACACCATATTCTGGTGCAGCGCATCGTAGCCGTTCATCACGTAGGCCGAGGCATCAGGATTCATCCGGCTTCGCGGCCCTGCGTTGTAGTACAGATAGCATTTTTTAATGAGCTTCGGATCTGTCGTGGTGTAGGTGATCTCGGGACAATACGTTTTGAAAACGTGAGTCCCCAGTTGCAGTTGCCGAATGATCTCCCAGGGAGTCTGCGGCCCCGGCGGAAAACAAGGTAATTCTCCCGTCGAGACCGCCGTGTACAGCCCCATAATGCCCTCGCAGTTATTGGGGTTTTCTTCTCCGAGGCTGTTCTCTTTGTACCACAAGACCAGTGGAACAACCGGCGGAACATTCTCCCGATACGCGATCAACTGCGCCACGCTGGCCCAACGTTCGATTTGCGCTTGTTGCGTCAGGGTCAATTCGTAACGTGCGTTCCAGATGGACTGGCTACCCAAGCTGATGGTAATGGGTAAGCTGAGAAATAAGAGCGTATCGGTCATGCCGGTGAGTAACGCGCGCGCCATAACGCGCACCTGGATTTTGAGGAACGGCACGACGTATACGCGCATCCATTCGACTAACCAACCGGGCAGAAGACCTGTTACCCACTCCATATCTAACTATAATTATATCTACTATAATCGTTTTTACAAATTTTGGCAAGTGCGGGCAAAATAACTTCCCATTTTTAAGAAACTCCGGTTGCCTCTTCTTGCACTCTGTAGTATAGTACTCCTCACATTTGTCGTTTTGAGGAGGAGCTATGTTCAAAAGTCATACGTGCGGTGAGTTGCGCGCTGCGCATGTCGGCCAAGAGGTGACGCTGGCCGGGTGGGTCAATTTGCGCCGTGATTTCGGCGGCATCATTTTCATCGTCCTGCGCGACCGGGAGGGCTTGACCCAGGTGGTTGTGGATGCCCAGACTGCACCTGCCGCGCGTGCCGTCGCTGCGGATGTGCGCAACGAGTACGTGATTCAGGTGCGTGGGGTGGTGCGCCCGCGTCCTGCCGACCAGATGAACCCGGAATGGCCGACCGGCGCGATTGAGGTGGAGGCCCATGAAGTCAACATCCTCAACACCGCTCAAACGCCGCCGTTCTACATTTACGACGAATCTCCTGTTGATGAGGCGTTGCGTCTGCGCTACCGCTATCTCGATCTGCGCCGCAAGCGCATGCAGCGCAATCTCATCCTGCGCCACAAAGTCGTGCGCTTCATCCGCGAGTATCTGTCTGACCACGGCTTTATCGAGGTTGAAACGCCCATGCTGTTCAAATCCACGCCGGAAGGGGCGCGCGACTATTTGGTCCCCAGCCGTATTCACCCCGGCAAATTCTACGCGCTGCCGCAATCTCCCCAGCAGCTCAAGCAATTGCTGATGGTAGCCGGCTTCGAGCGTTATT
Organism: Anaerolineae bacterium; assembly: GCA_035373625.1. Classification (GTDB taxonomy): domain Bacteria; phylum Chloroflexota; class Anaerolineae; order B4-G1; family SLSP01; genus DSWT01. Next base: position 9,443 of record DAOSNS010000004.1, on the reverse strand, counting down.
ATCAGATCGCACGTTGTTTCCGCGATGAGGATTTGCGCGGCGACCGTCAGCCGGAATTCACGCAGCTCGACCTGGAAATGTCCTTCGTGCACCGCGATGACGTGCTTGACATGGTCGAAGGGCTGTTCACGGCACTGGTGCCGGCGGTCACGCCGGAGAAGCGTGTCCTCTCGCCTTTCCCGCGTCTCACGTATGCCGAAGCGCTCGCGCGTTATGGAACCGACAAACCGGATTTGCGCTTCGGTATGGAACTGGTGGACTTGAGCGACGCCCTGGCCGAGAGCGGTTTTGGCGTCTTTAGCGGCGCGCTGCAAGCCGGCGGGAAGATCAAGGCCATTGTCGCGCCGGGTTGTGCTGATTATTCCCGTAGCCAGCTCGATGAGCTGACCGAAATCGTCAAAGCCCAGGGCGCAAAGGGCCTGGTGACGTTGGCCTTCCGCGGCGACGGCGTGAAAGGGCCGGCGGTCAAATTCCTCACCGAGAGCGAACTGACGGCCATTGCTGCGCGCACCGGTGCACAGGCCGGCGACCTGGTCTGTATCGTCGCGGCTGCACCGGCCGTGGTGGCGGCGTCGCTTTCGGCGTTGCGTCTGACTTTCCGCGATCGCCTGTCTCTGGTTGACCCGAACCTTATCGCATTCGGTTGGGTGCTCGATTTCCCCATGTTCGAGTGGAACGCCGAGGAGCAGCGGTGGGATGCCGCCCATCATCCCTTCACCATGCCGCGCCCCAACACCTACGAGGCGATGATGGCCGATCCGCTCGCCGTGCTCTCCGACGCTTATGATCTGATCTGCAACGGCTACGAAGTGGCCTCGGGCAGCATCCGCGTGCATGACCCGAAGATTCAGATGGATATTTTCCGCGTGCTGGGCTATCCTGAGGACGAGGCGCGCGCCAAATTCGGGCACATGATGGAAGCCTTCTCCTACGGCGCCCCTCCTCACGGGGGGATGGCACCCGGCATTGATCGCCTGGTGATGTTGTTGGCCGGCGAAGCTAACATCCGTGAGGTGATTGCCTTCCCAAAGACTGCGCAGGCCACCGACCTGATGGCCGATGCCCCCTCACCGGTTTCGGAGCGGCAGTTGAAGGAACTGCACATTCGGCTTGAGCTTTAATATCGCATATAGCCTTTATCCCTAATTCCCAGTTCCTGGTCACTGTTTTCAAGGGAGCAGGTTAAGCCATGACATTGCTATTTCAAAGCCCCTGTTTTGAATTTTGGTGGGAATCTCAGCAGGGGGTATTTCGCCTGCAAAGTCCGGGGCGAGCGTTGCGGTGTGTCGCCGGAATCGAAGTCGTGCAACGCGGGCGCGTTCGCACCCTGGCAACCGATAAACTCCCCGCGGGCCGGGTGGTGACGGAGTGCACCGACGATGTGCATGGTCAGGCTATGGAAGCCACACTCAGCTACCAGGAAGTTCAAGGGTTAGCGTTGAGTTTATACGTCCGGGTTTATCCCACGCGACCTTTTGTCCTTCTTAAAATCGCGGTGACCAACGTGGGGCCTGAGCCGACATGGGTCCGCCGTTTCTTCATCAGCACCACGCCGGATGGCTTTCAGGCTACCGAATCCCCCACTGGCTTCTATGTCAATGGCTGGCAGTCCTGGTCTACCTCTGGATTTGTGCCCCTTCACAAACATGATTTTGTCCCTCTACCGCCGGTGCGCTGGCTGCAAGGACCGATGATCCACAATGCGCTGACGCCCTGGATCAGACAGGCGGGCCGTCTATGGAGCGAGACCGTAGGCGCAGTGATTACGCCGCGCGAGGCACTGGTGGCCGGCGCAGCCTCACTCGCAGATCAGTTCGTTCAGGTATACGCGAACATTCGACCGGCTCATAACGCGCTGACCGTGCAATCTCAGGCTGATGATGTCCCCCTTGAAGTCGGCGAAGGATTGACCTCCGAATGGTTTTATCTGGAATGGGTGCCGTTGCCCACTTCTGACCCGTTTGCTCAATATGCCTATGCGGTAATTCGGCAGATGCAACTGCCCACACCGCGCCCCGCGCCAACAGGATGGTGTTCGTGGTATATGTACGGCAATCGGGTGGATGAAGAGGACATCATCCACAATATGGCGGCGGCGGCTTTGCTGGCAGATGAAATGCCCCTGCAGGTGATCCAGTTGGATGAAGGATACCAGGCACAATGGGGAGATTGGACATCGCGCAATGCCCGCTTCCCGCACGCCTTTACGTGGTTGACAGAACGGATTCGCGGTTCCGGCTTCACACCGGGGCTGTGGTTGGGGCCGTTGACTGTTCATCCCAGGTCTCGCCTGGCTACTGAGCATCCTGATTGGCTGTTGCGCACTCGACAAGGAAGGCCCGTTTCGCCCGGACTCATTTCAGGATTCATGGCCCAGGCTCTGGACCCCACACATCCCGAGGTGCAGGCCCACATCCACGATCTGGTGGCGCAGGCTGTGCATGAATGGGGCTTCCCCTATCTCAAGCTGGACTTTATGTATGCGGGAGCCTTGCCCGGAAAACGTTACAATGCGCGTATCACGCGGAATCAGGCCCTGCGTCAGATTTTCCGGGTGATCCGTGAGGCTGCGGGTGACGACGCTTACCTCGTCGGCTGTGGTGCACCTTTGCAATCGGCGCTGGGCCTCGTAGACGCGATGCGCATCGGCCCGGATACGGCGCCGGCATGGGACCCGCTCTACGGCAACGTGGGACGTTTTATGAAGCACAACCCCTCTCTGCCGGGCCTGCGTAACAGTTTGCGTAATGTCGCCACGCGCGCCTGGATTCACAGCCGCTGGTGGACCAACGACCCCGATACCCTGATGGTGCGCCATACACAAACTCAGTTGACCGGTGACGAAGTCCTGGCGCAGGTGACGCTGATTGGACTTTCGGGAGGGCTGTTGCTGCTTTCGGATGATCTGGAGAGCTTGCCACCGGAACGCCGCGCGCTGTTTTCCGCATTGTTGCCCCCTCTGCTGGAGGGGATGGACGTGCTAGACCTTTTCCAGAAGGAGATGCCGGAGGAGGTGAGCGTCCCGATCGCCCGTCCCTGGGGACACTGGCGGCTGGTGGGCTTGTTTAATTGGACTCAGAAGCCGATCGAACGTACCTTACCGGCCGAATTGTCGCTGGATAAACGTAAACCCTATCACCTTTTTGACTTCTGGGAGCGCCGCTATTTGCGCATCGAGCCGGGCGCATTGCCGCCGGTTTTTCATCTGCCGCCCCATGGCGCAGCGTTGTTGGGGATTCGTCCGGTGATAAGTGGCGTGCACCTGGTAGCGACGACCTTTCATATTTCCCAGGGCGCCGAGATTACCGAATGGCATGCGGAGACCAACACCCTGACCTTAACGCTTGACATCAAACGCCTTGCGCGTGGTGAAGTCTGGCTGGCGCTGCCCGCACGTCCCAAAACGGTACTCCTGAACGACAAACCGCTGTCCGTTGATGCCGTGCGCGCCGTCGCGTCGGGCGTATGGGCCGTGACGTGCTACATCAACCACAGTGGTACCTTGCAGATTGGGTGGGGCGCCGGCTGAATATCGGGGCTTCAAACGGGCACTTTCTCTCCCCCATTTGATAGCGACGTGCGCAACCGCGCCGCAATCTGTTGCAGCTCCGGTGACGTGAGCAGTGCCGGCGAGCGCGGGCGCGGCAGCGTGACGTTGACAATATCCACCACATGCCCCGGCCGTGCACTGAGGACGACAACGCGGTCCGCAAGCAAAGCCGCCTCCTCAACGCTGTGCGTCACCATCAGCACGGTACGTTTGTCCCTCTCCCAGATGCGCAACAGTTCTGCCGCCATGCGTTCGCGGGTTAAGGCATCGAGTGCGCCGAATGGCTCGTCGAGTAACAAGACCTCCGGGTTCTGCGCCAGGGCACGGGCAATTGCCGTTCGTTGCGCCATTCCACCAGAGAGGTGAATCGGGTATTCCTTCTCGAAACCGGAAAGCCCTACGAGCGCAAGCAAAGCCTGGGTGCGCGCCTTGATGACGTGTGCAGGCAATTCCTCCATTTCCAACGGCAGCGCGATATTATCTTGCACGGTGCGCCAGGGCAGCAGTGTGGGTTGCTGGAAAACCAGGCCCACGCGCTTTTGAGGCCCATGCTGCGATTGGCCTTCCAGCAAGACCTCGCCGCGCGTGGGTTGGAGCAAACCCGCAACAATGCGCAGGAGCGTGGATTTGCCGCACCCCGAAGGCCCGATCAGGCAGACAAATTCACCCCTGGAAACGTCGAATGAGACATCTTCCAGCGCACTTAAATCACCCTGATAGCCCCGGAAGCTGGCGGAAAGACGGATAATCTGCAAAAAAGAGTCGGTCACATCAAGTACCGTTTGAACTGGAAGGTTAACATTTGAACGTTGCCACGTTATTTGACAAACTTATTCGTAAACAAAGTCTCGATCGGCACGGTCTGTTCGAGCAACCCGCTCTCGGCCATCACCTTTTGGGCTTCTTCCCACGCCGCTGCCTCGAAGCGCCCCAGATGCGCGGCGCGCCAGAATTCAATACTGGTGTCCAACACCCCACGTTGCGCTGCTGCGTTCTCCTCCAGTCCTTCGACGTATTTAGCGCAGACGGCAAACGCTGCGTCGGGATCGTCGAGCACATCCTGTAGCCCGGTCAGAAAGGCGGTCACGAACGCCTGTACTTCTTTGGGATGTTCTCTGACCATTGTATCATTGCTCACGATGACCGCCGAGACGAGATCGGCATAGTCCGACACATACAGCGCGTTAAACGGCGTACCTTCGCGCGCCAGCACCACCGGCTCATTGTTGGCATAGACGACCGCCGCGTCCACCGTGCCTGCCGTCAGTGCGGCGAGCTGTGTATAGCCGATGGTCTGCAACTTGATGTCCGCTTCGCTCAAACCGCCGGCCTTCAATAGCGCGCGCAAGCCGATGTACGATGCGCCGAAGGTCTCCGGGATGCCGATCCGCAGCCCGCGCAGGTCTGCCGGAGAACGCAAGGGCGTGTTTCCCAGCGCAATGATGGCGACCGGAAACTTCTGGTACCACGCCGCCACGGCCACCACCGGCAACCCGCGACTGCGCGCCTGGATGACCTGATCGCCGCTGGCTATGGCAAAGGGAATCTCGCCGGCCGCGACCAATTGGATGCCGTCGGTCTCCCAGCGGTAATCGAACGTCACATCGAAGCCGGCTTTCTCAAAGTATCCACGCTCCTTGCCGACATAGAATGGGCTGAACTGCACATTGGCGACGTAGCCCATCGGCAAATTGATCGGCGTCAGCGCGGACGGCGCCGCCTTTCCGGCACACCCACTTAAAAGAACAAATACCATGACAAAACTCAACCAGCGTATGTATTTCATTGCTCCCCTCCGGATAGTTTTTAGTTCGATAGTCGAATGGTTTCCAGGTCAAGGCTGTTCCTCTTCGCTGTACGTCGCGGTGGTATCCTGCACACTCCAACGCAGCGCGCGACGTTCGATAAAACTGAGTAGCCCATAGACCGTCAAGGCAATCCCCATCAGCGTAAAGATGGCAACGAACATCATCGGCAAATCGTAGAGATTCTGACCTTGCTTGACCAGATAGCCCAGCCCCTGTGTGGAAGCCACAAATTCACCGACAACGGCCCCCATTCCGGCGAGCGTCCCACCGACCTTTAGCCCGGCCAGAAACGCCGGCAATGTGGCGGGAACCTCTAATTTGAGAATGACTTTGTGACGTGGCGCTTCCAACATGCGAAACAAGTCCCGCAGGCGCGGATCAATGCTTTTCAATCCGGTAACCACGTTGACCAAAATGGGGAAGAAGACGACCAATGCGCAGACAACCACCTTCGAGGCCAATCCCGACCCAAACCAGACTGTCAACAGGGGTGCGAGCGCCACGATCGGCACTGCCTGTGAGGTCACAATCACCGGTTCCAGCACATAAGCGATCATCCGGCTGTGTACGACGCCGTACCCCAACACTATCGCCAGCGTCGTGCCCGCGAGCAGTCCCAGTCCCATCTCCAACAGCGTCACACCGGCATTGTGCAGTAACACACCGTTGCCGATGAGCTTCCAGAAACGGGCCAGCACCTCCTGCGGCGTTGGCAACAAGAATCGCCGTGGCGTGTCGGCCATCCACAGCACTGCCGTTTGCCAGGCAAGGAAAACCAGCCCCACCGAAAGCAGATAGAAAGGCAAATTCCGGAACGGCGTCTGGCGGTATGTTCCGTTTGATGTACGCATGCCTGAAGACGTCATAGACCCTCTCAAAAATCGTTTGAGCGTTGGCACATTGGAACGTCGGCGCGTTGGTTAGAGCGTTGCCACCCCATGCGCCAATCCTATGCTGCCCGAGTTGAAAATCCGTTCAATCCGCTGACAAAAAAACATGCCCCGAAGATGACCTTCGGGGCATGTTCACACCATCTACTATCTGTATTTTCCTTCTCCCATCCGGACTATACCGTCGGCTCCGGGTTTACACCGGATCAACAGCCTGGATTTGCCAGACCGCTCGCGGGCTTCGACACATTGCCTCTCGGCAACTTTCGTTTACCGCCGGTAGGGAATTGGGCTTTGTGGTCGTTGCCACAACTTTGCCCTCACCCTGCCCCGAAGGAACCTATTCACTGACTGCCCTCAGTATACCACATTTTTGTTATTTCGGTGTTTCCCGCGCAGTCCGAGCACGACACCGATAACGGCCAGCGATGCGCCGCCGCATACGCCGGGTGCACCACCCTTTGAGGATGAGGCAGGGCTTGAGGTCGGCGTTGAAGGCGAGGCCGTGGGAGAAACCGCAGTCGGTGTTGAAGATGGAGACGCAGGAGAACCCGTAGCCGTCGGCGTTGTTTCCGGGCGCGGCACAATCTCCGTCTCTGTGCCCAGACGGAAATGATACGCTTTCCCATCCTCCGCGACGAAAAAGACCTCCTGGCCAACCGCGAAGTACGCGCTTAACGTCGGCTGCGCCGTGGTCAATTGCCAGTACACTTCGGACATAAACGGCACCTCCAACGGCGTCATCTTGTCGGGGACGTAGGCCGTGTCGGTACAGACATCTTTCTGACACAGAAACGTTTTGTCGCCGACGTAACGGATGCTCCCCACAGCTTCCGTTCCATGCCCGGTTGCGCCCGGCGTCAACGCGCCGGCGGTGGGCTGCGCTTCGGCATTGCCTAGCCCGGCACGCATTTCGGCATCCTCGACGGCCTTTTCGCCGGAGACCTCCTTCGGTGCTGTAGCCAACTGCTGCGCAAATTCGTCCGCGGCGCGGTCACGGCCTTCTGTACTCAACACCTCATTGGGTTCTTCCACCAGGAATGAAGTGTAAGGTGTGATGATCCCATACCGTAAACTCAAACTGACAACCGCGTCAATCCACTCCTTATTCTCACCGTGCAGGCGGATCTGCGTGAGCAAGTAGCCGATCTTACGCGCGGCCCATAGCCTGGGGATAAAAGCATGCTCTCCAGGGGCCTGAAAATCCGCGCTATACGTATATACAGTGGGTTGCCCTTCCACTTCACCCCGCAGTTGAATGGATTGGCGTCCACTTCCGCGATAGCGACCGACCACGATCAATTGCGTACCGGCATACAGATCGGGCAACGGGGTGGGGTAGATGTCATAAGTTTGCAGATCGCCGAAATCCAGCGTCACGTTGGTTAACAAAGGACTTTGGATGCGCCTGTAGAACGCCGACACACTCTCATCAATACGCGCTTCAGGTTTGACATACGCCGGAATACCCTTGTGCGCCTGTGCCAGTTGATCGAGAAACAGCGTGTTGACATCATAGCCGACACCAAAGGGGAAAATGCGCACCGTCTCCGGTGCTTCCTGGGCCAGCGTGCGCAAAAGCGTCTCGTCATCTACAATACCCTCGGTGGCCAGACCATCGGTCAAAAAGACGATCACCGTAGGTCGCTCGTGCTGCGCCTGCCCCAACGCCTCCGCCAGCCCCAGATAGATATTCGTGCCGCCGAGCGCCTCAAGGCGGTACACCCAATCAATGGCGCTTCCGGCCTCCTGAGCAGCTTGCAACGTTGGAGCATACGCGCGCACCCCACTGCTGAACGCGATCACATTGAAACGATCCTCAGGGTTCAAATGCTTGAGGATATAGGCCAGCGCATCCTGAGCCTGTTGGAGTTTCTCACCATCCATAGACCCTGAGGTATCTAATACCAGGAAAACATCCTTTGGCAGAATACGCTGTACCTCGTCGGCGAGTGCCGGTGTCAACATAAGCAGGAAGAACCCGTCCTCATCTCCACTTTTGCAGGTGAGCAAATTGATGCCGATATCATCACTGCTGGTGCCCACATACAACTCAAAATCGCGGTCCGGGAGAATGTGACCGGCCTCATAACTGATGGTGGCGCGGTGCGTCCCCTCACGGGTGATCACCACCTCATCCTGATGACTTGGGGAATAGATCGCACGCAAAGGCGTTTTTGAACTCAAATTCACGGAAATACTCACCTGTTCCAACGGCAGGGCAGAAAATCGCTCGGTGTTGAGAGGATACCGGTAAGCCATCAGGTTCTCGGTCAGCGGCAAAATCTGCGTATACTCCAGTTGGATACGGCGTTCCTCGCCCGCGGGAATTGGGAAAATGCGCGCGCGGACCGCGTCGCGTCCCACATATTCCAGCAAAGCCGGATCACGTCGGCGGCGCACATAATCCTCATAAATCTCCCGTGCCTTATCGGCCGGTAAAACCTCTCCCTCGACCGGCTGCCCATCCACCCACATCACAAAGCGTTGCACGACGGCGCCCGGTGGCAAAGGAAACACATAGATCCCCTCGGCGGGAACCTTCCCGTCGTTGCGAAAAACCTGATCCACCTTTGTCGTAGCCACCTGATCCTCGATCGTGACCGTCACTCGATGATAGCGGATCGTCAACCACGGCCCCCAATCCGGCGGTGGCACGATGGGAGGATCAATGATAATGATCCCATCGGCTAACACCGGGGTTATCGTGAACAACATAGCCAACAGTGCCAGTAAAACTGCAAGTCGTCGCTTCATAGTCTCATCCCTCCCTGGGAAATCGCGATTATCTCAGGACTTACGCAAACCGGCAGAACCTTACTGCAGAGCATGCAAAGGCTGCTGAGATTCTGCTATTTCTCGGCGTCCTCTGCGGTGAAAAATGGACACAATCGCGTAAGTTCTAATCTTTAAGACGCTTGCGGGGAGAGCGAAGTTCCGACTTGACAAGAAAGAGAGCCGTGGTAGAATCCCGCCCTGTTCGAGAGACAAATCTGGCAATTTGAATAATTCACGGCCAGAACATCTTGACAAAAATACGAAGTTGTAATATACTGTAAGTTACAAAGTGATACAATCAACCGAACGGGCAAGACTGAGCGCAAAGCGTTCAAGTTGCCGGGGCCGATGCTGAAGGGAAGGCATCGGCTTTCGTGTCGGAGGACCTTAACAATTGCAGAGTGACAGGAAAGACGG
>DAOSNS010000003.1:179855-224974 GCA_035373625.1 Anaerolineae bacterium | reverse complement strand
GGAAGATCGCCGATGTGCCAGGTAATGACGCCATTCGCGCCGATGTCGGGCGTCAGGCCGCTCGTGTCGCCGGCGTAGGTGGTGGAGACGGGCAGCGTGTCCACGATGATCGTGTCGGCAGCGACGGCGCTGCCGTCATTCCAGTAGACGATGCTATACACGATTTTACCGCCGGGCCGCGCGAAGCCGCCGGGATTCCACTTCGATACGCCCACTTCAGCGAAAGGCAATTCATATTGGTTGATGATCCAGGCCTGCTCAGGGCTAAGGTATGAGATATTGATGCTATCTCCGGCTTGCAAATCACCATCACCTGAAACTGTCTGGAGTTGATTTACCCTGAAGGCATAGAATCCTGAAGCATCGGAGGGCACGAACCCTTCGCTATATCGGTTACCGTCTCGGTACACGCCGAAATGCAGTAAGGTGTTGGCCGGGCCATAACCCGTGACCAGGTCGGTGTCGGCATCGGCGGTGACGCTCAGGGCCGGGATAACCGTCGTTTGGCTGAATCCCGCCGCCGATTGTACCTGCAGACGGTCGCCAACCTCAAGGGTCTGCCCAATGGCTCCGACATCGAAACCCTCTGTACCGCCGACGGGGTGAGTGGAATTGCCCGTCGTCTGGGCTTTGATATTGCCAGTGCTGTCATAGAGGGTGATGGTGTAAGGCGTTTCGGGTGGAGTCACCGTCGCCCAGATAAAATTGCCGGGCAGCCAGGCACCAAAGCCATCTGTTTTTCGTGTGATGCGTTCGATATAGTCATTGGGGGTACGGTGGCTGACCTCATAATCCATGTCGTAGTCTACATCGAAGCCGAGAGGGGTGCCGGTGAAAGCGCCGGTTGCAGTGGTTGTGGTGGCCAGGATATTGAACTCGCCACCGAGAGGATACAGATATGACTCACTGGTACCTAATTGTCCCCACAGTTCGACACGTTCTGTGGGTGTGATTACCGTGCCGGTGAATCGGTCGGCCCCCAGATCGGCTTCCACCGTCATCGTCATCACCTGCACCACCCCCTGCCAGGTGTAGCCTTCGCTTTCAACGGTGACTACGTCGCCGGGGACGATGTCGGGCAGGCCATCGGCTGTGCCAAAATCGTACCAGCCATACCAGCCTGCGCCTTTGGAGTAGATGTGCGTTGTATCGTCATGAGCACTGTACAGCGTGAGTGTGATCAACCGCCCTGCGGACGGGGGGCCAGGCGGTGAAATGCTGAAGCCAGAGACTTCGTTATAAGTCTGGTTGACTTCAACGGAAGGGGCACGGTTCCACGTGTTGAGATCATCGCCCTCGGCGTCGGCCACGAAGACGCCGAACCACTGGCCGGGCATGATGTCGCCAACCGTGCCGAATTCCAGGGTGTACACGCCGGTGGTATCGGCAACGGTGCTTGCCTGCGTCTCGCGCCAGCCCAGCGGTGTCAAGACGCCGTTCAATGCTCTCCCGCGGACGGTGGCCCCGGCTTCGGCTAAACCGGTGACGCGGTCGTTAGCCACGTCCACATTGACGCTCAATGCGTCCACTGTGCGGCTCAGCACCGTCCCACCCTCAATTTCGACGACGACGTAATCGCTCTCCAGGACATCGGCGGGCACAGACCACCGGTACCAACCGCTCCCATCGGCCGTCAGATTTGCACTGGCTTTCTCCGTCGTGTCCGAGAAATGAAGCGTTACCGTTACCGCTGCGCCGGGCGCGGTATAGCCTACCACGAGGTTGAAAGGCCACGGACGTACGAGCAGGCCGGCATCTGGTCTGACGTGCCGGTGCACCTCAACGCCGTTATCCACGTAGGCCACCGTCGGCTCTTCCCAAATAACCAGGTCCAACATGCCACTAAAGTCGGCGCTGAAGTTGCCGGCGCCATCGGTGCTGACCGTCTGGCTATAGGAGGTCAGCGCCGGCTCACCTTCTGGCGCGTAGACGGTGACGCTGATAGGAAAGCCGCTGCCACCGATCGCACCGGAGACCACGTCGTTCACCACGTCCACCTGCCCGGTGATAGCGCGCAGGGTGACGCTGACAGCCAGCACACCTTCATGATAAATTTCCACCACATCGCCATCGTCCAGACCGGGGCGGTTGCCGTTTGCGTCGTACAACGTGGTCCAGAAGAAGCCGAGGGTATTCGCGTGAGTTGCGCCCATCTGCGCTCCATTCACCGTCACAGTAACGGTTTCGCCCGCGCCGACGCTACCCCATACGCGGTTGCTATCCATGCAGATGGCCAGATTGGCAGCGCTGGGCATGGGCGGGGCGAGCGGGAACGCCTCGGCATGGTTATCCCCAATGGATTGCAGCACGTCATAACCATACGTTGAGAACGTCGTCGGTTGATTTTGGGGAGGCCGCCCCTCCAGGATTGCGGCCGGCATGGCCCGTGACACCGGTGTGGCGTTGGCCATGGGATGGGAAGGACCGGCGTTCGTAGATACAGGTAAGCGCTGCGGGATAAGAGATTGGGCGTTCTGTGCAGGGGAAAAGTCACTTTGAGGTGAGACTGTGACGTTGTCCTCGAACTGTGCCGGGCTGGTGGTACCCGGCGTTGTCTGAGTATCTGTCAGCGAATGTCCGCTGCTTTTCTGGGCTGAGGCATGCAACATCGCTAATGTCATGATCAACAAGGCTGTGCCTAGCCCCAACACGAGGAAAAAGAGAAAATGTTTGTGTTTCACGGTTGAGCCTCCTTTCGGTTACGTAGCCGTTAGTCTTGAGCCGGCCATTTGTGGCGCAAATAATCAACTCGCGCTACAATATCCTGGCACACACAAACACTGCCCGCGCGACAAGGGCAGTCTGTCCAGAATGGCCGATGATCTATATATTATTTTTTATAGAGAATGGGGTATCTAGAGATAGCAAAAGTTGGTGCGATACAAGAGTTGTGAGGCAGGGTTTAATATGGCTATGCTGGTGTAGTGTGTGTAGCTATTATCGTTTTTGTACCTTCTTTTTGTCAAAATTTTGGAGTCTACCTCAATTGTAGTCCAGACTTAGAAAAAAGCAATACCCGTTTAGACGGTCACGTTATATAATAACAAGTATGAATACAGATTTACCAGCAGCAAAAACGTTCCAACGTTCAAACAAATCTTCATGGGAGGCGCAGAATGACAAACCTTAAAGGAAATCCATTTTTAATTCCCCCGCCACAAGGCGCGGCGCTTGAACGTGACTGGCACACGGGCGCATGGCCCGCCCGCTGGATCGCGCACCCGGAAGCGGCGAACCTGCCAAGCGTGGTCGCTTACAAACGACAGTTCACCGTAGCCGAGGACGTCACGATCAGCATCCACGTCTCTGCCGACGAGCGGTACGCCCTCTACCTTGACGGTGTGTGCATCGGGCGCGGGCCGGAGCGCGGCGACCGCTATCATTGGTTCTTCGAGACGTACACACTGCGTCTGTCTGTGGGTGAACATTGCCTGGTGGCGCTGGTGTGGGCGCTGGGCGAGCACGCACCGCTGGCACAGTTCAGCGTGCGGCCGGGGTTCATCCTCGCTCCCGACGATCCTGAATGGACGCTGCCCCTCGCTACCGGCGTCGCTTCCTGGGAGACCAAACGCCTGGACGGGCTGACATTCTTCAAGAACCACCTCGGCTTTGGCGTCGGCGACAACATCGAGATTGACGGCGCGCGTTTTGCCTGGGGCTTCGAGCACGGTGCAGGCGACGGCTGGATCACGCCACATATTGGCGATGAGGGCATCAGCATGGGGGGCTTTGATCAGCACGGCACACTGAGCGCGGCGCATCATCTCGCGCCGGCTATGTTGCCGGCAATGTACCGTGCCCCCTGGCGTAAAGGCGTCGTGCGGCATATCGCTCAGGTAGCCCATGATGCTGATCTGGTGAGCATGCCTATCCGCCACGCTGACGATCTACCGGATGAGCATGGGGCCTGGGAAGGCCTGCTGCATGGTATCGCGCCTCTGACGGTTCCCCCTCATACGCATCGCCACGTCCTCATTGACCTCGAAGACTACGTATGCGCTTATACCCACCTTGTCACCACGGGCGGCGTTGGTGCGGCGGTGCGCGTTGGCTGGGCCGAGTCGCTTTACGAAGATGCCCTCAACGCCTGGTGGGACATCTTCCACTCCCATAAAGGCAACCGTGATGCCGTCGAAGGCAAATACTACTGTGGTGAAGGCGATATCTTCCGCCCCGACGGCGGCGCACGGCGTGTCTTTGAGAACCTCTGGTGGAAGGCCGGGCGTTATATCGAAGTCCTGGTGGCCACGGCGGATGAGCCATTGGTCATTGAGTCCCTTGATTTTCTGGAGACACGCTATCCACTGGAACCGTTGGCCACATTTCACACCGACGACCCCCGTTTTGCGCGTATCTGGCCGATTATGGTACGCGCGCTGCAAATGTGCTCGCACGAAACGTTTATGGATTGCCCCTACTACGAACAGTTGATGTACGTGGGCGACACACGCCTCGAAACCCTGGTCACATACTGTCTTACCCGCGATGACCGCCTGCCGCGCAAGGCCATCCTGATGTTCGATGTGTCGCGTTTCCCTGATGGGCTGACGCAATCGCGCTATCCCTGCCGCAGTACTCAGATCATTCCGCCGTTTTCGCTGTGGTGGTGTGGCATGGTCTACGATTACGCGCTCTGACGCGACGATCTCGATTTCGTCCGCGCGCGGATGCCCGGCGTGCGCGCTGTGGTAGATGCATTCCTCTCTTACCGCAACGCCGCCGGCCTTGTGGAAGCGCCGCCCGGCTGGAACTACGTGGATTGGACGACCGACCCGGCCTGGCATCGCGGCGTCCCGCCTGATGGCGAGGGCGGCGTCAACGGCATCCTCAACTGGCACTTCGCGCTCACACTCACCTGCGTCGCGACGCTGGAGGCGTGGCTTGGCGAATCCGAAAACGCGGCGCGGATGCGGCGTTACGCGGCGGATGTCGCGCGGGCGACCACGGCGGCTTTTTGGGATGCAAAGCGTGGCCTGTTCGCCGATGATCTGGCGCACAAGCATTTCTCCGAGCATGCGCAATGCCTGGCGTTGCTTAGCGGGCTGGTGGACGCGGATAAGCGGGACCGCGTCGCCGAAGGTCTACTTGCGGCAGACGATCTCACGCGCACGACGATTTACTTCAGCCACTACCTCTTCGAGACGTATCGGCTGTTGGGCCGTGTGGACAGCCTCTTTGCGCGTCTGGGGGAGTGGTTTGAACTGGCCGATTTGGGCTTCAAGACCACGCGCGAACACCCTGAACCGACACGCTCCGACTGTCACGCCTGGGGCACGCATCCTATCTATCACAGCTACGCGACCATCCTCGGCATTCGACCGGGTGCTCCCGGTTTCCGGGAAGTCGTCGTCCAGCCGATGCTGGGGCCGCTCACAGTGGTCAAGGCCACGTTGCCCCATCCACAGGGCGAAATCGTTGTAGACTTGACCCAACCCGAACCCGGCGTCCTGAACGGCACCCTCACCCTCCCACCTGGCGTCACCGGCAAACTGATCCTCGGCGACACCGTTTACCCGCTGTGTGGAGGTCTACAGGACATCTCAGTAGTTTGTCAACGGACATCTCAGTAGTTTGTCAACGGATTAAACGGATTTGAACGGATTTTTTTTCTCGACTTTCGACTGTTCCTTTCGACATTGGACTAACGACTACCCGACTACCCGACTACCCGACTACCCGACTACCTGACTACCCGACTACCCGACTAACGACTACCTGACTAACGACTACCCGACTACCTGACTACCCGACTACCCGACTACCCGACTACCCGACTACCCGACTACCTGACTACCCGACTACCCGACTACCCGACTATCCGACTAAAGGGGGCTAAACGATGCTGAAATTATCATTTACGACTCTGGGTTGTCCCACCTGGACATTGCGCCAGATTGCGGAGAACGCGGCGGCGATGGGCTACGATGCGGTGGACTTTCGCGGCTTACAAAGCGCGCTGGACATCACGACGACGCCGGAGTTTACGACCGACCTGGCGGCAACCAAACGCCTGTTTGCCGATCTCGGCGTCGCCATCTCCGGCATTGCCACATCGGCGCGCTACGCCACTGCCGATCCCCTGGAGCGCGAGAAGCAGTTCGATGAAACCCGCCGCAACATGGAGCTGGCGGCCAAACTTGAGGCGCCTCTGTTGCGCGTCTTCGGCGGGCGCGTGCCGGAGGGATATACGGTGGATTCGATCATGCCTGCGTTAGTAGAAAACTTGCGCACCATCGGCGACGAGGCGGAAACCTTCGGGGTGACGCTGGCGCTGGAAACCCACGACGACTGGACCGACTCGGCGGTCTTTGCGCGGCTGATGCGCGAGGTGAACCATCCCCGTGTGCGGGTGCTGTGGGACTTGCACCATCCTTTCCGCACCAACGGCGAACCGCCGGACGTGACCTACGCCAACCTCGCGCCGTACACCGTAAGCATTCACGTGAAGGATTCCATGCCCAAAGCCGATGGTGGCTATCAATATGTCCTGCTCGGCGAGGGCGATGTGCCCCTCAAGCGGATGCTCGATCTGCTTGTGAGCGGCGGCTACGATGGCTACGCCATCCTCGAATGGGAGAAACGCTGGATTCCGACCTTGCCGGAGCCGGAAATTGTCTTCCCGCAGTACGTCGCTCAAATGCGTGCGTGGTTGGCATAGACGGTCGGAATGGCGCATACGTTGCGTATCGGTGTGGCGATAGACTCGAATGACCCTTACTGGGCGCAGGTAAGGGAAGCGGCTTACGCCAGGGCCCAGACTCTATCCCTCGACCTCGTTTCCATCAACCTTGTGGATTATCCAGAAACACTTGCGGAGGACGAGCAGATTGCCTTGCTGGAGGAATTGCTGGCCCTGGAGCTGGATGCTCTCATCGCCTGGGCGTTGCCGGAAGACTTGACCTATCGTCTTTTGCAACTCGGCATGCCCCTGGTTTTGCTGAGCGAGACGGAGGCGCATCATCCCCTTCTGACATCCCCTTGGGGTCTGGATGAGGCTGTGCAGATGGGAGGTCGCTATCTTGCCGCAAAACTGTCCGGGCAGGAAAAAACGCCGGTCCTGGTCATCGGCACTGTGGGCCATATCGGACGACGCTATGATGGCGCGCGCTGGATCGCGGGGATTCGTGAGATTTTTCGGGATTGTCCTGGGGTGAGCATCGCGCATATCCCCTGTCCGTGGCAGGATGAATACGAGCCGGCTTACAGGCAGGTTTACAGAATGATGTCCCAGCTTGAAGGGACGATTGTCGCGCTCCTGGGGCTGTCCGACGTTTTGGCCCTGGCCGGACGCGATGCCGGCGGCGCGTTGGGGCGGTTGGACCGCAACGCGCTGATCGTGGGCATCGGTGCATCTCCGTCGGCCCTGGCGGCCGTTGCCGCCGGCGAGATGAGTGCAACGGTGGAAATCCGCGCCGATGAATTGGGCAAACAGGCCGTCGAGCTGGCTTACCGGGCGGTGCAGGGACAACCCTTGCCCGCGCATTTCGCATACGAGGTCAGGCTGGTCACACCCGAAAATGTAGCCGAAGTCGCGGCTCAAAAGTTGACCGCCATGGCCAATTTGTACGGCAACATGATGGGCTCCAGGCGTCAACAACAACAGCAGCTTCTGACACAGTTGGAAACCAGCCTTGAAATCAGCCGGCGGGTGGGGTCGCTTCTCACTTACCGGCAACTATCCCACGAAATTGCCAACTTGATTCGCGCCAACTATGGGTATGATCGCGTCCAAATCTTCCGTTGGCTGGAACAAGAACAGCTCCTGGTGTTGGACCGGCCTGACCGGGACGGAATGAGCCTCCCCCTGGCCGGGTCTGGCGTTTTAGGGCAGGCGTTGATGCGCAACGAACCTATCTTTATCCCCGATACCCATCACAGCCCGCGTTTTCTGCCCGATTCCCATTGGCCGGATACCCGCGCGCG
Source organism: Anaerolineae bacterium (assembly GCA_035373625.1). Classification (GTDB taxonomy): domain Bacteria; phylum Chloroflexota; class Anaerolineae; order B4-G1; family SLSP01; genus DSWT01. The sequence goes on along the minus strand of DAOSNS010000003.1, from coordinate 217,051 downwards.
CGTCGTCTTGCCCATCCGCCTGGGCGGCAAAGTCTGGGGGGTGCTGGACTTGCATAGCCAGAAGACGGCCGTGCGCACCCGTCAAGAACTGGTGGGATTACAATCTCTGGCCGACCAGTTGGGCACGGCGTTGAGCAATGCCGCGCTCTACGAAGAGGCTTTGCAAGCGCGCACGGCTGCCGAAAAGGCCGACCAGCTCAAAACGCGCCTGCTGGCGAATGTGAGCCACGAGCTGCGCACGCCGCTTAACACGATTTTGGGCTTCACCAGGTCCGTGCTTGCCTCCGTTGCGCCCGGTACGGGCACACTTTCTGGGGATGTGTTGAACGACCTTCAGCACATTTACCACAGCGCCGAGCACTTGTTGCGCGTGATCAACGATTTGCTGGACCTGTCGCGGGCCGAAATTGATGAGCTGGATCTCCATCTGGAGTTTATCGAGCCTCGCGCGTTTCTGGAAGATGTGTTTCACAGCATCGCCGATACGGTCGCCTCTCCCGGCACCGTGGCATGGCGCCTGCAACTTCCTGAGCGTTTGCCCATCATTCAAGTTGATCCGGTGCGTTTGCGCCAGATTCTCTTGAACCTGTTGAGCAATTCGCAAAAGTTCACCGAGAGGGGGCAGATTGTTCTCGGCGCAGAAGTGCTGCCTCCCCATCTGCATATATGGGTTCAGGATACGGGGATTGGCATCCCGGCGGATTGGCAACAGCGCATCTTTGAACCTTTCGCCACGGCGGAGCACATACGGCGGCGCAAGGAAGGGATTGGATTGGGGCTGTCCATCACCCGACGGTTGGTCGCGCTGCATCGCGGCTCGATGACGCTGGAGAGCCAGGAAGGCCAGGGAAGCACCTTCCACATCTACCTGCCACTGCCGAGTCTGAGCCAACAACCGGTACCCTCCGTGTCGGCAGCCGTCGAGCCGGTACTGTTGTTGATTTCATCGCCGGGGCAGCCGGCGGAGGAAATCGTCACCTTTAGCCAGCGGCAGGGATTGGAGATCCGGCGCGTGCAGGCAGGCGAATTGAGCGAGGATGAATTGGCGCAGATGCGCCCGGCCGTGTTGGCCTGGGACCTGGCGAGCGCCGGCCCGGCCGATTGGGGAATCATTCAGCAACTGCGCCGGTATCCGCAATTATGTCAGGTGCCTTTTGTTCTCTACGGGCAGGCGCAGGGTGGAGAACCCGACCTGACGCTGGGGATGACGAATATCGTCACCAAGCCGGTGCGTGGTGAGACATTGATCGAGGTGATCAATGCTCTGTGTCCTGTGGCCCTTCACGGTCCCATCCTCATCGTGGATGATGATCCGCAGGCGTGTAGCCTTTATCGGGAGATTGTGGAGAAAGGGCTGCCCGACTATCCCGTTCGTACCGCTGGTGATGGCATGGCGGCCCTGGCGTGCATGGCCGAAGAAGTCCCCTGTCTGGTGATTCTGGACTTGATGATGCCGGAAGTGGATGGATTTGAAGTGCTCGAACGGATGCGGGCTGCTCCTGCGACCCGGCGCGTTCCGGTTCTGGTGCTCAGCGGACGGATGCTTACTCTGGAGGACATCAAGCGGCTGGAGAAGCATGCGTTGGTCACCGTGCAGAGCAAGGACATCCTTTCTGAGGTGGAGACCACCGCGACGTTGCAGCGTCTTCTCTCGGCCACCGATGCACTTCCGCCGTACACCAGCGCGCTGGTGAAACGTATCCTCGCCTATTTCCATCAAAACTATGATCGCCCCATCTCGCGCCGGGAGGTAGCGGAGGCTGTGGGCGTGAGCGAAAATTACCTGACGCGCATCTTCGGGCGGGAACTGGGGCTTTCGCCCTGGGATTACTTGAACCGCTATCGAGTTAAACAGGCCAGGGAATTGTTGTTGCGCACCAATGACAGCATTGCTGTCGTAGCCTTGAAGGTAGGATTCGAGGATCCGGCCTATTTCAGTCGTGTGTTTCGTAAACAAGTCGGAGTATCCCCTAGTCTGTTCCGCCAAAAAGCCACCTGAGATGGACTGTAGACAGTAGACGGAGCAAATCCTATCTCCCATCTATTTATCTTTTTATCCAAGAGGACGGTGTTATTTTCCAAGTGCCCGTCCTCTTTTTTCGCTATAATGAATGTATTGTACAAGAACTCATTTTTACCAACGACTGAATAAAGAGTTTTGCCAGCGGTTAAGTGCCCACAAGGGTATTCGGACTGGGAATTGGGCGATATCCGATCCCCAATGCCGAATCCCCCATTGCTATTCTCGAAGGAGGTGACTCATTACAAAAATCAAGAATAACCATTTGACGGCCGGATCAAAGCACTAAAGACTATCAGATTATTCCAAGGAGGATTGACATGAAGGACATATTTAGCCGACGGGATTTCTTGCGCGCTACCGCCGTAGCTGCGGCGGGTGGGTTCCTTGTGGGATGCGGCGTCGGTCCTAAGACCACACCCACCGTGGCGGCAACAACGGCGGCGCCGGCAGCGGCTACCGAGGCCGCAACTGAGGCTGCGACCAAAGTGCCGTCCAAGCTCGCGGGAATTGGCGAAGGAGTCAAGATCGTTTTCTTCCCCGGTGGGCCTCCGGGTTGTCCCTTTGGCACCGTGGTTTACAACGGGGCCGTAGCTGCCGCAGCGGATACCGGCGCCGAGGTCTCCTATATGTTCTCGGACTGGAACACCGAGAAGATGGTCACCCAGTTCAAGGAGGCTATGGCGACCAACCCCGATGGTATTGCTGTGATGGGCCATCCTGGTGACGATGCTTTTGAGGGGCCGATTGATGAGGCTTTCAGCAAGGGCATCATCGTCACCAGCCAGAACACGACCCTGCCCCGCATCGAGGCCAAATACAAGGGCATGGGGTTCGGCTATGTGGGCCAGGAACTCTATGAATCCGGCTTTTTGCTGGGACAGGAAGCCGTCAAACGCTCGGGGTTAGGCCCCGGCACCAAGGCGATGGTGTGGGGGTTGTTGTCACAGCCAACCCGTGGCCTGCGGACCAAGGGGGTCATTGACGCGCTGGAGAAGGCCGGTTTCAAGGTGGATTACCTGGAAATTGACGATGCCACGAATGCCGACCCGGCTGCCGGGACCGCGATATTCAGCGGCTACGTCTCGGCCAACCCCGATGTCAAGCTGGTCTGCACCGATCACGGCGGGCTTACCTCGACCCTGGAGACATACCTGACGGCGGCGGGGAAAGGGCCGGACGATATTTACGGCATTGGCTTCGATCTCTCCGCGGCCACCGTGGCGGCCATCCGCGGCGGGTGGACCGACCTGGTTCTTGACCAACAGCCTTTCTTGCAGGGATACCTGCCCATCGTGCAGATCTGCCTGACCAAGAAATTCCTGTTCTCCGGCCTGCATATTGATACCGGCTCCGGTTTTGCCCACAAGGACAACATTGACAAACTGGCGCCGCTGGCGGAAAAGCAAATCCGCTAATCCTGCCTGCGTGTTGTTGGAAATTTAGGAGGGGCAAACGGTATAGCGTCGTTGGCGTCTATGCCGTTTGCCCTTATAATTAAGGTGCAATTTCTACCGCTCCAACGTTCAAACGATTTCCAGGGAGAAGGTCAATGGAATACATATTGGAAATGCGAAACATCTCCAAATCCTTTGGGGAAGTTCAGGCGTTGCGCGACGTCAACTTTGCCATCGCCCCCGGCGAAGTCGTAGGATTGCTCGGCGATAACGGCGCCGGAAAATCCACCCTGATCAAAATCGTGACCGGCTACCATCAGCCGGACCCCAACGGTGGCGAGATCTACTTCAAAGGGCGCAAGATCGAGGGCCTTTCCGTTTCTGAAGCCCGTAGACTCGGCATCGAAACCGTCTATCAGGAGCGCGCCCTGGCCGACCTGCAAACCCTGTGGCGCAATATCTTCATGGGCCGTGAAGTGACGAAATTCCTCGGCTTCATTGATGTCAAGAAGATGAGGCAGGAAACCGAAAAATTGATGCTCGGCTCGATGGGGTTCACCTCATCGGCCGTCGCCGCCGACTCGGTGGTCAAAACCTTTTCGGGCGGTGAAAAACAGGGGGTAGCGATTGTGCGCGCTCTCTATTTTGATGCGGAATTGATCATTCTGGACGAGCCGACGATGGGCTTGTCCTTGTCGGAGACGAAAAAACTGTTGGAGTTTGTGCGCGGTATCAAAGAGGCCGGTAAATCGTGCATCTTCATTGACCATAATGTGTTCCACGTGTATTCGGTGGCCGACCGCGTTGTGGTGTTGGATCGGGGGACGGTCGCGGGCGAGTTTTTGACCAAAGACATCACCCTGGAACAACTGATGGACAAGATGTATCGGGTGGCCCAGACCGGGCATCTGGAATGACATTTTGAACCACAGAGAACACAGAGAGCAAATTTGTTTAAGGAGACAAAATGACCGCTACAGCCAGTCAAACCGAAGCCTCCATTCCTAAACCTTTGTGGCGCAGCCGCCTCGGCAAGGTCGCCCGACAGTACGGGTTGCAAATCGGCATTACATGCGTTCTGCTGGTCATCTGGGGCCTCTTTGTCATGGGCGCGCCGGAGACGTTCTTGCAGTCCAATATCTACGCGGCCTATATGTCCACCATTCCTTTCTTTGCCGTTATCGCCTTACCCCTTACGATGATCGTCATTGCCGGCGAAATGGATCTGTCGTTTCCCTCCGTGATGGGGGTGGGGATGGTGGCGTTCACCAATGTCTGGCTGCTCACCGATCAAGTCGGGTTGGCCTTCATCGCCAGCCTGCTCGCCGGCGCTGTGGTGGGCTTCCTCAACGGTGTCATCGTGGTCAAGCTGAAAATCCCCTCGCTGGTGGCGACGGTGGGCACGCAGTTCTTCTGGCGGGGCTTCGTCCTCGTTGTGACCAATGCGGGCGGCGTCTCGCTGGTGCCGATCAAGCAGCACCCGCTGCGTCAGGCTTTGGTAGGCAGGATCGGGGGGTACCTGCCGGCGCAGATGATCTGGGCGATTGTGGTGGCCGTTCTCGTATGGGTCTTCTTGAATCGCCATAAATTCGGCGCCCATGTCTATCTCATCGGTGACAATGTGGAGAGCGCCAGACTGATGGGTGTCAATGTGGATCGGACCCGCATGATTAACTTTGCCATTCTGGGTATGGCGGCGGCATTCGGGGGGGTCCTTTCCAGTTTTGAACAGTCTTACTTCTGGGTGTCTTTGGGGGATGGCTATCTGTTGAAGACGATGGCTTCTGTTTTCCTGGGTGGCACCTCGGTCTACGGTGGCGTGGGGACGGTATACGGGACATTTATCGGGTGTCTGATCATCGGCGCCATCGAAGCTGGCATTGTTGCCGTCGGTAAGGTTGAAATCTTTGGCCTCGTCATCAAATTGTCGGGTTTCTGGACGCAGTTGATCTATGGTTTGATTATTGTTATCTCCGTATCTCTGCAAAATATCCTTAGCAGAAGATTAGCGCGTTGACGGTATTGGATGGGTTGTTAAAGCGTTGAGAAACCATATCACTCATGGAGACCATTCTCAGGGGCAGGAAAAGCACTGTCCATATCGCACCTGATGGCCCTACGGTGCTCATCGCCAGGCGGACTAACCGCACGGTGCGCCGGCGGGCGGCAGGCGAACCGATGGCGAGCTACATCGAGATCGCCCGAAACGAGGCCCTGGCTCAAGTTGCTGCCGGGGCCGATGTCATCAATATTCGTGTAGACACCCCTGACCTGGATCAGGTCACAGTGTTGCCCCGGCTGCTTGATGCGGTTCAGGAAACCGTCGAAGTCCCCCTCAGCATCGAAACCCGGCACCCCGGCGCATTGGCTGCGGCACTTGCCGTTTGTCACGGCAAACCGTTGGTCAACGCCGTTAACGGCAGCGAAGCCTCTCTGAATGAGTTGTTGCCTCTGGTTGTCAAACACGAGGCCGTCATCATCGGCTGTTGCATGGATGAGGAAGGTATCCCCGCCGACCCTTACAGGCGATTAGAAATTGCCACCCGCATCGTGACCCACGCCGAAGCTCTGGGCATCCCCGGTGAAGATGTTCTGATTAACTGCCTCATGCAGACCGTTGAAATGAATTCCCACGCTGCATTGGTGACGCTGGAGACGATTCGCCTGGTCAGGGACGAATTAGGGTGTAACATGACCCTCGATGTCAGCGGTGTTTCTTCCGAATTGCCGAACCGCGTGGCGCTCTATCAGGCATTCTTGCCCGTCGTGGTGGCCGAAGGCGTCAATGCGCCTATCGTGGATGTCGCGCGCGACAGGCAGACGATCCTGGCGTTGGATGTGCTCCTGGGGCGGGATGAGTCGGCGACACGCTACATCAAATATTATCACTATATTCGCAGCGGCATGCGGAGCTTGATTGATTGGGAACTGGTAGGATAAACCTTGAAATCCAGGAAATCTCGTTGACATTTTTGGAACGAGGAGGAAACAAACGATGTCTCGCAAACTATCCCATAAAAACCCGACGAATTTGAAGACTTTCTACTATGGTGCACCGTACTATCCCGAACACTGGGACGCCGCCACCCGCGAGAAGGACCCGGAGCGCATGGCCGAGGCGGGTTTCAACGTGGTGCGTATGGCCGAATTTGCCTGGGATTTGATGGAGCCGCGTGAGGGCGAGTTTGATTTCAGCCTGTTCGACGAGACGATCGCCCGGCTCGGTGAGAAGGGCATTGCGACGATCCTTTGCACGCCCACGGCGACGCCGCCACGCTGGCTTACGCGCGCACATCCCGACGTGTTGCGTGTCAATGCGGACGGCGTGACGATGCAACACGGTTCGCGGCAGCACGCCTGTCCGAGCAGTCCGGTTTTCCGTGCGTACAGCCGCGCAATCACCCGTGCGATGGCGGAACACTTTGCGGATAATCCGCACGTCGTCGGTTGGCAAACCGACAACGAGTTGAACTGCCACTTCAGCGAGTGTCACTGCGAGAATTGCCAGGTTGCATTCCGCGAGTTCCTGCGCGAAAAGTATCACGATGACATCGCTGCCCTCAATGCTGGCTGGGGCACGGCGTTCTGGGCGCTCACTTACAGCAGCTTCGACGAAATCCAGACGCCCAAAAACGGCAAGCCCGCCTACGCCAATCCTGCGCACCTGCTGGACTATGCGCGTTTCATCTCGTGGAATATCACTCGTTTCCAGCACGAACAGGTGGAAATCCTGCGCGCGGCGAATTCACAGTGGTTCATCACGCACAACGGCACCTTCCGCCACATTGACTATCGCGGCGAATTCACTCAAGACCTGGATTTCTTGGGTTACGATGTCTACCCCTTCTTTGATTCCGATCCGACGCATCGGCCCTTCAGTCAGGCGTTCAACCTGGATCACGCCCGCGCGTGGTCGGGCAACTTTATGATCCCTGAACAGCAGTCGGGGCCGGGCGGGCAGGGGAACTATTTCCACGACAATCCCGAACCGGAAGAAATCCGGCGGATGGCATACACGTCCATCGCCCACGGCGCGGACAGCCTGCTCTTCTTCCGCTGGCGGACGTGCCGCTTCGGTGCAGAGGAGTACTGGTGCGGCATCCTCGATCACGACAATATCCCGCGCCGCCGCTATGAAGAAATCAAGCAGCTTGGGCAGGAATTGAAGCTCTTGGGGCCGGAGGTGCTCGGTACGCACGTGCGGGTGGATGTGGGGGTGGCCGCTGCCGATATGGATGTGTACGACGCGCACGAGACGCTTTCGTTGGGTCTCCCTTCGCCCTGGCAGATAGCGGCGCTGGTTCACGGTTTCTTCTACAAGCGCGGTTACGCGGTGGGCTGCGTGCATCCTGCGGATGATTTGAGCGGGCTGAAAGCCTACATCATCCCCCACTGGGCGCTTTTCAATCCTGAATGGGTGCCGAACCTGACGCGCTTCGTCGAGAACGGCGGTACGCTTATTGTCGGCGCGCGGACGGCGACGAAGGACTGGAACAACAACGTCATCGCCGAGACGCCGCCGGGGGTGTTGGCGTCCCTGGTGGGTGCGCGGGTCGCCGAATACGGTCGCCAGAACGCGCCTGATAAGCGCCCGCTGGCGATCAACTTCCCCAAGGCGAAGGTCCCCACCGTGCATTGGTACGAACAACTGGATGTATTGCCCGGTGGCGCCGTCATGGCACGCTGGGAAGGGCGCCTGCACCTCGAGCGTAAGCCCGCCGTGATGATGAAGAAGACCGGCGCGGGCGCAGCGTTGTATGTGGGGACGTACTTCACCGAGGAGATTTTGGAGCAGTTACTCCCCGCATTGCAAGAGCGGAATGGCCTCGCCCCGCTGTGGCCGTCTGCGCCGGAGGGTATCCACGTCGTCGTGCGGGAGAACCACGAGAAACGACTGTGGTTCTTCATCAATGACAGCGACGGTTTTGTGTCCTTTGAGAACATCCCGGAGGGCGAGGACCTGGCCAAACCGCGCATCACCGGCAAGTTCTATCTGATGCGAAACGAGGTCGCGGTGGTGAAGCAGCTACGGGTCCCAACGGATTCTAACGGATAGATTTCCGTTTGATCTGTTGAGGCATTTGTTTATATATCCGACCGTTTGTCTTGACGGCGTGCGCGGTGGTGAAACCGACGCCGTAAACTACCTCAAGGAGTGAGCGATGTCTTCACTTTCTCAGCAACGCTTCGGCGTGCACGCTCAAAACTACGTCACCAGCGCGACCCATGCGAAAGGCGCGGATCTGGATCGCCTTCTGGAACTGGCACGGCCGCAGCCCGATTGGGTGGTCCTCGACGTGGCGACGGGTGGGGGGCACACGGCGCTGAAGTTCGCGCCGCACGTCGCGCACGTCGTCGCCAGCGACATCACACCGCAGATGCTCGAGGCGGCGGAAGCGCATATTACCGGCAAAGGCATACGCAACGTCGAGTTTAAGGAAGCGCGCGCGGAAGCCCTGCCCTTCGATAGCAACACTTTTGACCTCGTGACCTGCCGCATCGCACCGCATCACTTCGACGATGTGGCGCAGTTCGTCAAGGAGGCTGCGCGCGTGGTGAAATCGGGCGGGCTGGTGCTCGTGCAGGATCAGGTCATGCCGGAAGAGCCACTCATCGCCGGTTATGTGGAAGCGTTCGAGAAGCTGCGCGATCCGAGTCACAATCACGCCCTCACGGAGACCGAGTGGCGCGCGGCGTTCACGGCTGCCGGGCTGACGCTGGAACACGTCGAGACCCTCACGAAGTCCCACAACTTCGAGGAATGGACGACGACCCAGGCGGTGACGCCGAGCACGAAGGTGTGCCTGGAGGCGTTGGTCGCCGGCGCGCCACATGCCGCCGTCGAATGGCTGCAACCGCGCGATTTCGGGACGCCGGAAGCGACGTTCGTGAATTATCACATCATCCTGGCGGGGAGAAAGAGCGAGTGAGAGAAGCGGCGAATGGGTGAACCAGCGAATGAGCGCGGTGGATGGTGGCGAAGAGGCTTGAGGAGAGTCTTCGATCTTCTAAAAGAGACGGGCCTCGCCTGGTGGCATGACAAAGCTTCGCGGCTGGCTGCGGCTATGGCTTACTACACCATCTTTTCAATAGCGCCGCTGCTGGTCATCATCATTGCCATTATCGGCATGGTTTTTGGCGAGCAGGTTGCCCGTGATGAAATTGCCCATCAGCTTCAAAACCTGGTGGGGCCAGAGGCTACGATGTTGATCCAGACCATGCTGGCTAATTTCAAACATCCGGCCTCGGGCATTGTGACCTCTCTGGTGGGGTTGGGGACGATGTTGTACGGCGCGACCGGGCTTTTTAACTGTGTCCAGGGGGTTCTCAACGCGATCTGGCATGCCCCGCCGCGTCAGGGGAGTGGATTCAGGCATTTTTTCCATCGCCGTTTTCTGCATTTGGTGACGCTTTTGGGTGTGGGGGCGGTGTTGCTGCTGTCATTGCTTGCCGAGATCATCATCACGGCGATTACGCAATACTTTCATCTGCAAAACCTGCCCCAGATGCGCAATTTCATCGTCTCGCTAGGCACCTTGACGGTGCTGTTTGCCATCATCTACAAAATCCTACCCGAGGTGAAAATAGCCTGGCGCGACGTCATCATCGGCGCGGCGGTGACATCGCTGCTGTTCAGCGTTGGAAGATACCTTATCGGCGCGTATATGCGTTGGAGTGACATCGGCTCAGTCTTCGGCGCGGCCGGAGCGCTGGTGATTTTGTTGGTCTGGATTTATTACTCGGCGCAGATTTTCTTGCTGGGCGCCGAGTTTACCCATATTTACGCGCAAAAATTCGGCTCGCTGACAAAAGCATCCCCGTCTCCTGCGGAAGCGACGGTTTCACCGTCTGAAGCACCGCCCGTAGAAACGGCTGTTTCGTCACGCCCTCTCCCGCTTGAGCCTGAAACATCGGCATTGCCGGACACACCTGCTTTGACGGCCTCTCCCCGGATGCAACGCCGTGCCTTTCCCAAGAAGGCCCTTGCCATCACAACGCTGGTGGGGACGGTTGTGGCCTCGGCACTTGGGGCAAACTGGTGGTATCGAAAGCGCAAGGGAAAATCGGATTCGTGATTTGGCTTTTTCCGGTTTTGTACGATAATGGAGAAAGTTTTCTCCATAAACTTAATATTTGAAAGAAGGCATACAAATGAATATCACCAGTGGAAAAGTCGTACACATTCATTACACGCTGACGGACGATGCCGGGGAGCTCCTGGATACCTCCGCCGGTCAGGAACCGCTTGCCTATTTGCACGGCGCCGGCAACCTCATCCCCGGTCTGGAAAACGCGCTCGAAGGCAAAACGGTGGGGGACACATTGACCGTAGTGGTTCCCCCTGAAGAAGGGTATGGCCTGTACAACGCCGATCTTGTAGAGACGGTTTTGCTCTCACAGTTCCCGGATCCTTCGCAGGTTGAGGTGGGGGTGCGCTTCGGCGTGCAGGCCGGCAATGCGATGTATATCGCCACGGTGACGGACATCGAAGGCGACCGGGTGACCTTCGATATGAACCACCCGTTGGCCGGTGTCACCCTGCATTTTGATGTGGCCGTGGTGGGCGTGGAAGACGCCACACCCGAAGAACTGGCGCACGGGCATGTCCACGCGCCCGAGGGACATTAGAGGGACATTAGAGGGAAATCATTCGGGAGACTTTGTCCCGTCGTGCTGTCTGTTGTGCCGCCAAAGCAGCGTCTTTAGGGGTGTGTGGCAGGGCTTTGCCCCGCCACGCATCCCTTTTCCCGGCCTTTAGCCGTATTCAGTATTCGCATTAGACTTCGACGCCGAACACTTTGCGGACGATTAACCCCACCCCAAAACTCAACGCCGCCACGCTCAAGCTCAATCCGGCCATCTCCAGGAAACGCGGCTTGAACGGCTCATCTTTGGCGACGGCAATGTAGTAATTAAAGCCCGCAATGATGGCGACTGCTACCGTCATTGTCACGGCGAGGGCTGCGTAATAGTTCTTCAGCACCAGATAGGGTAAGATGAGCAGTAGCACCGTCACGATGTACGCCGCGCCGGTATAGAGCGAGGCTTTGAGCGGATTCTTCTTTGTCTCCTCGGATTTGGTGGATAAATACTCGGAAGCCGCCATCGAAAGCGCCGCCGCGATGCCTGTAATCGTCCCGCTCAACGCAATCAGGCGCGTATTTTGAAAGGCGAGGGTCAGCCCGGCGAGTGTGCCCGTCAATTCGACCAACGCATCGTTTAGCCCCAGCACCATTGAGCCGGCATAGCGTAGTTTTTCCTCATCGAGCATACCGATCAGCGTCTCCTCGTGCTCATGCTCGGTGCGCATGACGGCCTCGGCCTCGGGAATCCAGGTTTCCAACCGCGCGTATTCGTCCTGTGCGTCGTGTTCGCCACGCTCCAGCAGTTTGATTCCAAACGTGAAGCCGAAAATGCGGCTGATCCAGTAATAGAACCGGATTTTGCCCCACTGCGGTTTGACCTCTTGTTGGGTGTAGTTTTTCCACTGCTGATAGTGTCCCAGCTCATCGGCAGCGATGGCTTCTATCACCCGGCGGTTTTCGGGGGAAGGAAGCGTTTGGGCCAGGCGTTTGTAAATGTGGTGTCCGGTGATCTCGTCGCGTTGATAACGCAATAACTGTTCACGTATTTCTGGAGTGATGGACATAGCGTTTCTCCCTGAGTAAAATGGCAAATGGTGAATGGGGAAGGTTTTAACTGCCTGCTAAAACTGTTGACTCTGTTGACAACTTTTCTCCGGCTTCGAGTTTCTGGCATGTCGGGCAGAGGCCGTAGAAGATCACTTGATAGTGTTTGATCTGATAGCCGGCAGTCTTTTCTGGGGGAAGGGTTAGTTCGGCGAAGTCATGGTGAACGTCTGCCAGCGCATGGCAGCGTATGCAGAAAAGATGATGATGGGCGCTGGCGTTCAGGTCGTAGTGAAGCCCACCTTCGCCATACTCAAAGGTTTCGGATAGCCCGCCCAACGCCACCAGCTCCCGCAGGGTGTTGTAGACCGTCGCACGTGATACATCGGGCATGGTTGCGCTGATTTGCTGGTAGATTTGCTCGGCGGTGGGGTGGGCGTCGCCCTGCGTCAACAAGGCCAGAATGGCCCGGCGCTGCGGCGTCATTTTCCGTCCGTTGCGGCGGAACAATTCGATCAGTGTTTCCAGTGTCGGCATTATTTCTCCTTATGAAGATAGTCTGATAGTCGTTAGTCAGATAGTTGTTAGTCAGATAGTCGTTAGTCAGATAGTTGTTAGTCAGATAGTCGTTAGTCAGATAGTCGTTAGTCAGATAGTCGTTAGTCAGATAGTCAGGTGGTCATTTTCATTATCGGAGTTGTACCACGGGTTCGGTTACACTCCTTTTAGATCGCTTATCAATCCATAATTATTATAAAAGAATAATCATATTTGTCAAGATAAAGTCTTGACAAATTCACTCTCATAGTTTATAATATGTATAAATTGATATTTGATATAGATTAAAAGTTTAGTCAAAAATACGGAGGATTCCTATGGCTGAGACAATTTATGATTTCACGGTAACGACGATTATGGGGCTACCCAAGTCGCTGGCTGATTACAAGGGCAAAGTGCTGTTAATTGTGAACACCGCAAGTAAATGTGGTTTTACACCCCAGTTTGAGGGCCTGCAAGCATTGTATGAGAAGTATCACGATCGGGGGTTTGAAATCCTGGGCTTCCCCTGCAATCAGTTTATGAACCAGGATCCCGGTACCAACGAGGAAATCCAAAACTTCTGTCGGGTGAACTACGGGGTGACATTCCCTATGTTTGCCAAGATTGACGTGAACGGCCCTCATGCCCATCCACTTTACGAATACTTGAAGCAAGCTGCCCCCGGGACGTTGGGACTGAAGGCCATCAAGTGGAACTTCACCAAATTCCTGGTGGATGCGCAAGGGAACGTTGTGAAGCGTTTTGAGCCGAGTGTCGAACCGGCGGATATTGCGCCCGACATCGAAGCGCTCCTTGCATAAGAGGAATATGATGAGAGACCGACAACGACAAATGGCTGTTATTTTGACCCTTGTGGTGACGCTTGTCGTCAATGTGCTGGCGAATAGCCTGCCGCTCAATGGTTTGACGACCGGCGAAATTTCCGATAGTTTTCAGGTCTATTTCGTCCCGGCGGGTTACGTGTTTTCCATCTGGGGCGTGATCTACATCGGCCTGATCGCCTACGCTATCTTTCAGGCGTTGCCCTCGCAGCGCGAGAATCCACGCCTGCGGGCCACCGGTTGGTGGATCGCTCTTGGCGGACTGGCGAACAGTGCCTGGATTTTCCTGTGGCATTACCAGCAATTCCCCCTGACTGTCATTGCGATGCTGGTGTTGCTTGCCACGCTCATCATCACGTACCTGCGCCTGGGAACCGGCCACACGAAAGTCTCCACGGCGGAGACCTGGGCGGTGCGCGTCCCGTTCAGCATCTATCTGGGCTGGATCACGGTGGCGACGGTAGCGAATATCACCGACCTGCTGTACTACTGGAACTGGAACGGTTTCGGGATCGCGCCGGAAGTCTGGATGGGGATTATGCTGGTGGCGGTGTTGGTGATTGCGACGCTGATGGCGTTCACGCGCCGCGACGTGGCCTACGCGCTGGTGCTGTTGTGGGCGCTGGCCGGGATTGGGGTGAAACACGCGGCGGTGGCTGCGGTTGCTATCCCCACCTGGATTGTCTTTGGGTTGGTGGCGTTGACGCTGATCGCGGCGTTCTTTTGGCGTCGCCCGGTGCTGCAACCGGCGAAATAAACGTCTCTATTCTTTTGGTTGTGAAACGTGAGGCTCTTGCGATAAGAGGCTCACGTTTTTTATTGGGGTGCATTTCAACGTGGAGGAAAAGCCGGGTAAATCTTTGATTTGACCGCAGAGTTCGCCGAGAGCGCGGAGCAATTTTTGATAACAATGTATCCTTTTTATTGTCGGCATTTGCGCTTCTGGTGTACTTGTGATAAAGTTATTCCTGCCCAAAGGGCGGCAACAGCAGGAGCATCCCGAAAGCGTCTGCCGCTATTTTCGAGGGAGGAACAAAATGGCTTACATGGTGATGGTCGTTGCTGATGATGTGGATCAATTGAACGCCATATTGGAGGCGTGGAAGGACATTCACATTGACGATGTCGTGTTCGTGGATAGCACGTGCTTTCATCGCGCTGCTTTGAAAAGCCGCCATATTCCTATGCGGTTTATGTTTGAGACGTTGGGTGGCCGCCAGCAATGCTCGGTGACGATGTTCGGTATCGTCGCCGACGAAAATATCGTGCAGCAGTGTCTTGCGCAGGCCGAAACGGTGCTCGGCGATCTCGACACGGCAACGAACGCGCTGTTGGCGGCGTGGCCGCTGTCGGTCATCAAAGGCTTTCCCAAGCGTCAGGGAGTCTCCTGATGATCTGGCTGACTTTCTTTATCAGTGCTGCGGTTCTGATTATCGCGGCGGTCAAGCTGTCTGAATATGGGGATGCGATTGCCTTTCATACCAAACTCGGTGGCATGTTCATCGGCGCGTTGCTCATCGCCAGCGCCACGTCGCTGCCGGAGCTGCTGACGATGATCAACTCGATCAACCAGGGGCACATCAATCTCACGGCGGGCGATCTTTTCGGCAGCAGTATGTTCAATATGATGCTGCTCGGTGTGCTGGATATGTTGTTTTACAAAAACCGTATTTTGCGCCGCGTGGCACTTAAGCACGCGCTGACCGCCAGCCTGGGGACGATGATGACCGGTATGGCCGTCTTCTTCCTGCTGGCCGACATCAATATCAAAATCGGGTGGTTGGGCCTGGACAGTCTGTTGATGATGGCCACGTATTTCATCGGGATATGGCTACTGCGTTCTAATCCGCTCAACGGGGTAGCAGATGACGCGGTTGTTGAAGAAGGGGGCAAGATGCCCACATTGCGGGCGGCGTTAATCGGCTTTGCTGTGACGGCGGTTGTGTTGATCCTGGTTGCCCCCTATATGGTGCGCAGTGGATCGGGCATTGCCAAAATCACCGGCCTGGGTGATGGATTTGTCGGCATGGTATTGATCGCGTCTGTCACATCGCTGCCGGAGTTGGTGGCGATGATTGCCGCCGCGCGCTTTGGCGCGTATGACATGGCGGTCGGTAACCTGTTCGGCAGCAATATCTTCAACATGTTTGCCCTCGCTTTCGCCGACGTTATTTACACCCGGGGCAGCTTCCTCGGCGCGATTGATCCTGTATTCGCGCTGGCGGGTCTGCTGGCAATGCTGTTGACGACATTGGGTCTTATTGGCAACCTGGCGCAGGTCGAGCGGCGTGTGTGGATTGTGGAGCTGGACGCGCTGCTGTTGATCGTGGTTTACATCGTAGGGATGTACCTGCTTTACACACGTGGCATTGGAGGGTAATCAAGTCTGTGGCGCGCCTGGCCTTTGTTATTGGCGGGATTGCTCTATGCGGGTGTGGTCGGCGCGGAATTCGTCGAAGCGCGTTTCCCGGAACGCAACTTGCCGTCGGTGCAGGTGGAAGCTGTGCCGTGGTCCGCGCCTGTTGTATGGCAATACGAGGTTCGTAACATTGTGGATACGCCGGTAGGCGAAGCGCAGTGCACACTAACTCCCGACGCAGACGAGTACATCTTCCATCCCTACACCTGGCGACAGGCAACCCAGGACAGTGGCCCGCAGGCGCGCCTTGTGCTGGTGATGGTGATCGGTCAGGAAGAGGTGAATACGCCGGCAGGGACGTTCACTGCCTGGAAGGTGCAGGTTGGCGACCGTGAGACGGCATGGTATGCAATAAATGCACCACACACGCTGGTCAAATACTTCGATGGCGGAGAGACGTGGCTGTTGGAGGAGTGATATGCACAAGATTACGATTACCGCGGGAGAAGTCTCCCTGGAAGCCGAGCTGAACGACAGCCCCACCGCGCAGCAGATTTGGGACGCGCTGCCGATCACCGGTTCGGCGAATACCTGGGGCGACGAAATCTACTTCGAGATACCGGTGACGGCGCGGCAAGCGCCTGAGGCGCGCGCCGAGGTTGAGGTGGGGGAGTTGGGCTACTGGCCGGTGGGACGCGCTTTTTGCATCTTCTTCGGGCCGACGCCGGTGAGCACCGATGAGCGCCCGCGCGCTTACAGTCCGGTCAACGTCGTCGGGCGGGTGCTCGGCGACGCGACGGTGTTCCGTGCGGTCTCGGACAATACGCCGGTCCACCTCGCACGCTGTCTATGATTCCCACAAGACACCGGCTGCTGCCCGTGAACGTTTATGAAGCAGCGCTATGCTTTCGCCGTTCTCGCTGCTCTCGAAGTAAAATATACAGTCCACTGCACAGCGTCAACAACGCGCCGGTCAGTGTCGCCAAGACGTAACTCGTAAAGACGTGTCCCGCTCGTGGCCGACCACAACCACTTTTGAATGTCCGCAGGATCGGCCCTGTCTGCCTAAAATATCTGCTGGTCAATTTTTGAAAACCTGCTTCGCCACCAGGATGGCGGATATGGCCCGCGGCCACCCGGCATAGAAGGCCAGGTGAGTCATCACCTCGGCGAGTTCGGCCTCTGTGATGCCGTTCTCTCTGGCCCGGATCAGGTGGCTCGGAAGCTGCTCGGTGTTGCCGTTGGCGATGAGCGCCGCGACGGTGATCAGGCTGCGGTCGCGTGGCGAGAGTTCCGCGCGCGCCCACACGTCACCGAACAGCACGTCATCCGTGAGTTCCGCGACTATATATCCAGCCTGCGTCCGCCCAGCCACTTGACCACTTCGGGGTTGCGATGGTCAAAAAAGGCGCTGGTTTTCGTGTCCAGCGTGGCGATCGCTGCCATGTCTTCCGCGCTCAATTCAAAATCGAACACGCTGATATTTTCGACCATCCGTTCCTTGCGGGTGGTTTTGGCCAGGGCGATGATGCCCCTCTGCACGAGCCAGCGGAGGATGACCTGAGCGACGCTTTTGTTGTGCTTTGCGGCGATGGATCGCAAGAGTTCGTTCTGAAAGATGTTGTTCCGTCCCTCGGCAAAGGGCGCCCACGCCTCCACCTGAACGCCGTTCTCCTGCAAAAACTTTTGCGTCTCGATTTGCTGGTGGAAGGGGTTGACCTCGATCTGATTGACCGCCGGGACGATTTCGTTGTGCACGATCATGTCCATGATGCGGTCGGGATAAAAGTTGGAAACCCCGATGGCCCTGATTTTGCCCTGGCGGTACAGCTCTTCCATCGCCCGCCATTCCCCATACACATCGCCGAAGGGCTGATGGATCAGGTACAGGTCAACGTAATCCAATTGCAGGCGTTTGAGAGACCTTTCGAAGGCTTTGAGCGCGCCCTCATAGCCGTCGCGCTGAATCCAGAGTTTGGTGGTGATGAACAATTCCTCGCGCGGCACGCCGCTCTGTTTGATGCCCCGGCCAACCGCCTCTTCGTTTTGGTAGGAAGCAGCCGTGTCAATGTGGCGATAACCGGTTTGAATGGCCTCCATCACACATCTTTCGCACTCGGCCGGGTCGCTGATCTGAAAGACGCCGAAGCCGAGAATGGGAATTTCAACGCCGTTGTTCAATGTTACAGTTTTCATCATTTTCTCCTTATGGTTCTCGGTTAATGGGGTTGCTCTGGGGTGAGTAGCCGGGTGAACGAGAGCGACGCTAACTTCCAGCCACCTTCTTGCTGCACATACACTTCTGTCACCATAAAGGGATTGGTGACTTCATTGCCGCCCACAACGGCTAATAGCGTAATTCTGTTTAGAAGAACGGCAGTGTTATCAATGATATTCACCGACACTTCATGGATATCCGCTCGCTTGTAGTGAATGGTCCCGTTTTTGATGATGTCGAGTTCCTGTGCTTTTCCCCAGGCGCCGCCCATGTGGACAAACACGGCCTTTTCATGGAAGAGCGCGTCAAGGGTGTCTACGTCGCGCTCTGACATCCAGCGCCATTTCTCTTGAGAGAGATGGATGATTTCTTGTTCCAGGTTTACGTTTTGCATCATTTGCTCCTTAATCTGTGGATTTTACCGCCGAGAACGCAGAGAATTTCTCGTCACTCGGCGACCTCTGCGCTCTCTGCGGTAAAAAAATAGCTGTGTCTGCGTAAATCCTGCTCAATACCGGTCGCCGATCACTGTAATCTGTGCCATAGCAGCGCGAATTTCGGCCAGGTCTGCCGTCGTCAGATGGACATTCAACGCACCTAGATTTTCATCCAAGCGCTCCAGTTTGCGCGAGCCGGGAATGGGCACGATCCAGGGCTTTTGCGCCAGCAACCAGGCCAGGGCAATCTGGGCCGGGGTGGCGTTATGCCGCGCCGCAATCCGTTCGAGCAGCTCGACCACCGCCCGGTTGGCACGGATCGCCTCCGGTGTGAAGCGGGGGTTGCGACTGCGGATGTCGTTGGGGGCGAAAGTCGTGTTCTCGTCAACCTTGCCGGTCAGGTAGCCCCGACCCAACGGGCTGTAGGGCACCAGGCCGATGCCGAGTTCTTCGCAGGTCGCCAGCACACCGTTCTCTTCGATGGCCCGCCACCAGATCGAGTATTCGCTCTGCAGGGCGGTGACCGGCTGGACGGCGTGGGCGCGGCGGATTTGCTCGGCGCTGGCCTCAGACAACCCAAAGTGTTTGACCTTGCCGGCCTGAATCAGGTCCTTCACCGCTCCGGCCACGTCTTCCATGGGCACGTTGGGGTCGGGCCGGTGTTGGTAGAACAGATCAATGGCCTCCACCCGCAGCCGCTTGAGCGACGCCTCGGCGACCCGTTTGATCTGCTCCGGCCGGCTATCCAGGCCGGTTCCAGGGCTTGGTCCCTTGTCGCCGTCGTGTTTGAAGCCGAACTTGGTGGCGACGACCACCTGCCCACGGAACGGCTCCAGCGCCTCGCCGACCAGCTCTTCGTTGGTGAACGGCCCGTAGACCTCCGCCGTGTCAAAGAAGGTGATGCCCCGTTCCACGGCGGCGCGAATAAAAGCGATCATTTCGTCCCTGGGCGGTATATAGTCGCCAAAGCTCATCCGCATACAGCCAAGCCCCAGGGCCGAAACTTCCAAACCACTGTTGCCGAGTTTACGTTTTTGCATTGTCTGTCTCCTTTAGTCTGGTAGTCTTTTAGTCTGGTAGTCTTTTAGTCTAGTAGTCTTTAGTTGGGTAGTTGGGTAGTCGGGGGGGGCGTGTGGTCCTGTGTTTTTCATGATGGGAGGTGCCTCACAGGTTTGGGTACACGTCTTGGGATAGCTATGTTCATTTCATACCTCCTGAGCCAGTTCTTCTCTATATCTTGACTGTATTATAGCACGCAGGGTTGCAGAACAGTATAATAATTCTCGAAGATCATTGTATAATCCTGCAAACCTGTGGAGAAATGCACTTAAACGGACAGGCATGTGGTATAATGAAGACTGAAAAAGAACGATGAGGTGTGAGTATGAACCAGGCACTTGTGATGAATTCGATGCCCCCTCAGTCGGTAGGACTCGAGGCGCAGCGGGAACAGGCGAACCGCGCCGAGTTGGTCGAGCGGCTCGCGCGCGCCGTCCGTGAAGATGGTCGGGTTGAGCCGCTCAAGGGCTTGCGGCTCAACCGCGCGTCCGCGCCCACGGAGTTGGCGCACAGTGTATCCGATCCGGCCTTTTGCGTCATTGCCCAGGGCAGCAAGGAGGTTTTTCTCGGCAGCGACCGCTACCTGTACGATCCGATGCACTATCTGCTCGCTACTGCCGAGTTGCCGGTCGTGAGCCACGTTATCGAAGCTTCACCGGAGCGGCCATACTTGAGCCTCGTGCTGAAGCTCGATCCCACCCTCGTCAGTGCTGTCATGGTCGAGGCCGGACACCTTGCCCCACGCAGCTATACCAACGTGCGCGCGATTGATGTCAGCCCGCTGAACGCCGGCCTTCTGGACGCGGTAGTGCGCCTCGTCAGACTGCTGGATACCCCTGCCGAAGCGTCCTTCCTGATGCCCCTGATCACGCGAGAAATCATCTTCCGGCTTCTAAAAGGTGAGCAAGGCGACCGCCTCTGCTATATTGCGGTCCAGGGTGGACATACCCACCGCATCGCCAGGGCCATTCAGCATCTCCGGCAAGAGCTTGACCAACCGCTGCGGATTGATGATCTTGCCAGGGAACTGGGGATGAGCGTCTCGAGCTTCCACCACCACTTCAAAGAAGTTACCGCAATGAGTCCTTTGCAATACCAAAAGCAGATCCGGCTTCAAGAAGCCCGCCGGCTCATGCTGACCGAAGACCTTGACGCAGCCAGTGCCGGCTATCGTGTGGGATACAAAGACGCCGCGCACTTCAACCGCGAGTACAAAAAACTCTTCGGCCTGCCGCCGCTGCGCGACGTGGAACGGTTGCGGGAATCTGCGATGGGGAGCGCTGCTTGACCGGGGTGCGCGTGTATTTTGCACAGCGCGTTTTGCTCGCCGATAGTCTGATTCTCGAAGGTGGTTTTGTCTATCCAACGCCGTGTCCCGCGCCGACTTCCGGCGCGGGACACGGTTTTTCAATCTCCTCTCAATCCACAATCGCCTGGTAGATCGCCACCTGCATCTCGTCCAGCACCGGGACGGAGTCGTTGTTCATCAACTGCGTCATTTCGATGTGCACCAGCTCTTCCTGTGGATCAATGACAAAGCGGGTGGTCGCCGCGCCGCCCCAGCCGTAGGCGCCCACAGAGCCAAGCGTCTGCGTCCGCTCGACATCGAGTGTGACCCCGAAACCGAGGCCGAACCCCAACGCCGGATTCCCGTCGCGGTAGACGCCGTCGCGCAGGTGATTGCTCGTCATCAGCTCGACGGTCTTGCGCCCGAGCAGTCGCTGTCCGTCCAGCTCGCCTTTGTTGAGGAGCATGGCCGCGAAACGGTAATAGTCGCCCAGGGTGGAGACCAGCCCCATGCCGCCCGCCGGACAGCGCGTCGGTTTGGCGAAACGACTCGTCTCGGGTGCGTCGAAGACGGCAAGCCCTTTCTCCTTGTCCGGTGTGTAGTTCACGGCAAAACGGTCGAGCTTGCTTTCCGGCACGTAAAAGGCGGTATCGCTCATGCCCAGCGGCTCCAGAATACGTTCCTGCAAGAAGACATCGAACGGCTGTCCCGACACAACTTGCACCACGTAGCCCAGCACGTCAACAGATAGACTGTAGAAGAATTCCGTGCCCGGCTGCGTGCGAAGCGGGCACATGGCTATCCGGTGGACGAATTCCTCTAGCGTGATCTCCGGGTTATCGCCGTAGCGTTGCCAGACATGCTTTTGGATTTGCCTGTCCACAGCGTCGTTTGAGTCAAAGCCGTAGCTCAGCCCGCCGGTGTGCGTCAACAAGTGATGGATTGTGATCGGCCGCTTGAGGTTCGCCAGCTCGACGCCCGTCTCGGTCTCACGCACAAAAACCTTGAGGTCTGCGAATTCGGGGATGTATTTGGCGACCGGATCGTTGAGAGAGAGACGCCCCTCCTCATAAAGCATCATCACCGCCACACTGGTGAGCGGCTTGGTCATGGAATAGATGCGAAAGAGGGTATCGAACGCGATGGGGTTTTGGGCCTCGACGTTCATCCAGCCGACCTTAGATAGGTAGGCGACCTGTCCACGCCGGGCGACCAGACAGAGAACGCCCGGCAGTTTGCCCTGGTCCACGTACTTTTGCATCACCTGATCCACGCGCTTGAGGCGCGCGGACGACAATCCTACACTTTCGGGGGAAACGGTGTTCATAGTGGCTCCTTATGAGAATAAATAGTATATCATCGCATGCGATACCCGAACAGCTCTCCCGCATGCCCATCCGCAACGTAAAGGATATCTTCTTTGACGGCTAGACCGAGGGGATAACTCAAATTCTCGGCGTCGCGCAAGGTCCACAACAACTGACCCGCCGTGTCGAACGCGAGTACGCGCCCGTGAACGGGATCGCTGGCATAGACAACGCCGTCCGCGAGCGCGAGGAACGGCTTCTCTTCAGGGTCATTGCCGCTCCAAACAGGAACGCTCCACTCGCGCAAATAAAGACCGTCGGCAGTGAAAACCTGCACACGGCGGTTCCATGTGTCGGCGACGAAAATTTCTCCGGTGGCATTGACCGCGATGCCTATCGGCTCGTTTAGCTGACCCGCCAGGTAGCCCGAACCACCAAATTCCCAGCGGAAATTTCCGTTTGTATCGAAGATTTGCACACGATCGTTGCCCGTATCGGCGACGTAGACTGTGCCATCTGCTCCTACGGCAATCCCACGCGGTCCGTAGAATACGCCATGACCGGCCAGATCGCCCACTTGCGCCTGTCCAACTCGCCCCCAACTGAGCAGATATTCACCCTCCGCCGTGAATTTCTGGATGCGATGATTCCACGTGTCGGCCACGTAGACGTTACCCTGTGCGTCCACTGCCACATCCCACGGCTCGTTGAATTGCCCCGGCAGCGTTCCGTATTCTCCCCAGGTGTGCAACAGCGTCCCATTGGCCGCAAGATGCCAGATGCTATGTTGCGCCGTGTCGGCCACATACAGCGACCCGTCCGGCGCAACGGCGACGCCGCGGCCGGCCGCATAAGAGAACCGCGCTTTCAGGGCCACGGGCAGCGTTCTTTCGCTGGCTTGATAGAGATCAGACGTCTGCGCACTGGCCGTTCCCAGGCGATAGCTCCATATCTGTTGTGTCAGATCGCGGCGCACGTAGAGATGCATGTCCAGGCGATTGGGCCAGGTCTTCAGGGTGAAGGGGTTTTGGGGATCCTTGAGGCGGGCGTAAGCCGTGTAATCGCGGTCGCGGATGATGTTCCACAACGCCGCACGCATAGCCGGATCTACCAACGCGCCACGAATACGCTCCCACGTCAGGTCCTTGTAGTCTTCGATAGGCCACCAGATGTATTTGTAATCGAAAGCGACATAATTCGCTCCCAGGATCGCTTCAACGGCGTCCCATTGTGGCTTTCCGGCAATGACCACCGGACATTCAAGGAGACGCGCAGCGTCTGGCTCGGTGTCATAATAATAGCTGTTGGGGTAGATTGTCTCCATGTACCAGTAAAATGGCCATGCGCCTTCTTTCCCGTAAGCGACTTTGACATCGTGCGGCGTGCCGGTGGTACGCCAGGAGATCTCGTCAATCTGCGCCAGAACTTTTTTGACATCCGGCGTCGCGTGCGCGTAGACCATGAATTCCGTCGCCAGTTCGTCGTTGACGTAGTTGAGCATGAACATGGTGCGCACTGTGAAGACGCCCAGCACACCGACGAATGTCGCCAGCATCAGGCGCAGGGTGCGTTTTGGCCCCAGTTGCTCGACAAGCCAGACCAGCAGGCCGCCGAAGATCAGGATGCCGCCAAAGGCGCTGAGCATTTCGACGAGTGGATTCAAGCCGGTAATCGTCATCCCCATCTGGGCTGCGCGCAGTTGTCCCACGGCCTGCCGGAGCACGTCGAGCGCTTTCCCAAACAGCACCAGCGCGGTGATGAATAGCCAGCCGCGCCGTGCCGCGAAGTCTTGCCAGGTCAGCCCCTTCAACCATTGTCCCAGGCCCCAGGCAGCAAGCAGAATGTGCGGCAGCGTGATGTGGACGAACAGCCAGGGCATTTTTTCCCCCGCATAGCTGTAAGCTACCCACGAGAACAGCGCCCATGCCAGCAAAAACAAGGGGAAGAGCCGGTCAAGATCGAGTGGTTTGGGGGCATTGGCTGGTGCCTCGGTATCGGCGCGGGGAAAGGTGTTTTTGAGGGTCAGACGGATGAGGCTCCAGATGCCGGCCCAAGCTGCCAGGAACAGGGGCAGATATTCGTAGAGTGGCCCGATGACCATATAGTAATACCATGGTTGTTTGCCGCGTTGTACGCCCTGTTGCGCCATCCAGTAGGCCAGCCCGCCGATCAGGCCTGTCAGCGTTCCCCAACCCCAGGTGAAAAATGTGCTGTAGAGGGTGAAAAAGATGGCGTAGTGAATGAGCGCGATGATCGGCCAATGGCGTTTGTTCCACCACAGTCCCAGCCATGCGGAAAGCGCCAGCGTCATGACGAGCATAGCGAAGGCCGAGATGGTCATTCCCAGGGGAAGTTTGCTGAAATTCGGCTCCATCAACGCCGGGTAAAAGGCACTCATATCCACACCGGCTATAAATTTCATCAGGAAGGCCGAGCCTAGTGGCAAGGTCAGCGTCCCCAAGACGATGAGGACATCGAACAGTCGCCAGGTGCGCATAATGGATTCACCCACGCCGTAGTAGATGATGGGCACGGCGCTTAGCAAGGTGAGGAAGGCAATTCCGATGGCCAGCCGTCCCCACCAGGGGACGATCATAGCGGAGATGCTGTTGTTGTTGGAATCATCGGCCTCGCGGATTTCGGCCTCTTTGAGCGATAGTCCGAAGATGCCGCTCAACACTAGCGCAACGATGATGATGAGGATCAGCAGCATGGATAACCCGGGGCGCGTCCAACGCATGCGCAGGATTTGCCATAGGAAAGGCAGGGCCAGCAGGACGAGAAAAATGGCGGTGTAGATGTAGGCGTTTTCTTTAGAGGCATACATCAGGGGGAAGAAGACCGCCATCCCATAGAGCCAGCGCACGCGACCGCTATCCAGATATTGCAGCACCGTCCACAGGAAGAGCATGGTCCACAGCATAAGGGGAGTGTCGTGGCGGGTGTAACGCGCATAGTAGGTGATGGCCGGTGAGATGAGTAACATTATGGATGCGAACAGCGCTCCGTGCTTGCCGAGCCACTTCCGCAACAGCCAGGGCGTCATCACCAGCGCCACGCCGGTCAGCGCGGCGTAGATACGCGCGGTGAAGTCGCTCACGCCGAAGAGGAAGTAGATGAACGCCGTCGCCTCGAAGAGCAGCGGCCCGTGCATGAGTGGATCGTGGCGAAGGCCGCGCCCGGCGTAGAGGTTCCACGAGAATTTTGCGTGCGTCGTCTCATCGTGGCTCACCGCGCGGTCGCCTAATGCATAGAACCGGGTGAGAATCGCCAGGAGCAGGATGACGATGGCGGCGATTTTCCAGAAATCCAGTGTTTTTGTTTTGTTAGCTGTGTTTTCTATGTTCATCCGTATACTAAAAATCGCTATTTACCACTAACCTTTTGGTTATAATGGCCTCATTTTTCATCGAAGGCCGTTGCGCGTGGCTACCAGCCAGCGACTAACATATGCCCGCCGATCTCTTGTGCTTTCTCCGCGCCATACAGCGCCGCGATCAACGCCAGCGCAAACTCGATGGCCGTCCCCGGCCCGCGGCTGGTGATGCAGTTGCCATCCACGACCACACGCTTTTCTACATGCGCTGGGTTTTCGAGTTGCGATGCAAAAGACGGATGGCATGTAGCATGGCGTCCCGCCAGCAGCCCGTGATGTTGCAATACCACCACCGGCGCGGCGCAGATCGCGCTGTAGAGCCGTCCCGCGTCGTGCTGTTGTTTCAGGAGCGTCGTCAACACTTCGCAATCGCGCAGGTGTTCCGCGCCGGGCATGCCGCCGGGGATGGCGATGCAGTCGTAAATGACGTTGGCGCAGTCCCCGATGAACGCATCGGCAACCAGTTTTGTGCCCCGCGAGGCCGTAATCTGGAGCGTGGCCTCCACCGAGGCAACGGTCACATCTGCGCCGGCTCGTCGAAGTGTGTCAATGATGCATACAGCTTCAATCTCTTCCGTACCGTTTGCAATGGGAACCAGAACTTTGATCGTCATTGTGCCCTCCGAAGTCAGGAACCAGGGATTAGGGATTAGTCGCTTCCCCAAACCCTAATCACTCGAACCAATTCTAATCTGATCCGCCCCATTTGGCAACTGCCAGCGTGCGCCGGTCAGTGGATCGTACAGGCCGATGGCGAGGGTGTACGGCCCGGCAGGCGCGTCTGGTGGAACGGTGAAGCGATGGACCTGCAGCACCCGGTCGCCCACACGCAGCGAGTACGGGTCCACCCACAGGCCGTCATCACCGGCAATCATCGTCCCATCGGCAGCGATGAGGTGCGTGAAAACGCTCAGCCGTGGACCGTTATAGACCCCCGGCGGCGGTGGGTTGGGAATCAGCTCGAAGGGGGGTAACGGCAGATCACCCACCACCGTCCACCAGGTCATCAAAGTCGTGACGTCCTCCCAGGTTACGGTTTGCAGGGCCAGGGCGTTGGCGAACGGTTGATCGGCCAGCCGGCGACCGTCCACATCCACGGTTAGTGCGTCGGCCGGCGGTTCCGGCAGGGAGAGCAACACGCCTTGCATCCCGACCGGCGCCTCGATGCGCGGCGCGGCGTCGAGGAGCGTCTGGAATTGTGGATCGCGTTTGTTCTCGTCTTGCAGATAGAAGCGCAGTGGCATTGCTCCGCCGACCAGCGCCCGTTCTGGATTGACATAGCGCAACGCCACATCCTGCCGCTGCATATCGGTTTCTACCGCGACTTTGTCCCACGGCCCGTACAGAAAGCTCCCCACAGCGGCCTCGCCGATCTCCGTGTGGGCATCGAGATACTGCGCCAGCGCGCGGTAGTCGGCGCGATAGAGAAAGCGCACCATCGAGGCGTGTGGCCAGTTCACAAAATAGTCCGGCAGGTCGCGCCCGGCCACCAGGGTCAGCGTGAGCACACACAGCGGCGCCGCCGTCCAATGCCAACGCCGTGCGGCGGCCTTCATCGGCATCGTCAGCAGGATGTAGACGGCCGGCAGTGCCAGGATGGTGTGCCCATAACTCGATGGTGGCAGACTGATGAACGCGGGCGCAATGCCTGCACCAAGCCACAGCAGAAGCAACCGTGCGTTTGGCTGTTTGAGATGCCCGAGTCGGGTGAGGATGCCCAGATAGAAGAGCACCGCACCGGCAAGGCTGAACACCGGCCGCTCGGAGATGTTGTAAAGCCATTCGGGATCGCCTTTGGCGTGCGCCATACCCAACGTCGTCCACGTGGTCTGCAAGAGCGGTCGCCAGTTGCCCGCGCGCAGCTCATGCAACGGCACGGCGAGTTCGCCTACACGTGCATCGGCGCCCGGAATATGCGCCGCTGCCCAAAACATCGGCACGGCCAGTGCCACACCGACCGCCAGCGCCACCAGGTATGGTTTCCAGCGTCCCTTGTGACCACCGGCGAAGGGTAGCACGACCATCAACAATGCCGGAATGAGTCGCCCTGCGTAATAAGTGTACAACGCGCCGGCTGTGCCGATGGTGATTCCCGCTAAGGTGGCATGGGAAAGGCGCACATCGTGCAACACGCGCCATGCGCAGTAGATCGCCAATAGCATCCACGGCAGCGCGCCCATGTGGCGGATGGCGACCCGGCTATACAGCAGCGCCCAGAACGAGACGGCCACCAGCGTCCCCGAAAGCAATCCCACCTCGCGGGTGAAGAGCCTCCGCCCCACGGCCCACGTCAACAGCACCGCCAGTGTGCCGAACACGGCGGCTTGCCACCGCGCCGATGCCTGATTCAGCCCGGCGACGGCAAGCAGCGGCGCGCGGACCGTATGGTAAAGTGGTTCGTGCCCTGATGCTCCGGCAAAATAAAGCTGTGGGCCGCTTTCCAGAATTTCCCACGAGAAAGTGTATAACTCGATGAGATCATCGTCGCGCCAGCCGGGGGGCACATCCAACAGCGCGATCCAACGCAGTGCCCACGCCAGCAGCAGCATAGCGACGACGCCCCAACGTTCCCAGGGTTTGAGCCGCTTCATGGCGTCACCTCCAGGGGAATAAGCACGCGCGTGATGGACGCCGTCTCGTTGATGGGCAACCGCTGCAAACCGGCGCGTGTGTACAACCCGACGACGAGATAATAACGGCCCGGCGACATGTCCGGAGGCAGATTCAGAGCGTGAACCTGCGCGAGGCGATCGCCGGTCTGCCACTGCCATGAAGGCGCGTCAAGCCGGTCAACCTGGGTGACGGTAGCGCCTTCGGCATTGAGCAGGTGGGTGAACAGCACTAACTCCGCCGGATGCGCCTTCTCGACTTCCCAGGCCGTCAGCAGATTGAGCGTTTCGCCGGGGTGGGGCGCATCTGGCGTGACCCGGTATCCTGCCAGGGCGACGGTGCTGCCGTAGACGACGGGACACGCTGTCGCGTTGTGTGTCACAGCCGGCGGCGGATCGCCCGGCGCGGTGAAGACCACGGTTGCTAATTCGGCGCGCAGCGCGTTCCACGCGGCATCCGCGTTCCAGCGGTAGCCATAAACCGCCGTCGGGATGTCATCCGTGCGAAACGCCAGGGTTACCTCCGGGCTGATGTAACCATCCACAAAGGGGAGCAGCAGAGACGCGGGGGCGGCCTGTGTCTCGGTGTAAAGGCGCGTTGCGCCGTGTGGGAAGAAGAGCGCACTGCGTCCGTCGCTCCAGCGGATGTCCATATCTTCGCGCCGCAGGGTCACTTCCAATGTGTAGGGATCGTGAAATTCGCCCGGATACATGCTGGTAATCACCACCGGGGTGTGATGGTCAGGGCTATGTTCGAGATAACGCCCCAGAGCGACGACGTGATGATGGTATAACACCCGCACGTCGCGGTTTTGTCCCCATACGATGAAGTAAGCATGCGCCGCCTCGACGCCGGTAAGCAAGAATGCCAGGAGAAGCATAAAACGTAATTCGTAATTCGTAATTCGTAACCTGCCCCTGTACCCCCACGTAGTCTCCAGGCCGAGAGCGATGAGGAGAAAGACGGCGGGCATAGCGGCGATGGCGTGGAGCGTGTTGTAGTCCACGGTCGTAAGAAACGCGGGCGCCAATCCGCCGCCCAGCCACAACAAGACAAACAAATTGCGCCGATCTCGCAGATGTATCACGGCTCGCAGCAAGCCGAGGCTGAACAACGCCGCAAGTAGCGGTTCCAGCGCTGCCCGTCCGCCGATGTTGTACAGCCAGTAGGGATCGGCTTTCCAGAAGAGCATAGGCAGCGAATCGGTGATGTTTTTCCACAGCGGTCGCCAGTTGCCGGCCTTGAAGGCCACGATGGCCCCGCCGAGCTGCGCGATCCGTTGCTCCAGTTGAGGATGCACCGCCAGGTAATGGAATAGTGGGAAGCTGATTGCACCGGCCAGGAGCACCACGGCCAGCGTTCCTTTCCAGGTGCGGCGCAAGAGTTGACGGTTGAACAAAGCCAGGCCGAGGAGGAACATCAGGTACAGTGCCGGCATCCCGCGACTTGCCATGTACGTATAAAGGCTCGCGCCGAGAAAAACGCCCGCCAGTGCATAGCCGCACCATGCCCGCGGTACCGTTTTTGCAGTGAGCGCGCACTCGTAGGCCAGCGCCGAGACCGCGAGTAACGCGGGCAATGTCGTCGCCCGCAGGCCCACCCGCGCCATCATCAGTGGCCAGAAGCCCACCGTGAGCGCCGCACCGCACCACAGCGCCGCACGCCATCCCCACCAACGGCGTGCCAGGGCGACGGTGGCAGTCCACGTGAGCAGGCTCCAGAAGACCGACGTGATCCGCAGCGTAAAAATCCCCTGGCCCAGGAAAAACGTCACGGCTGCCACGGAGTAGTTGTAAAACGGCTCACGCCCGTAGCCCACCGGAAAGTAAATGCGGTGGACGCCGCGCAGGATTGCCGCGCTATCGTGCCCATTGGCAGCCTCGTCGTGCGTCAACCCCGGCGGAACGCTTTCCAGATTCCACACGCGCAATGTAAACGCGAGCAGGAACAACGCCGCCAGAGCAGCCCACCAATATCCCGATTTTGTTTTCACAGAGGCTATGTTACCGCAGAGACGCATAATCGCAACTTGCTTGCGTAGCTTGGACTTGTTTGAATTCTCGAACCGAGTATACTTGGTATTGGGTGACTGGCGATTGGTGATACGTGATTTGCCATTTGCCATTTGCCATTCGCCATTTACTGATTCCAGGAGGGATTATGGGAACTGCACGGGACATCGCGCTGATCTTTCTGAGTCTGGAAGCATTGGTAATGGCTTTGATCCCGCTGGCTTTGTTTTCTGGGTTGGCGTATGGTGTGTACCGGCTCCACAAACTCGCCCGGCAGTATCTCAGACTGGGGCAGGTTTATGCGCAGAAGGCGCATGTTTACGTGGAACAAGCATCCAGAAAGATCGTCAATCCTTTAATTGAGGTGCATGCCAAAACGCGCATGACAACAACTATGGCGGAAAAAATCGTTTCCAGGAGGTCACGATGAATTATCGGACACGCACGTTGTTAATCGGCGGGGTGATTGGAGCGGCCGTCGGGGTGTTGGCCGGCTGGCTGTATTTCAACAGCAATGTGAAGGTGGACGCAACCGGCAAGGAGCAACTGCCTGTGCCGACGGCCGGTGACGCGCTCAAACTCGGTTTGAGCCTCCTCGGTCTCTTGCGGCTGATTACGGGGTAAGCTATTAGCTATCAGAGTTTAGCTTTAGCCTTTGTGTAAACACCGCCGCTACTGTGCAGCGATCCATCTGAGCCAGGGATTGCTGCGACGCTCTTGAGCCAGCGTGCTCGTCGGCCCATGTCCTGGATAGATGACCGTTTCGGGGGGCAGGCTGAGCAGACGTTTGAGGCTCTCGGTTAAGGCGCGCGGGTTGCCGCCGGGCAAATCTGTCCGCCCGACGCCCCCGGTGAAGAGGGTATCCCCCGTCAACAGGGCTTGAGCTTCGGGAAGATAGAGGCACACGCTGCCCGGTGTGTGCCCCGGCGTTTCGAGCACGCGCAACCGTAGTTTACCCACGGTGAGTTCAAAGCCCTCGGTGAGGTTGAGTGTGGGGTTTACGGCGGGGGCTTCCGGCAATCCAAACCAGGCTGCGCCGCCGCCATTCGTGAGAAGATCGCGGTCGGCGGGATGAATGGCGAACGGCACATTGAAGCGGGCCAGATCGGCGTTGCCGGCGATGTGATCGAAATGGCCGTGAGTGTTCAGGATAGCCTTGAGCGTCACTTTTTGCCGTTCGATTTCGCGTAGCAATGGGGCCACATCCCCACCGGGATCAACAACAACACCGTCGCCGCCATTTGCGTCGTAGACAAGATAACAATTGGCTTCCAACATGCCGAGTGGTATTTGGATGATCATCGTCATATCGTCTTATAGTTTGATAGTCGTATAGTCATTTGTTTACAGGTTAACGGTGCCGATCATTCATACTCATTACTCTTTTCCAAAACTATTGTATCACAAGTTGTTGGAGGGTGTATGCACATGCGCGTTGAAGAGCTTGCCGAGTTAGCGGAGCGCCACGGGCTGGATGCTTTGGCCTTGATGCCGGGGCCGAATCTCTTCTACATCACCGGGCTATCCTTTTTCATCAGCGAGCGCCCGGTTGTGGCCCTGTGTCCCGTGGACGCACCGCCGGCCCTGGTCGTGCCGGAGTTCGAAGCTTCGAAGGCCACATCTGCCGGATTTGAGGTCTTTACATATACCGACGAAGAGGGCTATGCACTGGCCTTTCACGAGGCGTGTGCGACACTGGAACTGGCGGAGGCGCGTCTGGGTGTGGAGGCTTTGCGTATGCGTCTGCTCGAAGCGCGTATCCTGCAGCGTTACGCCCCCGGCGTCGAGTTGATTCCGGCGGATGAGCTGTTCGCTGAATTGCGCATGGTAAAAAGTAACGCCGAACTGGATGCTATGCGGCGAGCCGTTGCTGTTGCGGAACGCGCGTTCCAGCTATGGGTGCCGCAACTGTGCGTTGGCATGACCGAGCGTGAGGCGGCGGCGCGTTTGATCGCTGCGTTGCTCTCGAATGGGGCAGAAGCGCTGGCTTTTAACCCCATCGTCTGTGGTGGGCCGAACGGTGCTATGCCGCACGCGCATCCCGGCTCGCGCCCCTTCCAACCCGGCGATTGGGTGGTGGTGGATTGGGGTGCCGTGGTGGACGGCTATGACTCCGATCTCACCCGCATGGTGGTGTTCGGGGAGCCGTCGGCGCCGCTGGCAGACGTTCACGAAATCGTCCTGCGCGCCAACGCAGCCGGCCGGGCGGCGGTGGCGCCCGGTGTGGCGGCGCAGGATGTGGACGCAGCCGCGCGGGCCGTCATCACGGCTGCCGGATACGGGCCACAGTTCACGCATCGCACCGGTCACGGCCTGGGGTTGGAAACTCACGAGCCGCCCTACATCGTCTCCGGCAACACGCTGAAACTCGTGCCGGGAATGACATTTACCGTTGAGCCGGGTATCTACCTTGAAGGCGTGGGCGGTGTGCGCATCGAAGATAACGTCGTGGTCACTCCCCACGGCGCAGAAACGTTGACGACGCTGGCGCGCAGCCCTTTCATTGTCAAACCGGATTGACAGCACCGATTTACCAACTCGCTGATTCTTTAATTTGCTGATTCTTTGATTCCTGGAGGTCAATGTGGGAGAAAACAAAGCTGTATACGTTACGCCTGAGGGACTGAAAAAACTCAAGGCGGAATTGGATGAACTGGTCAACGTGCGGCGCATCGAGCTGGCGCGACGGCTGAGCGCGGCAATCAAACAGGGTGATTTATCGGAAAATGCCGATTACATCACGGCAAAAGAGGAGCAAGGTTTTCTTGAAGGGCGCATCCGCGAACTCGAGCTGGCGATACGGAACGCCGTTGTCATTGCCGAGCCGGGTGCGAATGATGGTCGGATCACGCTTGGCAGTCAGGTGACGGTGGTTGAAGAAGGCTACGACGACCCGGAAACCTATCACATCGTCGGTCCGGTGGAAGCCGATCCTGCAAAGGGTAAAATCTCACACGAATCGCCTTTGGGTATGGCCTTGCTGGGCCGGATGGTAGGGGACAAAGTTACCGTGCGGGCGCCGGCCGGCACCATCGAATTCCGTATTGTGTCAATTGCTTGATGGCTGTCGCCCACCAAAACACAGCGCGGGGCGGGACTATGTCCCGCCCCGCGTGATTTCCGGTTTGTTTAGTGCTGTCCACTGCGGAGACGTTCGATCTCGTTGCGGATGGCTTCCAGGTCGCTCAGGCCCAGATACACAATAGCATAGCGGATATAGGCTACCTCATCGAGTTGGCGCAGCTCATCAATGACGATGTCGCCGATAACGCGACTGGGCACTTCGGTTTTGCCTGTCTGGCGGATGGCGTACTCGACACGCTCGACGATCCGCTCCAGGGCTTCGGCAGAGATGGGGCGGCGCGCACAGGCGATACGCAGCCCGGAGATCAACTTGTGCGCGTCGAATTCTTCACGCCGTCCGTCACGCTTGATGACCAGGGGGGTGGTGAGAATGGCTCGTTCCAGAGTCGTGAACCGTCGTTCGCAACTCTCACACTCACGTCGCCTTCTCACATTGCCCTGCGCGTCGGGGCGGGAGTCAATCACTCGGGTTTGTTCGGAGCTACAGTACGGGCATTTCATAGTGTCCCCCTTTTGTTCGCCATCTGAAGGATGATTTCTCTCACAATTTATAACATACTCACGGAATATAGCAAATGGTGTCGCATCTGCTAAATCTACTGACAGGAATAGAGAGATTTTACCGTACTGGCCTATTTGACAAAACGCCAATCCGGCCTATAATAAGAACTATAAAAATCTATTATATTGTGGGAGAGTGAACGATGAATAATGAGAATAAGCGCCAACCCAAAGTGATTGTTTTTTCGACGCCGACGTGCCCGCACTGCCGTCATGCAAAGCAATACCTGCGCTCGCGTGGCATAGCTTTTACGGATGTGGATGTCTCGCGGGATATGCAGGCCGCGCGCGATATGGTGCGCATGAGCGGGCAACAGGGTGTGCCGGTGATCCGCATTGATAATCAAATCGTGGTGGGGTTTGACCGTCCCAAGATTGATCGTCTATTGAACTTGAATTAACAAGCGTCGTTCCGATTTTAAGCCGCGAGGGAACCCCCTCGCGGCTTTTTTATAGGTTGAGGAATTCCCTATTTCCTGGGAATAGCAGCGAGTACTTGAATGTTCAACTGT
Organism: Anaerolineae bacterium; assembly: GCA_035373625.1. Lineage (GTDB taxonomy): Bacteria > Chloroflexota > Anaerolineae > B4-G1 > SLSP01 > DSWT01. The sequence continues at coordinate 182,799 of DAOSNS010000003.1, read as the reverse complement.
TCTACCTCGGCGCGTTCGCGGACCAGCGGGTCGAAATAATGAGCCAATGCCATCAACCCCAGCCCGACGGCAAAGGCCAGCGCGAGGCGCAATGCCGGTCCGAGCAATTGCGCGCGTAACGATGGCGGCAGGGCGATGGGCATCGGTGAGTCCACACGTTGCGCTGCAATCCCCACGCCCTTAATTTGCGGAAAATACGCGGCGCCGTTTTGCGTCAACTCGGCACTGACGGCTTCTGCGACGACGGTAATCTGTTCTGGATCGGGCCAGGTGAGATAGATGAAGAAGATGGATTGGGCGTTATCGCTGGCGATGGCCGCCTGGATGGCACCCGGCGTGACCGTCACCCCCTGGGTGCCGAGGCGTGCCGCAACGGCTTCGGCAAAGCGTCCTGTCTTGGCGATGTCGGCCAGTGCATTGGCGATGTACTCCGAGGATAGCCAGGCATAGTAGCGGTCGTAATCCACCGAAAGCGCCGCCGGTTCGCTGCCTGCCGTGAAGCGCATCACCACCTGGTAGGTTGTCGCCGGTTTACGGTACGTCAATCCCACATAGCCGCCCACCACGATGACAGGGATGAGCGCCAGCCACCACCAGCGCCGTGCAATTTTCAACATCTGGCGTACTTCCATCGCACCTCCTGGAACTGTCTGTGTATGGGTTCGTTGGTCTGGCGATATTATACCATTTTTGACTTTTCTCTCATAGCGATTAAACTAAAGAGTGTAGCAGTAGATGTTGGATGTCAATGGATTGAACGGATTTTTGACTCGTACATCATACGATTGGTAACGAGTTGGCGGCTGAGTAACCCTCCCGACGTGCCAATGATTTTCTAGGAGTCTGATATGGTCACACGAAGCGTAGTCCAAAGTGCAATGCATACAGCGGCGATGGCTCTGGTTCACCTGCCTCCTGAAGAGTGGGGTGGGTGGATTATGTACCTTTTTGAAACACTGGAAGACTCATCAGAGACGTTGGGAGATGAATTCGATATGGACATAGTGCTGAAAGAAGTTGTGGACCGCATCCAGGAACGCCTGGCATGTGGCCACTGGTCATAATCATCATTCGCTAAAAGATATGGAGGATAACTATGGAACTGAGCAAGAACATGGAAAACGCCATCAACAAGCAAATTCAGGCAGAGAACTATTCAGCTTACCTCTATCTGGCGATGGCCGCGTATTGTGATTCGGTAAGTATGCCCGGGTACGCCCATTGGCTGCGCGAGCAATGTCAGGAAGAGTTGAAGCACGCCATGAAGTTCTATCATTACATCGTTGAGCGGGGCGGACGGGTGATCCTGGAAGCCATTCAGCAGCCACCGGTCGAGTTTGGCTCCATCCTCTCTTTGGCCGAAGAAGTCTATGCCCACGAACAGAAGGTCACGAGCCTGATCTACGCACTTTACGAGCTGGCGGTGGCGGAAAAGGATTATGCCACGCAGACTTTCCTCCAGTGGTATATCAACGAGCAGGTTGAGGAAGAGGACAACGCCCGCACGATTGCCGAGAAGTTTAAGATGGCCGGCGGTCATCCAAACATCCTGCTCATGCTGGATCAACAGTTAGGCACGCGCGGGTAAAGGGTAGGGACGTCGCTCTCTTTGTTGTGAGGCGGCCTCATTCGGGCCGCCTCATTGATTGTGTTATTTCTGCCCTTTCCATACACGAAACCGCCCATTTTCCCACACGGCCTGCACATTTGAAAAATGTGCCTTCAACCACGGCGCATAATTGAGGAAAGCGTTGGCGACCAGGTATAGCGTTCCTCCGGCCTTGAGTACGCGGGCTGCCTCGCGGATGAACATTTGCGCCGTCTCGAAGTGAATGTCGCGCCCCTGATGGAACGGCGGATTGGTGATTACGGTATCGAAAGTGCCCGTCTCCAGTGCTGATGCGCCGCAGGTGTGCACCACGGGGACATCGGCATAACCGTTGGCAGCAAGTGTCTCCCGTGCCGAGACAACGGCGCGCGCCGAAACATCCGTCAGGACAACTTGCGCCCCGCGTCGCAGCGCCGCCAATCCCACCAGACCTGTGCCGCACCCCAGATCCAGGACGCGCGTGCCGGGCGAAATCTGCATCCCTGCGATGAGCGCCGCCGCGCCGTCATCCAGCCGTTCGGCGGCGAAGACGCCCGCATAACTCACCAGGCGTGTCGGCATCCCGTCCACCACGATAGGGCACTCGGTACGGTGGATTTCGGGGAATGGGAAATCACCGGTTGGGCGTCGTGCCAGCCCCGCGTGATAGCCCCCCTTGCGGGCGACGATGCCGGCCTGCCCAAAGATGGCGGCGGCCTGTTGACGTGCGCTCTTCACGCCTTCGCGGGTCGCACCGACGAAAACCAGCCAGCCACCGGGGATCAGCATTGCCGCAGCCAGCCGGAACGCCTCCTCCTGCATTTCCCGGCCGCGTGGCAAATGGATGAGAGCGGCTGCGCAGGTTGCCGGTGACATCCCGGCAAAGTCGGCCTGCACGAAGCTCTGCGGCACGGGCAGCCGGTTGTGGGCGAAAGTAGCCGTCAGCGATTGGCCTTCGGCGATGTTCTCCGTCCAGAAGAGCACATCCGCGCCTGTTTGGGCTGCCCAGAGCGCCGTTGCCGTTGCGCCGGGGCCGGCAACGAAGATGCGCGTCGCATGGACGGATTGCGCGGCGGTGAACAATGCTGCGTGTTCTGCTCCGGGTTCAGGCACACCCGGCAACCGTGCCATATCCACCGCCCCGTTGGGGAGCGTGTATCTCATCCACAAAAATTCCATAGCTACATCGCGTAGCGACTCTCATCCTTTTCATTTTCTGGGATAGTGCCATGATACCCTGGAAACCGACAGTATGCAACGGAGCATCAGCGCATTATCATTCTCGTTACAATAATTCTCTGGCTTCGAGCGGATCGCTCCGCATTGCTTCGAGCGGATCGCCAGATCCGCGTTGCT
>DAOSNS010000003.1:138852-179755 GCA_035373625.1 Anaerolineae bacterium | reverse complement strand
GCGGAGCATCAGCGCATTATCATTCTCGTTACAATAACTCTCTGGCTTCGAGCGGTTCGCAGGTCCGCGTTGCTTCGAGCGGATCGCCAGATCCGCGTTGTTTCGGGGAACTGGCGTTCCCCTCGGCGCAAGAATGATGAGGCTCTGCGGAGCATCAGCGCATTATCATTCTCGTTGCAATAATTCTCTGGCTTCGAGCGGATCGCAGGTCCGCGTAGCTTTGAACGAATCGCCAGATCCACGTTGCTGTGAGCAGATCGCAGGTCCGCGTTGCTTCGAGCGGTTCGCAGGTCCGCGTAGCTTCGAGCGGATCGCCAGATCCGCGTTGCTCGCTAAAAACGGGGAACTGGCGTTCCCCTCGGCGCAAGAATGATAAGGCCCTGGGGTATTGTTGTGTTGCCAGCGGGATGTGCTATACTTCCAAAGGAATCCCACATCAATCCACGGTTGATCTTCTTAACGGATTGAACGGATTTTCAACTGCATATTTAGAGGGGTTGGGACCAGGGATTAGGGGACGGATAATCTCCTATCCCCAGCCCGAATTCCTAATCACTACTTTCAGGGGAGGATATACAACATGGGGAGTGTGCAGGACTTTGCCCGGCGTGTGATTGATAACATCGAGCGTGTCATTGTCGGAAAGCGCGCTGTTGTGGAACTGGCCGTGATGGGGTTGTTGAGCCAGGGACACTTGTTAATTGAGGATGTGCCTGGGGTGGGAAAAACAATGTTAGCCCGCAGCCTGGCACGCTCCCTCGGTTGTTCGTTTGGCCGTCTGCAATTCACGCCCGATATGCTGCCCAGCGATGTGACCGGCGTATCCATCTACAATCAGGCTACCCGCGAATTCGTCTTCCAACCTGGCCCGTTGATGGCACAGGTCGTGCTGATTGACGAAATCAACCGCGCCACCCCCAAGACGCAGGCCGCATTACTGGAAGCTATGGAAGAGCGTCAGATCACGGTAGATGGCGTGACCCATGCGTTGCCCAGACCCTTTATGGTGATGGCGACACAAAACCCTGTAGAGTATGAAGGCACCTTCCCTTTGCCTGAAGCTCAGTTGGATCGCTTCTTGATGCGGCTCAAATTGGGGTATCCGGCGACGAAGGATGAGATCGAAGTCCTGGAGCGCCAGCAATTTCACCATCCGGTGGAGGACTTGCAGCCGGTGGCTTCCACCGAAGAAGTGCTCGCGGCGCAGGAAGCCATCAAATCCATCTACGTCGCGCCGGCTGTAAAAGAATACATCGTGCGGTTGGTGCAGCACACACGTCAGCACGGTGACATTTACCTGGGCGCCAGCCCGCGCGGCAGCCTCACGCTCTACCGTGTGGGACAGGCGCGCGCGGCGTTGTATGCCCGCGATTTTGTGCTGCCCGATGACATTAAGGCTGTCGCGCCGGCCGTATTGGCGCACCGCCTGATCATGAGTCCAAGCGCCCGCCTGCGCAACGTGGCGCCGGAAGACGTGGTAGAGGCAATCCTTGAAGGTGTCCCCGTTCCAGAAGTCAAATCGGCCCAGGGGACGGTTCGTTGAGTTGAGCGTATAACTGTGAACGCCAAACCCAAAATTCGCTTGAACTCCTGGCTCCTGCCTGTTTTGGTGCTGGCCGCCATCATCACCGATCTGGTTGCGCCTTATCGCGGGTGGCGGGTGTTGTACGTGGGACTGGGGGGCGCGTTGCTCGTGGGCTACCTCTGGGCACGTTCGCTGGCGCGGGGCCTTGATCTCACGCGCGAAATGCGCTTTGGGTGGGCGCAGGTAGGCGACCGGCTGGTAGAACGCTTCACCTTGCGCAATGAGGGATGGGCACCCGGCGTCTGGGTCGAGGTGAATGACCAATCTACACTGCCCGATTACCACGCCAGCCGGGGAACAGGTCTGCCGGGGCGGGATTCGATACGCTGGCACACCGAAGCAACTTGTAGCCGCCGTGGCCTCTTCGTCTTGGGACCGACCCATCTGCACACGGGCGATCCCTTTGGCCTGTTTTCGGTCTCGTTGAGCTATCCGGCGGCCCTGCCGCTGCTGGTGCTTCCGCCCATTGTCCCTTTGCCGAACATCCAAATCGCGCCCGGTGGCCGTTCTGGCGACGGACGACCGCGTCCCAACGCACTTGATCGGACGGTCAGCGCTTCGACGGTGCGGGAGTATGTCACCGGCGACAGCCGGCGTTGGATTCACTGGCGGACGACGGCGCGACGCGACGAGTTATATGTACGTCTCTTCGACGGCACGCCTTCCGGTGACTGGTGGATTCTGCTGGACCTGGATGAGCATGTGCAGGTCGGCCTGGAGGAGAACGCTACCGACGAGCATGGCATTGTCCTGGCGGCCTCGCTGGCCGATCAAGGGATTCGCCTGCGCCATTCGGTCGGGCTGGCCGCCTATGGTAAGGATCTGGTCTGGTTACCGCCGCAGCAAGGTGAAGGCCGACGCTGGGAAATTCTGCGCTCTCTGGCATTGATTTCTCGCGGCTCGCGTCCGCTGGAAGAAGTGATGGAGCGTCTGCGACCCAGCATGGGACCGCACACCAGCATTATCATCATTACCCCCTCGATGAGCACCGCCTGGGTAGAGTCGCTGGTGCCACTGATTCGAAGCGGTGCCGTCCCGACCGTCTTGTTGATGGACCCGGCTTCTTTCGGCGGCCCGGGCAACACGCTGCTTGTGGAAGCGGCATTGCTGGGACTGGGCGTCGCCCATTATCGCATCACCAAAGATGTGCTGGATCGGCCTGAAATGCGCCCCGGCCAGCAGGGACGTTGGGGCTGGCGGGTATTGGGAACCGGCCGCGCTGTGCCTAGCTATCGTGTCGCCGATGTGCCCTGGAGGTCACTGACATAATGTATGCGCGTGTGACGACAACCGAGACGCATGCCGGCTTGCCGGCGCGATTGCTCGCCTGGATTGGACCGAAAGGTTTGTTGCTGTGGGCTTTGTTGTTGGTCGCACTGAGCATCTTTGCGGCCGGATTGGTGGAACTGGTTTCCGGGTTGCAGTTTGGCTTCATCCTCCTGGTTGTCTTTGTGGCGATGACCACAGGATGGCTCTTGGGAGTACTTCCCCTGCGCGGCTGGTTGGTGACGCTGCTGGGCCTGACGTTCGGTGCGGAATTCATTTTGACGCGGGTAGGCCGCCTGGGCGACGAGATGGCCGACATCGTGCGCGCCGCTTTTGCCTTCATCGGACAGCTTTTCGCCTGGATATGGGAAAGGCTGCTCTATTTGGCCTCGTACTCCTTCAAAACCGGCGAGTTCGGACTGACGCCGGTCCGCGGGGTGGATTGGATGCTGGTTCCCGATGCTTTCGGTGCGTTGTGGGCCGGCATGGGGACATTGCTATCGCGCGCCTACAAGTGGTTGGCGGCAATTTTCTCCGGCGCCGGGACGTATGATCCCGTGGGGACGGTTTTGGTGTGGGGCTTCGTGACGTGGCTGTGTGCGTTGTGGGCCGGCTGGTGGGTGAGTCACAAACGCCAGACCGTCATCGGGATATTGCCTGCCGGCTTCCTGCTCTCCTTCCTCCTGGCGTATACGTATGCGCCTTCCGGCATTTTACTGCCGTTTTTGGGCGTGCTGTTGATTTTGCTTGCCCTGACCGCCCATCGTGAGCGTGAACTGCATTGGACAAGGGTCAACATAGACTTCTCGCGGGATTTATGGACCGAGTTGACGATGGTGACAATTGGGGTATCGCTGCTTTTGGTGCTGGCGTCTGCAACCTTGCCGGCGTTTTCCTATCGCAAACTGGCAGATTGGATCAGCGAGTTGACCGCGAGCAAAGAGGAAGAACCGCCATCCCCTGCTGTAGACATTGCCAAATCCTTCGGCGTAGAACAACGACCTCTCTCCGAGCCGGCGCGCCCGGCCCAGCGACTGCTTCGCAGCACCGACCTGCCCCGCCGCCACCTGATCGGCTCCGGGCCTGAACTCTCACGGATTGTGGCTTTCGTCGTCAGTACGGGCGAAATTCCCCCCTTGCCGGATGAGCCGTACATAGATACCGAATTGATGAATATCACCATCCCGCGCCATTACTGGCGAAGTCTGACTTACGACCGTTATTTTGGACAGGGATGGGCCACCAGCGCCACGGAATTGCTGACGTATAAGGCCGGAGAGCTGTTTCTCGATCCTGAAGTCGTGTCCCATACGCGCGTTTTACGTCAGGAAGTGCGGATCATCGGTGAATTGGGTGGCATGGTCTACATAGACGGGCAATTTGTCTCGATGGATCAGGACTACGATGTCTCAGCGCGTCCGCCGGGCGAAATCTTCGCCGTAACGGCGGAAGCGCGCACCTATCGCGCCGATTCCCTGGTGCCGGTCTACACTGTGGAGGCATTGCGGGCTGAAGGTAGCGACTACCCTGAATGGATACGGGAGCGTTATCTGCAATTGCCGGAGACGACACCGGAACGGGTCCGCGTTCTGGCACGCGATCTCACTGCCACGCAACCCACACCCTATGATCGGGCTGTGGCGATTGAAAGTTACTTGCGGGAATTCCCCTACACCCTGGATGTGCCCAAACCACCGGCGATGGCCGATATTGCCGATTATTTTCTCTTTGAGTTGAAAAAGGGCTATTGCGATTACTATGCAACCGCGATGGTTGTGCTGGCGCGAGCGGCGGGGCTACCGGCGCGCCTGGTCATCGGCTATACCACCGGCAGTTATGATATTACGAACGCGCGTTATATCGTCACCGAGGCCAATGCGCACGCCTGGGTCGAAATCTACTTCCCCACCTATGGTTGGATCGAGTTTGAGCCGACCGGCGGTGTTGCACCGATTTATCGGCCCCATGAATCCAATGACTCGCTGATCTGGCCGGAGGCGGATCGCCCACGCTACGAGCCGCTTGTCCCACCCCAGGGAGCTAAATCGTCGGCCCGCACACTGCTGTGGCAATGGCTTCTCATCGCCGTTGCGGCGGTTGCGTTCATCCTTGTCGGCGCGAGTGGGGTGGATAGTGCCTTATTGCTGCTCCGGCGCACGCCCGAAGCGATGGCAAGTCTGCTCTACGAGCGTCTGCGGCAGGCAGCGCGCCGGCTCCAGGTTGTCATGCACCCCGGCGATACACCCTACGAACTCGGTCAGGCGTTGGTCACACGGGTCCTGGAAGTGGCACAATCCCGCCATGACGACGATCTGTTGCCTCCGGCAGAAGATGAAATCCCTGCACTTGTCGAATTTTACGTGCGTGCCTGGTATTCCCCGCACACGCTTGGTAATGCGGAGCGGCGGGCGGCCGTGTGGGCATGGTGGAAACTGCAATGGCGTCTGGAACTGGCGCGCCTGTGGCGCAGACGCCATAAAGCGCGCGCGTCACTGCCCGCTTTAGGCCAGCCTTCCCAGGTGTAATGAGATTGGAGGAATCGAATATGGCCGAAGAGTTCAAATATCCCCGGCGACGTTTAATCCGCGGCCTGGTACAGCGCGCCACACGCTTGATCTTTAACGTATTGACCGATTTTCACATCCTGGGAGCAGAAAATTTCCCGAAGAGCGGTCCACTTTTGGTTGTCGCCAACCACTTCAGTTTTGTGGATCCGATGGCGATGGTGCGCATCGCCCCCTGGCCGATGGAGTTCCTGGGTGGTTTTCGCACACCTAACGCGCCACCGCTGTTGAGCTGGATCCGCGAGTTGTGGGGCTACTACCCGGTTTTCCGCGGTACCGGCTCGACGTTGGCTATCCGTGCGGCCTCGGCGGTGCTGAGGCAGAACGGCGTATTAGGCATCTTCCCTGAAGGGACAAGCGCCGCTGCCGTTTTGCGTCCGCCGCGGCCTGGGGCGGCGTTCATCGCAACGTTGACGAATGCGCGTATCCTGCCGGTTGGGCTGGATGGCTTCATTGATGTGTTGCCCCGGCTCGGCAGGGGCAAGCGGGCGCGTGTGACGGCACATATCGGGCAGCCGTTTGGGCCTTTTATGGCCTCCGGCCGTGGGCGGGAGCGTCGTGAATATCTGGAACAAATCGGCCACGAGATAATGCGCCATATCGCGGAATTACTTCCTCCTGAGCGTCGTGGGCACTACTCTGACGATCCGGTCATTCGCGCGGCGGCGCAGGGAACCGAGTACTATCCCTTTGACGACGAACCGGAAATGTAGAAAAGGAGAAGGGTGGGCGGTGTCCTCTGTCGGGTACCTTGCGTGTGCAACTGACGACGTGTAATTGCGTAATACAGATAGCACATTGCAAAAAAGGAGGTTATCACCTATGGAACGACGACCGGGATGTCTGGCAGGACTCTTACAACTGGCATTTTTGAACGCGATTTTCGACTGGCTTCAGGATCGTTTTGGATTTGGGCGAGGCTGCTCGTGCACAGGCATGGGCTGTGGTGTTATCTTGCTGATTTTGTTTTTGATTCTGGCCTGTTCGATTATCACCGGCACGGATTGGTTCCGTCTGTTTTAGAACAAGGGATTTACACATCACCCACACCGGCCTGAAAGAATCAGGCCGGTGTCTTTTCCTAAGATTATCTATTTGAAGTGTTTTGACTTACTGGCAAAGCTAGGTTATACTGATATTATCAACAAGGCGGATCTGACGGTCCGCTCGAAGCCAGATGTTGCCTTATCATTCTTGCTCCGAGGGGAACGCCACTTCCCCGTTTTTGGCTAGGAACGCAGATCTGACGGTCCGCTCGAAGCCAGATGGTGCTTTATCATTCTTGCTCCGAGGGGAACGCCAGTTCCCCGTTTTTGGCTAGAAACGCAAATCTGACGGTCCGCTCGAAGCCAGATTGTGCTTTATCATTCTTGCTCCGAGGGGAACGCCAGTTCCCCGTTTTTGGCTAGAAACGCAGATCTGGCGATCCGTTTATTTACAAGATAAGGTTTCCGTAATGGTGTACCGGGTGCCTGAACTTGTTTTGGGGGTACATGCAAATGCCCCGACAAGTCAGGAATTGGGGAGAGTATCAGGATATGCAGGTTCAACAGCCGAAGAACATTTGGAAAAGTATTTGGACGGCGGTGTTGCATCGCTCGTCCGATATCCGTGGGAAGATCATCCTTCCGTACCTCTTTTTGACCCTCGCGGTTGCAGTGGTTGGCATCTATATTGTTGTGACCCTGGTGGCAGGTTCCCTTGATGAACGACTGGACAATCATCTCCTGGAATCTGGCCGCGCCGTGCTCAATGGCTTCGCGCGTCTTGAAAGTGATCACCTGGAATCGGCTACTATCCTGGTAGGGACGCGCGGTGCAGCGCAGGCTTTGGCGGAACATAACTACGAAGAATTCTCGCGGTTGATCACACCGTTTGCCAGTACGCAAAATTTTGGTGTGTTGGTGGTCGTGAATGCCGACGGCAAGACTGTGCTTAACATGCTACGCAGAGGTGACCAACTTGAGCCGATCAGCCTGGACTTCGACGCGACCTATCTGTGGATAATCGGCAAACTACTGGAGGAGGCATCGCCTGCCTCTCTGCCACGGCGTGCAATTGGCGCTCATCCGGTAGATGGGCGCTATTATTATTTTACGGCTGTACCGTTCCCTGCCGGGCCTGATGGGGAGTTCCTCGGCGTCGTTATGATCGGAACTGCACTGGATACGATCCTCACTTCTCTAAAAAACTCTTCACTGGCCGATATAATCGTGTATATGTACGAGGGACAGGCGGTGGCATCAACCTTCACCCTGGGGTTATCTCCTGAGGAACAGGCATCCTTGCTCAAGGCGCTTTCGATCACTCCTGAGATGTATGCCCAGGCTTTCGCGTCGGAGACTAAGACGCGCATAGAGAACATCACCGTCAATCAGCTCCCTTATCGCCTGTCTCGAGGCCCTTTGATTGTAGCCCGCGATCGTTTGGCCGTTTTTGCTGTGGTATTACCTTCGGATTTCATTATCAGGACGAATATAGCGAATCGAAAGACTTATATCATGGTATTTACAGTAGCCATGGCGGCCGTCATTGTTTTGGGGATTGGCGTGGCGCAGCGGATCACCCATCCCTTGCATGCTTTGGTAAGAACATCTCAGGCTGTCGCCGAAGGGAATCTACAACAGCGCACCGGCATCAGGCGCACAGATGAGATTGGGGCGTTGGCGGCGACTTTTGATCAGATGACCGAACGTCTCAGTGAGCGAACGGTCGCCTTGCAAGCGGCACTTCAGGTGCAAAAAGAAACCGCCACACGGATGCGTTCTATCCTGTCTAGCATCGGGGATGGCGTGCTGTTTGAAGATACCGAAGGTAACATTACCCCTTTGAATAAGGCGGCCGAAACTATGCTTGTGGAGATGGCCATGCATTTCCTGGCCGGGCCGGTGCGTGAACTCTCTGTGGTTGATAAGGATAGGATAGTCAGCGACCAAACGAACCCCTGGCTTTTGGAAATGCGCCGTTTCCAGGTGGCAAACAAGGTGTATACAGCTCACTCTGCCAGCGTTTCCACTGATGACGGCGAAGACCTGGGAACGGTGATTGTCTTGCGCGATGTTACTTCCGAGGTCGAGGCGGAGCAGCTAAAAGATGCTTTCATTGCGCATGTCTCCCATGAATTACGCACCCCGCTCACGGCGATTAAGGGGTACACGGCTTTGTTGTCGGCGACGGCGGGGGCAGAGTTATCCCCAATGCATCGGGGTTTTTTGGATAGAATAAGTCAGCAAACCGAGGGGCTGGTTTCCATGATTAACGCCCTGCTCGACTTTTCCGAGATTGAAGCCGGCGGCCGGATTGGTTTGCGGCAAGCGCCCCTGCTGTTATCTTCCCTGGTCGAGGAAATTTACAAAGAATGGCTTCCGCAAATGGAAGAAAAGTCGCTGACTTTCACCCTGGAGATGGCGCAAAATATACCGCTGGTTAACGCCGATGCAAGTCGTTTACGTTGGGCCATCATCAACCTGGTACGCAATGCCTATCAATATACCGATGCCGGTGGTACGGTCAGCTTGCGTTTGTCTTCTAGTGATGACCGGGTCTTCCTTGAGGTGATGGATACCGGCGTAGGAATATCGCCGGAAGATCAACGACGTCTGTTCAATCGCTTCTATCGAGTGATGCAGAGCCGCGATGATAATGTGCGTGGGTTGGGCTTAGGACTCTATGTAACCAAGTCCATTGTTGAAGCGCATGGAGGCAACATACAGGTTGTGAGCAAAGTGGGGCGCGGCAGCACATTCACTTTGGTGCTCCCGGCCTTACGTGATGCCAGACATGGCACTTCTTGATGGGAAACGGTGGTGAAGCATGGCGGATATGAAAACGTTGAATCGCCGGGATGTGCGTCAACAGTTGACCGACATGCTAATTTTTTTGATTGTCCTGGCCATAAGCTCCTTACTCCTTTCCCTCACAGCCTCCCTGGCCTTGCGTCCCCAGGCTTTTTGGGAAGTTGAAGGGGCTATGCGACCCGGCATTGACCCCGACCTGAGCTATCATCCTCCTTCTGCGGATTACGTTTTTGAACCTTTGGAGGAAGACGTACAGCCGTATGTGTTGCCAGAGGAGCTTTTGAATCCACCGGAAGTAGAAGAAGCGGTGTTGTCAACGCCGGTTCCGCCGTTGGAATTCTTCCCATCTCCTACGCCGACACCAACGCCTACACCCACGCCCACACCGACACCTACCCCGACGAGAACCCCGCGCCCCTCGGCGACACCCACACCGACAGCCCTTCCGACCGACACGCCGTTGCCCACCAATACGCCACTGCCGCCCATTCCGAACATCACGCTGACACCTTCGCTGACGCCAACGCCATCTCAGACACCGACGGCTACCGCAACGCCAACGATCACGCCTACACCGACCCAGACGCCGACGTCCACGCCGACCCGGACGCCGACGTCCACGCCGACTCAGACCCCGACGCCCACGCCCACCCGGACGCCAACGCGCACGCCCACGCCGACTCAGACGCCCACGTTGACCCCTACGTTTACCGCTACGCCGAGGCCAACCTTCACGCCTACGCCGACGTTCACACCCACACCTACCTTTACGCCCACGCCCATCCCAACGAATCTGCCGCCGCGTCCTCCCACAGAGCCGCCGCCGCCCACGCCGACGCCAAATGTTCCCCCGCGTCCGTGAGATACCCCAGCAGATTGAATTATCTAGCGCACGGGATTGCGCAACACGCCGATCCCCTCGATTTCTACTTCTACCACATCGCCGGGCGTCAGGATGCCGACGCCGGCCGGTGTACCGGTGAGAAACACATCGCCGGGTTCCAGGGTCATCACACTGGCGGCGTAAGCGATGAGCACCGCCGGTGAGAATACCATCTGGCTTGTGCGGCCTTCCTGCCGTATATTGCCGTTGACGCGACAAACGACGCTCAGGTTGGCGATGTCTGCTTCGCGTAGTCCTGTCACAATCCACGGCCCGATGGGGCAGAATGTATCGAAGCCTTTGCCGCGCGTCCACTGCCCATCTTTGCGTTGTAAATCACGTGCGGTCACATCGTTGCCGCATGTGACGCCCAGTACATAATCCCATGCCGCTTCCGGCGCGATGTTGCGGCAGCGTTTGCCGATGACGATGGCCAGCTCGGCCTCGTGCTCCACGCGCTGTGAGAGCGCCGGAATCACGATGGCATCTTCTGGCCCGATGACACTGCTCGGCGGCTTGAGAAAGAGCAACGGTTCGGTGGGGACTTCGACGCCGTGCTCGGCGGCATGGGCTACATAATTACGTCCTACACAGATGATTTTCGTGGGACAGACCGGCGAGAGCAGCGTGAGCGTTGCCAGCGTCCCCAGACGCGCACTGCGCACACCGTTCGTGAAAGGGGAGCCTTCCAGCCGGTAGACAACCTCGTCTTCCACAACAGCCCAGACGGCTTCCCCATGATCGTTTACCCGCACTAAACGTGATAAGGTTTGCGTTGTCATAAGATGTTCTCCTTGAAATGATTGTTTGAAAATAGTTCATGCTGAGTATAGTCGCAAGTTGCAAGTTGGAAAATTCGTTAGAGTCCGTATAATAGGATAAACACAGATTGTGGGAGATGGGTGTTTGGACTACTTAGATTTCGAGTTGGAGATCGGCACCGGTGAAGGACGAACATATCCGGTGACGGTGTTGCGTTCTCCGGCAGGTGAAGCCCGTGAGAAGGCGGAATTCCCTTTTGGCGAGTTAGAACTGGAAAACCGTTTGCAGGCGCTCCAGATTGTCCTTTTGCGTGCCGGTGGAATTCGCCGGCAGACGCTCACAGCAGAAGATCAAACCGTACAGGATTTTGGTCGTGCGCTGTTCGGGATGCTGTTCCCCGGCGAAGTCCGTAGCCGCTACGATGTAAGTCAGCTTGAGGCTACCAGACGGGGGAAGGGGCTGCGCATCAAACTGCGTCTGCAGCCGCCGGAATTGGCCGTATTGCCGTGGGAATTCGCCTACGATCCACGCAATGCCGAGTATGTATGCCTTTCGCGCAATACGCCGCTGGTGCGCTATCTCGAATTGCCGCAACCCGTATCGCCGTTAAACATTGAATTGCCGTTGCGCATCCTGGGTATGGCGGTGAGTCCCCGAGACTTACTCCCGTTGGATGTGACGGCCGAGAAACAACGTGTGGAAACGGCGTTGGACGGCTTGCGCAAGGCGGGCCTGGTTACGTTGACCTGGCTTGAAGGGCAGACCTGGCGTGATCTACAACGCGCCATGCGTCACGGTCCATGGCACATCTTCCATTTCATCGGACATGGTGGATTCGACCGCGTGGCCGATGAGGGTTTCGTAGCGCTGGCCAATGAAACCGGTGAAACTGCGCGTTTGAGCGCGACGCAGTTGGGGAGGTTACTGGCCGATCATCACGACCTGCGCCTGGCGGTTCTCAATGCGTGTGAGGGAGGGCGGGGTAGCGCGCAGGATGTCTTTTCGAGTACCGCTGCAATCCTGGTGCGCCGGGGACTCCCGGCAGTGCTGGCAATGCAGTATCCCATCACCGACTGCGCCGCCGTTGAGTTTGCGCACGTGTTCTACGAGGCACTGGCTGATGGTTTACCTGTGGATACGGCGACGACCGAAGCGCGTCAGGCGGTCAGTATTGCCATGCCGCGTTCGGTGGAGTGGGGCATTCCGGTGCTGTATATGCGTTCGACGGATGGGGTGTTGTTTAATTTTCAGTCGTCAGTCCTTAGTCCTCAGGCGTCAGCCCCTTCCGTCTCCCAACCCGTAACCCCGAACCTGCAACCCTCAACCCACAATTCTCTTGAGCCGGAAATGATTCTTATTCCGGCGGGTGAGTTCATAATGGGCAGCGACCCTCGTGGCGCCGAGTTTGCTCCGGCCGATGAGCAACCCCGGCACACATTGTCGCTCCCTGCCTACTATCTGGCGAAGACCCCTGTGACGAACCGACAGTATCTGGACTTCGTGCAGGCAACGGGTTACCAACCCCCGGCATACTGGGCCGGCGGCACATTCCCTGAGGGACAGCCTGACTATCCGGTCGTCGGCGTCTCCTGGTATGACGCGCTTGCCTATTGTCGCTGGCTCGCTTCTGTGACCGGGAAATCCTACACGCTGCCGAGCGAGGCCGAATGGGAGAAGGCCGCGCGTGGTACAGATGGACGCCTCTATCCGTGGGGCAATTTTTGGGACGGCAAGCGCTGCAACACCCGTGAGAATCGCCGCGATGCCACGACACCGGTGACGGCTTACCCTCTGGGTGCGAGTCCTTATGGCATTCTGGATATGGCCGGAAACGTTTGGGAGTGGACGCGCAGTCTGTGGGGAGATGGCGAAATCGAACCGCAGTACAAGTATCCTTATGATCCCACCGATGGACGTGAGAACCCGGAAGCGGGAACCAATATACGGCGTGTGCTTCGCGGTGGCTCATTCAACTACACCCGCGACACTGCCCGCTGCGCCTGTCGCAATCGCCTGCGCCCCGACAGCGTCGCCTGGTATGTGGGCTTCCGGGTGGCGTTGTTGTCAACAGACATCAGGCAGATTTGAACGGATTTTTCAACTTTTGACTTTGAATCCAGGGGGGAGATATGAACCTGCTACGCCGTGAAATTCGAGGCTGGCCGCTCTGGCAGCTTATGTTGCTGATCGTGGTTGTGGTGTGTTTGACGTTGGGCATTGTGGGCGGCATCACCCTGCTACAGCGCCGGACGCAAGCCAACGCGCCGACGCCGACGTCAATGCCATTTTTGCCCACACCGACGCGCCCGCTGCCGACGCCGCGTCCCACGCGCACCCCAACGCCAACTGCAACGCCGACCCCTATCCCCACGCCGACGATCACGCCTTCCCCCACGGCCACCCCTACGCCGACATCCACCCCCACGCCGACGCCGATTGCCATCATCACCGGCATCAACGCCTTCGGACGGCTCGAAACCGTCCAGTACACCATGCGCGACATCGTGCGGGTTGAGGACGAACCATCGGGTCTCCTGGAACGCCTTTCCCGCGACCGCTTGATGTTGATTGCCGAGGGTGAAGTCGTGGCGGGCTTCGATCTGACAAAAGTGACCGAAGATGACATCGTTGTGATCGGGACGACGGTGTTGGTCTTCCTGCCGCCGCCGGAAATCCTTTACAGCCGCATTGACAACGAGAAGACCTTCGTCTACGAGCGTGAGACGGGGTTGTTGCGCCGTCCCGATCCTGATTTAGAGACTGCTGCGCGCCGCCTGGCCGAACAACAACTGGTAAGTTGGGCACTGGATCGAGATATCCTCGACAAGGCTCAGGAGACCGGCATTGTGTATATGGAGAACTTCTTGCGCTCCCTGGGGTTCACCCATGTCCGCGTCGAGGTGCGCAGCCGTGAGAACCAATGAGTGACCGAATCAAAGGCTGTTCTATTGGATAAGCGGAATTGCCGCGTTCAGTATCCCTATGGCATCGTTGACACGCTGTCGGGCAACACCCCACTGCTGGAACGGAATGCTCCCTGGCCGAGGGTTAGCTAAAAAGTCACGGCAGTTTTGTGCCATATCTCTAGCCCCTTGCGTGAAAGTCGCAACTGCCTGGCGGTATTGATTGTACGCTGCTTGAACGTTGCTGTCTTGCCCGGTAACATCGTAAGTCGGCGAAGCAGCTAATTGGTCAAAGCGGTCAACAACCTCTTGACAACTGACATATCCTCTGCCCAAAGCAACATCAATCATACCGCCGAAATGCTCAAACGCGGTCCGCGTGTTGACCATCGTCTGATACAGCGTGCTTTTCAGATTGGTGGATGGCTGCGTTGTTGGGGTAGGCCCCGGCGTTCTTGTTGGACGAGGTGTATATGTTGCCGTAGGCTCAGGTGTAGGGGTATCTGTGGGATAAGGCGTATCTGTGGGGCGAGGCGTGTCTGTGGGATAGGGGGTGTTTGTCGGATAAGGTGTATACGTTGGATAAGGTGTGAATGTGGGTAAGGCTTCAGGAGTATCTGTTGGATACGGGGTGTATGTCGGATAAGGTGTATACGTCGGGTAGAGGGTGGCGGTTTCGGCGGCGGGCGGCGTTGGTGTCGCTTGATTTAGTCTACAGGCCAATAACAACATCAGGCCAACTGCCATTCTTAGACTAAAAACGATCTTGCTCTGTTTCCTTTCCATAGCGACCCTCCTTTAGAAAAAAACTTAATTGTTCTTAACCAAAGGTACAGTCAAGTTGTAAATCAGAGTGCGTGGTTCGCCTTTGTTATTCCAACTCAATCCACGCAAGGATAACTCAATCTCTGAGTCATCGTCGGTCATATTAACCCATTGCCTGGTCTTTGAATGTTGCCACCTATAACCAATGCCGGCGATTGTTAACGTTGAAATGATGGCACGG
Organism: Anaerolineae bacterium; assembly: GCA_035373625.1. GTDB lineage: Bacteria > Chloroflexota > Anaerolineae > B4-G1 > SLSP01 > DSWT01. Next base: position 164,989 of record DAOSNS010000003.1, on the reverse strand, counting down.
GCTAATTTTCTCTGTGCCAAGACCCCACCGATATTCCTCATTGAACCACCGAGCGTGTCGCCACGTGTTAGCAGAAACCTGAACACCAGTTCTTCGATAAATTTGTCTCCCGCTGGCTCGAGAAAATTCTTGATTAGACCGTTGATGGCTTCCAGTTTATCTTTTGGCAGTAGATGAACAAGTGCCTTGTCAGATAATCCTGCTGCTGTGAGGAGGCCTGCTTCTATGCCTTTGATGGTCAGTAAATCGACAGGAGACCTGGCTTTTGAGGCGGCCTCTTGCAATGCTCTTGCTTCAGCGACATAGGGTGTAGCGCGACGGCTTTTTTCAAGCGCAAGGGCGACAAAACCTGCCCGTGTGGCTTCATAGCTTGTGACAAGATCGTCACTGGAATGAAGATGATTTAGGTAAGGGCGTGAGGACATTACAATTTTCTCCAAACATAAATGCACTTGCGCAGTGCTTCGCGTCCATGTTCCCCCATCTGTTGGCTACTGTTACCTTTGCCGTCTGGTAGAACAAGGATGTTTTCAATGTGGAAACCTAATTTCTCTGCAATATCAGAAAGAATCGTATCTACTGAAACGCTTGCCCCGGCATAGCGGACATTATCATTGACCATGAACAGAGGTGCATTTGGCTTCAAAACACGCGCACACTCTGCAACAACACAAGCCATCTCGTAAAAATAGCCTCTGATCATCCGGGGAATGCCATTGTTGTTCAAAGCCCCTTGGGCTTTTTGAGTTTCCAGGCATTTCAAGATGGTTTGCAATAATTCTTGTTTATCAGCGGCCGCCAATGCCATTGTCCATTGTGGATTGATACTTAATAAGTCCTTTGCACGGTTTTCTACCGTGCAACTGAGCATCTCTTGGCGGAGTCGCAATAATCCTTGTTCATTTACGCCCAACAATGCCAATTCCAGTGCATACGTGCGCGTGTAATCATAACGGTTGCAGTAAGGCGGAGAAGTTATAATGGCATCGTATGTACTATCAGGTAATTGGGGCAGTATTTGAAGGCATGAGCCATCATACAAACGGATTGGGCCTTGAAGTTTTTCGGTAGGGAACAAACTTGTTTGATGAACAGGCGATGCATCTGCTAAGATTTCGCTTATTTTTTCGTGAATAGCTTGCTCAAACTCCGGAATCTCGCCTTTGTCAAAAATCTTCTTATTGCCATGTGTGCGTCCAGAACGGTGGTCCCATCGAAGGTATTGTCCATCCTTGCGAGTAAAACTGATGGATTCGAGTACGCAAAGTAAAGCAAAACGCAAAACGGCTTGAACTCTGCTATTCTCTTGTTGACACGCACCTATGTATTGCTCGATGGCTTCTTTGGTTTTTTGGGGGTAAGCCCCTTGTGTGATGCGTAGCTCTGGCAAGGGAACACGCGTTTCTGATTGCTCCCAAATTTTCAACGCTGACCATTGGCGTAATCTCTCAAAATCTTCGGATGTGAACTCTGCATCCAGGATCTGTTTGGCTATAATAATTTCATGACCGATGGGCAATAATTCGATGCCGTCTGCATTTATCCCCATTGTGCTTGCCGCAAACAATGCCGTCCCACTACCCGCGAAAGGGTCCAGGATTCTACCTGTAGTAATACCGTATTTGTGGAATAGACGTTCGACCAGGGAAGCCGAAAATGCTTCTTTGAACTTGTACCAGCGATAGACGGCCCTGGTTTTATTAGCCTGAAAACTGACCAGGGTGCGGGAAAGCGAGGGTTGAACAACGAATCTATCTTTGAATCGTTGAAATAGCTGCTTGTCGAGGCGGGCTATTTCGTCTAGATCCGTGTTTTGCTTGCTTGCCACAGTGTCGGAAATGTTGATCGGATTCAGCATAACTTTATGCTCTCGCTCAGGTTTGAGGTTGTTAAGGCAGGTATACCATTTTTATCTTAGTCCATATCAAGCAAATCGTCAAGTCAATAACTCCAGGCTACATCGTGCGCTTTTTGCGGTATAATCCGCTGATAGGGATAGAAACTTCACATAAACCCGGCGTTCCAACAGGCTGACTTGCCAACGTTCAAACGATTCTTTTAAGGAGGCTCATGAACCATGCAAACCGAACTGACACAACCTGGACCTTTGTTGGATGCGCGAGGCCGCCTGACGCAGGTCGGCTGGTCGCGGCAGCCGTTGCTTGATTGCAACCTCGAAAACGCACGCTTTTACACGCTGCGTTTTTTGCAGCGTTTTCGCATCAAACGCTGGGATTACTATGCGATTTTTACGCCACGACGTTTCTTTTCGGCCACGATTGCCGACCTGGGCTATGCCGGCAATGTTTTTGTTTACACGCTGGACTTCGCCAACGGCAATCTGTATGAGGAAGGATTGGTCATCCCGCTGGGACGGGGGATCAGTCTGCCGCGCAACAGCACCGCCGGTACGACGATCTTCGGCAACCGGAAGGCATCGCTGCGTTTCGAGGCGGCGGAGGGCGAGCGACGCATTTTCGTGGATTGGCCGGACTACCATCAGGGACGCGGCGTCAAAGCCGAGATTGCGCTGACCTGCCCGCCCGATCACGAATCCATGACCATCGTTATCCCCATCGGAGCAAAGCGTTTTTATTACAATCGTAAGATCAATTGTTTGCCGGCGCGGGGCTACATTCACTATGGCGACCTGCGCGAGGAAGTGTATCCCCACGAGAGTCTGGGGTCCCTGGATTGGGGGCGTGGGGTGTGGGAATACCGGAGTTTTTGGAATTGGGCCAGCGCCTCCGGTTTTTTGCCGGACGGTCGCACGATCGGCTTGAACCTGGGATGCGGCTTTGGCGACCTGAGCCGCGCTACCGAAAACTGCGTGATCCTCAACGGGCGGATCCACAAGCTGGAGCAGGTGCGCTTCGATTACCAATCCGGCGCCTACATGCAGCCGTGGCATTTCACCGATAGCGAAGGCCGGTTGGATTTGACCTTCACACCGTTCAAAGAGCGCGTCGCCCGCACGAACCTGGGCGTGATCACCAGCGAGGTCCATCAGATGTTCGGGCGTTATAACGGCTTTGCCCGTCTGGATGACGGGCAAAGCATAGAAGTGCGCGAGTTGCTCGGCTTCGCCGAAGAGCATCACGCCTGTTGGTAGGCCGGTTGCGCTCAGTACTGGCTGATGTCTATGGCGTAATTGGCGTAGAGCCGCTGCTTGCCGGATTCGACGCTCAACAGGATGTACAGCCCTTTGACATCCGGCGGAACGGCTGTCTCGGTTGTCCATTCCGTTGTGCCGCCCGCGGGGCTGATGGGCACGGAGGCCAGGTCCGGCGTTTCGTACAGGCCGTAGATGATGCCGTCCGCACCGATGACCGGCGGGTTGCCGATGTGCACGTAAGTAGGATATGCGCCGGGGTTGGAAGTCTTCCAGCTAAAGCGCAAACCTTTTTCATCGCGGGTGACGCTGGTGAGGGTGAGGACAACTTTGTTCAGGGCGACGATCTCGACATCCGGCTTCTGGATCAGGTCTTTAGGAACCTCGGCGATGGGATAGGTCAGGCCGGTAGCGATTTCATCGAGGTTGACTTCCAGCACGCCGCTGGCCTGATTGGCTTCCGGCTCGTAATAGTTGTACTGGCCGGTAACGTAGGTGTAGTTGATGGTGAGTTTTGCGCCGGAGGATAGGGTCGCGCCTTTACATTCCACATACACGAGCTGTGTTTCGGGTGCGGCTTTGGTACCACCGGTGAACCCCCGCATTTGAAAGCCCGGTGCCAGGCGATGCCCGCCGGAACTGACCTGCACGGTATCGCAGTTGACACTTTTGCCGCCGGCCGTCAGCGTGGCTGGCTTGCCCGGCGTGGCCTGCATGGCGCTCCAATCGCCGGTGTTGTTGCGCAATGTCAGCGCGATGCGCAGCCCCCCCTCGACCTCGCCGATCTCCGTAGCCACGGCGCTCCAGCCTGCTCCTGAGGCCTTTTTCTGGGCTTCTTCCCAACATTCCGGCAGGACAATGTACCCACACGCGCTGGTCAACAGCGTTATCAAGAGTAGCAGCGGCAGCAGTGATAATTTCACCCTCATCTTTTTTCCCTCATACTGAATCAGCGAATAAGTGAATCGGCGAATCGGTGAACGGTGAATCAGCGAGTCCCGAATCTCTAATCCCTAACACACATCACGCATCACGTATCGCATCTCTACGGCACATCCATAAATTTTGGAATGACACCGTTGATGAGCGAAACGACCTGCCAGTAATCCGCCGGGGCATCGGTGCCGCCGTCCACGGCAGTGACGCTCTTTTCCTGACCCTGATACTTTACCGTGATGTGATACTCGAAGCACTGCCCGCAGGGGGTATGCCAGGTGTTATAGATTTCGTCGGTGAACCAGCCCCGCTCGGCGATGTTGCCGAGCAGCGTCTCGACTTCCTCCGGCGCAAGCTGCTTTTCGATCGTGCGCACGCCGTTGTCACCGACCACGCGCCCATCGGGGTAGATGGCGAACAATTCGTCAATACAATCCGGCCCGCCGTTGCGTTCGTAGACAAGCACCGCGCCTTCGGTTGCCAGCTTTGCGGCTTCTTGGTCACGGAAGGGGCGGAACTGACACGCCGCCGTTGAAGGGGTGGGGGTGTTGCCCACACCACCGTTTCTGGTCTGGCCGGCGATCAGGCTGATGACGACCCCTGCTATAATGACAAGGCCGGCTACGCCACCGTACAACACCAGCCGCCGTCGTCGTTGCGCCTGGAGCGCGGCGTCCCCGGCTTTTGCTGCGCGGCGCCCTTTTTGCGCTGCAAGGAGACTTTGCACGCCGATGAAGATGAGCGTCAACATTCCGACAACGATGTTGGTCCACCAGGAACTCAGGCGACCGTTGAACTGAATCAACGTTTGGGTGACACCGGTGATCAGCACGCCGAACAATGCACCGAACACGTACCCCTCGCCGCCGGTCAACATCGTGCCGCCCATCACCACAGCGGCGATGACCGTCAGCTCGAAGCCGCGTGCGTACAGGCCGTGCCCGGAGGAGACATAAATGCTCAGGACAATTCCCGCCAGCGCCGAGCAGAACCCGTTGAGCGTATAGACCGCCACTTTGGTCCGCTCCACCGGCAACCCCATCAGCCGCGCGGATTGTTCGTTGCCGCCGATGGCGTAGATGGCGCGGCCAAAGCGCGTATAATGGGCCAGGTATGTTGCCACTCCCAAAACCAGCAACGCCACGATGACCAGAATCGAAATAAAGGGGCCTGTCTGCGTTTTGGGATCGCTCAGGCCGGGGATGAGAATCTTGGTTTGCCCCAAGAGACAATAGATGGGGTTGTCAATGGCGATGGCGTCGTCGCTGATGAAGAAACACAATCCGCGTGCAAACCACATCCCGGCCAGCGTGGCGATGAACGGCTGCACTTTGAGGTAGGTGATGAACGCCCCCATAATCGCCCCCAGGGCCATCCCCATCAATAGCATCAGCCCCATGACGACCCAGGCGTTCCACCCCTGACGCAGCAGTGCCGCCGCCGCCACCGTCGTCAACGCCACCACACCACTGACCGAAAGATCAATCCCGCCGGTCAGGATGACCAGATTCATGCCCACGGCGCTGATCAGCAGGAAGGGGGTGGTGCGGAAAAGGTTGAGGAACACCTGCGGATCCCGCATGCCCGGATAAAAGATCGCGCCGAGGATGTACGCCACGACCGAGAGAATGGCCGTGACCGACATGGGCACAAATCGCCGATTTCGAGCAATAAAGGCGCCTATCCGTGACATCATGAGAGACTCCCTTTGTGTGCGGTGAGACGGCGGATTATGCCGCGGACCTGCTCCGAGTAGAGCAGAATCACGAAGATCACGACCAGCCCTTTGATCGCCAGCACGGCATTGGCCGGCACGCCGAGCGCGTACATCGAGGTGGTTGTGGCCTGGATGACCAGCGCGCCGATGAGGCTTGCCAGCAACGAGAACCGTCCACCCGACATCAGTGTACCGCCGATGACGACCGCCAGGATGGCGTCGAGTTCATAGTTCAGGCCGATGTTGTTGGCGTCCGAGGTGCGGATGTTGGAGCTGGTGACTAGCCCGGCAACACCGGCGCAGAAACCGCAGAACGTATAGGCCAGCAGTTTGATCTTCTTTTCATCAATACCACTGAAGAAACTGGAGCGCGCATTGATGCCTACTGACTCGATGAACAAGCCGATGGCCGTTTTGCGCGTCAAGAACCAGGCTATGAGATAGACTGCCGCGACGATGTACAACGAAAAGGGCAAAATCAACCACCCACTGCCAATGAAAGCATAAGGCTCGTAGAAAATCTGGATGCGCACGCCGTTAGTGATCAATTGCGCGATACCGCGTCCGGCGATCATCAGGATCAGCGTGGCAACCATCGGCTGGATTTTAGCGTAGGCGACCAGGAATCCGTTCCACAGGCCACAGATGGTGGCGACAAACAATGTGACCACGATCACTTCCCACAACGGCGCGTAGGTAAAATTAGGATCGTTGATGAACTTCAGCAGGTCGGGCGGCAGTTTGACACCGATGATGACGGGGTTCATCATAATCGCTGCGACGGAGGCCGCAATGGCCATCACCGCGCCCACCGAGAGGTCCACGCCGCCGGTGGCGATCACCAGCGTCATGCCGATCGCCAGCAGCATAACCGTCGAACCGTTGCGCAGGATATCTATCAGGTTGCCGTACAAGTGGCCCTCTTTGGTCTCCAGCTTGAAGAAGCCGGGGACAAAGAACAAATCCACCAACAAAATCAACGTCAGCGCCAACAGCGGAAAGAAGAGTTTACTCTCGGTGATGGCGCGCCAGGAAGAAGTGTCTTTCTTGGGGGAACGGTTCATGCTTCACCTCCGGCCATAGCCTGGATGATGGTGTGTTCGTCCACCTCGCCGGCGAACTCGGTCACCTTCTTGCGGTCACGCAATACGGCGATGCGGTGACTGGTGCGTAAAACCTCCTCCAATTCCGAGGAGATGAACACACACGATTTGCCTTCTTCGGCCAGCGACAGGACCAGCTTTTGAATCTCGGCTTTTGCCCCCACATCAATCCCGCGGGTCGGCTCGTCGAGGATCAGGAGCTGGGGATTAGTGGCCAACCAGCGCGCCAGGATGACTTTCTGCTGATTGCCACCGCTCAAGTTTTTGACCGGTTGATCCGCTGAGGGTGTGGCGATGTTCAGCAATTTGATATACCGGTCGGCCATTTCATATTGTTGCTGCAGGCTGAGGTACTTGAACCAGCCCCGTCCGGCCTGCAACGCCAGAATGATGTTTTCCCTGATCGTCAGCTCGTCCACGATACCGGCGGCCTTGCGGTCTTCGGGACAGAGCGCAACGCCGCGACCGATGGAAGCCTGCGGCGAAAATTTCTTCACGATTTCCTGATTAAGCTTCAGGGTGCCACTGTCGGGTTTTGCTACACCAAACAGAAGATGGGAGATCTCGGTGCGCCCCGATCCCAACAGGCCGGCGAAACCGACGACTTCGCCGGCGTGCAAGTCCAGGTCGAAGGGTTCGATGGCGCCGCTGAGTCCCAGATTGCGCGCCTCCAACAGCACTTCGCCCTTGATGTTTTTACGGCTTTCGAGTTTGATTTTGGACATCTCGTCCAGTTCGGTGAGGCTGCGCCCAATCATCTTGGCGATCAATTCCAGGCGCGGCAACTCCGATGTCTCATAAGTCCCCATCCATTGCCCGTTGCGCAATACGGTAATCCGGTCCGAGATTTCGTAGACCTGATCGAGGAAGTGTGTGATGAAGATAATGGCGACGCCTTCACTCTTCAGCTTGCGCATGACGTTGAAGAGCTGTGCCGTCTCGTGTACGTCGAGGCTGGAGGTCGGCTCGTCCAGGATCAACACTTTGGCCGAGGTAATCTCCAATGCGCGGGCGATGGCGACCATCTGTTGAATCGCCACCGAGTATGATCCCAGCAGTTGGGTCACGTCAATTGAAATATCCAAACGCTCCAGAAGTTGTTGCGCGTGGTCATTCATGGCTTTCCAATGAATGCGACCCCGGCGCATGGGTTCCCGTCCGATGAGGATGTTTTCAGCGACCGTGAGGTTAGGGCAGAGGTTGATTTCCTGGTACACCGTGCTGATGCCGAGTTTTTGCGCATGCAGGGGGGATTTCACTGTCACTTCTTCCCCATCCAGGATGATCACGCCGGCGTCAGGGCGTTCCGCGCCGGTCAGGACTTTGATCAACGTGGATTTGCCGGCGCCATTCTCGCCGACCAGGGCGTGGATTTCCCCGCGTTTCAAGAAGAAGTTTATATCCGCGAGGGCCTGCACGCCAGGGAATTCCTTGCGGATGCCTCTCATCTCTACGATATAGCCGGAATCTTCCATTGGATCACCTTTCTTTGCTTTAGCGTACGATTTAAGTCGGTGGGGATGAGGAGCACGTGGCCCCTACGCGCTCCTCACCCCTGTCTACAGTTCCCGGTCTGTATGTGCACCGATTTCTAATACTTACGAGTTGGCAGGATTGTCTCGGCGTCCTTGGCGTAGAACACACCTTCCTGTGAAGGAATCCACTTGGGCAGTTCTTCGCCGTTGAGCGCCTTCAACGCTGCTTCATAGACCTGCGGCGCGAGGAGCGGGTTACACTCGATGACGGTGTTGATGTCGCCCGCAATCATGGCCTTGAACGCGCCCGCCGTGGCATCCACGGTGATGATCTTGATGTCATCGCCCGGATCGAGGCCGGCTTCCTTGATGGCCTGAGCCGCACCCAACCCCATCTCATCATTCTGCGCGAACACCCCCTGGATGTCGGTGGTTTCCTTCAGCCAGGCTTCCATAACGGCCTTGCCTTCGGTGGCATCCCAGTTGGCGGTCTGGCTTTTGATGATGGTGATGCCGCACTCGCCCATCTTCTCGCGGAAGCCCTGCCCGCGGTCTTTGGCGGCGGAGGACCCTACGTTGCCGACCAGCTCGACCACGTTCTTCTTAGCGCTGCCTTCGAGCAGTTTGCACATCTCGACGGCGGCCTTGCGCCCTTCCTCGGCGAAGTCCGAGCCGATGTAGGTAGCGTACAGGGTCTCCGGCGCGTCAATGCGGCGGTCTTCCAGGACAACGATCTTGCCCGCTTTTTGCGCTTCCTTGAGCACGTCTTCCCAACCGGTGGTCTCCAGTGCCGCCAGGATGATGACGTTCACTTCCTTGTCGGCGATGAAGTTGCGGAAGGCCGAGAGCTGGTTCTCCATCTTGTTCTGTGCATCATAGAACTTGAGTTTGATCCCCAGCTTTTCCGCTGTTTCCTTAAAGGAAGCCGTGTTGGCTGCGCGCCAGCCGCCTTCAGAACCGGTCTGGATGAAACCCACCACCATGTCCTGGTAGGTGTAAGTCTTCTTCTGCGCCGTCTTCTGTCCACCGCTGCACGCTGCCAGGCTCAAGAGCATACTCAGGATTACCACAATGTACACAATTCGCGATTTCATGTCAACCTCCTTGAATTTTGAGTTAAACAAACTTGAACTATCTGGTAAGAGGTCCCTCCGGGATGAGACCTCTATGCCCATTCTTGTTTACCCGCCGACCAGGACCTGCTGGCGCAGCGATTTGAGCCGTTTCATCACGTCGTTGATGCCGCGACCGAAATAGTCGTGCAGTTTGACGTACTCGGCATAAAGCTGGTCATAAATCGCTTTGTGCGCTGGGATGGGCTTGTAGCTTATATCCTGCAAGTGCGCCATGGCCTGAGCGGCCTCGACGATGTTGCGATGGCCTCCTGCTTCTGCACCGGCAGCGACGGCGGCAAACATTGCCGATCCCAATGCTCCGGCCTGCGCAGAACCGGCCACTTTGATCTCCCGTCCGGTCACGTCGGCGTAGATTTGCATGAGCAAGCGGTTACGCGCCGGCAACCCGCCGCAGGCTATGATCTCGTTCACCGGTACACCACTGCTGGTGAAGGCTTCGATGATGATCCGTGCGCCGTAGGCGGTAGCTTCAATCAGGGCACGGTAGATGTCTTCGGGGCGGGTCGCCAGTGTCGCGCCGAGCAACATCCCTGCCAGGTCTGCATCCGCCAGAATCGAGCGGTTACCGTTCCACCAGTCCAGTGCCAGCAGCCCGTGTGCGCCGGGCTTTTGGCGGGCGGCTTTTTCTTCAAGGCATTGATGTACGGAGGTGCCGCGCCGCCTGGCTTCTTCATGGTATGCCGGCGGAGTGCAGTGTTCGACAAACCAGGCGAAATGATCACCGACACACGATTGCCCGGCCTCGAACCCGAACAAGCCGGGAATGATGCCGTCTTCGACGACGCCGCACATTCCCTCGACGGTGCGTTCTTCTTTACCAAGCGTCATGATGCAGGTAGAGGTGCCCATGATCGCCACCAGTCGCCCCGGGCTGACGACTGTGGCGGCCGGCACGGCGACGTGGGCATCCACATTCCCCACCGGCACTGCGATGCCGGGCCGCAGGCCGGTCAGCGCAGCCATTTCCGGCGTCAGTGTGCCGGCGCGTGTGCCTGGCGGGTAGATGTCACGCGACAGTTTGCTGTCCACAACGTTGCGCAGGCGCGGATCAAGTGCTGCAAAGAAGTCGTCGCTTGGATAGCCACTGCGCTTGTTCCACATAGCCTTGTAACCGGCGGTACAGGCGTTGCGCTTTTCGACGCCGGTCAATTGCAGGACGATCCAATCCGCCGCTTCGAGATAGCGATCCGCCGCCGCGTAAACTTCAGGCGCTTTGTTCAACGTTTCCCAGATTTTGGGGATGAGCCACTCGGATGAAATCTTACCGCCATAGAGATTGAGCCAGGTTTCGCCGCGCTGACGCGCTGTTTTGTTGAGTTGGTTGGCCTCGGCTTGTGCGGCGTGATGTTTCCAGATTTTGACCCAGGCGTAGGGATTGTTGCGCCATTCGGGGTGCATGCACAGGGGCACACCGGCTTTGTCAACCGGCAACATTGTGCAGGCGGTGAAATCGGTGCCGATGCCGATGACATCTTCTGGCACGACGCCGCTCTCGCGCAGCACGGCCGGGACGGTTTCGCGCAACACATCAAGGTAGTCCTGGGGGTTTTGCAGGGCAAAGTCGGGTGGTAAGGGCTTATCACTGCCGGGCAGATGGGTATCAATCACCCCATCGCGGTAAGGATGGACGGCAGTGGCAAGTTCCTCACCGGTGCGTACATTGACCAGGACGGCCCGCCCGGATTCGGTGCCATAATCTACGCCGATGGTGTACTTTTCACACCCCATGGCCATGCTTCCCTAAAAGTCGTTGGAACATTAGAACGTTTGGCAATCCGTCAAAATCGGTTTAATCCGTTGACATACGAATCATTCAGATTTGTGAAACAGTGAGCTTTCGCGGACGATAATTTCGGCCTCTAACATCAGGGTTGTCGGTGGGCAAGGGGTGCCGCTTTGTTGGGCTTCAATGACCTTGCCCAGTTCTTGAACGGCACGGCGACCCACTTCGACCATATCCTGGCGCATGGTGGAAAGCGCGGGATAGAAATAGGCGGCGTCCTGCATATCGTCAAAGCCGATGATGGCCAGGTCTTCCGGTACCCGCCGCCCCATTTCGCGCGCGACCTTGAGCGCCCCGACGGCCATGCGGTCGTTACAGGCAAACACCCCGTCAATTTCCGGATGCCTGGTCAGCAACTCCCGCAGACCATACTCGCCGCTCGTGGCCGACCAGTTTCCCTCGACGACATACCCTTCTTTGCGCGGCAGCTCGACGCTGTCGAGGGCAGCTTTCCATCCCAATTTGCGTTGCCGCGCCTCCCACCAATCCAGCGGACCGGTGATCAGCCCGATGTGTTGACATCCCTGGGCGATGAGGTGCCGTGTGGCCGTCAGCCCGGCGTTGAAGTTGTTTATCGCCACCACAAAATGGTGGGGACGCGGCTCGGCGCTGAGGAAAACAATGGGAATGTTCGGTTGGATGGTCGGGTCTTCGAGCCAGGCATGATTGTCGCCGATTTCGGGGACGGCCCAAATCAGACCATCCACGTAACGCGCTCGCATTTCTTCCAGCAATTCCACCACGTTGTTGGTTTCAGGTTGGCGGACCAGATACAGAAGCAGATTGTAACCCAACTCGCTGGCTTCTTCTTCGACGCCGGCGATGGTGCAAGAAGGACCGTAATACTCCAGGCCATATCCCACGACGCCAAGCGTATAACTGCGCTTGGACTTCAGGCTGCGCGCGGCCTGGCTGGGACGGTAGCCCAATGTTTCAATGGCAGTCAGGACACGCTGGCGGGTTTCCTCACGGATGTATTGGCTTTGTCCAGCCAACACGCGGCTGACGGTGGCTTTGGAAACCCCGGCGATGCGCGCAACATCGGCAATTGTCGTTGCTGACATGTTCCCGACCTTTGGTGAGGGATTTCTGTTAACGGTTACAGAAACCGATTTCTGAAATCGTTTTCTGTAACCGATTACATTTTACTCGAAATTTAAGGTTTTGTCAATAGGCAATTTCGTGATTTTAGAAAAATTCGTGCCCCAATTTCCCGTTTTTCGGTAAGTGACTATAATGGGCGTGTTAGTTGCGTAGATTGGCGAGATCAGCGGTTATCTTCAAGGGAGGTTACTATGCATGTTATGACACAATCCAGTCCCTATGCGCGATTGCGCTCATTCCCATTGGGAAGTATCTCGGTCACAGGCGGTTTTTGGCTGAACAAACAAACCGTCAACCGTCAGGTTAGCCTGCGTCACGGCTTCCGGCAATTGGGACGCTCGGGCAATTTCAACAATTTGCGTCTGGCGGCGGGGGTGGGGGAGGGCGCGTATCGGGGTCCGGTGTTCATGGATTCTGATGTCTATAAGTGGCTGGAGGCCGTCGCCTACGATCTGGCCAATCTCCGCGACCCGGAGTTGGAACGTATGGCAGACGAAGCCATCGGTCTGATCGTCGCGGCGCAACTGCCCGATGGCTATCTCAATTCCTATTACCAGGTCCACAAATTGGATCAACGTTGGACCAATCTCGACCATGACCACGAATTGTATTGCGCCGGCCATCTTTTTGAGGCGGCGGTCGCCATGCACCGCGCCACCGGCGACCGGCGGTTGCTGGATGTGGCCTGCCGCTTTGCCGATCACATTGCCTCGGTTTTCGGCCCGGACAAACGCCCCGGCGCGCCTGGCCACCCGGAGATCGAGCTGGCGCTGGTGGAGCTGTACCGTGAAACCGACGAACGCCGTTATCTGGAGCTGGCATCCTTTTTCGTGGATCAGCGCGGCAAGAATCGGATGAAAGGTTATGGGCGTTTTGGCCCGGCCTATCATCAGGATCGCGTGCCCGTGCGCGAGGCCGAAGTCGTCGAAGGGCATGCTGTGCGGCAGCTTTATCTTACCGCCGGCGTGACCGATGTTTTTATGGAGACCGGCGATCCAACGCTGGCGGCGGCATTGGAGCGGTTGTGGTACGATATGACGGCACACAAAATGCACATCACCGGCGGTTTCGGCGCCGAGCCGGACGGTGAGGCGTTCGGTCCGCCCTATGACCTTCCCACCGACCACTGTTATTGTGAGACGTGCGCCGCTATTGCGGCGATGATGTGGAACTGGCGCATGTTGCTCGCTACGGGAGAAGCGCGTTTTGCGGACTTGCTGGAACGCTCGCTCTACAACGGTTTCCTCAGCGGCGTGTCGCTGGATGGCAGTCGCTATTTTTACGTCAACCCTTTGCAGAGCCGGGGTGGGATCGGGCGTCCGGAGTGGTATGGCTGCGCCTGCTGTCCGCCGAACGTGATGCGTCAGATCGCCGTTGTGTCACACTACGCGGCAACTGTGAACCGGGAGGGCATACAAATCCACCAATACATGCCCATGGCCCTCGTCGCCGATGGGGAAGATGGCCCGCGTGCGACTTTGCGCGTGGAAACCGACTATCCGTGGGATGGGAAAATCCGTGTGACCGTTGAGGAGACAGACGGCACGGCGTGGGCGCTGTCGTTGCGGATTCCGGCATGGTGCAAGGGCGCGATGCTCGCCCTGAACGGCGACACGGTCGAGCCGTTCGTGATTGCCGAGCACGTCACGACCATCCGGCAGACCTGGCAGGCGGGAGATGTGATCGAACTGGAACTGGCGATGACGCCGATGCTCATCGAGGCGCATCCGCGTGTGGATGCGGTGCGCGGCTGCGTCGCCATTCAGCGTGGCCCGGTGATTTATTGTCTGGAGGAGGCCGATCAGCCGAATGTGGATTTGTTGGATGTACGCCTTGACCCCGGTGCAACGTTGCGCGCCGTGCCGCATCCCGAGTTACTCGGCGGTGTGGTGGTGATCGAGGCGCAGGGAAAAGTAGCCGCGGAGGGCAGCTGGCAGGGACATCTCTACCGACCGGTTGCCAAACAAACCCCGGCGTACCGCGATGTGACCTTGACCGCTGTGCCGTACTATGCCTGGGCCAATCGCGGCGCGGGGACGATGCGCGTCTGGATTCCGCGCGCGTAAGGGATTGATTGGTGGGAGGCTCTATGAAACTTTGCATGATCGGTAACCGGGGCCACAATAACTATGTATGGGATGGGCTGGCGCGTATGGCGTATGTGCGGGTGGTGGGGATTTCGTCGGGAACACCGGAGGACGATGTGACGCCTTTGCAGATGCGCTGCGACGCACTGGGGCACACACCGGAGGTCTTTGCGGATTACCGGCAAATGTTGGATCACCTGCGGCCTGATGTGGTGAGCGTCTGCGGGCCATTTGAGCTGCATGCGGAGATGGCGATTGAGGCGTTACGGCGTGGCATCCACGTCTTTTGTGAGAAACCTGTTGCAATCACATTGGAGCAACTGGCGCGCCTCAAAGAAGCCTATGCTGATGGGCGGGGTGTCCATTTGGGCGCGATGATGGGGCTGCGCTACGATCCGGCCTTCTACACGGCATGGCGGGCCGTCCGCGATGGCGCCGTTGGAACGGTGCGCCTGATCAACGCCCAGAAATCGTACAAGTTGGGCCGCCGCGACGCCTACTACCGCGATCGTGCCACCTATGGCGGTACGATTCCCTGGGTGGGCAGCCACGCGATTGACTGGATTGCCTGGTTCAGCGACGAGCAGTTCACTTCTGTCTATGCGACGCACTCGACGCAGTTCAATCACGACAACGGCGACCTGGAAGTTTCGGCGCTGTGTCACTTTACGCTGACCCACGAAGTTTTCGCTTCTGCCAGCATTGACTATCTGCGCCCGCCGACCGCGTCCACTCATGGCGATGATCGTGTGCGCGTGATGGGCAGCGATGGCGCGATCGAGGTGCGCGGCGGCAAAGCTTACCTCATCAATGCCACCACTGAAGGGGAATCTGCATTGCCTGTGGCCTGCGAGAAGCAAATTTTCCAGGACTTTATTGAACATATCGAGGGCAAAACCACGGCGATCCTTAGCCCCGCCGAAATCTTTGCCGTTACCGAAGCCTGTTTGCTCGCGCGTCAATCGGCAGATGAGGGGCGTGTTGTTACGTTTGAACATTCTGACATTTGAACGTTCAAGCATTTGCTGTGGGAGGTTAATTGATGAAAGAAGTGACGGTTGCGATGGTGGCGTTGGGTGGGTATGGAAATTCATACCTGGCGGAGCTGTTTACGCTTGCGGCCGAACACAATGCCCGTTTCGTTGCGGGGATTGACCCGAATCCGGTCGGATGTCGGCATCTGGAAGCCTTCAAAGAGACCGGCGTCCCGATTTATCCCGATCTGGATAGTTTCTATGCTGAGTCATGGGCGGATCTGGTGGTACTGTCGCCGCCGATTCACCTGCATCTGCCGTTCACGTTGAAGGCGCTGGCGCATGGATCGCACGTCCTCTGTGAAAAACCTGTCACGGCGACGGTGCAGGATGCCTGGCGAATGGCCGAAGCGGCGCGTGCATCGGGAAAACTCGTCGGGATCGGCTATCAATGGTCGTACTCGGCGGCGATTCAGGCGCTCAAACGGGATATTATGGACGGTGTGTTGGGACGTCCCCTGCGGTTGCGGACAAAAGTATTTTGGCCACGTGGTTCGGCGTATTACGGACGTAACACCTGGGCGGCCAAACTCAAGGGACCCAATGGTGAATGGATTCTCGACAGCCCGGCCCACAATGCGACGGCGCATTACTTGCATAACTGCTTCTATATCCTCGGTGACACCCGCGAGACGAGTGCCTGGCCCGTGGATGTGCAGGCCGAACTTTACCGCGCCAATCCCATTGAAAATTACGATACTGCCGCGATCCGCTGCCACACCGCCGACGGTGTGGAAATTCTCTTTTACACTACCCATGCTGTCCCCAACAACATCGGCCCGATCTTCAGCTACGAATTTGAAAATGCGGTGGTCACTTATGCGGCGTACAGTGAGTCCATGCCGGTCTATTTCCACGACGGCAGTGTGAAGGACTACGGCAATCCGTATGCCGATCAAATCGGCAAGCTGTGGCAGGCTGTGGACGCCGTGCGTACCGGTGAACCCCTGGCGTGCAGTGTTGAAGGTGCAATCCCTGAAGTCCTTTGCATCAACGGCGCGCAGGAATCCATGTGGGAGATTGCTGAATTCCCGAAGAATCTTATCCGCTGCCGTGATCACCAAGGGGACGGCCCCGGCAGCGACCGTCCTGGCGACCGGCTGACCTGGGTAGAGGGATTACAAGAGGCCCTGGAACTCTGCTTTGACCGCGGTCTGTTGCCTTCCGAAGTCGGATTCCCGTGGGCAAAATCCGGCGCTCTGATTGATTTACGCGACTACCGCGAGTTCCCGATGTTTCACTAAACACTTCTCCTGCAAACAGCCTTTTCCCTATAACACAACCTTCCCGGCATTGATTTCAGTTGCTTCCGGGAAGGTTGTGTTGTGTTTCTTCAGTGATGTGGCCGATGGTTGATGCGTGCAAGGGCGTGGTTCAGGATTTCATTGCCATTCTAGCGGCAGGGATCATAGTCTTGTCCGAGGATAAGCCGGAGTTTTACATCACTGGCAGGGTTTTCAACATAGCTTACGTTCTCATCGCGCACATGGAAAAGCTGTTGGATCTGGTTGAGGCCGGTGCCCTTCGTTGTGCTGCTGAAAACGACGATCTGTGTTTGCGCGTAGTCCTGGCGGTCAGCGGGAGTGACGACAGGAGTGTAGCCGTAGCGTGTAAGCGTGTCCGCCGCGAGCCAATCCCTATCAGGGAGCGTCGTCCCATTCCACACCTCAATGCGGATTTCGGCGCGGGTGGCACGGCTTTCGGCAGGGCGCTTGATAGCCGCGTCAATCACCGCCGACACCGGTTCCCACAGGGGCAAATAGACGTTGCCGCCCTGCCCGGTGATGTAGAATTGCGTCTCGTTACGCCCGATGTTATAAAACCGCACATCGGTGCTGTCGAGTTGTGCCGCGACAATACCCAATTCGAGTATGTTGCCCAATCCTAAATCCGTTTGATACAAGTCACGGGTCTGCTCGTACAGGGCCGGGAGCATCGTGAATAAATTAGATTGCTTTGCCTTACGCCACATCGCCTCCAGGATTTGCTGCTGGCGCGCCTCGCGGGCGAAAACGCTGGTCGTTTTGCGCGTCCGCGAGTACCACAAAGCTAATTCCCCGTTCATGTGATGGATGCCGGGTTCAAGGGTCAGAATATGATATTCCCCGTTTTCGTCAGGGATGGGCCAGTAATCGTGCAGTTGACAGTGAACGGGCACATCCACCCCGCCGAGCACATCCACCAGCCCGATCAGCCCATCAAAGTTGACCATCGCATAATAATCGGCGGTGATGCCCAGGTTATAGAGCAACGTCTGGTTAAGCAAGCCGATCCCACCGCCGTCGAATCCGTAACGTTCACCGTACAAATCGGCGGTGTTGATACGGCTCATCCGCATGTTGGGAATATAGACGTACAAATCCCGTGGGATAGAGAGCACCGCCACAGAGGGGATGTCCGGGTAGATGACGACATACTGAATCGCGTCGGTATTCCAGTAATCCCAATCCGGGCGTTGATCGCTGCCGAGCAACACGATGGTTATAGCATCTTCGGGGATAGGGTAGCGCGGCACGGCTGTTGGAATGGGAACAGGCAGGTAGCCGGAATATGCCTGAGTCATCGTGATTTCCAGTTCGGCGATGGGCGTGATAGGGATGGCCGTCGGGCGACGTGGCGGCAGTGGCGATGACGTGATTGAAGGTGTCGGCGTTTGCGTGGGTGTTGGCGTGCGGGTAGGTAAGGGCGTAGCCGTTGGCATCGGTGAAGGTGTAAACGTCGGTGTCCACGTTGGCGGAACATAAAACGTTGGCGTCGGTGAAGATTTCGGTGAAGGAGGTACCATAAGCGTGGAAGAGATGCCCATAGGGGTCGGAGTAACGACGATGTAGATGACGGATGGCGTTTGAGGAACCGATTGCGCGATGCTGAACAATAGAATCGTCAACAACAAGATCAGCACCAGGCAACAGCACACCAACAACACGCTTTGGATTTTTGACATACACGACACACTCAGTTATGCAAAATAAGGACTATTACATTATAGATATGCTTTATGATTTGTCCATTGTGGGTGATACATCCTTGACCCCCTGGCATTTTCATTTACACTGTAGCTACTGTTTTTATCCATAATTCATCCGGGAGGAATTTATGTTACCCATCGCAGTTATTACCGATACGGATTCCAGCCTACCGGCCGCGATTGCGGCACAATACGACATCCAACAGGTGCCGATCAACATCCACTTTGGTCAAGAGACCCTCCGCGCCGAAATGGATATCAATGATGCCGAGGCATTTGTACGCATTGACCGTGAAGGCAAACTGCCGACGACCTCCGCACCGACACCCGGCCAATTCGCCATCGCTTACCAGGCCGCCTTCGATGCCGGCGCTGCGTCGGTATTGTGCTTCTGCGTCAGCTCGGAGATCAGCGGGACGTACAATGCCGCGCTTACCGCCCGTGACCTCATGCCTGATCGTGACATCACCGTCGTGGACTCGCGCACCCTTTCTATGGGACAGGGATTCATGGCTCTGGCTGCTGCCGAAGCCATCCAGCAAGGTGCGTCAAAGGAAGAGGCGATCGCGGTTGCCGAGTCGCTGCGCAGCCGCTCGCACGTTTACGCGGCATTGGCGACGCTCAAGTACCTGGCGATGAGTGGGCGTGTGGGCCATCTGGCGGCGGGCATGGCAAACCTGCTCAACATCAAACCTATTCTTACCGTCCGCAACGGCAAACTTGATATGTTGGAAAAAGTGCGCACACAGCACAAAGCCTGGGAGCGCGTCATTGAGTTGACGGTGGAGAGCCTGCACGGTCGTCCCATTGAACGCATGGCGATCATCCACGTTAATGCGCTGGAGAAGGCACGCGAATTCGAGGCGCAATTGCGCGAGCGACTGACCTGCCCCGATACCATCATCACGGCGGATTTCACACCTGGGCTATCCATCCACTCTGGCACGGGCATCGTCGGCGTGGTTGCTGTAGCGGCGACAGAGTAGGAGTCTGGCGTAGGGCAATAATCCCTGATTACTATTTTCAGGAGGTGGAAATGAGCGAGCGCTTTGAGAACCAGAATATGGCAGGGACGGAATTTCGTCACGTCAACTTGCAGGCGGCGACCTTTGCGGATGTCAACTTGCAGGCAGCGACGTTCGACGATGTCAACATGGCCGATGTGCACATTGTCAACGCCGATCTTAAAAACATGGTGATTGATGATGCCAACATCGCCGGGCTGACGATTTTGGGCGTGCGGGTGGATCGGTTGATTGAAGCGGAGTTCGATCGTCGCGACCCGGAGCGCGCACGGCTTAGAATGGCCGACATCTTCGATCCCGATGAGGTACGGCGTGTGTTAGCGCACCTTGATGAAATGCGCGCCGGATTCTACGCACGCTTGCGTGCCACACCTCCTGAGAAACTGGTTACTCGCCCTGGCCTCGATCGTTGGTCGGCATTGGAACACGTGCGACACCTTGTATTCGCCGAGGATATGTATCTCAATCGTTGGCTGCTGCGTAACAACCGACCGTGGTGCAAACTCGGCTTTCTGCCGCCGTTTCTCGAAGGGAATCCGGCCTTCGCCGGCGTGGGTAGCGAGCCGACCGATGACCTGGAGACCGTCCTGTCAGCGTGGGATGAGATCCACGCCGGTATGCGAGCGTTTGTCGCTGAAATCACCCCCGACATCCTCAAACGCGATACCAGCGATGTGGATTTTGGACAGGGGCGCGTCGGCGGTGTACTGCAAGGGATGGCGCAGCACGATCTGGTGCACATCCGCATGGCCGAGACGGCCCTTGCGGATCTGGAAAGTCTCGTCTCTGACACCTCACATTGAAAAACGCGGATCTGGCGATCCTCTCGAAGCTGGATGAGGCGATCCGCTCGAAGCCCTGTAACGGGAAGGGATTAAGCCCTGCAAGTTGACATTGACAAAGAGACAATAGGTCGTAGAATGTAAAAGCTATCCGGCGAAGGCTATAACGTATGCGACCGGGGCTGCAATCCCGGTCGCATTGTTTTTGCGAAGTGACAAAAAATCCAGAAAGGGATACAAATTCATAGACAGGTGGCTAAACATGCAAAAGGTAAAATTTCCGGTTTTAAGTGTTGTTTTATACGTGCTTGCAGGGTTGTTCGTGCTTTACACAATTTGGGCAGCGACCTATTCGTTTCGATACATCTCCGAAATGGTTGCGGCGGACCAGTTAGTGATCAGTGGAAACGAATTTGAGGTCGCCAATTTCCATATGAGGAACTTTGCCCAATACGCGGTGTTCGCAGTCATCCTGTTTGCATTGGGAAGGATATTGCAGGTTCACTCGTCCGTTGACGGAGAGCATCAAGCCTCATCATACGAAGAGGTTCTGGATGATGAAGACGTTGATGAGGATGCTGATGTGGATGCCGACGAAGCTGAGGCTACGGATCTGGAACAAAACGCCACCGAATGACGTGAAGTGAGGATCGCTCATGACCCTGACGACTGCCATAAAACAGTCGTCAGGGTCATTTATTCTATCTTGGCGTGAACGTGCCGATTCCCGTTGACGGCCGACAGGTCATCATGGGACTGCTGCATCTTGCCGCCCCGTAGGGACGATTGAAAGTTGGCAGGTGATTCATAACCTGCCGCGTTGTTCTCAGACTTCCAACGGTGTGTAGGGCAGCCCAAAGGCTTCGGCCACAGCCTGGTAGGTCACTTTGCCCTGGTAGATGTTGACGCCCAGAGCCAGGGATTTATCGGCGGCAACTGCGGCCGCGAACCCCTGGTCAGCCAGCTTGATGACATAAGGCAGCGTGGAATTTGAGAGGCCATTGGTACTGGTACGCGGCACCGCCCCGGGCATGTTGGCTACACAGTAGTGCAAAACGCCGTCCACGTAATAGGTCGGGTTGGAATGGGTGGTCGCATGGGTGGTTTCCATGCATCCCCCTTGATCCACCGCAACATCAACGATCACACTGCCGGCCTTCATAGTTGAGACCATCTCACGGGTCACCACTTTGGGCGCTTTGGCTCCCTTGACCAGTACCGCCCCGATCAACAAGTCGGCTGTGCGCACAGCACGGGCCACACTGTAAGGGCTTGATGCCAGGGTTTCAAAGTTGCCATGCAGGATTTCACTCAAGACGCGCAAACGATCAATGTTGATATCAATGAGGATCACACGGGCGCCCATCCCCAGCGCTACCTGCGCTGCATTCGTCCCCACCACTCCTCCGCCGATGATGACCACTTTGGCCGGTTGCACACCGGGAATCCCACCCAACAATTTGCCACGGCCACCGGCCTGCCGCTCCAGGTAGTGGGCGCCGACCTGAATGGACATCCGCCCGGCGACTTCACTCATGGGCGTCAACAACGGCAGGGTTCCGTTGGGCAACTCGACCGTTTCGTAGGCGATGCCGGTCACGCCGCTTTCCATCATTGTTCGGGTGAGTGACTCTGATGCTGCCAGGTGAAGATAGGTAAAGAGAACCAGATCGGGGCGCAGGTATTTGTACTCGGTGGGCAGCGGTTCCTTGACTTTGACAATCATATTGGCCTGAGTCCATACTTCCTCGGCTGAGGGGACAATACAGGCTCCGGCGGCGGCGAAGTCCGCATCGGTGAAATAGCTTCCCTCGCCCGCTCCCGCTTCGACCAACACCGTATGTCCGTGTTCTTTGAGCTGATGCACGCCGCCCGGCGTCATAGACACGCGATATTCATTGTCCTTGATTTCTTTTGGAACACCGATAATCATAGTGACTCTCCTTTCAAAAAAGTGTTTAAGGTACATGCCATCCCAAGCCCCGACCCTATTGTATGCCCGGTATCAATTCCCGACAAATCCGGGATAACGTTACCGATCAAATATTTGCTTTTTGCCACGAATTGGAAAAATCGGCACAATCCGTGGCTAATGAACCTGTTTGATTCCGGCTCGGTCAGGGGAGGAATGCAGATTTCTGGGTTTGTAGTATATTACGTGGCAGATAAAAACATTGGAGAAAAACTTGATAGCCATCGCAAAACATCCCCTTTTTCGAACGCTGCGCGAGCTTAAAGGCAATCCGCGTGTCACCGTGCTCACCGAGCCGATGTTCGGCATTCCCTTTAATCTGTTTTCACCGTTTTTATCGGTGTACATGCTGGCCCTGGGGGTAACCGACCAGGGGATTGGCACCATTGCCAGCCTGGGGCTGGTATTTCAGATTTTCAGTGCCTTGCTTAGCGGCGTAATTGTGGATAAGTTTGGCCGTCGCCTGACCCTGTTTGTTGCCGATCTGGTCTCGTGGAGTGTGCCTTGCATGCTATGGGCCACAGCACAAGATAGCCGCTTCTTCTTCGTTGCTGCCGCGCTGAACGGACTGTTCCGCATTTCGCATACTGCCTGGACGTGCCTGATGGTCGAAGACGCCGAGGAGCGTCACCTGGTCCATATTTGGACGTGGATTACGCTCTTCGGGATTGCGTCGGCGTTCTTCACCCCGCTGGGCGGCTGGTTTGTGGCACACTTTGGCCTGGTACCGGCGATGCGTGGGCTGTTGCTGTTCGGCTGCTTGATGCTCACGCTGAAGGCGTTGGTGCTGTATCTTTATTCACGCGAAACGGTACGCGGTCAGCAACGCCGCGAAGAAACACGCCATCGGTCGTGGCTCAGCCTGCTGGGGGAATATCGCAGCGTTTTCGTCCAACTGCTGCACGCCCGGCCTATCCTGGCGGCTCTATCGTTGATGGTCATCACCAACATTTATAACACTGTCAACGGCAGTTTTTGGGGTGTGTTGTTCACCACCAAACTCGGCTTTGCCGAGTCGCATATTTCCCTCTATATGATGTTGCGCTCGTTGATCATCGCGATGTGTTTTTTCCTGATCGGTCCGCGGCTCACCACTTTGCAGCACTTTCGGCTACCGTTATGGATAGGCTTTGCGGCCTCCTTCGTCAGCCAGTTGTTGCTGGTCGTGATGCCGCCGCACACAGTACCTTTGCTGGTGACCAGTGTGATCCTTGAAGCTGTAGCGGCGGCGCTGGTGGGTCCCATGATCGAATCCTTGCTGGCCATGGCGATGGAGTCGCACGAGCGCGCGCGCATCAGCGCCATCGTTTACGTGGCTCTGCTCGTGTTCACCGCGCCTTTTGGTTGGATCGCCGGGCAGCTTTCCGCGATTGACCGCTCGCTGCCTTTTGTGCTCAATATGGGACTGTTTGTGATCGGGGCGGGGCTGGTATGGCTGATCGGCCGTTTTTCATCAGCAGATTTAGCAGATTGAGCAGATTTTCGGTCGGCCCGCAGCCCGTAATCTGCTAAATCCACTTAATCTGCTGACAGGAATAGGAAAATTTACTGTGCGGTTAGTATAAAATCAGGAGGAATTATGAATATCGAGAATACAGGGAATATTCCATCGGAAAGTGAAATCGCGGCGCGTGTTGAGGTGCTCTTGGGAAAGATGAGCCTCGCCGAGAAGATCGGGCAGCTCACGCAGATCGGCGGTCTGCCGTTTTTGCCGGGGCCGAAGCCTGAGGAGATCATCCGGCAGGGTGGGGCCGGGTCGGTGTTGTGGATCAACGATACGAAGACGTTCAACGCGCTCCAGAAGATCGCCGTTGAAGAAAGCCCGTCGAAGATTCCACTGCTCTTTGGCCTTGACGTTATCCACGGGTACCGCACGATCTTCCCTGTGCCGCTGGCAATGGCGGCTTCATGGGATCCCTCGGTGGTCGAACGGGCACAGGCCGTCGCAGCTAAGGAAGCCCGCGCTGCGGGTATTCACTGGACCTTCGGCCCGATGGTGGACATTGCCCGCGATGCCCGCTGGGGGCGCATTGTCGAGGGTGCCGGTGAAGATCCCTATCTGGGCGCGGCAATGGCGGCCGCCCACGTCCGTGGCTTCCAGGGGCCGTATATCGGCGCACCAGACCATGTGGTGGCTTGTGCCAAACACTTCGCGGGGTACGGCGCGGCAGATGGTGGGCGCGACTACGATCCGGTCTATCTGCCGGAAACTCTGTTGCGCAATGTCTATTTCCCGCCTTTCAAAGCTGCCGTGGAGGCCGGTGTGGGGACGTTTATGAGCGCCTATATGGACCTCAACGATGTCCCCGCAAGCGGAAACCGCTTCTTGCTGCGCCAGGTGTTGCGAGAAGAATGGGGTTTCGAGGGCTTTGTCGTCAGCGATGCGTTTGCCGTCGGTAGCCTTGTCACACAGGGTTTTGCGCGCGATGGGCGCGATGCGGCCTTCCGTGCGCTGAGCGCGGGCCTCAATATGGATATGGCGAGCAACACTTATCTGCAACACCTGGCCGGTCTTGTTGAAGATGGCACATTGACGATCGAGGATATTGACGAGGCCGTGCGTCCCATCCTCGCCATCAAGATTCGTATGGGACTCTTTGAGCAACCTTATACCGACGAATCGAAGCTGGAGCAAGTCGTCGCGCTGCCGGAGCACCGGGCAGAGGCGCGGCGCGCGGCGCAGCGCTCGATGGTGTTGTTGCGCAACGAGGGTGGGCTGCTGCCGCTTTCCAAGAGCCTCAAACACGTGGCGGTGATCGGCCCTCTGGCCGACTCGAAGGAAGCCACGGAGGGTTCATGGATGGTCTTTGGCCACGTTCCGGCGGCCGTCACCGTCCTCGAAGGTATTCGCGCTAAACTGCCGGAGGCACGTGTAGACTATGCGCCCGGTCCCGAAATCCGGCGCGACATTCCCTCGTGGTTCGAGAACAATATGGACCCGGCCGTCAAGAAAGCGCCGCAGACGCCGGAGGAAGCAGAGGCCGCCTTCCAAACTGCTGTGGCTACAGCGCGCGATGCCGAGGTGGTCGTGATGGTCCTCGGAGAGAATGCCGACATGGCCGGCGAGGCCGCCTCGCGTGCGTCGCTCGACTTGCCGGGGCGTCAGGAGGAACTGCTGGAGGCCGTCGTGGCACTCGGCAAGCCGGTGGTTCTCGTACTCTTGAACGGGCGTCCGTTGAGCATCAACTGGGCGGCCGAGAATGTCCCTGCAATCCTGGAAGCCTGGGAACCCGGCAGCGAGGGAGGGCACGCCGTTGCCGACATCCTGTTCGGCGATGTCAATCCGGGCGGCAAGTTGCCCGTCACCTTCCCGCGCAAGGGCAGTCACGAGCCGCTCTACTATGCGCGCAATCTCACACACTCGCCCGAAGGCCACCCGATGTACAACCCGCGCTACTGGGACGGCCTGCCGACGCCGCTCTATCCTTTCGGCTTTGGTCTTAGCTATACCACTTTCTCCATCACCAACCTGCAAGTCTCGGCGCCGCAGGTGAAGGTAGGAGAGTCGGTGACCGTGACCGCCGATGTGACCAATACCGGTGCAGTCGAAGGCGACGAGGTTGTGCAGCTTTACATTCACCAGAAGGCTGGCAGCGACTCGCGTCCGATGCGCGAATTGAGGGGCTTTGAGCGGGTCACGCTCAGACCCGGAGAGACGAAGACGGTCGCCTTCACGCTTGGGCCGGCCGAGCTAGGCCACTGGAGCACGAATGTCGGCAAGTGGGTCCAGGATGCGGAGGCTTTCGACATCTGGGTTGGTGCCGACTCATTGGCAACGCTCCACGTGGAGTTAATGGTTCGCCGGGCGTAGTGTCTACGTTTGCTTCGCGGGGAACGCCGGTGCTTTTAGGGGAACGTCAGTTCCCCGCCGCATGCGCTTAAGCGCGGATCTGGCGATCCGCT
>DAOSNS010000003.1:34205-138752 GCA_035373625.1 Anaerolineae bacterium | reverse complement strand
AAGCATTGGCGATCCGCCGGTCTACATTTGCTTCGAGGGGAACGTCAGTTCCCCGCCGCATGCGCTTAAGCGCGGATCTGGCGATCCGCTCGAAGCATTGGCGATCCGCCGGTCTACATTTGCTTCGAGGGGAACGTCAGTTCCCCGTTGCATGCGCTTAAGCGCGGATCTGGCGATCCGCTCGAAGCATTGGGAGGCATTGGCGATCCGGCAGTTTTCATTTGCTTCGAGGGGAACGTCAGTTCCCCGCTGCATGCGCTTAAGCGCGGATCTGGCGATCCGCTCGAAGCATTGGCGATCCGCGCTTACGCGCCTTCGTCGTTCAGAACTGTGCATCCGCAGGCATGCCCGGTTTGAGCAGCCCCTCCGCGTTGTCGAGGCGGATTTCAACGGCATAGAAGGTGTTGAGGCGTTCTTCGGCGGTGGCGACATTGCGCGGCGTGAATTCCGGCTCGTCACCGATTTTGATGACCTGCCCCTCGAAAATCCGTCCCGGGAAACTGTCCACCTTCACCTGCACCTTTTGGCCGATGGTCACATGGCCGATATGACCTTCGGGGACATAGACCTCCAGGGTCACTTCATTGAGATCCGCCACCGTGAGGATGGTGGCCGCGGGTGCGACCAATTCGCCGATGTTGGCAACACGCGCGACCACCACGCCGTTGATGGGGCTGCTCAACGTGCTGCGTTCGATTTTCTTGCGCAGGACATTGGCCTCGGCTTCGGCCTGGCGCACTTTGGCGCGCGCCACTGCAAGCTCCTCCGGCGTCGGGCCGGCCAGCAAGTCATCGAGTTTGGCCTGTGCGACGCGGACGGCTTCTTCGGCAATACGGTATTTGCCTTCGGCTGCGTTGGCCTGGGCGATGTAGCCCAGGGGTTGATTGCGAATCCGCAACAGTTGATTGAGCAACGTCTGCGCTGTCTTCTCATCGGCCTGCGCGCCGGCCAACGCCTCTTGTGCGGCCAGCAATTGATAATCCGCCGCTTGACGTTGAACGCTTCCCTCAGGGGTGATGTCGCGCGCCATCTGTTGATTGGCGAGCTGCGCTTTGGCCAGTTCGACGCCCTGTGCAGCTAAAGCAACTTGCGTGCGCGCGGCGACGATCTGTTCATCCAGCTCCTGGGGATTCTTGACCACCGCCAGCGCATTTTGCCATGCCTGGTACGCGCCGTCGCGCTGCGCTTCGGCCAGGGCGAGGTTGGCGCGTGCGGCAGCAATCTCCGCAGGGTGGGGGCCGGCTTCGAGCACGGCCAGGTCGGCTTTGGCGGCTTCAATAGCAGCCTCGGCAGGGGAAAGTTGTAACAGCCACGGCGTTGCATCGAGTGTCACCAGCACGTCACTAACGGACACCTGCTGACCTACTTGTACGTTGATGCTCTGGATCCGCCCACCGAACTCACTCGCTACACGGATTTCCGCAGCGCGGATGGTCCCCGAGGCAATTAACGGCGCATCGCTGTTTGCCGTCGCTACCTTCGTGCAACCTGAAACCAGCAACATAATCAGGATCGCTAAAACACAACTATAGCTCTTTTTCATATCCATACCCTCTTCTTTCCGTTTGAGCGTTTTAGCGCTCCGATACCTCTATTACCACATCCGCGGGCATGCCCATTTTGAGTACGCCATCGCGGTTAGGGACGCTGATTTCAACCGCAAACACCAGGTTCACCCGTTCTTCCTGGGTGGCGACGTTGCGCGGCGTGAACTCGGCTTGATCGGCAATGCGGCTGATATGCCCCTCAAAAACGCGGTTAGGGAAGCTGTTGACGCTGATTTGCACCGGGTCGCCCACATGAAGCTTGCCGATTTGGGTTTGCGGGATGTAGACCGTCAGCGTCAATTTGTTCAAATCTGCGATGGTGAGGATGGTGGCGCCGGCTGCTGCGACTTCAGCGGGGCGCATGACCACGTCTACCACCATACCATCAATGGGCGCTTTGAGGGCCAGCATCTCGCGCTGTTGGAGCAGGGATTCCAATCCACTGCGCGCCTGATTGACGCGCGCTTCGATGGCAGCGATTTGTTCCGGCGTAGCGCCGGCTTCCAACGCCTCGACCTGCACTTGCGCAAGGGCGACCTGTGCTTCGACCTGCGCTTCGGCGCTGATTGCTTCGTCGGCGTAGGCTTGCATAGTCTGCGGGTTTGCGCGTTGGGCGTAGAGGTTGGCGAGTTTGGCTTCCAGGCCCTCTTTTTTGGCTGCCGCTGCGTTCACGCCGATCCACGATTGCCACCACAGGTTGGGCAATTGCAACGCGCTCATCGGGAAGCTGATATTCACCCACTTGTAAAGCGTATAGCCACCATTTCCGATGACCAGTTCCCAATCACCATAGGTGTAAGTGCCCGATGGGATTTCCGGCAAGTTGTCCGGCAGGTCCGGCAGATCCGGGAAAATGTCCCTCAAATCGTCGAGAATATCATCCACCGAGCCTTGCGCTGCCTGGAAGCGATGGCGTCCGCCACCGTTGAACTCGGTATAGGCTTTGTCGAGCTGAGCTTTGGCGACTTCAATGGCATCTTTGAGGGCCGTGGCCTGGGCCAGCTCATGTTCGGCGGATTCGAGTTGCGCGCGGGTGACGGCGATTTGCAAGTCAATTTCCTGCGGGTTGGCGACCAGCAGCAATGTATCGCTGACGGCCTGCTGGGCGACAAGTTGTCCGACCTGCGCCTGCGCCAGTTGCGCTTTGGCCGTTGCGATGGCGCCGGGGCGCGCACCGGCTTTGGCCTGGGCCAGACCGGCTTCGGCCATATCCACCATCGCTCGCGCCACCTCGATTTGGGCATCCAGCATTGTCGTATCTAACTGGACGATGACCTGTCCGGCGGTGACGTTGTCGGATTTGGACACCGGAATCGCGGCAATCAATCCGCCGAATTCACTGGCGACGTTGACCTGTTCTGCCTGGATGACGCCGGACGCACGCAACGTCGTTTGAGACGCCTGTGTCTGCGGATGCAGCGAAGCTAATGTTTGCCTGGACATCAACACTACCAGCCCCAATGAAAAAAGGATCAGCAGGAAAATGCGTAATCCCTTGTTTGTGCTTCTCTTTTCTTGAAACATTATCTATCCTCCCTATTTGTCTGAACATTAAAACATTAGAATGTTGCAGCGTTTGCACGGCTCGCTGTAGTCGGTTTTCGATCAACCTCTATAGATTTGGCGTTACCTGACCGCTGAAATGAAGACATCTTCCAGTGTAGGTGCAATCCACTCAATCGAATGGACGTTAAGTCCCTCATCACTGAGCAGTGTCCAAATCGGCGGCTTAAACGTTTCCGCATCAGGAACGACGACATGAATTTGCGCTCCGTAGAGCGCGACTTCTTCAAAGGGAAATTTGTGCGTCTCCTGGGCAGCCTTTAACACGCGCATGGCACGATCGGCGTTGTCGGTGTTGATTTCGAGGACGTGACCGCGCATCTGTGAACGCTTTAGCTGATCGGGGGTATCCAACGCGATGAGCTTCCCCTGGCTGATGAAGCCGACGCGCTGGCACAACTCGGCCTCGTCCATGTAATGGGTGGTCACCAGCACCGTCACGCCCTTCTTTGCCATCGCGTAGATAAGCTCCCAGAATTCGCGGCGGCTGATGGGATCAACGCCTGCTGTCGGTTCGTCGAGAAAGACTACGCGAGGCTCGTGGACGATAGCGCACCCCAGGGCCAGCCGTTGTTTCCAGCCCCCTGAAAGGTTGACTGTGAGGGTGTGCTCCCTACCGGTCAACCCGGCCATTTCCAGGATTTCGGTCTGCCGCTGACGCAACATCTTGCGTGAGAGTCCGTATGCCAGTCCGTAGAAGCGGATGTTTTCACGGGCCGTGAGGTCGTTGTAGAGTGTGAAAAGCTGCGACATATAACCGACGTGTGCCTGCATCTGCTTGGCCTGTGTCGCCGGATTGTAACCGAGCACGCGCGCTTCCCCGGCGGTTGGTGTGAGCAATCCCAGCAGCATGCGGATCGTGGTGGTCTTCCCGGCCCCGTTCGGCCCAAGCCAGCCATAGACTTCCCCCGCACCGACACGGAAGCTCACGCCATCCACGGCAGTAAAATTCCCGAATTTCTTCGTCAGGTTCTCAACTTCGATTGTGTATTCCATAATTGTTGCCTCATGATACGTGAGAAGACAATCACGCCTCACGTTTAACGCCTCACTTCGCTTGCCTCTTGATCAACGAGATAAACGCTTCCTCCATCCGTGGCTCGATCTGGCGCATGCCGGCGCAGGTGATCCCCTGAGCGGCCATCGCCGCCTCGATCTCACGTTGGCGGCGCACGGCGTCGTCCACAAAGACATGCAGCATCAGCCCGTAAGTCTGCACTTCCAGTACACCTTCCAGTTCGGATACCAATGTCTGCGCCGGCACGAAGTGCGAGGGGGTGAATTCCAGCAATTGCCCCGGTACCATCATTTTGATCTTTTTCGGCGAATCGTATGCCACAAGTTTCCCCCGGTACATCAGGCCCACCCAGTTACAGCGCTCGGCCTCGTCCATATAGGGCGTGCAGACGAAGATGGTCAGTCCCTTTTCGACGCGCAGATTGCCCAACAGGTTCCAGAACTCGCGACGGCTGACCGGATCCACACCAAGCGTCGGTTCATCGAGCATGACCACACGTGGCTCGTGGACCAGACTACACGCCAGCGCCAGCTTCTTTTTCATCCCCCCCGACAGTCGCCCTGCCAATCGTTTGGTAAACTTAGACAATCCGGCAAACTCCAACAGTTCAGGGATACGATGTTTCTGTTCCTCCGGACTCACCCCTTGCACATCGGCGAAGAAACGCATGTTCTCGATAACCGTCATATCCGGCGGCAATGAGAATTGCTGTGCAATGTACCCTACGCGCTCACGGATCGCGTAAGTGTCGCGCATCGAATCGTAACCCAGGATGCGGCTCTCGCCTGCCGTGCGCCGCAGCAAGCCGAGGATGACGCGCGTCGTTGTCGTTTTGCCGGCGCCGTCCGGCCCGATCAACCCAAAGGTTTCTCCCTGACGCACCTGTAATGTCACTCCATCCACGGCCGTCACTTCTCCCTGGCGCGTCTTGAACTTTTTTACCAGGTCTTGTGTCTGAATTGCGATGAGTTCTTCCATGAAGTCCTTAGTCTCGTAGTCCTTAGTCTCGTAGTCATTAGTCTCGTAGTCCTTAGTCTCGTAGTCCTTAGTCTTGTAGTCCTTAGTCTCGTAGTCCTTAGTCTCGTAGTCATTAGTCTCGTAGTCCTTAGTCTCATAGTCAGGCAGTCGTTCTTTCTTCCCCATTCAATCCAGCCGCTTCTTGAACGTGATCGCCGCCAATCCCATCGCCACCACGACATAGATCAGCAGCGCGAGGACATCGCTCCGCAAAAACGTCAGCCCTACGCCTTTGGTGATGATGCCCCGCGCAATCCTGAGATAATAGGTCAGCGGAATCAGGTTGCCGACGGCACGCACGACCGGCGGCATCGGACTGCGCGGGTAGATGAAGCCGGTGAGCAATTGACTGAACAACATCAACAGAGCAGAAAGTTGCTCGGCTTCCTTCTGCGTGTGCGCAACGGTGGAAATCAGCAGCCCTAATCCCAACCCGGAACACACGAACAGGAAAGAAAGCCCCGCCAGTAACCAGGGATTCCCCCGGAACGGAACGCCGAACCAGAAAACACCTAACAGCGTAATCATCGCCTGGTCAATGACCACGAACAAGATATTGGGCGTCAGCTTGCCGACAATCAGTTCCAAAGGCCGCACCGGCGTCACCATAATCTGCTCGATGGTGCCCAGTTCGTATTCGCGCACGATGGACTGCGCGGTCATGCTCACTGCCAGCACCTGAAGCAGCATCGCGATCAATCCCGGCATCACAAATACGAGATCATCGCGGTTGGGGTTGTAGAGCACGCGCGTCGAAGCCACAATCGGCTGTGTCTGCAACTGCCCCCCCAGGCGATTGATCTGTTGCGCAACCAGTTTCAGCGCGAACGATTGCGCCACGGCCACAGCCGCACTATATCCCGATTGCACCGAGAACGAGTCGGAGCCGTCCAGGATGATCAACACTTGCGTCTGTCCGCGCTCGATGTTCGCAGCGAAATTTGGCGGAATGACCACCCCGGCGCGCGCCGTCCCACTGTCGAGAACGCGCAGCACGTCGGCTTCGGTGGCGACATACCGCTGGATGTCGAAGTAGCCGGATGTGCGTAGCGCGTTCACAAAGCTCCGGCTGCGCGTATCGAGGCTCATATCGGCGACGACGGTGGGCAAATTGTAAGCCGTCAACTTGACGGCATAGCCAAAGAGCAGCAACTGAATGAGCGGTATCCCAAGGATCAGCGCCAGCGTGCGCCGGTCACGCAGCCGCTCGATCATCTCACGACGCATCACCGCGATGGTACGGTGGAGTGAAGCTGCCCAACGTCTTGACATCATGTCCTAACCTGAACAGGCCGAAACCCAAAAAGACTTCGGTTCTCTGATAGTCCCTCATTTGGGTAGAGATTAATCCAGATTGCGTTTGAATGAGCGCGTGGCGAAGAACATGATCGCGCTCACGTACAGGATCAAGACCACGATCTGTTGCCACAAGTACGTCACCCCAATCCCTTTGGTGATGATCCCCCGCGCCAGCGGTATGAAGTACGTGAGCGGGAAGAGATTGCCCACCGCGCGGATCAGGGGAGGCATCAGATAACGTGGGAACATAAAGCCCCCCAATACCAGACCGATGAGCATCAACATCATGGCCATTTGTTGGGATTGTTTTTGATTTTGCGAGATGGCCGACACCAGCAATCCCATTCCCAGGCCCGAAAGCACATACAAACACGCCAGCCAGAAGAAAAGCCAGAAGTCCCCCTGGAACGGCACCTTGAACCACAACACACCCAGTCCCAGGATGGTGAGCATATTGACGATGGCGATGACGATGTTCGGCGCGATTTTGCCGATCAGCAACTCGATGGGCAGGATGGGCGTGACCAGGATTTGCTCGATGGTGCCGGTTTCGCGCTCGCGCACCACCGCGGCGGCGGTCAACGTGATGGTCTGCGTTTGCAAAATCACCGCCACGATCCCCGGAATGAGAAACCACAGATCGGCCAGATTGGGATTATAGAGAATCCGCACCCGCGCATCCAGGGGCAAAAACTGTTCCGGGTTTCGCAGTTTGCCGGCACGCTGGAGTTTGGAGATCAATACCGCCATTGAATGGTTCTGGGTGATGGCGGTAATGGCGCTGTAGGCCGTCTGCGACGTGAAAATGTCCGAGCCATCCACCAGCAACAGAACCTGGGCCGCGCCGCGTTCGACATTGGCCGCAAAATCGGGCAGGATCACGACGCCGGCCTGCGCGCGTCCTTCGTCAATGGCACGGATGGCCTGTGCTTCGTTGGCGACATAGTCCACCACATCGAAATACTGCGATGCGATCAACCCTTCGACGAGGGTGCGGCTGGCGCGATCCAGGCTTTGGTCGGCCACGACAAGGGGAATGTGCTCGACGTTGGTGCGGATGGCGTACCCTAGAATGAGCAATTGCATCACCGGCAGGCTCAGTTGGATCAAGAGCGTCCGCCGATCCCTGAACGTTTGAATGAATTCCTTCTGCATCACCGCCCATATACGCCGCAACATCGTCATGCCTCAGTCCAGCCGCTTCTTGAACGTTGCCGTCGAAAGGGCTACGATGATGGCTCCATAAATCGCCAGTGCGAGAACGTCTTCCCACATAAACGCCAGCCCCACGCCTTTGGTCATAATCCCCCGCGCAATGCGGACAAAGTAAGTCGCCGGAATCAAATTGCCGATGGTGCGCACCAGTGGCGGCATCGTGGCACGTGGATAAATCAAACCGGTCAGCAGGATCGAAAGCATCATCACCACTGCCGAAATCTGCTGCGCCTGTTTCTGGTTTTTGGAGATGGTGGAGAGCGCCAATCCCATCCCCAGCCCGGAAATGATGAATAACAGCGAAAGCCAGCTAAACAGCCACAGCGATCCTCGAATCGGCACCTTGAACCAGTAGACGCCGAGCAGGATGATGATGAGCAGGTCTACGGCGATCAGGGCGATGGGCGGCACAATCTTGCCGAGGATCAGCTCCAGAGGCCGCGCCGGTGTGACGAGCATCTGTTCCATCGTGCCCAGCTCACGCTCACGCACCACCGCCATCACCGTTGCATTGACGCCGATGAGTTGTAGCAGCATCGCCGCCAGGCCGGGGATAAGGAAGACGATCTGGTCAATGTTGGGATTGTAGAGAATGCGCGTGCTTGTGTTGATAGGCAGTTGTCCCATCCCGGCCATCCCCATCTGCGCGGCGGTTTGCAGCATCAACTGCATCCCATGGACCTGCGCAATCGCCAACGCCGCACTGTATCCCGATTGCACTACAAACGCATCTGACCCGTCAATGATCACCAACGCTTGCGCGGTGCCGCGTGCGATCCGCCCGGCGAAATCCGGCGGAATCACCAGCCCTACGTTGACCCGGCCTTCGTCAATGGCGCGGATGACCTCATTCTCGCTGTTCACGTATTCAACCACGTCGAAGAAGCTCGAAACCTCCAGCGCATTGATGAAGGCACGGCTGTTGGAATCACGACTCATATCGGCAACGGCTGTGGGCAAATGGTCGAGCGTCAAATCGCCCACGTAGGCGAACAACATAAGCTCGATGACGGGCATGAGAATGATCATCAGCAAAGTTGGCCAATCCCGCACCATCTGGATGGTCTCTTTTTTGACGATGGCGGATAACCGCTGCGTGTTCAAAGCCATAGCTTCACTCCAGTCCTTGCCGGAACGCTTTCGCGGCGATCACCATCACCACCACCGCGTAGAGGGTCATCCCGGCGATTTGTGACCATAGCGCGTCCACGCCTACGCCCTTGCTGATAATTCCCCGTGAGATAGGGATGAAGAATGTCATCGGGAACAACGTCCCCAGCGCCCGCAGCACCGGCGGCATCGTATTGCGGGGGAAAATGTACCCGCCCAGGATAACGCCTAACAGCATAATCATCGCCACCAGTTGTTGCGATTGCTTTTGGTTGTTGGCAACCGTGGAAATCAACAAGCCCAATCCCAGCCCTGAGAAAACGTAAATGATCGCCAGTCCCACAAAAAGCCCAAAACTTCCCTTGAAGGGCACATGGAAGACCCACACCCCCACCGCCACTGCCGTCAATACATTGATGAGCGCGACTATCACGTTGGGGATGATCTTGCCGAGCAGCAACTCCGCCGGACGGATGGGTGTGACAAGCAGTTGCTCGATGGTGCCGGCCTCGCGTTCACGCACCACGGCGGCAGCAGTCATCGCAATGCTCGTGGTCTGCATCAACAGCGCGATCATGTTGGGAATGGTGAACCACAACTGTTGCATATCGGGATTGTAAAGCACGCGCGCCCGCGTATCCAGTGGCAATGCGCCGCTCACAGCCAATCCCGAACGTGCGATTTTCTTCAGCAGCACCTCGGCAGCATAAGCCTGCGCAATCGTGGCCGCGCGCGTATACCCTGACTGCACGGTAAACAGGTCCGAGCCATCAATGAGAAATAGCACCTGCGCTTCGCCACGTTCTACACGGGCGGAGAAATCCGGCGGGATGATGATCCCGGCCTGCGCGCGCCCGGCATCAATGGCGCGGATCACTTCTGCTTCGCTGGTCACATACGCCACCACGTCGAAATACTGCGTGTTGACCATCGCATTGACATAACCCAGACTGTAGCTATCCAGGCTTTGATCGGCGACGACGGTGGGAATATGCTCCACATTCATATCCACCGCATAGCCGAGCAAAAACAGTTGCAGGATGGGCATGCTCAACATCAGGATCAACGTGCCCCGATCGCGCAGCGTTTGGATGAACTCCTTTTGCAGCACAGCCCAGATACGTTGTAACATCGTCCGGCCTATCCGTTCTCGCGTACTCGCAATCCGTCTAACAATAGATCCACGGCATCTTGCGCCATCTTATGGCGTTCTTCGGCTGTGGGAATGGGCTTCATGCCCCGCACAATGGGGAAGATGAGCGCCAGGAACGTCCCCAATACCATCAATGTCGTCGTTTCGATGTCCAGCGGACGGAAATTCCCGCCTTCGATCCCTCGGATGATGAAATTCCGCACGGCCTCGCCGATGTACTGCAATCGCCCGATGACAAAATCATTGAGCACCGTATCATCCACCCAGATTTCGGTCAACAGCGTGCGGGTGAAATCCAATTGCGCGACAAAAATGCCCAGGCCGTTTTCGACAATGCGGATAAAATCATCGCGGGTTTTGGGGACCTGCGCGTTCTGCAACAGCGCGTCAATAGGAACGCACATCTCATTAAGGATGGCAAGCAGGATTTCCCGTTTGCCGCTGAAGTAATTGTAAAGCGTCCCCTCGGCCATGTCGGCCGCATCGGCCAGCTCTTTGGTTGTCGTATTGGCATAGCCCTTTTGGGCAAAAATCTGCGCCGCCACGGCGATGATTTCGCGGCGGCGCCGTTCAATACGACGCTGGCGTCGGCCTGGGAAAAGTGGGCCTCTTTTCTTAC
The DNA here is from genome assembly GCA_035373625.1 of Anaerolineae bacterium. GTDB lineage: Bacteria > Chloroflexota > Anaerolineae > B4-G1 > SLSP01 > DSWT01. Next base: position 128,211 of record DAOSNS010000003.1, on the reverse strand, counting down.
CGCTCATACCACCTCACTCTTTCGGTTTAATTACGGTTATAATAATATGAGTAATTACTCATTATATGAGTAATTATACGACAAAAAAGCACCCTGTCAAACGGCAGGCTTTATCGTTCTCGTTAATGAGACCCTGTCAAACGGCTTTTGTCACTCCTGAAAAACAGACTACAATACAGTTGTCACATGGTTCATTCTCTTTGACTTATGGGTTTACCGGCGATTGGATGAGAATAACGTTCAAAGGGAGGGAGGAATACGATGACGCTGCTATCCCCAAACGACATTCCTATCACGATCCGGCCCATTCGGCCAGATGAGCTTGACCGCATCCCTTTGCGGTGCTGGCCCCCGGAGCGCGAGACGTTACTGCGGCTCTTCGAGACGCAGGGAACCATCGGCATGGCGGCCTGGGAAGGCGACCGTTGCGTCGCGCAACTGCATTGCTATCGCATCGTCCTACCCGATCAGGATAACCCTGACTGGCCGACCTGGAATCACTGGTGGCGCCCCGACTGGTGGCGGCAGATGACCGGCTCGGTGAACCTGGAATTATCGGGGCCGGCATGGTGCCATGCCTGTTGTCATGTCGGACGGACGTTGGAGAGCTTCCAACAGGAAGTCGAAGAAGGCGCGGGTACGCCGACGATCTACAAAGGTGCCGACCCGCGCTATTTTAGCCGGGGCATCGGCACGGCGTTGGTGCGCGCCTCCATGCGCTGGGCGTGGGATCACGATTACACGACGGTGTTGGCACTCGGCGCGCCAAGTGGCCTGTTCGAGTTTGCCGTCGCGGCGGGCCATCTGCCCTGGACTACTTACGCACGTCTGGGCTTCGACCCCTTCGGCCTGATCAGCGACGTGGCGCATCTGCCTCAATGGGCGCGCGGCCATGGCCCAAACGAGGTCGCCGACGCCATACAGGCCGCATTGGCCGCCGGCCGTCCTGTTCAGGATTTCTACGAGCGATTGATGATTTTGAACCTGACCGGGGAATAGACCGTTGGTTTACCGGCGAATGGAAATTTGTCAATGGATTGAACGGATTCTAACGTATTTTCAACTTTTGCTTTTAGAAAGGAATTCAGGAGTAGGGGGTGAGCAGTATCCTGATCCCCGGTCCTGAATCCCTGATCACCATTTTTAGAAGAGGGGGAAATTATGAAATCTGTCGAGTCACACACAGTCAAGTCTGCTCCACATCTACACGGCTGGCAACAGGATGACAGCGCGCTGATCCCGCGTGAACGTAGCCTGCTGATCGCCTGGTGGATCGCCATCATCCTGGCGATGGTCTTCATCATCGGGGCGACGGTGCTCAAACCCGACCCCTATTGGGAGATTGTGCAATTCATCGGTGATGGGTTAGTGGTCACATTCCAGATCACCATTGTTTCGATGACGCTCGCGCTCATCCTGGGCTTGATTGCGGGGTTGGGGCGCACGGCGACCAACCCGGCCTTCAATACACTGGCCTCGCTGTATGTTGAAGTGATTCGCGGCATCCCACTGCTGGCGCAGTTGTTTTGGATTTATTATGCGATGTCCCGCTTCATTCGGCTGGGGCCGGAGGTTTCTGCCGTACTGGGGTTGACGATCTGTTATGGCGCGTACATCGGCGAGACGTTCCGGGGTGGGATTCAATCCATCCCCAAAGGTCAGATGGAGGCAGCCCGTGCGTTGGGGCTTACACGCGGGCAGGCGATGCGCTATGTGATCATCCCTCAGGCGGTGCGCGTCATTCTGCCGCCGGTCGGCAACGAGTTCATTGCCATGCTCAAAGACTCGTCGTTGGTCTCGGTACTGGCGATCTCCGATATGCTCCGTCGGGGCCGCGAGTATGCGTCGCGCACCTTCGCCTACTTTGAGACGTATACGCTGGTGGCGTTGGTTTACCTGCTGGTGACGTTGATCTTCTCGCGCGTCGTCTTTTACATCGAGCAGGGGATGTCGCGCCAGAACAAGGAGCAGCCGGTGACGTTGATGCATCGCCTGGCCGGTGGGGTGGTTGACCTGGTGGTGCTGGACTTTATCGGCCTGATCGTCTATGGGTTGATTCAGGCCATAGGCGCAGTGATTCCCCTTGCATCGCCATATCTCGTTTTGCTGGTGGTGATGGTGCTCCTCGGCGCCGTCTATGTCCTGTTTTTCTGGACGCGCGCCGGACGCACGCCGGGGATGATGGCGGTGGGATTGCGCCTTACCGATGGCGAAGGCGCGCATCCGACGCTGTCGCAGGCGTTCAGGCGGCTGCTGTTCCTGATTCTGCCCTTGCCCGGCCTGAGTCTGCTGTGGATGTTGTGGTCATCTACTGGCGAGCCGCTGCACGACCGTTTTGCACGCACCCACATCATCAGAGATTGAGAATGATCAGCAATCTACCGACCATTTTGGGGAGCTATAGAATGAGTACAATGCCAATAGTACAGATTCGGAATTTACACAAGCGTTTTGGTCGTATCCACGCACTTAACGATGTGAGCCTGGATGTGGAGAGGGGAGAAGTCGTCGTTATCATCGGGCCGAGTGGATCGGGGAAGTCCACCTTGCTGCGCTGCATCAACCGTTTGGAGACTCCTACCAGCGGCTCGATCAGCATTGATGGTGTGGAGATTCGCGGTGACGAGCGTCAAATCAATCAGATGCGTGCCGAGGTGGGGATGGTTTTCCAGCAATTCAACCTCTTCCCGCACATGACGGTGACCGAAAACATCATCCTGGGGCCGATGACCGTGCACAAATGGGACCGCGAGCGTGCTGTCGCCACGGCCCACAGTCTGCTGACGAAGGTCGGCATCCCCGAAAAGGCCGACGCTTACCCGGAGCAACTCTCCGGCGGGCAGCAGCAGCGCGTCGCCATTGCGCGCTCGTTGGCGATGGAACCGAAGATCATGCTCTTCGACGAACCGACCTCAGCCCTCGACCCGGAGATGATCAAGGAAGTGCTCGATGTGATGCTCGATTTGGCCCGCGAGGGTATGACGATGATCGTTGTCTCTCACGAGATGGGCTTTGCCCGCGCGGCTGCCAAACGCATCGTCTTTATGGACCAGGGGCAGATCATCGAAGTCACCACACCGGAGCTTCTGTTTACGGCCCCGCAACATGAGCGAACAAAACGCTTTTTGAGTCAAATTCTGCATTGAAAGGAGGGCGTGCGGCGCGTGCGCCGCGCCCTCGACGATGGCACCGGCGGCGTCATTGCTCAGTGTGAATGGGGCAACGACGTACCGACGGAGAACGTCGCGGCTGTCTTCGAAGCATGGTTGGAGTAGTCATCAGCTACCCGTTTTTAGCCGGAGATGATAACGCTGAGAGCCAATCGTTGAAGGCTGACGGCTATAAGGAGGAACGACTATGCAATGGGAAAACTTGACTGTGGCGGCGTTTGCGGAAGCCGTCCGCACGACGGGTGTCTGCATCCTGGCGCTGGGTGTGCTGGAGAAGCACAGCGAGCATCTTCCCTTGGGCACGGATTACCTCAATGCGCACAAGATCGCGTGCATCGCGGCGGAGCGTGAACCGGCGGTGGTCTTCCCGCCGTTTTACTTCGGCCAGATTTACGAGGCACGCTGCTTCCCCGGCGCGGTGACGCTTAGACCTACGCTGCTGTTGGAGGTCATCCAGGGCGTCTGCGATGAAATCGGCCGCAATGGCTTCAAGAAGATCATCCTTTTCAACGGGCACGGGGGCAACATACATCTGCTGCATTTCCTGGCGCAGTGTGCGTTGTGGGAGGAGAAACCGTACTCCCTGTATCTGCCGGAGGGCCTCACGCCGGAGCGGCAGGCACGCTGGGAAGCCATCGTGGAGACCGAGCTGCACGGCCACGCCTGCGAATGTGAAACATCCATCACCCTGGCGAACTACCCGGAGCTGGTGGATATGACGCGCGTTCCGGCGGAGCCGGCGCTGCCCCTCAACCGGCTGCACCATGTGCCGGCAACGTATACCGGCATCTGGTGGTACGCGAACTACCCCAATCATTACGCCGGCGACGCTCGTCCCGCCACGCGCGAAAAGGGCCTTGCTCTGCGCCAACTGGAGGTTGATAATCTGGCGGAGTACATCGCGGCGGTCAAAGCCGATCAGGTCGTGCCGTTCCTCACCCGCGAATTCTTCAAGCGGAGCGCGGAATTGCAAAATCCTCGTTAAAGGTTGAACAGCTTCGCCGCATTGCCGCCCATGATCAAATCGCGTTCGGCGGGTGTCACATCGTCGGCCAGCGCGGCCTCGTAGGTGGCGCGGACGACGTGTGGGCGTTGAAAGGGTGCGTCGGTGCCGAAGAGGACCCGCTCCGCGCCGAGGGTTTTGATGGCGTGCATAATAGCCGGTTCGGTGGTTGAGCTGCCGACGAGGTACATATTCGGGCAGCGTTGGGCGATTTCGACGACCGCCTGATTCATATCCCGGTTCATCATCCCCATATGAACCATCAACACAGGCATTTCGGGATACATCCGCGCCACGCGCTCCGCCCGGAAGGGGTGGGTGTTCTCATAGAAGTCCGCGCCGATGTGGAACGCCAGCATCACACCGGCTTTGGCGATTTCTTCGATAACGGGGAGCGCCAGCACAGGATCGTCAATGCGGTAGTTGTTTTGCGCGCCGTTGAGTTTCACCCCGTAGAAACCATACTCTTCCACACAAACTCTGACCATCTTTTTGGCGTGTTCGACGCTCACGGTGGGATCGGCCCAGCCGAAGCCGAGGATTTTGTCGGGATACCGACGCATAGCTTCGTAGACGTAGCGGTTGTGGCCCTCGATCTCGGTGCCGTGATAATCCGGCTTGAGCCAGGTGAGCGTTTTATCAATGCCGGCGCGCTCCATCCGCTTGAGATGTTCTTCCAGGGCAAACGCCCCACCGGTGGGGGCTATATGGGTATCAGCATCAATGATGATCATAGGTAATTCCTCCTCCTAATCCCCAATCCCTAATTCCCAACATCCTTCAACACCCGCGTCAGCACCGCGATCCCCTTGTGGTACTCGTTCAGCTCAATGGATTCGTGTGGGGTATGATCGAGTGCCGAGTCGCCCGGCCCGTAGGCCAGGATGGGGCAATTCCACACCGGGCCGACGACATTCATATCCGAAGTGCCGCTTTTGACCTTGAACTGGATGCGCCCACCTTCAGCGTCAATGGCTTTGACGAAGGCGCGCGCCAACGGCGTGTTCTTCGCGGCGTGATAGGCGACCTCACGTCCACTGAAGCCCAACGTTGCGTCTCCGGCCAGCGTGCACAGCGTCGTTTCCAGCGCGTCGGTGTCTATGTTGGGCGGAAGACGGAAGCCTAATGTGAGCGTTGCCGTTTGTAGAAAGCCGTCATCCTCGGAGTGCATGGCACGCAGCGAGGGCGTGAGCTGCTCGAAGACCCGTGGCCGTGCGGCATTGCAGGCGGCGGCGTACTCCGTCACCGCACGCCAGAACGCGAAAGCGTCTTCGCAGGCGTTCGTTTCAGGCCCGGCGGTGTGCCCAATCTCACGGGTGAGGATGTATTGCACCAGCAATCGCCCTTTGTAACCTGTGGTCACGCAATCCCAGCCGCTTGGCTCACCGATGATGACGGCTTCAGGCGTGAGTTTGTCCAGCAGGAAGCGCGCGCCTTTGGAAGTGGCGGCTTCCTCTTCCACTGCACCTGCGACGATGATCCGTTTCCCGTTTGTGACCCCGGCTCGTGCTGCCGCCATGACGAATGTCGCCAGCGGGCCTTTGGCGTCCACCGCGCCGCGCCCGTAAAGTCGCCCCCCTTCACGACGCACGTTGATGAAGCCGGGCACGGTATCAATATGGCCGAGCAGCAGGACGGCACGCTCCCCGTCGCCGATCTCACCTACGGCGTTGCCCGCGCCGTCTATATAAGCACGGAAACCGAGCGCCGCCATCCGCCCCACCAGATACTCGACGGCGGGGCGTTCCTGGGTGGAAGGGCTGTAGCGTTCGACCAGACCTTGCAACAGGTCGTCTGCTTGATTGTCATCGGGCGTTAGCATCGTCGTTGCTCTTTTGGGGCAGGCTTTACAGGATCAGGACTTACACAAACTGGCGGAACTTTACCGCAGAGCACGCAGAGAGTGCTGAGATTTTGTTATTTCTCGGCGTCCTCTGCGGTGGAAAATGGACACAATCGCGTAAGTCCTATGATTTTATGACCTGGCGACTTGCAGCGTGTAGTCAATCACCTTTGCCGGGATGTTGACCCCCGTGGTGTCAATACTGTTGCGGAACTCCATCGTGTAGTTGATTTCGTTCACCAGCAGACCCCGATGCTCATCCTCGAAGATGTCGAGGGCAACGACACCCCCGCCGATAGCTTTAGCGGCGGCCACGCATAGCGCGTTTAGCTCCGGCGTCACCGGACACTTGGAGGCCACGCCACCGCGCGCCGTGTTGGTGATCCAGTGGGATGAAGCGCGGTAGATGGCGGCGATGGTCTCATCTCCTACGACGAAGGCGCGGATGTCTCGTCCCGGCTTGTGGATGTATTCCTGGATGTAGTAGATCGAATGATGATAAGAGCCGAGAATTTGCTTATGTTCGAGCACCGTTTCGGCGGCGTCGCGGTCGTTGATCTTGGAGAGCAGCCGCCCCCACGAGCCGACGCCGGGCTTGAGCACCACCGGATACCCTATCATCTCGATGGCTTCGAGTGCCGATTCCGGCGTGAAGGCAACCATCGTGCGTGGGGTGGGGATGCCGGCGCGCACCAGAGCGCTTGTGGTCAGCAACTTGTTGCCGCAGTTTTCGGCGACCTCATAGGTGTTGACGGTGGGAACACCCCAATCGCGGAACAGAAGCAGCGCGTAGAGCGCGCGGGAATGGCTGATACAACGTTCGAGGACGACATCGTATTGCCAGCCGTTCTTTTGGATGTCGAAGATGACCTCGCGGTCGTCAATGATGTCGAAATCAACGCCGCGATTTTGCAGTTCGGTGATGAGCAGTTTCTCTTCGACGCGAATACGGGAACACAAGATACCCACTTTGCTCATGGTGATGGACTCCTTACTCCCCCCAGTCTTCTTCTTCCTGCGGCGCATAATCTACCGCGGGGGGATCGAGGCTGACGATCTCAAGCTCGGTCCCGCAATCGGGGCACACGACGATCTCGTGGACGATGGCATCCATAGCCAGTGGAATCTCGGCAGCACACTCTGGACACTCTGCAAACATCTCTCTCCTCCTAAAGTTTAACTTGGCTGATAAATAAACCATTTTCTCCAGTTTGTCGAATTGTCAAATCCCTCCTCTTGGCGAGTCCCGCAGTTTTGACGCGGTGAAAAGTGCCTCCATTTGGCGCTGTACGCAAGCTGTAGTAAGATTATCCGGCAACGAAGGATTCGCGTAGATTAGCGGTTGTTTTCAAGGGGGTGCTATGTTGCTCAGTGCATTGCGCGCAGCGGTGCCAGAAGTGCTGGAAAGTCGTGGCGATACGCCGATTGCCGGAATCACCGACGATTCCCGTCAGGTGAAGCCCGGATTTGTCTTTGTTGCAGTTCCCGGTGTGCATGTGGACGGACATCGCTTTATACCTGCCGCGCTGCGGGCCGGCGCGGCTGCCGTGGTCATCGAACGGCCTGCGCTAACCCTGGATTTGCCGTCCGATTTGCCCTACTTGCGTGTGGCGAACGCGCGTCGGGCGTTGGGATGGCTACACGCCGCCTGGCACGGCTTCCCATCGCGCCAGCTGACTTTGTTCGGTGTCACCGGCACCGACGGCAAGACGACGACGACAAATCTGCTCTATGCTATCCTGTGTGCTGCCGGCCATGAAACCGGCATGATCAGCACCGTCAACGCACGGATCGGAGCGTTGAGCCTGGATACCGGCCTGCACACTACAACGCCGCCATCCGGCGAGGTGCAGGACTACCTGGCGCAAATGGTGGCAGCCGGCGCAACGCATGCCGTCCTGGAAACTACATCAGAGGGCCTGGCGCAGCAACGCCTTGCGGGGTGTGATTTCGATGTCGCCGTGGTCACCAACATTACCCACGAGCATGTGACTGCCCATGGCAGTTGGGAAGCCTACCGTGAGGCGAAAGCCACGCTCTTCCGCAGTCTGGCGACGGCGGCGCGCAAACCCGATGTCCCGAAGGTCGCCGTACTCAACCGTGACGATCCCGGTTCTTTCGACTACCTGCGCGCCATTCCTGTGGAACAGCAGGTGATCTATGGCCTGGATTCCCCGGATGTAGATGTGACGGCGACGGATATTGTCTATACGCCGCAGGGCATCCGTGCCGTGCTGCGCAGCCCCTGGGGAACGGTGAGGTTGTCGTCGCCACTGGTGGGCGCGTTTAACGTGAGCAATATCCTGGCGGCGGCGTCGGCAGCATTGGCGCTGGGGATATCGCGCGACGCGGTTGTCGAAGGTGTAGCGGCAATCTCAGGCATACCGGGACGCATGGAGCGCATTGACGAAGGGCAACCCTTCACCGCGATTGTGGATTTTGCGCACACGCCCAACGCTTTGCGTGTGGCTTTGTTGACCGCGCGGCAATGGGTTGCCGGGAAGGGCCGTGTTATCGTCGTTTTTGGCTCGGCCGGCCTGCGTGACCGTGAAAAACGTCGCATGATGGGCGAAGTCGCCGGAGAGTTGGCCGACCTTATTGTGCTGACTGCCGAGGACCCGCGCACGGAGCCGCTGGACGACATCCTTGCCGAAATGGCAGAGGGAGTACGGCATCATTCGCGCGTCGAGGGCGTGGATTTCTGGCGCATACCGGACCGTGGCGCGGCGTTGCTGCATGCCGTGCGGATGGCGCAACCTGACGACATCGTGTTGGCCTGTGGTAAGGGGCACGAACAAAGCATGTGTTTCGGCACCGTCGAATATCCCTGGGACGACCGTGAGGCATTGCGCCGCGCCCTCCACGGAGAAACGTTGGACACGTTGCCGACTCATGGGGAGCGTGAGGCATGATACGTGAGGCGTGAATCGTGAGGCGAATTGCTTTGATTCATGACTGGCTGAATCAGTATGGTGGCGCGGAACGGGTGCTGGAACACCTGGTCGCGCAGTTCCCCGATGCGCCGGTGTATACCAGCATGTACTGGCGTGAGAAAATGCCGGCTGCCTATCGGAGGTGGGACATCCGCACGACCTGGATGGACCGCCTGCCGGGCATCTACCGGCATCACCAGTGGTATTTCCCTCTGTATGCCCTGGCTTTTGCGCTGTTGGATGTACGTCAGGGCTACGATGTGCTTCTCAGCAACAAGAGTGGCTTCTGCCACGGCGTCCGTGCTGGCGACACCCCGCAGGTGTGCTACTGTCTTGCACCGACGCGCTATGTTTGGGAGTTTGACGCCTATGCGGCCCGTGAGAACTTGCCGGGTGTCTTGAAAGCTCTGCTCAAGCCGGTGGTGGCTCTGTTGCGCCGCTGGGACTACCGCGTTGCTCAGCGCTCCACCACGCACTTCGTTGCCATCTCTACCGAAATTCAGGAGCGTATCCGCCGCTATTATCACCGTGACGCGATCATCATTTACCCACCGGTGGATGTGACGCGATTTCGCCCGCTGCCCCACCACGAGGACTACTATCTCATTGTTTCACGGCTGATCCCTTACAAGCGCATTGACCTTGCCGTTCAGGCTTTCAATCAGCTCGGCCTGCCGCTGCGCATTGCCGGCAGCGGACGCGACCGTGAGGCATTGGAAGCATTGGCAAAACCCAACATCACCTTCTTGGGCTATGTTCCCGATGAGGATTTGCCGGATTTGTTGGCGCGTTGCAAAGCGTTTATTTTCCCGGGGCGCGAGGATTTTGGGATTGCCCCATTGGAGGCACAAGCGGCGGGGCGTCCGGTGATTGCTTATGGCGCGGGGGGCGCGCTCGATTCGATTGTTGAAGGTGAAACCGGGGCATTTTTCCGTGAGCCGACGCCGGAATCACTCGTGCAAGCTGTATTAGCCTTTGACGCGGAGCGTGTGGATCCTCTTGCCTGCCGCGCCAATGCCGAGCGGTTCTCCGTCCCCCGCTTCCAGACAGAAATCCAGGCGCTGCTCGACGAAATCTGAAAATCAGCCGAACTCACTACCCATTTCTCACACCTACGGCATACTCTGTATCTCCCACTCCGGTCGCTTTGTCCACCACGGCAGGATGCCATAGGAATCCGAAATAGCCTCTGTGGTATATAATTCCACCATACACTCATACCAGCTTAGCCCTTCGGTTTTCTGGAAGTGCCACCATTCCACATCATAATAAGACTCGCGCCAGTTGGAGAGCGCGTTGCGCCGTTCCCAGCCATAGTCGGCGGCGATGGTGGTGAAATCCACATAATAACCTTTGGGAATCTCGGCTTTGAGTTCGCCTCCTTGCGCCGTAGCCAGGCCGCCTTTGGAACGTGCCAACAAATCCCACGGCGCGACGCGCAGCGGTTCACCCAGGCTACCGTCCTGTTCCTTCGCCTTGATGAAGACGCGCCAATACGTGACCCCGCCGATGTCCTCGCGGACCAGTTCGATCTGCTTGTTGCTGAGATACCCCTGGTTGATGTCAATCGCGCGTCCACATACATGCCAGGAAATGCGTCCCTGACCGGGGCGTGGTGTGTGGTTCATCGGACGCCACGAATCGCCGAGAATTGCCAGATAATCCCATCCGGTTTGCTCTTCCACGGCTTTACGCAGCGCGTTGTAGCTGTCGTTGACCCTTTCACTGAGCATTTCCGTATTGTCACCGCCGTTGACGTTCGGTAGGCCGACCAAATGATACTTTTCGGGGTTGGCCGACGACAACAGCTCGGTATACAGCGGCGCATCTTGTTCGCCCATACGCTTTTTGAGGCGTGCTTCTAATTCGGCGTTGAGTGGCGTCGTGGTCCACGATGGTGTATCCATCCAATCGGTTGTGCTGTATCCTTCCTGCGCCAGCCCCCAGCCGGTGGTATCGGCGGCGATCAGGTAAGATTTGTTCTGCTGCCGGAAGATGAAGGCCAGCGCACGCCCGTCCGGTGACCAGGTGGGCTGTCCCCCAACGCCAAAGAGACTTGGGCGCACCATACCGGTCATGAGGGCTTCCTTGTCGAAGGGAATTTTCCAGATCGTTTCGTTGCCCGGCACGCCGGCAGAGTAGGTCAGATACCGTCCATCGGGTGACCACGCGGCGTAGTCCTCGTTCTCATCGGGCGTATTGGTCATGTTGACGATGGTGCCGTCGTCCAATGAGATAACGTACAAATCCTTGTTGCTGTTGCGATAAGCTGTGAAGGCGATATGGCGTCCGTCGGGTGACCAGGCCGGCGAATACTCCGGAGCTGCATCGTAAGTGAGCTGCTGACTTGCGCCGCTGTCAACATTGAGGATGTAAATATCCAGGTTTTCGCCCACGTAAGCCTCGTAGGCCAACCATTTCCCGTCGGGAGACCAGGTGGGGGCTGCTTTGTAGTCCGGCGAGCGTGTCAGGCGGATGACTGTGCCGGCCTGCATTTCGATCAGATAGAGGTCCCAGTTGCCGCTGCGGCGCGACGCAAAGGCGATGTACCGGCCATCCGGTGACCATGCCGGGTCGCGGTCTTCGGCGGGGTCAAAGGTGAGCCGCAGCAAATTGCCGGTATTTTGGGAGATTAGATAGATGTCACTGTTGCCATTGTGGCGCATTGTAAACGCCAGCGTGCCGCCACTGCCGACCGGTGTGGGGGTAATCGGTGGCGCGCCGGGCACGGGGGTAGGAATATACCAGGTAGAAGGCGGCGGGGTTGCCGTGATGATGACAACCCGCTCGACCTCACGCTCGATGGGGGGAGGGGTGGGGCGGGTGAGGAGTGCCGCAATAGTCACAAGGAGACTGAGCCACAGTGCCCCCCACAGTATGGGTGGAAACTTGATCGCACGCGGCTTGAACAACCAGCTCACAATACGCGGGAGCAACCTCTTGTTTTCCACGATAAGCCATTTTTTATGAGTCGGCTTCTGATTCAGCTTCTGCGGCTGCCATACGCCGCGCGCGTTGTTTTGCTGCCAGGCTTGCCAGGAGAATCCCCAGCCAATAGAGGACGATAAACGGCCCGGTGACCAACAGCATCGTGATCGGATCGGTGGTCGGTGTGACCACCGCGGCAAAGATCGCCGCCACGAAGACGACCACCCGCCATGCCTGGCGGAGCTGCTGGGGGGTCACCACGCCGAGCAACGCGATTACATAGATCACCAGCGGCGTCTGGAACAAAAGCCCCATCCACAATACCAGTGTGGTCACAAAACCGAGATACTTTTCCAGGGAATAGGTAGGCGTGATGACCGTCCCAAAGAAGCCCATCAAGACGGGCATGCTGACGGGCACCAGAATTTGCAACGTGAATATTGCACCGAGGATGAAGAAGATCAAGACGGCCGGGAGTCCCAGCAAGAAAGTTTTGCGCTCATGGGCAAACAATCCCGGCGCGACAAAGGCATAGATTTGATACAGAATGTAAGGCAGCGAGGCCCCAAAACCAAGCCCCAGGGCGATTTTGAAATAAGTCATCGGCGCTTCGGTTGGACTCAGTGCGACAACGATGGCACCGCCTAAGGGCTTGACGAGCCAGGCAACCACGTAATCCACAACCAGCGAGGCCGCGATAGTCGCCACAACGATAGCGATGACCATGCGGAAGAGCCGCTGGCGCAATTCTTGAATGTGGTCGAGGAGGGTCATCTCGGCTTCGGTCATCGTACAGTTTCCCCCTCGTTGATGGGTGTTGTTTCGGCGGCAACTTCGGCCTGTGGCGTCTCCAGCTTGGAGAGGTCATCCGCCAGGGCCTTGGGAACTTCGCTGACGCCGGCCGTGACCGTGGAAGAGACGGCTTCCAGGGTCGTTTTGACTTCCTGGACGGCAGCATGGGTTTCGCTGAGGTCAGCTTCAGCGACCGCTTTCACTTCGGCGAGTGTCTGACCCACTTCTGCGACGGAAGCCTGCGTTTCTTTGATGGTTTCCTGGATTTCTTCGGGGACGAGATCTTCGGTGATGAACTCGCCTTTCAGGCCTGAGGAGACTTGCGCCCACATCTGCTGGATTTTGCGCACATACTCTCCTATTTTTCGCATCATCTTGAGGATATCCTCTGGACCGAAAAGGATGATGGCTAACAGCACAATGACAAGGAGTTCACCGCCTCCGATATTGAGAAACTCCATCCTGTATCTCCACAGTGGCAGTTGTATGCGTATTCAAATCAAGCCGCCGGTGGGAGAGCAGCCGGCGGCAACTCGATCGGCGTGGTAGCACTGGTTTTATGCTTCGTCTGAAGAGCTGTCGGACTCGGTCTTTTCAGTTTCTTCCTTGGGTTTGGTGGGTTGCAAACCTTCCTTAAAGCCGCGGATGCCTTTCCCCAGTTCACTTCCCAGGCGCGCAACCCGGCCGGGGCCAAAAATGATCAAGGCCAACACAAGCACCAAAATTAACTCGGGTACTCCGAAATTACGAAACAGTGGCATGTCAACCTCCCAAAACGTGATTTTTGCGCAGGCGTTTTCAGCCTTGCGTCGCTTTATGTTGTATCATACTATGGTTTGGTAGATACGCAAATCAGAAGTACAGGGCCTTATCATCCTTGTCCGAAAGGCCGGGGAAAGACAAAGAAAGTCAAGGGGGTAAAAATGCGTGAGTCCCCGGTGAGACTCGAACTCACAACCCCCTGGTTCGAAGCCAGGTGCGCTGTCCATTGCGCCACGGGGACCCGATATAAAAAGCCGGACACAAGGCCCGGCTTTGGGGTGACTGGTGGGACTCGAACCCACAGTTGCCTGAGTCACAGTCAGGAGCCTTAACCATTAGGCCACAGCCACCATGTACGAGCGAAATTCTACCACAAAACGCGAAATGGGCAACCCTTCGGATAAAACCCATTAGGGCCTTATCATGCTTGCTCCGCGGGGAACGCCAGTTCCCCGTTTTTAACGAGAAACGCGGATCTGACAACCCGCTCGCAGCCAGTTAAAGTCATTATAACGAGAATGATAAAATCCTATAAAACCCGTTCAATCCGTTGATAAACGATCGCTACTCTCGTGTCTCTGTTGTCGTCGAGGTGGTGAACGGTGAACCAATAGGCAGCAGAATATGGAAGGTGCTGCCGGGACACTTGACCTCGTCATGGCCGGGGCTTTCGGCCCACACTTTCCCGTTGTGCGCCTCGATGATTCCTTTGGCCACCGCCAGTCCCAGCCCCAACCCGCCCCCTTTGAAGGCAGTCTTGCTTGAACGGTGCAGGGATACATCCTCCAAAACATAGAAACGTTCGAAGATGTGGGTCAGTTCTTGCGGCGGGATGCCTACACCGGTATCCTTCACCCACAGGTGGACGACGTCTTCCAGCATTTCGGCGTCAATCGTGATGGTGCCGTTTTCGGGGGTGTATTTGATGGCATTGCTGACGATGTTGCCGATAGCCTGATGGAGTCGGCGTGGATCGCCTTCGATAACCGGCGCTTTTTTGATCCCCTGTCCGATTTCAAAGATCAGGTTGCGTTGCGGGCCAAAGCTGCGCAGGTTATGGAGCACCGACTGAATGACAGAATTGAGAAAAACCGGCTCCCGCGAGAGGTCCAGGCGGTTGGCGTCAATGAGCGAGACGTTAAGAATGTCCTGAATGACCTCGCTGAGACGCTTGACGGCCTCTGATACTTTGGAAAGCAGATGGCGCGGGCTGCCTTCTGTCTCCTCGTCGCCGGGGATGGCCGGATTGGCGCGCAGGATTTGCAGATAACCGTAAATCACGGTCAGCGGCGTGCGCAGCTCGTGCCCGGCCAGCACGACAAAATCCGACTTCATCTTCTCGACCCGCTGTAACTCCGCATTGGCTTTTTCCAACTCACGGACTTTTTCTTCGAGACGGTTGACCAGGCGTTGGTTGTATTCCAACAAATATTGCGCTCTTTCTTCTGGTGTGCCGACTTTATCTTCCAGCCCTACCATATAGGCGCGAATCTGATCGCTGAAACGGTCAACATCAATGGGTTTGGGGATATAGCCATTGCAGCCGGCCACCAACGCACGTTCCCGGTCACCCCGGAGTGTCGCCGCTGTGACGGCGATGATAGGAACTTGTCCCAAACCACTGATCGTGCGCAGGCGCGTGGTCACTTCATAGCCATCCAGCCCGCTGATGTTGATGTCCATCAGCACCAGGTCCGGTTTTTCGCGTTGCGCTGCTTCAATGGCCGCCAATCCATTGTCGGCGATGATGACTTCAAAGCCTTCAGCCGTCAGAATACGTTGGACGAGACGTTGACTGGATAGATCATCTTCAACATACAATATCTTCGTCATTTGTCCTCATTGCCTTTTCCTAAAAGCGCGTTGATCTCTTGCAAGAGATCTTCGTCCATAAACGACCCCTTCTGCAAAAGCATCTGAATCTGCCCCTGGAGTCGCTGCCGATCTTTGAGGTTGAGTTCCTTGGCAGTGATGACGATAACCGGTATGTCCTTGAGGCGCAGGTCGGCCTTGAGATGGTCAATTACGGCGAAGCCATCCATATCCGGCATCATCAGATCCAGCAAAATCAGATCGGGATGAGTTTCTCGAATGAGGGTCAAACCCTCTTTGCCGGTGTGGGCTTCGACGATTTGGAATTCGCCGTGCGTTTGCAGGATGCGTCTTAATAAGCGTGCCGCCTCGACGTTATCTTCGACGATAGCAATCTGGCGCACGCGCTTGTCCAGTTGATCGAGCGCTCCCAGGAAGCTGGTTGAGGTGACCGGGGCTTGTGCAACAGCTTCGGGGGGTGGTGTTTCCAGAGCTTCGGGACCTGCCGGTACGACCTTTAGCCAGTCTTCTTCGAGTAAGAATTTCTCCACAGGGAAGGTGTGCCCGGAGCAGCAGACCACGACGGTGTCGTTGCGGTTGATGATGCCCATATTGAGCAATTTGAACAATCCGGCAAAGGCTGCCGCGGCGGCCGGCTCCATGGACAATCCCTCCATTTTTGCCAGAATGTGCAGCGCCCTGAACGTTTCCTCATCCGTGACGGATTCGAAGATGCCGCCGTGTTCCTGAACCACGCGGTACAGATATTCGTAAGCCGGTCCAGGTGCGCCGGTTGCAATGGTGATGACACGGGTGGCCGGCTCGGTCACGACCTCGGCAACCGGCAGTTTTTTGCGGAAGGAATTGACCATCGGAGCGCACCCTTCGGCCTGGATCATGGCCAGTTTGGGCAGGCGGTTGATCAATCCCATTTGATACATTTCCTCGTAACCCTTCCAGAAGCCCACCGGCCCCATCCCCCCGCTGACGGCCTGGATGTACCAATCTGGAGTGCGCCAGGGGACGCCCGGCTGTGGCGGCCCCAATTGTGCTGCGAGCTGTTCGGCGACCTCAAAGGCGACGGTTTTCATACTCTCGCGTGTGCCTGTATTACGGATGCCGCGATCAACCAGGATTCCCCGGTGTTCGGCAAACTCTGCGGCGACCTTTTTGGCCACATCGTAGTTGGCGGTGACTTTGACAACCTCGCTGCCATAGATGGCGATTTCGCGCATCTTCTCCGGCGGGACCAGACTGGGCAAGAAGGTCCACAGTTTGATGCCGGCATGGGCTGAATACGCGGAATAGGAAATTGCCACATTGCCGGTGGAAGCGACGACCAGCTCGGTGATGCCGGCCTCTTTCATCATGGAGATGACCATAGCGGCCTGGCGGTCTTTGAAGGAATTCGTCGGATTCTGACGCTCGTCTTTGATGAAAAGATTGGGCGCTCCGAGCATCATCCCTAAATTGTTGGCACGCAACAAAGCCGTGCCACCTTCTCCCATTGTGATTTGGAAGTCATCGCGCCGGACCGGCAATAGCTCGCGGTAGCGCCACATGGTAAAAGGCCGTTGACGTAGAATGTCCGGCCAGAGACGGCGGATGCGATCATAGTCATAACGAACTTCCATCCAATCGTGCTTACAAACGCTACAGACAGGCGTTGGAAGCGTGAACGATTGACGATGCCCGCATTTTCCGCACTCGAGTTCAATATCCATCGGGATGGCGGCTGGTATCACTTGCATGAGCTTGCCCCTTGTTTAGTAATCTCAGTGTAGCACAGATTTCTCTCGACGGGATCGTCAGCCCCCCTGGGCCGGCATTGTGTCCCCCATCACTGGATTATATAAAGAATATCACAAGTTTCTGTAAGAACAAGTGTTTTGTGGGGTAGAGTGATAAGGCTATCGCATTAGGGTTTTGCACTTTCGGCGGTTCTGTTGTACAATTCAAGCAACTGCTGATGATGTTTGACCGATGCGGAAACCTGCCGGGTCTTTTTGCAGATTTTTGTATAATTAGTCACGGTGTTTGTGGAAAAGGATTGTCGAGGATGGGGGATCAGAAACCCGAATCAAAACAGGATGAAATAACGCCCGCTGGTTTTGAAACCCGACGGATGCGTGGCCTTTCACAACGCCTGCGCCAACCATTGTCGCCCGAACCATCACTTGCAACGACTGTTGTTTCCCCTGCACCGGCTGCGGAGAGCGGGGCCACCAAGATACAGCACCCACCGGGCGCCGGTG
Organism: Anaerolineae bacterium; assembly: GCA_035373625.1. GTDB lineage: Bacteria > Chloroflexota > Anaerolineae > B4-G1 > SLSP01 > DSWT01. The sequence goes on along the minus strand of DAOSNS010000003.1, from coordinate 110,713 downwards.
AAACACGTGAGGTCGCTCCGAAGCCGCAAATCTCTTCTGAAGGGTTGTTGCCGGCGGGGGCGCAACTTCAGGGACGCTATAAGATATTGGGAGTTATCGGGATTGGTGGGATGGGGGCCGTTTACAAGGCGCAGGACTTGCGTTTCCCCGGCGTCTTGCGCCTGTGTGCGGTGAAGGAAATGATCAACACTGCCACGGATCCACAAATGCGTCAGATGATTGTGCGCAACTTTGAACGCGAAGCCAGCATTCTGGCGACATTGAGCCACCCGGCGATCCCGCAAGTCTACGATTATTTTACTGAAGGCTCACGCTGTTATCTGGTCGAGGAGTTTGTGAGCGGGAAGGACCTTGAGGCGCGTCTGGCAGAGACAGAAGGATTTTTCCCGGAGAGTCAGGTGGTAGATTGGGCTATACAATTATGTGAAGTGCTTTCATATTTGCACAATCACAAGCCTCGGCCGATCATTTTCCGCGATTTGAAGCCCTCGAATATCATGTTGGACGATCATGATCGGATTCGCCTGGTAGATTTCGGTATTGCCAAGCTCTTCCAAAGTGGCGAGAAAGGCACGATGATTGGAACCGAGGGCTATTCTCCCCCCGAACAATATCGGGGCATCGCTGAGCCGCGTGGCGATATCTACGCGCTCGGGGCCACACTCCATCACCTTTTGAGCAAGCAGGACCCACGTCTGGAACCGCCTTTTTCCTTCCACGAGCGTCCGATTCATCGAACAAACCCTACCGTCTCTCGCGAGCTGGTCGAGGCGATTGACAAGGCATTGGAGTATGATATCAACAAGCGTTGGGGATCGGCAGAGGAATTCCGGCGCGCCCTGATTGTCGGCGCGCCGACGAAGGCCGGCAGTATTCAAGGGGAAACGGCGGCCTTCGAGAGCAATGCTGTCAAACCCGTGTGGAAATTTGCCTGTGAGGACGAGGTGCGGGGGTCGGTCACCGTCGCCGTGGACGAAGACATGGTTCTTGTGCCTTCGTATGATCACAACATTTACGCCCTGGATCGTGAAACCGGAAAGTTTAAGTGGAAATATCCGACCGAGGCCGGCATCGTATCCAAACCCTGGGTGTCGGAGGGCATGGTCGTTTTCGGCTCGATAGATAAAGTGGTCTACGCGGTAGATGTAAAAACTGGCCGCTTGTTGTGGACGACCCCTACGCAAGGGCGTATTTACTCATCTCCCTATGGAGAATTGGGGCATATTTTCATCGGCTCGGACGATCGGCAAATCTATGCCATTCACCAGATGTCGGGTCGGCGTGCGTGGACGTATGCTGCGGATGGAGAAATCCGCTCGCGTCCGTTGGTGGCCGAGAATCTGATCCTTTTCGCATGTCAGATGGGTGTTGTGTATGCTCTTAGTCTTAACCGTGAGTTGCGCTGGCGTTTTCGTGCACGGCGAGGCTTTTTGGCCGCACCGGTTATGGCCAACGGGCTGATCTTCATCGGGTCGCTGGACACGAATTTCTACGCTGTGGATGTGCGTTCCGGTTGGGCGGCGTGGAAATATCGCACCGGTGGGAGCATTGTCTCCACTGCTGCGGTGTGGAAAGGTATGGTCTTTTTCGGTTCCGTGGATGGCTTCATTTATGCCCTGGATGCCGATGAAGGGCGCGTTGTCTGGCGTCATCAGACAGAAAATCAGGTCACCGGTGGGGCGAGTGTTTATGAGGGCAACCTTTATATTGGTGGGGTAGACGGCATTCTTTATTGCTTCGATGCTCTGTCGGGAAAGGTGCGTTGGCACTATCAAACCGATGGTCCGATTACAGGGACACCGGAAGTCGCCGAAGGGATCATTTATGTCGGCTCTGCTGACCATTATGTATACGCTTTCCCGGCGTAATTTCAAAAAATGGGGGATGGCATGGCAAACTTGAAAGCCTGGTTGCGAAGGATATTCGGCCAATCTGAAAAGCAAGAACAAGAAGAGCATACTGCTCCGGATATTTTTAAGAAACCCGGGACTGCTGCCGAGACAGCGGCCACACTCACCGAGACACCGACATCGCCATCTGGGGAGGCCCGGCGACACTGGGAAGCGTCCGGCGTCTTTGCTGTCGGGTGGGCTACAGATGTAGGGCGTGTCCGGGATCATAATGAAGATGCGCTCTTTGTCATTTCTAGCGAGCATGAAGCGGACAATGCCGTGCCGGTTTTCGGACTCTTTATGCTCGCTGACGGGATGGGGGGACATCAATCAGGAGAAATGGCCAGCTCGCTGGCCCTGCGGGTAGCCGGCGGGCATTTGCTCTCACAAGTTTATATGCCTTTGATCGGTGGTGTGGATCGTGGCGGTACCCAGCCGTCTTTGACCGATGTGATGCGTGAAGCCATCTCGCAGGCCAATCGAGTTGTGAGCCGTGATCTGCCCGGAAGTGGGAGCACCTTGACTTGCGCCATGATTCTGGGAGATCGGCTATTTATCGGCCATGTGGGTGATAGCCGCGCTTATCTTTTGCGTGTTGGGCAGCCTCCTAAACAGTTGACAAAAGACCACTCTCTGGTAAACCGTCTAATGGAGATGGGACAACTCACCGAGGAGGAAGCTGCCATCCATCCACAACGCAATGTGTTGTACCGTGCTGTCGGGCAAGGCGGGGCTTTGGAAATTGATATTTTGACGTACGCGCTTGTACCGGGAGATCGCTTGTTACTGTGCAGCGATGGACTGTGGGGCTTTGTTGCGGAAGCGGAAATCTGGCGTTTAATTGAACAAGCTGCCACACCCCAGCAAGCCTGTGCGCAACTCGTTGCAGCGGCGAATGTCGCCGGTGGTAACGATAATATTACCGTCATTCTGGTCGAAGTCTGGCACAAACCAGAGTAAGGATTTCAATGGCCCTCATTGACGCACAGAAAGACTATTACGCCATATTGGGTGTTACGCCAGATGCGGATGACGAGGCGATCAAACAGGCTTATCGTCAGGGAGCGCGCGAGTATCATCCTGATAGCGGGCATGGCGATGTGGAACGCTTTCGCCAGATACAAGAAGCCTATGAGGTCTTGCGTGATAAAGCTCTACGTCTTGCTTATGACCGCCAACGGGAACGGCGCGGGTTATCCGAAAATGCTCCTGTCGTGTTGGAATTGCTGCAAAGCCGCACTACTTTAGCCCCGTTGGACGTCTCACAGGTTGTCTATGTGCTTGTGGATATCCGCCCACACTCTGAACAGGAAACGGCGTCCATACGGCAGCACCTGAACATGGCCCTGGTTGTTGATTGCAGCACCTCTATGAGTGGTGCGCGGATCCAGAATGTGAAAATTGCGGCTGCCGATTTGCTGGAAAACCTCGCTCCCACGGATCGTTTGGCATTGATCACCTTCAACGATCGGGCTGAGGTTTTGGCGCCATCGGAGTTAGTAGAAAATGCACGGAACTTCAAGTCGGCTATCGCCTCTATGATCCCCGGTGGCGGCACGGAAATTTATCAAGGTTTGTTAGCTGGTCTGAATGAAGTCAAGCGCTATGCTGCCGCCGATATGGTCAACCATGTCATTCTCTTGACTGACGGGCGCACCTATGGAGATGAATTGCAATCCTTAAGGGAGGCACGTCAGGCGGCGTCTGAGGGGATCACCATATCGGCCTTTGGGATTGGCGAAGACTGGAACGACGAATTCCTGGATGAGCTTGCCCGCAATGGTGGCGGGGTATCGCATTATATCAGTTCGCCTTCCGAGGTACGCACCGTTTTGAAACAGCAGATTCAAGGTTTGTGTAACATTATGCTTCAAAACATGAAGCTGGAAGTTAACCTGGCGCCCTATGTGCACATTCGAGGTGCCTATCGCGCCACGCCTTATCTGGAGATCCTGGATTTTACCGGAAATGTCATCAAATTAGGCAGTTTACTGCTTGATGAACCCGTCGTTGTTGTGCTGGAACTGATCATCGAGCCGTCGGCCATTGGGGAACGGCGAATCGTGCGTCTGGATTTGGTTGGCGATAAAGCGGCAAACGCTGAATCCGTCCGTTTAAGGCAGGATGTGAATGTCACTTTTACCCTGGATGTGAAGGAAGAGCCACCGCCGCCCAAGTTGATCAACCACCTGGCGCGTTTGGCCGTATTTCAACTTCAAGAAAGAGCCTGGAAAGCGTTAGGGGCGGGCAATGTACGTCAGGCAACGCAGTACCTGGAATATGCCGCGACCCGACTGTTTGATATGGGACAGCGTGACCTGGGACAGGCGGCGATGTTGGAAGTCGGGCGACTTTCGCATGGAGGCGATCCGACTAAAGAAGGGCGTAAAAAATTGCGCTACGGCACGCGAGGTTTGATTGCTCCTGTGCATTAAACAGTGACGCATCCGTCAAATCTATTGACATTTTCGGAGGAGGAGATCATGATTCATAAGGGGAACAAGATCATTTGTCCTTCATGTGGCGAAGAAAACCTGATCGGAACACTTTTTTGTGTGCAATGTGGCACTTATCTCCCTTCGGGCGGTCCTTTGCGCACAGAGCCACTTCCCGAACAGGAAGAAGAGCGCCCCGCGCGCCCTCGTCAAGAGGGTGAAGAAGGCAAAGAAGAACGGGCATTGAATATTGAAGTCGAAATTCTGAATACCGGTCGGAAAGTCTTGCTGTCTGCGGATCGTGAAATCCTGGTGGGACGATTGGATGCGGCTCACGGCATTTTCCCGGAGCTGGACCTGACCACTGATGGCGGCCTTGAACAAGGCGTTTCGCGCCGTCATGCCCGCATCTATACCCGTGAGGGGATGTGTTTTGTCGAAGACCTGGATAGCACAAACGGGACATTTTTGAATGAAGAACGAGTCACACCTTATCTCCCTTACGCTTTTCGGGATGGCGATCTGCTGATGTTTGGAACCATGCGTATGAAAGTGCACATTTATTCTAATCGCTAACAGGATGGTCAAACAATGGCATATACGATTTTAGTTCATATGTTGAATGAAGATGCTATTGTCGGCGAGATTGAAGAGCTTCCTGAGCAGAATTCCCCCTTTATCATGATAACATCGCCACGTTTGCGTGATGGGCGCGACGTTTCTTACTTCTTACCGGAAACCCACACCATTCTGCTTCCGTGGAACCGTATCCACAGCATTGAGATTTTGCCGACAGAAGGAGAGGAAAAGATTGTTACCTTCGTCCGTGAGTAGCTCTGATGTTCATCCTTTGATTTTGGTAGTAGATGATGAACCTCGGATCATCCGTTTTGTGCGGATTAACCTGGAAATGGAAGGTTTCCGTGTCATTGAGGCTTCCAATGGCCTGCAAGCTATAGACCAGGTACGGGAGAAGATGCCGGACGCCGTGCTCCTGGACGTCTCAATGCCGGAGATGGATGGCTTTGAGACCCTCAGAATGATTCGGGAGATTTCCAATGTTCCCGTGGTGATGTTAACGGTACGGAGTTCAGAAGAGGACAAAGTCCACGGTTTAGATCTGGGAGCAGATGACTACATCACCAAACCCTTTAGTCCGCGCGAATTGGTAAGCCGTTTGCGCGCTGTTTTGCGTCGGGTGCAAACTCCCGTTCCCACCTCTGCATCTTTGTTGATGATTGATGATTATCTTGGCGTTGATTTCAATACCGGCGAGGTGATTGTGAAGGGTGAGCGCATCAAGTTACGTCCCACGGAGTTTCGCCTCTTACGTCATCTAATCGAAAATGCCGGGTGGACGGTCCCCTACAGCACCTTGCTTTCCAAAGTCTGGGGCTATGAATACAAGGACGCGATCGCCTATTTACGTCTGTACATCAATTACCTGCGCAAAAAGATCGAGCCTGATCTGGACAACCCCCGTTACATTTTCACCGAGCGGGGCCTGGGGTATCGTTTCGTGGATTTTCGTCGTCAGCAAGCTGAAAAGGCAATGAGTTGAAAAGTGAGGAGATACTGACGTGAAGACTTACAAAATCGTCGTCACCGGTCCATTCAACGCTGGCAAGACTGCCTTTATTCGCACCGTCAGCGATATTGACATGGTCACCACCGAACGGCGGATTTCGGATCCGCAGGTGGCGGCGACCGTGAAGCCCGAAACGACGGTAGCGATGGACTACGGGCAGAAGCGTTTAGGCGACGCGCTTTTGCATCTGTATGGAACGCCGGGGCAGATGCGCTTTGAGTTTATGTGGCCCATTTTAGCGAAAGAGATGGATGCATTTGTGCTCCTCGTGGACAGCACTGACCGGACCAGTCTCATGGATGCCAAACAGGTCATCCGTCTGTTCCGCAAGCAGGCCAAAGTGCCGTATGTGGTGGCGGCCAATAAGCAGGATCGCCCTGTGGCGCTGCCGCCGGCCGAAATTCGCCGGCTCTTGTCTCTGTCTGACAACATCGCCGTTATGCCTTGCGTGGCGCAGGACAAAGCCTCAGTGGTGAGCGTGTTGGAGCGTGTCTGTCAACTGCTGGCATAATATAACCGCATTGACCAAGGGATTAGGGATTAGAATACTACTAAATCCTTCATTCCCAATCCTTGATCACATTTTTTACGTTTTTTGAGGAAGGGTCGTATGGGAATTCCAATGTACTATGTTTTTGGATTACCGGCTTTGATTCTGGCATTGTATGCGCAATGGCGCGTCACCTCGACGTACAACAAATACCTTCGGATTCCTAACTCGGCGAGAATGACGGGATTACAGGTCGCGCAGTATCTCATGCGGGCTACGGGATTGACATTGCGCATTGAAGGCGTCGGGGGGCAATTGACGGATCACTATGACCCGCGCAGTAAAGTGTTGCGTCTTTCCTCGGGTGTGGCGCAATCCGGTTCGGTGGGGGCCGTCGCGGTGGTAGCGCATGAGATAGGGCATGCTTTGCAGGATGCCCAGGCGTTTGCGTTGTTGCGCTTGCGTTCGGGGCTGGTTCCGGTGGTCAATTTTACCTCGTGGCTGGGACCGATCATCTTCCTGGTGGGGATGCTCTTTCAATCTGAGCCGTTGGCGATCGTGGGAGTGTATTTCGTCGCCGGTGCGGTTGTCTTTGCGTTGCTCACGTTGCCTGTGGAGCTGGATGCAAGCCGCCGCGCAATGCACTTGCTGGAACAAAGCGGCATTTTGGCCGACGAAGCCTCGCTGCGCGGCGCGCGTAAGATGTTGTCGGCGGCGGCGCTCACCTATGTCGCGGCGCTGGCGCAGGCAATCTCGACCATGCTGTATTACATTTTCCTTTTGAGCGGCAATCGGCGGCGACGTTCTTAAGTAGCAGGTCGTTGCCTATGAAGCAGGTGGGGCGATGCGGTGGAAGTTGAATCCTATGGCCGATTATATTGCCGTGCGCGATGCCGTGTCGCGCCTGCTGCATGACCCGCGATTTACCCCGGCACGTGTGTTGCGTGTTTTTCGACGTGAAGCGGAAGCGCAGGTAAGCCTGCCGGTGGATGTGTATACGACGGCGGAGGATATCGTTGTCATCGCGGCGGTTCCCGGCGTCAAGCCGCGTGACCTGGAGATCAAGATCGAAGGCGATTGTCTGACGTTGCGCGGTAAATATCCACCGCCTGTAGTCAACGTGCTCTATGCTATGCAGGAGTGTCCGACCGGCTATTTCAGCCGTACCCTGAGACTTAACGTCCCCGTGGATGCCGGGCGCGCGCAGGCTAAAATTGTGGACGGACAACTTATCGTCGTATTGCCGAAAATCCAGGAGACGCAGTCGAAGGTGGTTCACGTGCGCGTGCAGGCCTGAGCAGTTCCCCCTGATTTGCTTTTTGAAGGTGAGCGCAGACGTGGCCGGGTCTGCGTTTGCCTTTTATATGTCCTGCGTTAAGATAAAGCTATGTGCAGCCAATGGGGTAAAAACCATCCTCAATTGTCACAAGATCGAGGGAAACGTATGTTCAAGTCACGCTTGTTGTGGGTGGGATTAAGTATGCTTGTCGCGTTGGGGTTGGTGGGGTGTGGACAGACGTTCCTTACACCACAATCCTCGCCGACCACTACGCCTGAATCAACAGCAGCGGCATCACCAACGATGACGCCGACCGAATTGCCCCCCACACTTACCGGCCCCTATCCGCCGATACTGCTCGACTACACACCGCGGATGGGTCAGGAAGTCGCTACAGATGCATCCATCACCCTGCACTTTGATCAGCCGATGGATCACGACAGCGTCGTGACGGCTCTGCGGGTGATGCCGTCCGTTGAAGGCGACTACACGTGGCCGGACGAGGCCACACTGGTCTTCCGGCCTAAGGCTTTGGCGGCTGCAACGCGCTATCGTGTGGCGCTTGTCGGAGAAATCCGTTCGGCGGCGGGGCTTACCTCACCCTCTGAATTGGCTTTTGCGTTTTCGACCCTGGCTCCGTTACAGGTGGCCCGTGTAAGCCCCACTGCCGGCGATGGCGAGGTGCGGATTGATGCGCCTGTTCTGGTTGCCTTTAATCGTGCCGTCGTTCCCTCTGATTGTGTGGGCAAAGTGGCAGGAATGAACGCGCAATGTGTGTCCCTGCCGTTGACCTTTATGCCTCGTGTGATGGGAACCGGTACATGGGTGGATACCTCGCTTTACCGTTTCGACCCATTTCGCGGCTGGGCTGCCGGAGTCACCTACATGATCACCCTCACCGAGGGCGTGCGCAGTGTGGAGGGCGCAGCGTTGTCCGCGCCGTTCTCGTGGTCGTTCACTACGGCCCTGCCACTTATCCGTGAGGTTAGCCCCCTTGCCGGACAAACGAACGTCCCCCTGGAAACTGCCATCCGCGTCGTCTTTAATACGCCAATGGATCAGGACAACACCGGCAACGCCTTTCGCGTTAGCGATGCAAATGGAGGAAATGTTCCCGGCGTTATCACGTGGGCGGATAACGGCGCGACATTGATCTTCACCCCGGCTTTGAAGTTAAACCTGGGCGTGAAATACACCGTTCAGGTGACATCGCGTGCGCGGGCAGCGACCAGTGCGCCCTTGCAAAACCCCCAGACATGGACATTTACTACCGTCCCCTATCCGGCGTTGATTGCAGCCCTGCCGAAAGCCGACGCTACGAACGTGGATGTTGCTGAACCTGTCCGCCTGATCTTTGCCGGCGCATTGCATGAAGCCACTCTGACCGGACATGTGGTTGTAACGCCCACGCGCGGAAGTGTGGATACACATTTTGATCCGGCCTCCGGCATTTACCAGCTTTCCTGGGACAAAGACCCGCTGACCAGGTATTGTGTGTTGGTCAAACCCGGCATCGCTGACGTTTACGGCAACATCATCGCCGAAAGCCGCGAGTTTTGCTTTGTGACCGGTGATCTACCACCTTTTATCGGGACGGCGACCCCGTTTGATGCTGTGACGCTCGACGCGGCAAACCCGGCAACGCTTTATTTCCTGGTGCGGAATGTAGGGAGTGCGGATTTTGCCCTTGCTACCCTGGATGAGGCGAGCTTCATTCGTGGTCAGGAAGTCGCCGGTACCGTCATCCGCGATTGGAAAGAAACCTTCAAGACACCACGCAACGTGGCGACCGTGCTCCCTCTTAACCTGCGACGACTGGGGAATGCCTTGCCGACGGGCTATTATCAACTTACGTGGGACAACCCTCCGTGGGGCAAACAAGCCGTCAGGATCGCCGTTGTGGACCGTCACGTGACCTTGAAGCTGGCCTCTAGCGAAGCGGTGGTTTGGGTCACCGACTTGCGCAGCGGCGAGCCGATCGGCCGCACGGCGGTGCGGCTTGTGGATCGTGAAGGGGTGCTCATTGCTGCCGGTACAACAGATGGCAACGGCCTGGCCATCATCCCCATCAGCCCCCGCGAGGATTTGTGGGAAAATGTCGCGGCTGTTGTGGGGGAACCTGACAAACCCGGATTTGGCATTGCGGTCACGCAATGGCTGGCCGAGGCTGCTCCGTGGGCTTCGGGCATCGCGTTAGATGGCCGTGCTGCGTCGCGTTACGCGCTGGAAGTGTACACCGATCGTACCTTCTACCATCCGGGGCAAGGGGTTTATTTTCGGGGTGTGGTGCGTGAAGATGATACCCGCTATCTACTGCCGCCTCTGGACCTGCCGGTGCTGGTTGCGGTACGTGGACCGTCGGGGCAGGAAGTCTATTCCAGTAGCGTGACACTCTCGGAGATGGGGACTTTTGACGGCATGGTTGCGCTTGGCGGGGAAGCGGCGCCCGGTGACTACACACTGGAAGCGCGTCTCCCGCAAATCCAGGATGGCCGGGTGTGGCGTGCGTCGTTCAGCGTGATTGCGCGGCAGACGCCGACATTTGAAGTCGCCGTCCTCCCAGAGCACTCGGATATTTTGGACGGTGCTCCCTTGCGTGCTGTGGTTACGGTGGATGATGCCGTTGGGGAACCGGTTGCTCAGATGCCGGTGATGTGGCGGGTGCTGGCAGAGGAAGCCACGGCTTCTGCCCCCCGCCGGGAAACGGTCGTCGCGCGTGGGCAGGCGACGACCGATGCCGATGGCCGTTGTCTCATCGAACTCCCGGCCACTTTGCAGCCCCTTGATGGCCTTAACGTTCTCACCGCTCCGCAACGCTGGACGATCGAGGCGACGCTGACCGATACCCACGGCATCTTGATCGGCGGGCAAGGGCAGGTGAGGGTTCATCCCTCGCGTTTCTATGTGCAACTTACCCCCCGTCAGCGGGTGGTGCGTGCCGGCGTGCGCACGGAGATACGTATGCTGGCGTTGGATTGGGAACAACGCCCTGTGGTGGGGCAGGTGATGACGGTAACACTGGGGCAGCGCATCTGGCAGCGTGTGCCTGTGGAGGATAGCCTGGCGTCTCAATGGGTCTACACCGACACCATAGTCTCCTCCGCCAAAGCCACCACCGATGCCGAAGGACGTGCCACCACCTTTGTCGGTCCGCCTCGCAGCGGTACCTATATCGTCGCAGCCGATGCGCGGGATGCCGATGGACATCCCGTACATGCGGAAGTGATGCTGTGGGTGAGCGGTACCGACGTCGTGCAGTGGCCGGTGGAAGCGGATACTATCACGCCGGTTGCCGATCAACAGTCTTATCGCGTCGGCGACACGGCCAGAATTCTGGCTCCGGTCGCGTTCACCGGCACATATCAGGTGTTGCTGACTGTGGAACGCAACGGCATTTTTAAGGCCGAACGACGTGTGTTCGATACCCCGAATCCCGTGATCGAGTTCCCCATCCTCGATGCTTATGTCCCGAACGTTTACGTCTCCTTGCTCGTCGTCCGGGGGGCTTCGGATGCCGCTTCTGCGCCGGATGTGCGGATGGGCTACCTGAAGTTGGCCGTCGAACCAACCGCGCAGACGCTTAACGTTGAAGTGCTGCCTGACAAGGCCGTTTATGCACCGGGCGACACGGTTGTTTTAACGCTGCGTGCTACGGACGCTCTCAGTCGCCCGGTGGATGCCGAACTAGGGGTATCGCTGGTGGATCAGGCCACATTGGCATCATCGAGCCGGGCAGCGTTATATGGTGAACGCCCGCTGCAAGTGGTTTCCGGCGACGGACTGCTGGTATTAGCCAACCGTGCAGGGCAACGTTTGATGTCACCGGCACAAGAGTTAATTGCTCGATATACGTCAGTCGGCGTGCCTGAGCAGAGTGAAACGCGCCTGCTGCCGTTTGTGGCTACCGACTTTGCCGCCACGCCATTGTGGGAAGCCCATCTGCGCACCAATATCAGCGGCGAAGCGCGCCTGACCTTCGTTCTGCCCGAAAGGCCGACGCGGTGGGTGGCGCAGGTTCACGCCGTCACTGCGGATGCCAGAATTGGCGAGAAACGTGTAGCGTTGCCGTCGCTCAAACCTCTGCTGGTGCGCCCGGTGACGCCGCGCTTCCTTGTGGTGGGCGATCAGGCTGAAGTTGCGGCCGTCATTTGTAACAATACTGCCGCCGATATAGCGGTAACGGCACATCTCACGGTGGAGGAAAGCGCGCTGCCGCCACAAGCGTTGACCCTCCCCGCTGATGATTGTACGCGCGTTGCCTGGATGGTATTGGCGCCGCAACGTGCGGCTGAAACGCTGTCCCTGGTCTTCTCCGTGACGGGTGGTGGCTATCAGGATGTGGCACGCCCTGTGGCCGGTGGCGTTGATGGGATACCGCTTTATCGCTACATCTCGCCGGATGGGCTGGGGAAGACGGGGGTGTTGGATGAGGCCGGAACGCGCCTGGAAACGATAACCATTCCCCCAGAGGCCGGCGACGCGAGCGCGTTGACTGTGCGTCTGACGCCTTCATTGCTCAGCGCCGTAGTAGATAGCCTGAATGGTTTGGCGCCGTATGCTCGCCTCTCAACCGATGGCCTCGTTGGGCATTTCCTGGCACAAGGGTTGACGTACGGTGCGCTTCGGGATTTAGAAGTCGCTGATGTGGATTTGACGACGCAATTGCAAAATTCGATTGCGGCCACATTAGAAAGTCTCTATGCTCGCCAAAACCCAGACGGCGGATGGGGACGTTGGGAAGGCGAGAGCGCGCTGGATGTGACAGCTTACGCGCTTCTCGGATTGAGTCGGGCCAAGCAGGTGGGCTTCTCTGTGCACGAGACAGCTCTCGCGCAAGCTCAGGCTTACGTCTACAATAAGCTTTCCCAGGATTTGCAAGGCGAGGTCAAAACAGCAGAAGACGCTCTTGCTCTCTATGTGCTTTCCGCTGCCGGTTTACGTTGGCCGGCCGGAGCTGCGGCGACCCTGTATGCAGCCCGTGAGACTTTGGGGACAAGGGGACGCGCTTATCTGGCATTGGCGTTGGGGATGACCGATGCTGCGGACCCGCGTCTGCCGTCTCTGCTGGACGGATTACGTGGTGAGGCGCGGATCACCGCCACCGGCGCGCATTGGGAGAACACCGACGACTCCGACATGTCTGCCGATACCATTGTCACCGCATGGGTCATGGAGTCCCTGGCGCGTTTTGCCCCCGATGATCCGCTGCTGGCGCAGGCTGTGCGCTGGCTGATGCTCACGCGGTATAACGGGTGGACCCCCCAGGCGACGGTTCACGCCATCTCCGGGTTGCTCGTGGCCTTGCGTGTTTTCGGGGATTGGGATGCTGCCTACACCTGGAATCTCGCGCTGAACGGCGTTTCACTGGCAGAAGGCGCGGCACGCGCTGGTGCTCTGGATGTGCCGGTGAAGTTGCGTATTGGATTCGATGATCGGGGTGGTGCACTCCCCGGATTGTTGCGGGAACGCTCGAACATCCTGGAAATTTCCCGCGCTGCCGGGCCAGGGCGGTTGTATTACGTTGTACGTTTGGAATCAGCCTTACCCGTTGCGTCCATTGCAGCAGAGAGCCGTGGCTTTACGGTGCGCCGGGACTATTGCGCCGTGACCGACGGTAACGACGATGGCTTTGCACCGTGTCAACCCGTATCTGTACTACGCCAGGGCGAGGAGGTTGACGTGCGTCTGACGCTGATTGCATCACGGCCGGGCGTTTCCGTGTTGTTGGAAGACCCCTATCCGGCCGGACTGGAGCCGGATGCAGAAACGGTGACACGTTGGCGTGCTGGAGGGTGGGGGGCTCCTTTCGCGCGCCGCGAGTTGCATGATGAACAGGCCGTATTCATAGCTCGTGAGCTGGCAGCCGGCACGTATCGGATCTCCTATCGCTTGCGCGCCGTCACGCCGGGAACCTACACAGCATTGCCGGCCACGGTGACTCAAATAGATTTACCCGAAGTTTGGGGGCGGACTGCAGGGCAACAGCTCGTTGTTCTGCCGCTTACACCCTGATAACGTTCCGACGCTTTTCAAGGGAGGTTGTCTATGACACAACAACAGACGCAACAACAAACACAACAACGCGCCTTTGTTAGTGGAGTGTTTACGCCGCCGGCGCCTCGTTCGGTTGCGGAAACCGGATTGAATATGGGTCTGCTCGGCGATCTGGCGCTCAAGGGGCTTTACTTCGAGAGCTATCTTGCCGGGCGCGATCTCGCCGATCGGATGGGGCTGCCGTTTGCAGGTGTCGTTTCGGCAGTGCTGGATTTTCTCAAACGCGAGCAACTGTGTGAAGTGCGCAGCGCTTCGGGGCGGGGCGGCCTTTCGGAAGCGATGTATGAATACGTGTTGACGGCGCGTGGACGGGAGATGGCGCGCGAGGCGCTGGAACGTTCAGAATACGTTGGCCTTGCGCCGGTGCCGTTGACGGAATACATTAAATCTGTCCGCGTTCAGGGCCTGAAGGACATCGTCGTCCACCAGCCGCAATTGCGCAAGGCCTTGTCGCATCTGATCTTCAGCCCTACGACCTTCGAGCAGATCGGCCCGGCGGTCAATTCCGGTCGCTCTATTTTCCTCTTCGGTAGCCCCGGCAATGGCAAGACCTCCATTGCGGAGGCCATCGGCACTTTATTGATGGAAGGGGACATTTTCATCCCCTATGCCGTAGAAATTGAAGGGCAGATCATCAAGGTTTTTGACGACGTCAACCATCGGCTGGTCAAGGACGAGGCGCAACGAGGCCTGGATGGCCGCTGGCTCAAGATCAAACGTCCGTTCATCGTGGTCGGCGGTGAGCTGACAATGGAAGGTCTCGACCTGGTCTATGATCCCAACAACAAGTACTACGAAGCGCCCTTCCAGATGAAGGCCAACGGGGGGATTTTCCTGATTGATGACTTTGGACGGCAGCAGGTGCGTCCGACAGACTTACTTAACCGCTGGATCGTCCCCCTGGAAAAGCGCATTGACTTTCTTACCCTGCATACGGGGCGTAAATTTGAGATCCCCTTTGAAGTCTTGATTGTTTTCTCGACAAACCTGAAACCCAAAGACCTGGTGGATGAGGCTTTCTTGCGCCGCATCCGGCACAAAATCGAAGTGCATGACCCCACCTGGGAAGAGTTCGCTGAAATCTTCAAACGGGTTGCTGAGGCCAAAAAGATTCCGTTCTCGGAGCAGACTTTCGCTTACCTGATTCGTGAGCACTATTTGAAGACCAAGCGTCCACCGCGTGCCTGTCACGCTCGTGACTTACTGGATCAAGTCATTGACATTGCCAAATATCTGAACGTGCCGCCAACGATGACGAAGGAGCTTATTGACCGGGCGGCGAACGCTTATTTTGTGGAATTGGGGGACTGACGATGATAAAACTTCCTGAAGACTGGTTCCGCGAACGTCCGTTGATTCTGGGACATCGTGGCGCAAGTCACGCCGCGCCGCAGAACACTCTGGCTGCCTTCTGTAAGGCTGCGGACGTTGGAGCGGACGGCGTCGAGTTGGATGTCCATCTCTCGCGCGATGGTGTGCCGGTGGTCATCCATGACGACCGGGTGGACGCAACCACCGATGGCAAAGGATTCGTGCGCGAGATGACCCTGGCGCAGCTCAAGACGCTGGATGCCGGGGGACGTTTCGCGGCGCAGTTTGCCGGCGAACGCATCCCGACCCTGGAAGAGGTTCTGGAAGCCGTGGGGACGCGGCTTCTGGTCAACATTGAGTTGAAGGCCGATCAAACCGTCGCCCTGGTGTCTACCGTCGTGGCGTTGGTCCGGCGGATGGGAATGGCGTCTCGCGTGTGGTTTTCGTCTTTCAAACCCTATGCGTTATATCGGGCGCGCGCGTTGGCGCCGGAGATTCCCTGCGGGTTGCTTTACGGGCCGTTAAATCCGGGGACGCTGCTGCTGCGACCGTTCACACCTTACGAGGCGCTGCATCCGTATAAGGAAATGGTCACCGAACGCCTTATAAGCCGGGCGCATCAACGTGGCCTGCGTGTTTTTACCTGGACGCTCGATGATCCGACCGTCGCCCGGCGTTTTGCCGACTGGGGCATAGATGGCATCATCACCAACGAACCGGAACGTATCCTGGTGACTCTGAACGCGATCTGAGTCGCTCAAACTTCTACAATACGCATCACGAATCGCAGATCGCATTATATGCTTCACTGCGTGGACTTGCGGAAGCGCGATTGTGCAGCCAGGTCTTCTTCCGGCAGAGTTCCTTCCATCCAGGCGATCACATCTCGGCCGGCAAGTTGCGCCAGGTAATGCACATTGTTGGTAGTGCCCTGGGCCGTCAACGCGATAGAGATGGTCTCTGGGACGGTACATTCATCTTGCAGAACGCTAGCGAGCCTATCCAGCGTTGTCCATAGCAATTGGGCGCTGGCTTCTGGCGGTGTCGCTGTCGGATACGTGGCTTTGAGGGTGATATACAATTGCATTTCATCCCAGGCGACGGCCGGCGTGTCGCTTAGCGGTGCCGGCATACCTGCGAGAGCGTCCAGCATTTTCTGCTCGCAGGCGGAGATGCGCACCAGAGTGGGCGTGGGGGCAGCGGGAACCGTGCGTGTGTCGTGAATCACAATGCCCGCCAGTAAGGCAATCACGCTCACATCCAGAACGCCGAGCAGGATAAGAATGAGACGCTGTTTTCGTGTCATCTTCAGCAGTATAGCATGATAGACCACCCGTGCAACCTGAAAGCGGCCAACCGAGCGGATCGCCGTCCGTCGTTGCTTGGAGCGGATCGCCGTCCGCTGTCGCTTGGAGCGGATCGCCGCCTGCCGTTGCTTGGAGCGGATCGCCGTCCGTCGTTGCTTGGAGCGGATCGCCGTCCGCTGTCGCTTGGAGCGGATCGCCGTCCGCCGTTGCTTGGAGTGGATCGCCGTCCGTCGTTGCTTGGAGCGGATCGCCGCCTGCCGTTGCTTGGAGCGGATCGCCGCCTGCCGTTGCTTGGAGCGGATCGCCGCCTGCCGTTGCTTGGAGCGGATCGCCAGATCCGCGGTTTAACAACAGCCGGCCTTTTCGCCAACCGTGTGTGCGTACCGGCTTCAGCCGGTCTCTTCGCGGTTTAACAACACAAAGGGGAACGCCAGTTCCCCTTTGAGCCATTGAACAGTACAAGGTGAAAAACGGTGAAAATAAAATCCCACCAGGGAGACACACCACAGCGAGGCCATATATCGGGGGTTTCGAGCGGCCTTCTGGCTGCTTTCTTGCTCGGTTGGGCGCCCATTCTGGGAAAGTTCGCCTATCGGGCTAATGTGACCCCCTTGACATTGGCGGCCCTGCGGACCCTGGTGGCTGCCGGTTTCTTGTGGATCGTCTATCTGCTCTTTTGGCGACGGCGCATTGTCCTGCGCTGGATTGATGTATTCAACTGCTTGCTGGTCGGCGTTTTCAACGGCATCGGCTCACTGTTCTACTACAGCGGCTTGAGCCGGCTGGATGCCTCGCGTGCCTCGTTGTTGGGGGCGCTCTATCCGGTGTGGGTGGTGCTCTTTTTGAGTGCCTCCGGACAAGAAATCCGACGACTTACCCTGCTGCGCTTGGGAATTTCCCTGGCCGGCGCCGTCCTGGTCACATCCCCCTGGATGATGAGCACACTGACCGATTATCTCGGCGTGATGCTGATGCTGGCCTATGCCGCGTTGACCGGCTGGTATCTGGTGATGGGACAGTGGGTGCTTGCGGATGTCCCTTCGCAATCCGGAACCCTCTACATCCTCACCGGCATGGCGCTCACCGTCGCCGTTGCGCGCCTCGTCGGCGGCGGGGCGGTGACCCCCATCTCGACCTCCGGCTGGACGGCAATCGTCGCGTTAGGGCTGACGACGGCGCTTTCCCGCCTGGCGATGTATTTTAGCCTCGAAAAACTCGGCGGCGTGCAGACGGCCATCATCAACTTGATGGAACTGGCCGTGAGCCTCACCCTGGCGTTCATCTTCCTGGGCGACCGCCTGGCCTGGTACCAGTGGCTCGGTGCGGCTTTGTTGCTCGGCGGCGGCGTTTTTGCCCGGCTGGATGTAGAATCCGGCGCGGCGCCGCCGCCGGCGTTCAATCCGATGGATGGTTGAGGCCGCGTTATTCCCCGCTCACCCGTCCCGGCGACGGCTGGTAACTGGCATAAAAGTCGCGCGTGCAGTCGTCGTGGTCGTAGCTGGGCGGATAGCGTTTGAGGCTGGCATCTGAGGGGAAGGTGCTATCCACATCAATCGGGAAGGGAATGACCCCGACGCGCGGCTCACCGCCCCATGCGGCGCTATCTACCAGAGCTGTGCTGGCATCAAGGAACAACACCTCGTCAGTGGCGTTACCCAGTGCGATCCCAAAGCCATTCCAGGCCCCGGCCGGCACCATATCTGGCACCAACGGATCGCAGTTTGTCCACTCGTAGGTGGGATTGAACCCATAAGCCGTCGCAAATTGCGTTGCGCAGGCCGCCACGACGATGACTTGCCTGGGCAACAGTTGCGCCCCCTCAGGGAAGATGTAGCGTCCGTCTCCGTAGTCCCCGATGTTGATGGCATCACCGAGGCTCCATCCCGCCAGACTCACGGTCTCATTGCCTGGATAGTAGATTTCTACCCATTCCTTCCCGGCATCCTCACCGCCCGGGTTGATAAAGATTTCGGTGATGAGCGGATAATCTGCCGGCGGGATATAATCTCGCATGGTGAGCGGCATGTAGAGTTGGTGAATCATTGGGGCATGGCCAAGCTCCCAATCGTGATCGAACACGGCGCGCATATAAGCATAGCCGGCCGGGGACATGAATTGTATCGCTGTCTCGCGGTTGGCCTTGTTTGAGGTCTCCGAACCGTTGATGCTACCCAGATGCACCCATTGACCGTCGCCGTCGTCCACCAGGAAAATTTTGGCATGGATTCCCAACCCGGCGACGTTGGCAAGGCGGCATTGCAGGGTAGGGAGGTGCAGGCTTTTCAGGTAAAGGCATGTCGCAGTGTTGTTTTTGGCATTGCTCGGATCATCGTAGTTGGCGTCGAGGAGCAGACGCACGGAGACGCCGCGTTGCGCCGCTGCGATGAGCGCCACAATGCGTGGATTCAGCCCCACATCGCCTGCGTTGGTTGTCCAGGTGACCGGTTCGCTTAACTGCATTACATCAATGGTGCCGCTCAACGTTCCGTTCAGCAGGCCGATCAGCGCATCCCGATTGCGCAGCGTGTGCTCCGGCGCGTGCAGCAATGTGAGATGGGAAGCCGTCGTCGCCAGCGTCGGGCTGAAGGCGACAGTGTACGTGGTCCAATCTACCGGCGGGATAGGGGTAAAGTAACCCGGCGGCGCGTAGGCGTTTGAGTAAAGGAACACGTCGTTGTGGTGCAGCGGGTCACAATCGGCCTAGAAAATCGCATTCAGGCGGGTGATGACTTCCGCATTGTCGGTGCGCAGTACGAATCCACGATGTCCCATTGTTCCGTTCTCCAGGGGATCAGAAGGCATGGAGCTTTCCCCGAAGTTATCTGTACTGAGGAGCGCCGTGCGGTTGTCAACAATCATAAACTTTGCATGCTGGTACTGATAGCGCGTTGTGCTCCCCCCCATAAAGTAAACTGTGCTGGTTGGCGGCTGGTGTAGATGTTGGGCGACCCACTTTTCTTGATTGCTCATCCCGCCGGCCGGCGTACTTTCAAGCAAGATCGTCACCTGGACGCCGGCCTGGATGCGCGCATTGATGGCTTCATAGAGCGGCACACTGCCCAGTGTGTATCCCTCGATGATCAGGCTTTTCTGCGCCGCGCGCACCGTATCCAACACGAAATTCAACATCCCATCCGGTGCGACCGCGAGTGTGACGTTGCTGGTGGCTGCGACTTCGACCGGGAAGAAGAGTGTCTCCAAGTCCCAGCCCGGATAGCGTACTTTGCGCCCGTCGAAGGGATCGCCGGGGTCCTGCGCCCAATCGCTGGCGCTGTCGGTATCGCGGACGGGCAGGCCGGTGGCTTCGTCGAGCTTGCGATAGAGCACCTGCCCCTTGTTCTCGAAGCTGCTGTAGGGATGGGGAACGGAAATCCCCTGCCATCCGGCTTCGGCGGTTCCCTTCCCGTAGGCCAGTGCATCCAATACCGTCCCGTTTACATCGAGCAGATAAACGGCCTCGCCGTCGTCGGTGAAGCCCGGCCAGTCTCCTGTGAGCAAAGAGACGGGGCGGGTGATGGCTGTCGTTGTCCAATCGGCATCGAAGCCCCACACCGGATAAAACCCATCGGCCTTCTCGGCCAGCCATAGCGTTTCCCCGGCTGCGATGTGTGCACCGCTTGGGAAACACATGCGGGTTGTTGAACTGACCTTATCGTCAATGCACCAACCCTGAAGATCAACGGCGTAAGCGCCCAGGTTGATGAGCGCCACCATTTCGCCGCTGATACCGCCATAATTGCCCGGCTGCACGGCGTAGAGCTTTACACGCGGCTGCGCCTGTGTGCTCCATGTGGCGCTTGCGGTCTGGCCCGTGTCCGCCGTGAGCGTAGCGACGTTTGTGAGTGTTGGTACAGGGGCCGCGCCGAGCGTCAACGTGAGTGTGACGTACCCACTGCCGTCCGGGACGAGTGTCCCTACGTCCCAGACTAACGTAGTAGCGTCAACCTGCGTGAAGGGATAGGGCGCGTTTTGCGCTACGAATTCCAATCCCACCGGCAGTGTATCGGTCAGACGGACATTCTGGGCCGCAAGATCGCCGCTGTTTGTGAAAGTGAGCGTGTATGTCAACGGCGTGTCGGGAAGAGCGCGCGCCGGCCCGGTCTTCGTCAGCCTGAGGAGTGGTGCGGGAGCGCTGATGAGCGTTGTCCATCCGGCAACGTTTGTGGCAGGTGTGGCCTCGGTCACGGCACTGGTGGCAGTGATGATGTTGGTGATTGACCCTGTGCCTGCAGGTGCGTAGACGGAGACCCTAATCGTCTGCGCTGTGAGGGTGATGGGAACGTCACCGAGCGTCCAGACCAGCGTGCGCGCGTTCATGACAGCAGGGTGGGGGGGTGTGCTGGTGATGAAAGTGACGCCTTCCGGCAGGGTGTCGGTCAACATGGCACCTGTTGCGACGATGTTGCCGGGATTGCGGTAGTACAACGTGTATGTCATCGGCGCCGCCGGCTGCGTTTGTACCGGGCCACGCTTGGCAACAACGAGATCCGCCGCCTGCGGAGAGACACTGTTACGGCATTTGGGCGTCCCGTTGATAGGTGCACCGTTGGCATCTCGTCCGTTGTGGGGATTGCCGGTGTTCGTGGCCCAGTTCGAGGGGGTATCAGGCGCGGTGCTGTGGATACGTTCCATCGTTGCACTGGTTGTTCCGGCGGGCCAGCTACCACCATCTCCATTGGCCGTATCTATCACGCTACCGAGCGCATCGGTCAACGTGATGATTTCTCCGGTGTTGCGCAGGCCGCTTCCAAAAGAGCCATACCGATCTGCGGGGATGTCGCTGATCGCGTTGTCATCGGTGCGTTCAATGAGATAGTAACCGTATGGTGCAATTTCACCCTGGAGAACTAAATTCATATTGTTCGTTGTGGCTATACGCCACCCGGCGAGCGACACAGATACAGGAGTGTTGTTGTACAACTCGATCCATTCGTCGGCAGAACTGGCCCCCGTGCCTCCCCAGGCAACTTCGTTGATGACCACATCCCCCACGGCAACATAAGGCACGGGACTGGCTTGCGCAAGTGTCAGGCTGGCAAACCCGAACAAAATACCACTACCGATGAGCACCAGAAGTAAGCGTCTCAATCTCATAGCTATCCCTCCTTTGAAAAGTTGGAACGTTTCTCAATTATAACACCCGTTGCCGTTTGAACGAAGTCGGATATAATGAGGGTAATTTAGCCGGTTGCATCGTGAGGTAGATAGACATGGACGATCTCAAAGTGCTTTTCTTAGCGGCAGAGGCCACACCGTTTATGAAGGTGGGTGGATTGGCTGATGTGGCAGGATCGCTGCCCAAAGCTCTGCGCGGTTTGGGGGTTGACGTTCGTGTTATCATTCCCCGCTATGGAACTATGCAGGCTGCCGGGTACAGTTTCCAGCGAGTTGGCTCGTTGGCCGTCCCCATCGGGCCGGGTGAGGAGCACGCTTTGCTGTTGGAGACAAATGTAGACGGCGTTCCGATTTATTTGATCTGGAATGACCAGTATTTCTCAAACCGCGAGCGTGTCTATGGCTTCAACGATGACCCCCAGCGTTTTACGTTTTTCTCTAAGGGCGTGATCGCTACGTTAAAATTGCTAGACTGGAAGCCCGATGTCATTCATGCCAACGATTGGCACACGGCGGCGGTGCCGGCCTGGCTTGATGTCTATGGACGTTCGCAGCCCCACTATTGTGATATTGCCACCCTCTTTACCATCCACAACCTTGCCTATCAAGGCATCTGTGGACGGCTGATTTTGACCTTCGCACAAATGGAAAAACTCCCGCATTTGCCCGGTGAGGTCCCCGGACAGGTCAACTGGATGGCACAGGGCATCGCCCATGCCGACCTTATCAGCACGGTCAGTCCGACGTATGCGCGTGAAATCGTGTCCGGCGAAACCGGCCTGGGATTGACCGCGCTTTTGAAACAGCGCCAGGATCGCCTTTTCGGGATTCTCAGCGGCATTGATACCGACGTCTGGAATCCGGCAACCGATGCGGCACTTGCGCAGACGTATGATGCGAAGACGTTGAAGATGCGCGCGGTAAACAAGAACGCTTTACAGCGTGAGACCCGTCTGTCGCCCAACCAGGATACGCCGTTGCTCAGCATGGTGACGCGCCTTGATAAAACAAAGGGGTTGGAACTCGTCATCCCGGCATTGGAAACGTTGCTTCAGGAACGCGACATCCAGTTTGTGCTTCTGGGAACTGGAGATGAGATTTACGAAACGAACTTCCGCGACTTGCAGGCGCGCTATCCTAACAATGTACGTGCCTTCATCAAATTCGACGATCGGTTGGCCCGGCGTATCTACGGCAGTGCGGATATCCTTCTCATGCCAAGTCGTGATGAACCGAGCAGCATTGCGCTAATGTCGGCCATGCACTACGGTGTTGTGCCGGTAGTGCACGCCACGGGCGGGCTGGCCGATATTGTGGTTGATGCTGATGCTCAGCCAGACCGGGGAACCGGCTTTGCCTTTGAAGATTTCACCGCAGAGGCACTGTTGGATGGCATCCGGCGCGCGTTGAACGGGTATGCTAACAAAACGCGCTGGGCAGGCTTGCAATACCGCGCGATGGAGCGCGACTTTTCCTGGGATGCCTCGGCGCGCGCCTATGTTGACCTTTACCGGCGCGCGTTGATGTTGCATCGTGCGTCATAAAGTTTGGTTAGATATGACTCGGCGCAGCTATGCTGCGCCTTTTATTGTGAGGATGTGTGGATCAGCGGATGAAATCGTCTAAACCTTTATTGTGTGTGCATGGGCATTTTTACCAACCTCCGCGGGAGGACCCGTTTACCGGAAATTACCGTTGTGAGCCTTCGGCGGCGCCTTTCCCTAACTGGAATGCCAGAGTGACGGCAGAATGTTATGCTCCCAATGCGGCTGCGGGCAACTTTGGGCGCATTAGCTTCAACCTCGGCGGTACATTGGCGCGTTGGATGGCCGAGCACGTTCCCGAGACTTATCGGCGGATTGTGGAGGATGTTTCTCGTTACGCAGCTCAGTATGGGACGAGCAATGGGATTGCTCAGGCCGTACATCACACCATTTTGCCGCTGGCGCGTGGCCGCGACAAACGTTGTCAGGTGCGCTGGGGGATCGCCAGTTATGCCCATCGCTTCGGGATGCAGCCTGAGGGCATCTGGCTCCCCGAAATGGCCGTTGATTATGAGACATTGGAAACGGTGGCAGAAGCCGGCCTTGCTTTTGTCATCCTCTCCGGCGAGCAAGTGCGCGGTGACCTCTCCTACGGAGCGGGGCCTTATCGGGTGCGGCTGTCGCATGGCCGATCCATCAATGTTTTTGTCCGCGACCGTGGCGCCTCTGATTATTTGTCGTTCAATATGCCGGCGCCCGAAGCTGTTCGTCCCTGGGCCAATGCATTGATGGCGGGGCGGCCGGCGGATTCTCTGACGCTCATTGCCACCGATGGTGAAACGTTTGGGCATCATCACAAACAAGGCGTGCGTGTGCTCGAAGAGCTAACCACACCCGGCGATGCCGATGTCTACGAGGTGACGACACTGGCACGGTACATGCGGCAACATCCCCCGCGTGCCGAGCTGGAGATCATTGAGAATACAGCGTGGAGTTGTCCGCATCAATTGGGGCGTTGGGCAACCGGATGTCAATGTACGCCCGGATGTGGACAATGGAAGGGGGCGCTGCGCCGCGCGCTGGACAATCTCTCGCACGAAATAGACGAGATCTATGCTGAGGCAATGCGTCGTCGCAATCTCGCGCCGTGGAGCCTGCGGGATGAATATGTCCGGGTTATCCTGCGACAAGTCGGTGGCGCGGAGTTCCTGTCCGAATACTATTTAGGGCATTTGTCAACCCAGGCGCAAAGAAGCCTTTTGGATCTGTTGGAGGCGCAGGTACATCGCCAACGGATGTTCGTCAGTTGTGCCTTTTTCTTTGAAGACCTGGAGCGCATTGAGCCGCGTTATGCGATTGCCAGTGCGGTGCAAGCAATGGCGCTGGTCTCGCATGCGACAGGTGACAACCTGACCCGTGCTTTTCGTCGTGACCTGAGCATTGCTATCAGCCCGGGAACCGGGCGAACCGGCGCGCAGATTTTGGATGAGATCATGGCCGGCGCGAACTTCGCCGACAGTCCGCTTGGGAATGGCAAAGGATCGTTTCAGAGGAGCGGTAGCAAGCCGTAGCTTGCCGGTTTCTTATTTCGCGTAGTCATAAAGCGTCGAGAGACAAAAAGGTATTTTGGTTTCTCGGTGAGGGAGAAAATGACTATGCGAAGTCCGTAAAATTCGCAAAAACCTTTACCTTGTTTGTCATGCAACCAAAACCTATATCGAAATCAAATTTAACCTCCCGCCTGTTTTTTGCATTGCTCTTCCTGGTCATTTTTCTGGCGGCCGTTTGGGTGCGCTTTTACAATGTTGATTGGGATGAGGGAACCCATCTGCATCCTGATGAACGCTTTTTAACGATGGTGCTCAGCGCCATTGAGTTGCCCGATAGCCCGGCGCAATACTGGGATACCGCCACATCTCCACTAAATCCCACCAATAAAGGATACACAAGCTACGTATACGGTACATTGCCACTTTTCGCAACCCATGTCGTAGCAGGGTGGGTGGATCAGGCTTGTGCCACACCTCCGCGCGCACTAGGGGTCTTCCTGCGCTGGTTGCTGCTCAACGCATCTGAGCCGTGCTATCCGGGTCTCTATACTGGCTACGGCGGCATCCATCTCGTGGGACGCACCCTGTCGGCGTTGGCCGATCTGGCAACACTACTGGCGCTAATGCTTCTCGCACGCATCCTGTATGACCGCAAAGTCGCATTGCTGGCCGCGGCCCTCTATGCCTTCGCCGTCCTCCCCATTCAGCATGCCCACTTTTTCGTTGTAGATAGCTTCGCTACCGTCTTTGTCGCCTGGACGTTATGTTTTGCCGTCCTGGCTGTGCAACGTCGGCAGCTCTGGTGGCTATTACCGGCCGGTATAGCCACGGGCCTGGCCGTTTCCTCTAAAATCAGTGTGTGGCCACTGGCGGGAGTCATCGGCCTGGCGGCGTTGCTACATTATGAACCCGCCGATCAAGGCTTGCCGCGCTACCGCTTCGTCCTGGCACCTATGCCGATAATTGCCGTGATCCTTGCCGGCATCCTGGCTTTGATCACATTCCGTATCGCACAACCCTACACTTTTACCGGGCCGGGATTCTTCGGTTTGCATCTCAACCCTCTGTGGTTGGATACGATGAAGTACATTCGCAAGCTCGTGAGTGGTGCTATTGACGTTCCTTACGGGCATCAATGGGCTAATCGTACACCGATTCTCTTTCCAGGGCGCAATATGATCGTGTGGGGCATGGGATTGCCTCTGGGCATCGCGGCCTGGATCGGCTGGGGCATCATGGGGTGGCGCATCATCCGCAGAAAACGCTGGCAACATTTGTTGATCTGGGCCTGGGGAACGCTGTTTTTCCTCTACCAGGGCACACAATGGGTCAAATCTATGCGTTATCTTCTGCCGGTCTACCCCGTATTCACCATTTTCGCTGCCTGGGCGTTGGTCCGTGGAGCGCGTTGGGGAAGTGCATGGCCGTCATTGGGAAAAACCTGGCGCAGATTATGGAAAGGTGTATTGCTGGCATTACCGGCCATTGTGTTGATAGGGACAATGATGTGGGCTGCGGCTTTCTTGCAGATTTATAGCCGTTCGCTCACCCGCGTTGAAGCCTCACGGTGGATGTACAACAACATCCCCACTGCGGCCACCCTCTATGCCGAAGATGGCCTTAAGGTCCAGGTTCCCGTATTGCCCGGCACCATTTTGAGCAATTACGCGCCCACAAGCATCACACCGTTTGTCCCGGAAATCAAGCTCACGGCCACACAGCTCACGCTAAACAAGGTAAATGCGTTTGGCACAGGTGGCCCGCGCCGTTTCCGCCTCGCTCTGCTGGCGTCCCCTTATGAAGATGACAAACTCGCCGAAGCTACCGTTGAGGCCGACTTGCCGGCCTCCGGTTTTCAAATGCTCACGGCGACATTGGAAAAGCCGCTCCCGCTGGAAGCCGGAAAAACATACTACCTCGCCATTACTTTGCTTAGCGGCGAATTTGTAAAGCTGCATACCTCGGCCATCGCCAATGAGCATTGGGACGATGGATTACCGCAGCGCATAGACGGTAAAGACGCTTTCGGCAACTGGTATCGTGGTCTGACTTCCGATTCTAGCCTGCCCGATGGGCTGATGCACCTCTACGACGAAGATACGGTGGAAAAGCGCAATGCGCTGTTTGACTGGCTGGACGAAGCTGACTACATCGTGCTCTCCAGCAATCGGCTCTACGGCTCGATTCCGCGCCTGCCGATGCGCTATCCGCTCACCACGGCCTATTACGAGGCCCTGTTCAACGGTAGCCTGGGCTTCGAGCTGCTGGCGGAATTCGTCTCGTACCCATCTCTGGGACCATGTCAGTTCCCCGATCAGGAAATCCCCTTCGCGCTGATGAAGCCGCGTTACACCAACGCGCGTCCTTGCCAGATTCTGTTATCACCGGCCGAAGAAGCCTTCAGCGTCTACGATCACCCAACCGTGCTGATTTTTGCCAAGACGCCGGCCTATTCCCGCGCCCGCGCCGAAACCATACTGCCAACAACGTTGTTAAGCGATGTCCGCTGGATGACGCCGCTACAAGCAACCCGCAACAAGAGTACAACGCGGCTCACTTTATTTATGACGCCGCGCATGCGCGCCGAACAGGAAAGCGGCGGCACCTGGTCCAAACTTTTTAACCGCAACGCGCCACAAAATCGCTCACAGATTTTGGCCGTCAGCGTGTGGTGGATGTTGTTGACAGCGTTGGGTATTGTGGCTTTCCCCTGGCTCTACTACGCTTTCCCGGCCTTGCGCGATCGCGGGTACGGATTGGCGCGCGCAGTAGGATTGCTGGCGTGGGCATATTGCGCCTGGCTGCTGGCGAGTTTGCACTGGCTACCACATACACGACTGCTCTTGTGGGCAGTATTTTTCTTCTGGGCCATCATCTCCGGGCTGTTTGTCTACCGGCGGCGGGATGTTTTCCGTGCTTTCCTGCGAGAACACTGGCGCGATATAGTCTACACCGAGATTGTCTTTATGTCGCTTTATCTCATTTGGTGCTACGTGCGCTATCTTAACCCGGATTTGTGGCATCCTGTGAGTGGTGGCGAAAAGCCGATGGACTTTGCTTATCTCAACGCCGTCATCAAATCCACGTGGTTTCCTCCTTACGACCCCTGGTTTTCCGGTGGGACCATGAACTACTACTACTTCGGCTTCGTGATGGTCGGCTCGCTGATCAAGGCCCTGGGCATTGTGCCGAGTATTGGCTACAATCTGGCAATCGCAGCGTTCTATGCTATGACCGGGGTGGGGGCCTATACGATTGCCAGTAACCTGGCCGGCGGCGATGAGAAACGCGGACGACGGACGGGGCTTATCGGGCTGTTCCTCGTGCTGATTCTGGGCAACCTGGGTGAGCTGCGCTTGTTGTTCATGGGCTTCGAGGAAATCGGCAACATCAAATTCGAGAGCCTTATCCCCGGCTATCCGGCGTTAGTTTCAGCGCTGGTTGGGCTGTGGAGAGTGGTTATCCAGGGACAATCGTTGGCCTTTCGCCCTGAGTGGTGGTACTGGAACGCGACGCGCGTCATGCCCTTTGCTCCGGGCGAAGTGGGCACGATCAACGAGTTTCCAGCATTCACTTTCTTGTACGCCGATCTGCACGCGCACATGATGGCATTACCGCTGACGCAAGTGGCGTTGGCAATCGCGCTGCAATGGGGACTTGCCGTTGAACCACCGCGGCACGATGAGAAGAAAACGCTGCTCGCGCACCTTCAACACTGCATCCCACATCCTCTGGCGACATTGGTACTGGCCGGGCTGGTGGCGGGCGCGTTGAAGGCCACCAACACCTGGGATTGGCCGACTTACCTGGGGTTGATGAGCCTGGCGCTATTGCTTAGCCTGATCAAGCCGGGGAATGAGAACCCGGAAAACACTATCAAAGCCGACAAGCCTATCTTCCCCTACTACAAAGTAATAACACCGGTGCTGTTCATCCTCCTGGGGGAACTGTTCTTCCGGCCTTACACGGTGAACTACGCCACGGTTTATACATCCTTTGGCCCGTGGAAGGGATCACGCACACCTCTCGGCATTTATTTGATTATGCATGGACAATTTCTTTTCCCTTTGATAGTGCTCGGGGTAGTACGTGGGCAAGCTTTGTTCCGCCGCGTCATTAAGGATATAAGCGTATGGCTACCGTTGAGTATCGCTTTGCTCGGTATGGCGCTTCTGGCGCTGGTGTTGCTTATCCTCGGTGTTTCCATTGTCTGGCTCGTAATTCCGTTAGGGGCGCTGGCTGCATTGCTGGTCCTTGATCCCCAAAGCACGCCGCACACTCGCCTGCTGTGGACATGGGTTGGCACGGCACTGGTGTTGAGCTTGTTGGTAGAGGTCGCCGTGCTGGAGGGTGACATCGGGCGGATGAACACGGTGTTCAAGTTCTATCTCCAGGTGTGGATGTTGTTGGGACTGAGCGCCGCCGTCGCCGTTGAGCGCATCATCTATTATGCGATTCATAACTATCGCATTGAGCAGGATTCCTTTATGAGC
Organism: Anaerolineae bacterium; assembly: GCA_035373625.1. Classification (GTDB taxonomy): domain Bacteria; phylum Chloroflexota; class Anaerolineae; order B4-G1; family SLSP01; genus DSWT01. The sequence continues at coordinate 81,715 of DAOSNS010000003.1, read as the reverse complement.
AAGGTGCCTTACTCCGTCAGCGATCTCGTCTCAGGCGCTATGGCGGTCCTGTTGGCAGCGACCGCCATGTATCCGATTCTGGCAATTCCGGCCAAAATCCGTGACCGTTGGTCACAGCAGGCACCGCACACGCTGGACGGTATGGCCTATCTGCCTTACGTGATGCAATACGAGCAAGGCGCGAGCATTCCCCTTGCCGCCGATGACCAGGTCATCCGCTGGTTACAGGAGAACGTTGAAGGTTCACCTACCATCATGGAAGGACAAGGAGAACGTGAATATCTTTGGGGTGGGCGTATCAGCGTGTATACGGGGCTTCCCGCAGTGGCGGCGTGGCGCTGGCACTCGGTCCAGCAACGTCTGATTATGCCTGCCGGCACCGTCGAAGCGCGGCAGGCGGACATTCGTTATTTCTACAATGGCATAGATTCCCAGCAGGCTATGAAAGTCCTGGACCGTTACAACGTGCGCTATGTGATCCTGGGGCCATACGAACGCGCCTATATGCTCCCCGAAGGATTGCCCAAGTTCCAGACCATGGTAGAGCAAGGCTGGCTTGAGATCGTCTATCAGGATGAAATGTCCACAATCTACAAAGTGGTCAGGATACCGTAGCTATGCTCTCGGCGATAAACCCCTCTGTAGCGCGCAACACAGCGTAAAGCGTCAGATTATTGTGATGTCCATCGGCGCGGAACAACGTCTCGACTTGCAGTCCGGCATGCGCGGCGAGGTGTAACGTTTCCGCTTCGTCAACCAGGTGAACATAACGTATGCCGTAGCCCTCACGTTGCCAATCGAGAAGATAATCTCCCGGCTCGACATCCGCTTCGGTCAAACCGATGACAGTCCACGGCAGTAACCTGCGTTGCAGACGCTCAACGTCGAGAAATTGCCAGTTGGCGAGGAGCAATCTCCCTGACGGCGCAAGCAAGCCGGCAGCACGTTTGAGCACTTCCCGGCGTTGCGCTATACCGGCGATATGTTGTAGGACAGCACGCATAATAATCCAATCATAAACACCGGCGACCAAAATCGGCCATTCGGAATCCAATAAGTCCCCCACAACAAAGCGGACCGTCGCAGATGTCCCTTTTGGCTCAAACTGTGCCAGCATCTCTGTAGAGAAATCCATCCCCACATAATGGCAATCGGCCGGCAGCATTGCGGCTACGCGCCCCTGCCCACATCCCAAATCGAGCACCCATGCGCCGGGATTCACCTGCGCTAAAATGCGTTCCAGGCCGGGTTCTGTTTCACCTCTGGAAGCGGCGAAAGCAGCGGCCAGGTCGGCGTAGAATTTGCGGTTCAGGTCGTTCAACAAATGCACAACTTCTTCGCGCATAGCGCGGAGTATAATCGGATTTGCGCAGGTGACAATACACGGCTAAAAACGGGCAGGGCTTTGTCATTTTCGTTACAGTGACCTCATTTAGCTACGAGCGGATCGCCAGATCCGCGTTTCTCAACTATATCGGCTAAAAACGGAACTGGCGTTCCCCTCGGCGCAAGAATGATAAAGCCATGATTGCCAGACCGTGGTTTTGGGGAGCGTGGTATAATAGCTATATGGTCAAGGGTGGGGTGCCTCAAACGATTGATCTGACCCAGGCCCACGAGCGTGAGAATGTCCTGAACCTGTTGCAGGCCATCCGTGATCTTCCGGCCGATGACAATGACATCATGCCGTTGCTGCGACGCTATCCGAGCGCAGACGGCACGTATGCCAAATCGCAACTGCTGGACGCCTATCAACGCCTGGTGCAGGGTGGGGCGCTTAAGCGCGATAAGGGGCTGGAGCGTCGTCTGCGTGGTCGCCCGGTGCGCACGATTTCCGGTGTCGCGCCGGTGGCGGTGCTGACCGAGCCGTATCCCTGCCCCGGCACGTGCCTTTTCTGCCCGGATCAACGCGAAGCGCCGAAAAGCTATCTCGATGGGGAGCCGGGGGTTTTGCGTGCCCTTCAGAACGATTACGACCCTTATGCGCAAACGCACGTGCGTATCCAATCATTACAGGCAATCGGACATGCCACGGATAAAGTAGAATTGCTGATCCTGGGTGGGACGTGGTCAGCCTATCCACTGGAATACCGCGAGTGGTTTTTGCGCCGCTGCTTTGATGCGATGAATGAATCGGAGTCCGCGACCCTCGTTGAAGCCCTCGCGCGCAATGAAACGGCAGCCCATCGCAACGTGGGCCTGGTGGTGGAAACCCGTCCCGATTGGATCACCCCGGCAGAGGTGTGGGCGCTGCGCCATCAGGCCGTGACAAAAGTGCAAATCGGTGCCCAAAGCTTCGATGATACCATCCTGGCGCTCAATCGGCGTGGACACACAGTCGCTGATGTTCAGCATGCGGTGCGGATGCTGCGCCTGGGGGGCTTCAAGATCGTGTTACATTGGATGCCCAATTTGTATGGCGCAACGCCCGAATCCGACCTCGCCGACTTTACGCGAATGTGGGATGATCCGGGATTGCGTCCCGATGAAATCAAAATCTATCCCACGGCGCTCGTCGAAGGTACAGATTTGTACACGCTTTGGGAGCAAGGGCAATACGCTCCATACGATGAGGACACATTGATTGACCTGCTGGTGCAATGCAAAACGCGCGTTCCGCCGTACTGTCGGATCAATCGCCTGATGCGTGACATCCCTGCACAATACATCGTTGCCGGAACGACCAAGAGCAATTTGCGGCAGATCGTACAGACGCAGATGCAAGAACGTGGGGTTGTCTGTCAATGTATTCGCTGTCGTGAGGTGCGCGGGAAAGAGCTGGCTGCGGAAGGTGATACGGCCCTTGAGACGCTCTCGCTGGAAGTGCTTTCTTACGCTACCGATGCCACTCAGGAGCATTTCTTGCAGTATCTCACACCGGCAGGCCATCTGGCCGCTTTCCTGCGCCTTTCATTGCCCTTTGCCCCGCGCGATGAACTGCCGATCCCTGAGATCCGCGAGGCAGCCATGGTGCGCGAGTTGCACGTCTACGGACCGGCGCAGGCCCTGGGACAACGTGGCCTGGCAGTACAACATCGTGGCCTGGGCACACGTCTGCTCGATGCTGCCGCTGCGTTGGCTCGCGAAGCCGGGTTTCGTCAACTGGCCGTCATCGCGGCTGCCGGAACGCGACCTTACTACCGGGATCGTGGTTTCACAGCGGGGGAATTGTACCTGTCACGTATGTTATCAACGGATTAAACGAATTTCAAACATGCTCGATGCACTGATGTTTCTTGCTGGGGCGGTATTGTTTTTGCTCGCCGTGCTATTTTCCATCTACCTGTGGTGGGAGCGCGGCGCGGCCATCAAACGCCGCCTGGCTCTTGAGGAAGAGCAGCAGAGGCTAAAGGAGAAATCCGTAGAACTCGAAGTGTGGCAAAAAGAATTGCAAGTATGGCATGACGCGCTTGAACATGAACAGCGTCAACTCGAACAAGAACGTGAAGAATTTCGGGTGCTGGTTGCTTCACAACACTTGCTCAATGAACGGGTGTTGTTGCCACCGCTTGACGCGACGCCTGAACAAGATACCGCCTTACTCAAAAAGGATCGCTGGGGCAAAAATCTGAAGCGTAGTTAGTTGGTTTAGTCGGGTAGTCGTTAGTCAAGTAGTCAGGTAGTCGTCAGTCGGGTAGTCGTTATGGGATGTTGGAAGTCAGTGATTATCAGTGGTTAAAAGACTAGTTAAAAGACCACATGACCAGGCAACTATACGACTACCGACTACTTGACTAATGACTACTCCGTCCGAACTTCCGACTATATATATTATGTAAAATATGAGGGCTGACCCTCGCCAGAAGCACGGCGCAGTCTTCAGACGGAACAGAAGCACGGGAAACACGAACTTTTATCTCGTAGCCCGTAGAATTGGGCATCGGAGGACACAGGATGGACATTCGCGTCTACAAGACGCTTTGGAGATAGAAATTTTGTTCTATTACAAATAAGGCATCCTTTAGGATACCTTATCCAATGACAAGGGCCGGCATAAGTGCCGGCCCTTTCCTGTTTTTTATTGGATTTGTTTGTGGCCTGGATTTACCAACCGCCACGATCGTTACGGTCGCGCCGCCCGCGATCGCCACGGCGATCACCACCGCGACCACCGAAGCCACGTCCACCGCCGTATGAACGGTCCCCACCCCGCGACTCGGGCGGGCGGGCCTCGTTCACCTTGAGGGTACGTCCATCAACCGACTGCCCATCCAGCGCCGCGATTGCCGCGTTTGCCCCGGCATCGGTTGCCATTTCTACGAAGGCGAAGCCACGGGGACGCCCGGTATCACGATCTGTAATCACGCTCACAGAAACAACCTCACCGTGGGCAGAAAACAGTTCACGCAAGGTGCTCTCTGTCGTGTCGTAACTCATGTTACCGACATAGATCTTCTTCGACATGTCTGACTACTCCTTCGCCACAACCACGTTGGTGGCCTGCAGGCCCTTCGGCCCCTGCTCAACGGAGAACTCGACGCGCTGCCCCTCGTCCAAAGTCTTAAAGCCTTCCGCCTGAATGGCAGAATAATGGACAAAGACATCGTCGTGGCCTTCACGGGAGATAAACCCGTAGCCCTTAGCCCCATTGAACCACTTCACAGTTCCAAATTCCCGATTACTCACAGTTTCTTTTCCTTTCAAAATCGAACAAACTAAAATTTTCCGAGTCAGACTGCCTGGCCTAAAAAAACAGGCCTGGACTCGAGAGTCCAGGCCTATATCTTAGAACTGGGAATCCTTCTCGCTTACAAAAGAGATTATAGCAGGCTTATACAAATTGTCAACTTGTGATAAAATAGGTATCTGGTTCTTTTGCTAGAGTAGCGCGGATCAGAGATCCGCGCTACTCAAATAATACGCCACAGGAGAGAAAGATGATGCGTAAAGCTCTAATTATTGTAGGCATTGCTGTTATCGTTGCCGCGCTGACGATCGGCGCCTTCGCGGGTGGATTTGCTGTCGGCCGGTTGACGGCCAAGCCCGTACCGGTCACACCCATACCGCCATCGGTCACGCCCGCGCCCGAGTCGAAAAAGACTACCCCCCCACCCTCCACCAGCACGCCCACGGTTCCCGCTGCGGAGAATTTCGACTATCAGATTCTACAGGATGTTCTGGAACTTTTGGATCAACAATTCTACGGCGAGGTTCCCGACGGGAAGACATTGGCGTATGGCGCAGTTCGCGGCATGTTACAAACACTCGATGACCCCTATACTTCGTTCGTTGATCCACAAGCGGCAGCTATCCTTAACGAAGATACCAGCGGCTCGTTTGAGGGCATCGGCGCTATGGTCCGTATGCGCGAAGACGGTTATCTGGAAATCGTCAGCCTGATTCCTGGCCAACCGGCCGAAGCTGCAGGGGTACTCCCCGGCGACATTGTTCTGGCCGTAGGCGATCAATCCCTGGTGGGATTGGGATTGTACGAAGCCATCGGCTATATTCGCGGTCCGGCAGGCACTGAGGCCGTACTGAAAATCATGCGCGCCGATGTGGAAGAGCCTATCACCATTACCGTCGTGCGTGCCAGAATTGAAGTGCCCGTTGTTGAGTACAAGATGCTGGATAACAACATTGCCTATATCCGCCTGGTCGAGTTCGATGCGAATGCAACTGATCGTATTAACGATGCGTTGAAAGAGCTGCTCAAAAACAAGCCCAAAGGGTTGATTTTTGACCTGCGTGCCAATCCCGGCGGCTTGCTGGATCAAGCGATTAGAGTCGCCGATGTTTTTCTGGGCAAAGGGTTGGTAGCGGTTGAACGGAACAACGAAGGTGAGGAGCACCGGTTCTATTCCTACAACGGTGACCTGGGTGAGGATATTCCGATGGTTGTCCTCGTTGACTCAGGGAGTGCCAGCGCCTCGGAAATCGTAGCCGGTGCGCTTCAGGATTATGGACGTGCTGTGCTCATCGGGACAAAAACGTTTGGGAAAGGCTCTGTGCAGCGTCTTAATGATCTGCCGGACGGTGCGCAGTTGCGCGTTACCATTGCAAGATGGTTTACACCCAAAGGCAGAAGCATCCACGGCGACGGCCTTGAGCCGGACATTAAAGTCGAGTATTCCAAAGAGACGCCGGCCGGGAAGGATCCCCAGCTTGACCGCGCGATAGAGTATTTGATGTCGGGGAATTGATGTGAGTGAAATCAAAGTCGTCGCCACCAACCGCAAGGCGTATCACGAATACTCCATCGAGGAGCGTTACGAGGCCGGCATCGTGTTAACCGGTACGGAAATCAAATCCGTCCGCGCCGGCCGCGTGAGCCTCGCTGAAGGCTATGTGCAGGTTCGCAACGGTGAATTGTGGTTGTATGAAGTACACATCGCGCGTTACGAGCAGTCGGGGAAGCAAACCCACGACCCCAAACGTCCGCGCAAGCTGCTGATGCACCGCAAAGAGATCGTGCGCCTGGCGAACAGCACCCAGGAGCGTGGCTATACGCTGATTCCCCTGCGAATGTACATTAAGGGCAAACTGGCCAAGGTGGAAATCGCGTTGGTTAAGGGTAAACGTCAATACGACAAACGTGAAGCAATCGCCAAACGCGACGCCGAGCGTCGTATCCGGCATGAGTGGAAAGAGTTTGAACGCGGATAGGATTTGACATCGGACACACCTGCGCTATAATACGCCTTGTTATCCAGAAACGGTGGAATCGAAAGGGCTTTAACTTGTATTTTTAGGGGGAATTGGGGAGTAAGGGCAAACAGAATCGTGGCCTCCAATCCTGAATCCCCAATCACTATTTTCATCTTCGAGGGAGCAAGTAAGCGGATGTCGGAACAAGTAGCACAACCAACCTCAATAAAGGATCTTCAACCCAAGATGTGTCTGGAGGGTGCAATCACACGCACCGAACTCTACGGAGCCTTCGTTGACCTGGGGCTTGAACGAGAAGGGTTGATTCATATTTCCCGTCTGTCCGATCAGCGGGTCAAGAAAGTCAGCGATCAGGTCAAAGTCGGCGACAAGGTCAAAGTATGGGTGCAAAGTGTAGATCCTGAAGCCGGGCGGATTGCTCTGACGATGGTTGAGCCGGCTGAAGTGGAGTGGGATGAACTGGCCGAAGGGCAAATTCGCACCGGTAAAGTTGTGCGCGTTGAGCGTTACGGCGTCTTCGTAGACCTCGGTGCAGAACGCCCCGGCCTCTTGCACGTGCGCGAGATGGGGCAATATGTCCGCAATCCTGCCGAGGTTGTCAAACTCGGTGATACGGTCGAAGTGAAAATCTTGAAGCTCGATCGCCGCAAACGCCAGATTGATCTGACCATGCAGCTCGAAGCCGAAGATATGGGCGCGACTGACGACGAAGAAGAATCCATCCTCTCGCCTATGGAAATCGCTTTCCAGCAAGCGCAAGCGATGTCCAATGAGCGCAAATCTCGCAACCGCAAGAACAAGCAACGCCAGAGCCGGCGCGACGATATGGATGACATCTATCGTCGCACGTTGCAACAGCGCGATTAACACAAGTTAAGAAAGTAAAATGGGGCGGAAAAACCGCCCCATTTCGTTTTACAGACTTAGTGCGCGTCTCGCACAATAATCTTTTGGTCGAGAATCACCGTATCGGCACGCGCGCCGGATTCGGCCCACAACACCGGCAGGCGTTGATTGGTGTGCAACAGATAAATCCCCACAGAAATGGCGTACTCACCTGCGGGCGCGTCGGGGGGCAAGACCAACCGATGTTGATCTTTGATGTAGCGATCTGTGGGCCAGAGATTTGTTGGAAAACCGGCAGGGTTGAGATGATCCGATTGCGCTCGGATTTGTCCTTCAGGATAAACCAGATGGACGAAGGACTGATACGTCTCGGTCATAGGACGTTCTGCGTTCCAATAAACACTGATATCCAGCGTGTCCCCCGGTCGCAAGCGGGTGCTCGATACATCGAATCCCAAAAGTGCGATCTCCCCACCGAAATCGGCTTTCTGCCGGTAGCGCGCGGCATACGCCTCACCCGGCGGTGACGTGTAATGAAACCAACCGGCAGGGTCGAAAACCAGTCCTTTTAAGAGCACGCCGCATCCCAAACAGATTGCCAGCCACATTAACGTTGTTTGGTCTGCAGATGTTGGAGGTGTCTCCGGCGATTTTTCGGATGTCCTGGGAAATCGCCACAAGGCAAGCAGGAGGATAACGCCGCCGACGCCGGCGATGATCCAGCCACATCTGCGCGGGGGCGTGTCCTCAAAACGCACCATAACCCGGTGTTCTCCTTCTGGCACCCAAACGGTGATGAATCCCTCCGGGTTAGCGATCTTGATGGGGACTTCCTGCCCATCCACGTAGGCCTTCCAGCCGGGGAAATGGAAGAGATACAGTCGCAGCAGGAATTTTTTCGGCGCGCGTGTGATGAAGGTGTTATGCCAGGGGACATCATCCAGAATAGTCACACTAACATCTTCGGGCAGGGTGTAACGGTTGACGCGGTCAACCGGCGGATGATAGTAGGAGTTCAGCAGGGATGGTTGCGGGCCGGGGATCATCACGACCGTCGCCGGCACGAAGTCATTGGTTGAGGTCGTGCCACGCCAGCGTCCCCGCAGCTCGGCCTCGATCAACGTGAGCGGCGTTACCGGGCCGAAGTCGGATGTCCAGGGTATGGGGTACAGCCCCGGTAGCGTGATGAGAAACAGCAAACCCAGACAGCCACTCAGCAAGGCAGCGTAGGGTTTGGCAGGTAGCTCGATTTTGCCAAGCGAGGCCGCCATCGGCACAAGCAACGCCGCCAGAGGCCCCAAGAAACGCCAGGGGAACTGATAGAATTGCATCCCCGGCACCTTTTCCCAGAGGGGATAACTGCCTGTTGTGATCAACCACAGACAAAATAAGGCCGCGAGTGCATAAAACAGGAGTTGTCGAAGACGTGGCCGCTGTCGCACTGTAGTGGCCAGGCCGGCAACGGCCAGGAGCAAAGAGAACGGACCTGCGGTCATCGGTGGATTGGTGGTCGTCGCACGCCAATCTAATCGGCGTAGCGGGGCAAGCAGCTCTTTCAAAAGGACAAAATGATTACGGAAGTCATAATGCCCTTCACCGGCAACATTGAGATGAATGTACTGCCGTTCGAGCAGGAACGGCAACCAGAAATAGGCCGTTAAAGCCGCGGTCAAAAGACCGGCGAGCAAAGCCCATCCGAAACGATTACCGCACCCTTCAATCAACCAATGCCACACCGACAGAGCCACTAAGAGAATCAGCATAGTCAGACCGGTAAGATTGTGGCTAAGGAGCGTTGCAGACGCCGTAAAAACCGCCGCAATGAATGTTCCCTTTCCCCCATCGTCCCACAAACGTTCCCAACTCCAGAGTGTCCAGGGGACCCAGGCCAATCCGAGGACTTCGGCCAGGTCGCCGCGCACGTGAGGATTGATGAGCATAATATAAGGGGAAAAGGCGAAAACGGCTGCACCGAGCACTCCCCCACCCCGGCCCCCGAACTCGCGTCCCAAAAGATATGCGCCGACAGCCCCCAGCAGCGCCGAGCCGACAAAAATTGCTTTTGCACCAGCGACCGCTCGCTCGGGGTGAAACAGTGTCAGCCAGTTTCCAAGGTGATAAGTCAGGGGCGCATAATAGTTGAAGATCGGATACCCGTAGCCGTGGTAAAAATTCGCCGCCCAGCGGGGATAGGGATTGCCGGCTTTCAAGCTGTAACCCACTTCAGCAATGCGGAAAATGTGCAGCTCGGCGTCGGTAGCTGTGGGTAAGCTGTCATAAGCCAGAAAAGGCCAGGCAGCCACGACGCCAATAAGCAACGCTAAAACGATGCCGTAATCCACATAGCGTCCAAATACGCAAAAAAAGTCAGCAAGACGATTTCGCATAGCCATTTTCTTTTTCAATGCAAACATAGAAACAAGGATCCGATCTGCCCTTTATGACTACGCGAAATACTAAGATGGCTTATCGAATCGAAACCCGTGCCCACGCACTGTCGTGATGTAGTTGTGATCAGGGTCGAGTTCTGCCAGACGCTCACGCAGCCGGTATACCAGTGCGTCTACCGCTTGATCGGTGACCCCGCCTGCGGCATCGGGCCACACACAGCGAATCACATCCTCGCGCGTCACCACAGCACCTTCCAACTTGACCAGCATTGCCAGAAGCGCGAATTGCGCCGGCGAAAGCGGGGGATCAAGCTCTTTCCGTCCTAACCGCACCCGCCGCGACGCTTCATCCACGACCAACAGGCCGGGCACAAAAACATCTTCGAGCGGCAGGGTGGCTTCACCGGCCACAAAACCCATCTGCAAGGTCGTCGCCAACGAAATCTCATCCCCATCCTGAAGGCGATAGGGTTGTCCGCGAACCTGTTCGCCGTTGACAAATGTGCCGTTCTTGCTTCCCAAATCACGTAGGAGATAGCCGTCGGCGTCATGTTCGATACGCGCATGATAACGGGAGATTTGCCGTTCAGATAACACAATATCACAATCCGGCGCACGCCCCAGAGTGACAGGTTCATGAGACAGCGGCCAGCGCGTGCCGGCCAAAGTCCCCTTGTAAATCACCAGAAGCGGCTGATACGGACTTTGTTCGTTCATCACACCTCCTATGCGATAACCCTAAGCAACTCTTGACAAGCTGCCGGACAAGCGTTATATTATTCCCAATGGTCAAATTGCTCGAGCCACAAACGATGTTGAAGGGCCGCTACCGCATCGCCGGGCCAATCGGTCAGGGCGGCATGGGAGCAGTTTATCGCGCCGAAGACACGCTGCTGCCGGGGCGCATTTGTGCCGTCAAAGAAATCGCTCCCGATCCCGACATCGAACCGGATATGCTGACACAGATCCAGGAACAATTCCGCCGGGAAGCCTCGGTACTGGCCCGCCTCGACCATCCCAATCTGCCCAAAGTCTCCGATTACTTCACCCAAAAAGGACGTGAATATCTGGTCATGGATTTTGTGCCCGGCCATGACCTCCGCGAAATCATCGAGGAGGCGTTGAAAGAGAACCGCTTCATCGAGGAAAGCCAGGTCCTCGACTGGGCGGATCAACTGTGCAACGCCCTCTCGTATCTGCACGAGCAGACCCCACCTATTCTACACCGCGACATCAAACCGTCCAATATCAAGTTGACGCCTTCGGGATTGATCAAGCTGGTAGACTTTGGGCTTGTAAAATTGCTCACCAGCGATGAAGCGCGCACGGTAACCGTAGTGCAGGGACAAGGCACGGCTGCTTATACGCCGCTCGAACAATACGGCGGTGACGATACTCACACCGACATCCGCAGCGACGTGTACGCTCTGGGGGCGACATTGTATCACTTACTCACCGGACGCGCGCCGATGACGGCACGGGAAAGATTTCTGCGCCCCGAAGCCCTGGTACTTCCCCGCGCTATCAATCCGGCGATCTCACCGGGCGTTGAGCGCGCTATTCTCGCAGCTCTAGCCCTGCATCCTGATAGGCGACCGGCAGATGTTGCTACATTTCAGGCCATGCTCCACGAATCCAGCGAATCGGTCATCATGCCTTTGCTGATGACCACACCTGAGTGGCGCACAGCCATACAGACCAATATCCCCTTACTGGTAACCGCAGGTATCCTGCTCATTCTCGCCCTTATTGTCACACCTTGACTCAGAGCCGAAGAGGATGCTAAAGCTCATCCTCTATGCTCCGCGTCTGGCGCGCCCCAAGCACCATCATAACCGGCACAAGAGCCAGACCTCCAACCAGCACGACAGCCACCGCAACCACATACTCGCGTCCCGCAAAGCTATACAGCCAGCCGGCCAGCCAGTAGCGCACAACGATAAGGCTTAAAATGTAACCGGCCAGCCCAGCGATCAGCCCCAGGAGTGCCACGCGCAGCGTCAACACGATACCGAACTTACGCTGCCTGGCCCAGAAGAATCCCAACAAACCGATCAACAGAGCGCCACCCAAGCCCCAGCGTAACAGCACTTTGCCTCGCAGTTCCGGCAAAAAGAGCCGTTCAGGGAGTTGATGCGGCGGAGGTGTGGGGGTCGGCGTGGGCGTAGGCGTGGGCGTAGGCGTGGGGGTCGGCGTGGGCGGGGGGGTCGGCGTGGGTGTAGGCGCAATCGAGGCAATCTCGATAGGTCCTTCGGCACGTATGGTAAGCTGAAGCCGCAACGAGGAAAGCGCCGGTTCCGATTGCACAGTAATATCCAACTGTCCCTCGCGGTCCAGGGTAACGGAGGTCGTGGCTACACCGCCATGGGTTTCGGCAACGACGACGCGTTCAATATCCTCTTGGGGATAGGCAAGAATGAACTGCACCGGTGTTCTATCAGGCACCGGACGTCCGTTGGAATCAACGATCACCCCGGTACGCAGGTTAATCACGCCGCCCTTGAGGATTTCCGAGCGTTCGGTCTCCGTCAGCACCTCACCGGTAGGTCCCACAATGTCCAGCGCAATCACCTGGTTGGGCGTGGGCATAGTCTGCCGCGCGATAGAATAGTTGAGCGCCGAGATGTCTACCGGCGAAGCACCGGAGGCCACCAGATCGCCAAACAGAGCGCGCACACCCGCATCCACAAAAGCCGATCCCGGAGAATACAGGGCGTAAAAGAAATCCAGTTTGCTGATTTCGGTGCTGTCCAATTCATAAGGTGGACCAAATGCCAAAACGACGATGTTCCCGGTGATAGCACTGGCCTGTTTCGAGAGAAAGAGCTTGAGCGCGTAGCTGGCAGGGTCTTTGGCCTGCAAACCGGTGGTAGCAAAGACGACCCAGCGGGCATTTTTAACCGCATTAAGAATGATCGTGGAAAGCGCCGGGGGACCTTCAGGCAAAGTTAACGTTTGATCCACGGCAAGGGCATCATACAACTGCTGGAAGGTAAATGCCTGCACGTCACTAGAGCGAACGGTGGCCGTGCCATCGGGGCCATAGAAGCGCAACACGGCCTCCCGTAACGCGGTGGCCGTCAATAAGGGAACCGGTACATAATCGGCGAAAGGCTGTCCATAGCGTTCCTGGGTAAAAATGACAATGGTGTCGCCTTCCCGAAAGGCCGGTGCAGCGACATCCCCCGAAAGCGGTGAGACGCGGGTTAAGGCATTGATTGCCACCTGGTCATCTATTGTGCGCTCAACGCCAAAAACATCAGGCGATTCGGAGGCTACCTGTACCGCTTCCCAGGAAAAGCTCTTTGGATAAGCGCGCATTTTCATGCTCAGCAAGCGATAAACAGCATCATCCACAAGTTCACGGAATGTCGCATCGGCTTTGTAACGTCCGACCAGGAAATTCAGGGTGTCGCGTATATTGGCAAAATGTGCCTTCCAGTCTTCACGGTCCGCAGCAAAGCGGTTGAGGATCAACAAATCGTTGCCGGCAGTCAACGCATCTTGCGCCACACGACGCGCATTAAACGAAAGCCCACGCGGATCGTAAGAATAGTGGATAGACTTCAGCCCTAAGTCATCCGAAACCAATATTCCCCCACCCTGCCGCCAGGCGGCAAATTCGGCCAGGCTCATCACCGATTGGAGGGCCTGGGCGTCGAGGCTGATGGGGCGTGTGGCCTGGCGGATATTGCCCTGAAAGCCGCGATAGCGGATGTGGGTGACAAGAAAGCCATCGGCAACATTACTTTTGCCCGGTACATCACGCGCAACGGCAAAGAAAGGCGCCAGTTCGATCTGCCGCAGTTGCTCCAGCGGTTTTTGTACAGTTGGCACCTCATCTTCCAGATTGCGGTCGGCATCGCCAAGACCGGGTAAATGGCGTGGCACAACCAACAAGCGTCCCTGGCTCCCATTGTGCAAACCCTGCACATAAGCACGCCCCAATTCACCCACCCAAAAAGGGTCACCTCCCAGGGCATTGACGCCCAAATCAGAGGCATCGCCGGGACGAGGGGTGTACAGCACATCCAGGTTGGGGCCGAGATACAGGTTCACCCCCAGCGCTGCCAATTCCTCACCCAAAACGGCGCCGGCCGTCTCTACTAAAGAGGAATTCCACGTCGCCCCCAATGCCATCGGCGACGGCAAAGGGGTAGTATCGGAGATGAATGTGGTGACAGGAATGCCATCGAGGCTGGCACTTACCGCCACGAAAAGCGGGATGTACGGTGAGGGCGCCACCGACGTTGCCTCCCCCGGCAACTGCGGCGGTTGTATTTGGGAACTCTCCCATGCCACTTGTTGCAGGCGATTGGTGATCGAAATCACCTCAGATGGTGACAAACGTGCCGTGCCAAAATTGCCGTTCTGAGGACGTAAAAGCACACCACCGATCTTATAGTCACGAATCAAGGTCGTAATCTCAGCCGCGTCAGAGACATCGGTGCCGGGGAACGCTACCAGCACCAATTGTCCAACTCTGGCTTCAGGGGACATCCACTCCATCAATTCTAAGACAGGGTCAGGCGTTGTTTCTTGCGCCTGCACCGTCGGGACAAACGAGAGCAGCAGAAACAACGTCAGCACCCCGCGACATAATAAACGGGTGCGCATTTTTCTCCTCCACCGTTATTTTAACGCAGACGGGCAGTTAGGCAACTTGAGAAACGCGGATCTGGCGATTGACGCGGATCTGGCGATCCGCTTGAAGCTCAAGGAGCGCGGATCTGGCGATTAACGCGGGTCTGGCGATCCGCTTGAAGCGGTCGAGAAGCGCGGATCTGGCGATTGACGCGGATCTGGCGATTAACGCGGATCTGGCGATCCGCTTGAAGCTCAAGGAATGCGGATATGGCGATTGACGCGGATCTGGCGATTGACGCGGATCTGGCGATCCGCTTGAAGCTCAAGGAGCGCGGATCTGGCGATTAACGCGGGTCTGGCGATCCGCTTGAAGCGGTCGAGAAGCGCGGATCTGGCGATTGACGCGGATCTGGCGATCCGCTTGAAGCTCAAGGAGCGCGGATCTGGCGATTGACGCGGATCTGGCGATTGACGCGGATCTGGCGATCAACGCGGATCTGGCGATCCGCTCGAAGCTCCGCTTGAAGCTCCGCTTGAAGCCGGGCTTGACTTGACTACCGTTCAAGCCCTGGTACACTTCCGCCAGGAGGCCATCAGTTATGAAAATCACACATTTTCTGTGCGTTGTGGTTTTGCTCACGTTTGTGCTCAGTGCGTGCGGACCAAAGCCGCTGCTCGATAAGGTCACAGTGACACCGGATACTATCACTCCAAACGCCGACGGACAAACGGACCTGACCAAAATCACTTTTCTATTGAACCGCAATGCTGTGGTGAGCATCAGACTTTACGACATCAACGGCCAGGTTTACACGTTTCGTGATGCTAAACCGCTCAGCCTTAACGAAGACCCCTACACCGTTTATTTCGGCGGCGTTGTGGATGGGTTTCTCTTGCCAAATGAGACGCCTTACGATTTCAGTATCATCAAGCGCATGCTGCCCGACGGCATCTACACCTGGGAAATCCAGGCGCAGGCCGCGGATGGGGAAACGGCCACGGTTACGGGGACGCTCACGATCCAAAATGCCGATACGCAGTTACCGGCCATTCGCGGATTCAGCATTTCCCCCAAAACTTTCTCGCCCAACCAGGATGGCATTGATGACCGGGTGCGTATTAACCTGACATTGGACAAAGATGTGGAAGACCTGCGTGTCTACTTGCAAGGGGCGGACGGTGTCATGCATGCCATTCCAGAGGATGAGAAACGCACCAAACCGAACACCAAAGGCTGGCACACTTACGATTATGACGGCGGCATTGACGCCGGCAGCGAACCGCCGCCGGACGGCATCTACACCGTCTCCGCCGAGGCGCGTGATGCGATGGGTCAACGTGTGAGCGTGAGTGACACGCTGGAAATCGTCAATGCCGGTCTACCACGTGCTTACATTGTCAACGGTGCAGTAGAGTACAACGTCACCACGATGGTGCTATCGGATACACTCTGTTTCACGCTTACCGTCGAGAATGACAGCGCCACCTACATTCGCACAACCGGTCCCTGGCCCGGTACGACTTACCGGAGTGACCAGAATTTCAATACGCTGGGCTGGTCGGAAGAATCCGGCGTGTTCCGCGTGGGCATGGATTTCGACACCAGCCTGCGCAATTATCCTTTCCGCTGGGGCATCGGCCAGCCGGGTGTGAACCTCGTGCAAGTCGGTCAATACTGGTATCTGCCCCCCAACGCGCGATCTGAGGTTACCGGCTGCGTACAAGTCGTCGAAATGCCGGTGCGCAACCCGTTGTACTACTGGATGGGATTGATCCACGAGGATGTCGAAATCGCAGCGGTGAACAATCGCGTGGACCCAACCTTCGTCACCATTTGGGAGCCGTAGACAACGCATGCTTGAATCAGCCAGCCCCACCCCAACGTTAGGTGTGGTCATCGTTTCCTGGAACGTAAAAACCATGCTCGACGCCTGCCTTTTATCACTACGCGAAGAATTGGGGCGGACAAAAATCCACGCTACGGTGTGGGTAGTGGATAATGCTTCATCGGACGGCTCGACGACTATGGTACGCGCGCGCCATCCCTGGGTCAATCTGGAAGCCAGCCCGGAGAATCTGGGGTTTGTGCGCGGCAACAATTTGATTCTCGAACGTTTGCAGCAGCAGGGGTATCCCGATTTCGTGTGGTTGCTCAACCCCGACACTGTCATTCAGGCCGGCGCGTTGTCCATCCTGCTGCACTTTTTCACGGAACATCCGCGCGCGGGGCTTGTCGGGCCACAATTGCTCAATCCGGATGGTTCACTGCAAACCAGTGCCTTTCGTTTCCCCGGTCTCTTGCAGCCGTTGTTTGACCTGGGATGGCTGCCGCAGCGTTTCTACTATACGCGCTTCAACGGACGTTATCCCGAAAACCGCGCGAACGGTTGCCCGTTGCGCATTGATCATCCGCTTGGGGCCGCGATGATGGCGCGCGGGGAAGCCATCGCACAGGTCGGGAAGCTCGATGAGCAGTTTTTTATGTACTGCGAAGAGATTGACTGGGCCTGGCGCATGCACAAAGCCGGATGGGAAGTCTGGTTGGTGCCGGGGGCCAAAGTCGTCCATTACGGTGGCGCAAGCACTCAACAAGCACGTCCACTGACCACAGCCTATCTCTGGGAAAGCCGTGCCAGGCTTTACCGCAAACACCGCGATCCGCTCACGCGCGCGCTGGTCGGTGCTGTGGTGCGCCGCTCTTTTGCAAAGAAGGCCAGGGACGCTTCCACGGAAGAATGGCACGCCGCATACAGCAAGATTGTTGCGGCCTGGAAATCCCGGGGATGATGCAAGAGGCAGGGGGCAAGAGAATGTATTTCTTAATCGAGAGAACTGACGACTGAAAACGATGCTCAAGGCTGTCATTCTGACCCTCAACGAAGAACGCCACATTCAAGCCTGTATCGAGAGCCTGCGCTGGGCCGACGGTGTCACCATCGTGGATAGTTTCAGCAGTGACGCCACCGTTGCGCTGGCGCAACAGGCCGGCGCGGAGGTTGTCCAGCACCGTTTTGTGAATTACTCACAGCAGCGCAATGCAGCCCTGGAGTGCGTCGAGGCAGAATGGATTTTCTTTGTGGATGCCGATGAGCGCGCGACACCGGCCCTGGCCGAAGAAATCCGCGAGGTTATCCAGCAAGGAGACAAAGTCGGATGGTGGGTGCCGCGCCACAATTATATCTTTGGACATCGTATGCGCGGCGCAGGCTGGTGGCCCGATTATCAGTTACGCCTGCTGCGCCGCGAATGTGCCCGCTACGATCCCAACCGCGCCGTCCACGAAGAAGCCATGCTCGACGGTGAGGCCGGATACCTCAAACAGCCGCTCATCCACTACAATTATGAAACGTTGCAGCAGTTTGTCATCAAGCAACGCAAATATACCGATTTCGACGCGGGCATTTTGCTCCAAAAGGGCGTGCGCCCTAAATTCTACACCCCGTATACCCAGATTCCGCGCCATTTCTGGTGGCGTTTCGTCACTCTCGGCGGCTGGCGTGATGGGCTACATGGTGTACTGCTCTCGGCATTGATGAGTTACTACGAAATGCGCAAATATCAGCGCGTCCGAAGAGCACAGCGGATATGAAAATCCCAAGCCGCACACGACGCCTGTGGCTCGCCAGCCTGCTGTTGCTCATCCTTGCGGTTGGGTTGTGGATTATCTCGGCGAATTTCGGCGAACAGCCGTCTGCGCCATCCACGCCGCTTCCACAGATGCAGCCTTCACCACCGTGGGAACGCTTCCCTACCCGCGCGTTGACGCCAACAAGCACCCCCATACCTACCACCATGGCCGAAACAAACCAATCGCTCAGGGTGATGCGGATTGCGTTGGATTATGAAGCGTTCGAGACTGCCGAAGCCGCATGGGAAAAAGCGCGCCGCATCACACCGGAAGATAGTCCATTACGGGGTCATGTCTTGCGGGAAGGGGCACGCCTGGCACTTTTGCGCGGCGATCTGGATACCGCCGAAGCGCGCGCCTGGGACGCCGTCCGCGAAGCCGCCGATGAAGCCGAAACCTGGGCACTCCTGG
Organism: Anaerolineae bacterium; assembly: GCA_035373625.1. GTDB lineage: Bacteria > Chloroflexota > Anaerolineae > B4-G1 > SLSP01 > DSWT01. The sequence goes on along the minus strand of DAOSNS010000003.1, from coordinate 63,244 downwards.
GGGTGATTCTGGCGCGGCAGGGCGAGCCGAAAGTTGCCGAACAGGCCTTGCGGGTCGCCGAAAGTCTCGATCCGGGACTGGCGCCTGATGTGTTTGCCGAGCGTTGGCGCGCCGCGCGTCAAAGCAACGACAGCAATGCGCTGATGGCCCTGGCCCAGACGTTCAGCAGCCGCGAACCGGAGAATCCGCTTGGCTTCTACTACCGCGCCACCGCGTTGCTCGCCTCCGGGGAAATCGAGTCGGCTTTCCGACATCTGCTCATCCAGTTGCGCGCCGACCCCAACAGCGCTGCCGCGCTCTGGTACGCACTCGGCGAAGCCTATCTGGCACAACATGCCTACAATGAAGCCAAGATCGCCTTCGATGTGGCGGCGGCACGCTTTACAACGGGCGACTACAGCCTCTACCTCGCCAGCGATGATCCGCCACGCGACCTCGACATCAAACGTGCGTTGGCATTGACAGGGTTAAACGATCCCACCGCCTGTGCCCAAGCCGAACCCTTGTTGCGCCGTTGGAACGCGCCCGACGATGCCATTGAGCGTGCGCGCCTATGCCAAACCCCCACCCCCACGCCAACCTCCTGGATTCCTGTGCAGATCGGCACGGCGACACCGCAATATTGATAACAACTGGGACACGGATTTTCACAGATGCAGCCTTTGTGTCAACCCGTGTCCCGTTCTCAGCGGTCAATCCGCGTCCTGTTACGATGCTGACGCAGCCGCAAACTCGCCGACACCGTATACCTGTTCGCGCTCGCGGCGGAACTGGCGGGTGTAGAGGTCGTAGTAGTGACCGCGGGCGCGGATCAGCTCGCTGTGCGTGCCCACCTCGACGATACGCCCGGCCTTGAGAACCAGGATGCGGTCGGCGCGCTTGATCGTCGAAAGGCGGTGGGCGATGACGAAGCTCGTGCGGCCGGCCATCAACGCCTCCATACCGCGTTGGACGCGCGCTTCGGTGAGCGTGTCCACCGAGCTGGTCGCCTCATCAAGGATGAGAATGGCAGGATTGGCCAGCACGGCACGCGCGATACTCACAAGTTGTTTCTGACCCACCGAAAGCAAGTTACCGCCCTCGCCAACTTCCTCGTCGTAGCCTTTCTCCATCTCCACAATGAAGTCGTGCGCATGCGCGATTTTCGCCGCCTGTTCCACCTCTTCGTCCGTCGCATCCAACCGGCCATAGCGGATGTTTTCGCGGATGGTGCCGGAAAAGAGGTGCGGCGTCTGCAACACAACGCCGATACGCGATTGGATAGCATGTTGCGTCAGCGTGGTGTAGTCACGCCCGTCAATACGGATGACCCCCGATGTTGGCTCATAGAAGCGGCACAGCAGGTTGACGATGGTGGTCTTGCCGCCACCCGTCGGTCCGACAATGGCGACGTGCTCGCCCGGCTCGACATGCAGGTTGAAGTCGGTCAATACGTCCTTACCTTCTTCATAACGGAAAGTGACATCCTCAAAGGTCACTTCGCCGCGCACGTAACCGGGGTCGAACGCACCTTCGCGATCCACCACATCGGGCTTAGCGTCAATGAGTGAGAAGACCCGCTCCGCCGAGGCCACCGAGCGTTGCATTTCCGCATAGACTCGGGCCAGGTCCTGAATCGGCCATATAATGAACGAAAGGTACGATAGAAACGCCTGGATACCCCCGACGGTAATTCCGGCAACGCGCGCTTGCAGGCCACCGTACCACACCACCGCGCCGATTCCAAACGCGCCGATGATCTGCACGACGGGCAGGAAGAGCGCCGAAAGCCATGCGGCACGGTAGGCAGCGTGATACATCTCGCGCGAGGTCTGACTGAATTCTTCCAGGTTTTTCTGCTCACGCACCAACGCTTTGACCACCCGCACACCGGCGATGTTCTCGTTGTACGCGCCGGTGATCATCGAGTTAAGTTTGCGCACCTCGCGGTATTGCTTCAGAATACGCTGACGGAAGTAAAGCGAGGCCGCCAGCATCAGCGGGACAATGCCCGCAACAATCAACATCAGCCGCCAGTTAATGAACGCCATGAAGGTGAGTGAAGTGATGATGTTGAGTGCTGCCCATGTCACATCCAGAAAGCCCCACGTCACCAGGTCGGCGATGCGCCCGGAGTCCGAGGTGACGCGCGACATGATCCACCCCACCGGCGTCTTGTCGAAGTACGAGAATGAGAGCGCCTGCAAGTGATTGAAGAGTTGCTTGCGCATATCGTACTGCACGCGCTCGCCCAGAACGCCTGCCAGGTAGACAAAACAGAACACCGTGAACGCCTGAAAGATGGTCAAACCGCCATAGATCATCAGCAGTTGCGTGAGACGCGCTGTATTTTTGGCGACAATTCCCTCGTCAATAAGTTGCTTGCCCAGGTAGGTGAAGTATGAGTCACCCACTGACGTAAGCGCGATCATCACAATGAAACCGACTATCCAATGCCAGTACGGCGTCACCTGGCGCATGATCCGCAAAACCACACGCCCGTTAAACTTGGTCGTGAATTCCTCTTCTTCAAATCCATAAGATTGTGCCATTGTTACCTCGGGTACGAATTACGAGTTACGAATTACGAAGCAGGGATGGCGGCCGGCTTAAAGGTCAATTCCGGCACGGTGATCCCGCGTTCCACTTCCTCTACGACTTCTTCTTCGATGCGCGATTGGATCTCGTAGATGTCACGGTAGAGACCGGGTTGGCGAACCAACTCGGCGTGCGTCCCCGATTGCACAACCCGTCCCTTGTCGAGCACCACGATCAGATCGGCGTTCATCACCGTCTGGATGCGGTGGGCAATGATGAAGGTAGTGCGTCCGGGAATGAGGACGGCCAATGCCTGCTGGATCTGCTCCTCGGTCTCGGTATCCACCGATGAGGTGGCATCATCCAGTACCAGGATACGCGGGTCCTTGAGCAGCGCGCGCGCAATCGCCACACGCTGCCGCTGTCCACCGGAAAGCGTCACCCCCTTCTCTCCGACGATGGTGTCGTATCCTTGTGGGAAGGTGAGGATGATGTCATGGATTGCCGCCGCCTGCGCCGCCTGCTCGATCTCTTCTTGCGTCACCTCGCGGCCTGCGCCGTAAGCGATGTTGTCGCGGATGCTGCGTGAGAAGAGGAACGGCTCCTGCTCCACGATGCCGATGTTGCGCCGCAACAGGCTGCGCGGATATTCCTTCAGCTCGATGCCATCAAGGGTGAGGCTGCCTGCCTGGTAATCGTAGAAGCGCAGCAGCAAGTTGATGATGCTGGTCTTCCCCGATCCCGTCGAACCCAGGAGCGCCACCACGTCCCCCGGCTCACAGCGGAAGGAGATGTCATGCAACACCTCGACGGGCTTAAGCTCGCCCTTCTTTTCCGGCCCGGCATCCTTCTTCTTTTCCTCTTCATCCTGCAACACTTCCATCGGTTCGTAGGAGAAGCTGACATGGTCGAAGACGACGGCACCGCGGATCCGCGTGTCCGGCGGCACCGAGCCACTTTCGATGTCCTCGCGGTCCTGCTCGATCACATCGGCCACACGGCGGTAAGAAACCAGCCCGGTGGAGACTTGCACGATCAGCCGGCCCAGGTTGCGCATCGGCCAGATAATCCAGGTGAGCATCCCCATCACCGCGATATACGTCCCCACGGTGATCTCGCCACGCAGGGCCATCAGCGCGCTCACCGCCATCACCAGAATTGTCTGCGCCGCACAGAGCACATCGGATATGGGCCAGTACAGCGAGTGCATGATGAGCAGCTTTTTGCCCAACCGATAACGCTCCCAGTTCTCGCGGTCGAACTTGTCAATCTCGTAAGCCTGCCGGGCAAACGCTTTGACAACCCGCACACCGGTCAAATTCTCCTGAAGTACCGTAGAGAGTTTGGCCTCCTGGTCTTGATAGCGATCATACGCCTTCGAGACGCGCCCGAAGAACCAGTAGGACAGCAGCACGATGAACGGCATCACGACCACCGAAAGCAAGCCGATCTTTGTGTTCGTGCGCAGCAGCATAGTAAGATTGACCACGAACAGTGCCACAATTCGTCCGATACCCAACGCTTGATCCGCATAGAAGCGACGAATGGCATCCACATCGGATGTGGAACGCTGGATCAGCTCACCGGTCTTGACATAATCATGAAAGGCAAACGGCAGCCGCTGGATATGATCGTAGAGGTAATTGCGCAGCCGTAACGCGATTCCCTCCGCCGTTTCTGCGGACCACACGCCGCGCAGATAGGCGAACAGCCCTTCGAGAACGGCCAGTCCCACAAAAGAAAGGCCGAGCCAGGGCAATTGCTGCGGATTCATCCCCGCGTCCACCACCGTATCAATCACATACTGCACGACGCGATAGTAATAGACGCGGACAAACGCGCCCAGCACAATGGCAATCATGGCGCCGAAATACAACCAGCGATAGCCGGTCAACACGCGCCACAATCCCACCAGGCGATTTTTATGGACCGCGGACTTCAGGTCAAATGTGAGTTTCTGCGAAAGTTTTAGGTCTAACTCTTGAGACATTTCAACCACCTGAATTTTTGATAACCCTGAATTTTTATACTAGAGACGCGAAAAGCGAGCGGGTGCTTTTTGCACATTGCGGGTTACATAGAAGTAACCCTCCTCAACTTCGTTGAGGCCCGCTCGCCGGAGAATCCGTATTGACCGCGATTTTGCCCGCCCATTCCGCACGCAACGGAACCGGGCACAGGGCGCATCACGTGGATGTCTATCTGTAAGAAATGACGGTCAAAGCATCATCCCGGCGGCTGAGGGCCTGCTGTCACGGAAGCGACACGGGTCATGAGGATAACCTCCACTGGAGCCACAAAATTATAGAGCAAGTTAGCCATTGCCATACCTCCATAAACGCGAACCTGAATGAATGTACACCTGGACAAACCGCCCCGTCCACAGGACGGGCTTTGCATAGCATGTTCATCATACCACAGTTAAGAAAACTTACAAACTGGCAATTACCTCTAATTTGTTGATTGAGAATTTAGGACTATACTGTAGCGAAACGGTTCAGGAGAACACTCAATGACCAAAACACCGCAGCGTGCGCGTAAGATACAACTTTGGATCAGCATAGGGCTGATGCTTCTTATCGTGTTGTGTATCACTTCTTCGACATTTGCCACATTCTATACGGATTTTCTGTGGTTCAAGAGCCTGGATTATACAAGTGTCTTCACCACACGCCTGTTCACATCACTGGCGCTGATCCTCAGTGCCATGCTGGTGGCGCTGTTGTTCTTGCTGCTGAACTGGAGTTTCGTGCCCCACTGGATCGCGCCGAAAGAGTATTTCACGGTGAAAACCGCGTTCAACGGGCGCACGCGCACGCCAAACCCGGCCCCACCGACCACCTACTCCACGCGCCCGCTGCGCCTGTTCTTCACCATTGCGGCGATTTTTGTTGCCATCGTCATAGGGCTGACCTTCGGCGGCGTGTGGCGCGCGTATCTGTTAGCCACCAACGGCGTCCCCTTCAACATCGCCGACCCGATTTTCCACCGGGATGTCGGCTTCTACATTTTCACGCTGCCGTGGTGGGAAGCGCTGCTGATCCGTGCCAAAGTGCTGGTAGCCCTCACGTTTATCGGCGTCCTCGCCCGCTATGCCATTTTCGGGCAGATCAAATCCCGCGCCGCGACGCTCCACATGTCCGCCCTGGGCGCGTTGTGGATGGTGCTTATCGGGTTGGGATGGCTGCTCAACCGCTACGGGCTGCTGAAATCTGCAACCGGCGTGGTTTTCGGCGCGGGTTACACCGACATCAACGCGCGCATGCCCCTGTATGTGATCCAGGCGGTGCTGTTCTTTGCGGCAGCGGTAGTCCTGGTGCTCAACGCTTTCATCCGCAAGTGGAAGCTGTTGCTCTTCATCGGCGTTTTCTGGCTGGCGGTCTCGGCGCTGGGGCCGGGCTATCCGGCTGCCATCCAGCAGTTTACCGTTGAGCCGAACGAATTTATGCTCGAAAAACCTTACATCGAATATAACATCCGCTACACACGCTACGCTTACGGACTGGACAACATCAAAGAGCAAAATTATCCGGCAACCGGCACTTTCACGGAGCAAGACCTCGAAACCAACCGCGACATTATCAGCAACATCCGGTTATGGGACTACCGGCCGTTATTGCGCACCTACGGCCAACTTCAGGAGATCCGGCTCTACTATTCTTTCAACGACATAGATGTTGATCGTTACATCATCAACGGGCAGCCGCGTCAGGTCATGCTCGCGGCGCGGGAACTCAACGTGGACGAGCTGGCAGATCAGGCCAAAACCTGGATCAACCAGCATCTGATCTTCACCCACGGTTACGGGGTGGCGATGAACTACACCAACGAAGTGACCCGCGACGGGTTGCCTGATCTGGTCGTGCGCGACATTCCGCCGGTCAGCGAAGCGCCGGAATTGCACATCGAACGCCCGCAGATTTATTTCGGTGAGCTGACCAAAAACTATGTGGTCGTCAACGCGAAAGAAGACGAGTTCGACTATCCACAGGGCGATAACAACGTCTATACGCGCTACACCGGCCCTGACGGCGTGGCGTTGGGCAGCTTCCTGCGCCGCGCGCTGCTGGCGACGCGCTTCGGCAGCACACAGTTGCTCCTTTCGCCGGCGCTGAACCGCAACAGCCGTATCCTCTTCCACCGTGATATCCTGGAGCGCGCCCAAACCATCGCGCCAATGTTATGGTTCGACGAAGACCCCTACCCCGTCATCGTCAGGACTGCCAACGGCGTCACAGGGACTGTCTGGCTGCTCGACGCCTACACCTGGACCGATCATTTCCCGTATTCCGAGCCGGTGGGCGGCATCAACTACATGCGCAACAGCATCAAGGTCGCCATTGACGCCTATACCGGCGTGACCACCTTCTACCTGATTGACCCCCACGATCCCATTGCGGCCACCTACGCGCGTATCTTCCCCGATCTCTTCCAACCCGGCGAAGCCATGCCGCAGGCGTTGCGTGAACACTGGCGTTATCCTGAGACCCTTTTCCTGTATCAATCGCGGCTCTACGCCACGTACCACATGCGCGATCCTCAGGTGTTCTACAACCGCGAAGACCTATGGGATATTCCACAAGAGCTGGTGGAAACCACCCAGCAGGCGATGGAACCCTACTACGTCATCATGCGCGTCCCCGGTTCAGACAAGACAGAATTCGTGTTGATCCGTCCCTACGTGCCCAAACAGAAACAAAACATGGTCGCCTGGCTATATGCCGACAGTGACGGCGATGATTACGGTGAGTTAGGCATCGTCAAGCTCTCCAAAGAGCGGCTGATCTACGGCCCACTGCAAATCGAGGCGCGCGTTGACCAGGATCCGATCATCTCGCAACAGCTTTCATTGTGGAATCAACGCGGCTCGCGGGTATTGCGCGGCAACCTGCTGGTCATCCCGGTCAAAGACACATTCCTATACGTCGAACCGCTCTATCTGGAAGCCGAATCCGGGCAGTTGCCGGAGCTTAAACGCATTATTGTCGCTTATGGCGACCGTGTCGCTATGACGCCAACGCTTGAGGAATCCTTGATGCAGGTGCTCAACGGTGGCATGGCTGCTCCATCCACGCCTACCACGCCATCGGGCGACCTGGAAACGCTCGCGGCGCAAGCCTGGGAACACTATCAAGCCGCGCAAGCCTGCCTTGCCGTCGGTGACTGGACGTGCTATGGGCGTGAGCAAGCCGCGCTGGAAGAGGCCCTGCGAGCAATGGTGGGAGAGACAGAGCAAAAGGAGTAAAACGAGGGATTCAATGAATCATATCACTGCATTTACCGACCGCATCATCCAGAACATCGAGACTGTAATCATCGGCAAACGCGAAACCATCGAGTTGTTGATGGTCGCGCTGTTGTGCCAGGGACACGTGCTGCTCGAAGATGTCCCCGGCACCGGCAAAACAATGCTTGCCCGGGCGGTTGCTGCCAGCATGGGGCTGGAGTTCAAACGCCTGCAATGCACTCCCGATCTGCTCCCCAACGACATCACCGGCGTTGAGGTCTTCAACCAGAAAACGGGGGCTTTTGACTTCCAGCCCGGCCCGGTCTTCGTCAACATCCTGCTGGCCGACGAGATCAACCGCGCGACGCCGCGCACGCAGGCCGCCCTGCTCGAAGCTATGCAGGAGGGACAGGTAACAACAAGTGGCGTGACGCGCAAGCTCCCCACACCGTTCCTGGTCTTGGCGACGCAAAACCCCATCGAATACGAAGGGACGTTCCCCCTGCCGGAAGCACAACTCGACCGCTTTCTTATGCGGATGACGCTTGGTTACCCGGCAGAAGCCGACGAAATCGCCATCTTACGCAATCAGCGCAAGCAACATCCCATCGAAACGCTGGGACAGGTAGTGGACGGCGCGGAACTGCTCACGTTGCGCGATGCCGTCACCGAAGTCCACGTGGACACGACGCTGGAGAAGTATATCCTCGCCATTGTGAAGGCCACACGTACCCACCCGGACGTGGCGTTGGGCGCCAGCCCGCGCGGGTCGCTGGCACTTTACAAAACTGCGCAGGCACTGGCAGCCTTGCGAGGACGCGACTACGCTATCCCTGACGATGTCAAACGGCTCACACCTGTCACGCTGGCGCACCGCCTGCTCATCAAGCCGGAGAGTCAGTTGCGCGGGCGCACCGCTAACAGCATCCTGGCGGAAATCCTGGAACGGGTCACACTCTCCCTGGAGGAAAGCGCGTAATCATGGCCCCGCAGAGAACCCGAGTTATTCTTCACATTCTCGGCGAACAACAGCGGTAAAAGCAAGTCAGCCGGTGAAAAATCCGTCAAAATCCGCTTAATCCGTTGACAAACAATGCAAAATCTGATTGGGATTGTCCTGATACTGTTCCTGCTGGCCATTTTCCTGCGGATTGACTTCTATTTCAACATCGTCTATCTGCTGGCAGCGGTATATTTGTTGGCGCGAGTGTGGACGCACACAACCTCGCGCAATCTTACCGTCCAGCGGCGTCTGGTCAACCGCGCTTTTCCCGACGAAAACATCCCTGTCGAGTTAATCGTGAGCAACAGCGGACGCCTGCCCATCCCCTGGATCGAAGTCCAGGATTCGCTGCCGGTGGAACTGATCTCGCCGCCTTTCCACCGCGAGGTGATCACCTTAGGCGCGCGGCAGACGCAACGTTTCAACTATACTCTCACCGGTCACCGGCGCGGGTACTACACCATCGGTCCGTTATTTATGCAAACCGGGGATGTCCTCGGTGTCATACCACCACTCACCTGGAAACAAAAGCCCGAATACATCATCATCTACCCGCGCGTGCTGCCGCTGGAGAAACTCGGCCTGCCGACACACTCGCCGCTGGCAGTCTTGCCCGCCCGTTCTCCCCTGTTCGAGGACCCCACACGCATTATGGGCGTGCGCGCGTACCAAAGAGGGGACTCGCCGCGCCGCATCCACTGGACAGCTACGGCCAGGGCCGGAGAATTGCTCGTCAAGCGTTATCAGCCGGCCATTGCCCGCGAAACACTGATTTGTCTGGATTTCGCACAGGAAAGTTACGCCGGACGGCGTTTCTACGACGCCAGCGAACTGGCGATCGTCACCGCGGCATCGCTGGCAAACCATATCATCATCCACGAGAGGCTGGCCGTGGGATTGGCAACCCAGGCTGTGGATCCGCTCGAAAACGACAGCCAGACCTTCAGTTTGCCGCCACGCCGCGAACGCGCGCATCTGATGAACATCCTCGAAGTGTTGGCGCGCGCGCAGACGACCCCGACGCCGGCGCTGCCGTTCCCCGAATTCCTGCGCCATGAAAGTGCGCGCCTCTCGTGGGGCACAACCATCATCGTCATTAGCGGCAGTGAAAGCGCGACGCTCTATGAGACGTTGGCCTATTTGCGCAGTGCAGGGTTTGCCCTCGCGCTCATTCTCATCATGCCGCCGGCCCCGGATGACCATCTGCGTCAGATCGCCACGGACAAGTTGCCCATCTATCGCGTGTGGCGCGAGACCGAACTGGAGGTACTCCTGTGAACCAGCCCGTCCCTCAAATCCACGAAGCTGACGCCTACATCGAAACCCAGGGTACCGCGCCGGTTTCCAATCCGTACAGACATAACAGGCTGCCGGCGTTGATTGTCGGCTTGATGGTAGGATGCATCGCGTTCGCCGTCACCGAACTGCTGCGCCGGATTGCGCCAACCTGGAATGGGACCTATTTCTTGATCATCCCGATTCTGGCAGCGTTCGTGGGGCACGCCACATACCGCATCACTTCCGAACGGTACGGCAGCGCCGCAGATCGGCAACGCATCCGGCGGCTAGAACTGGCGATGATCTTCTTGCTGCTCAAAATCGCCACCTACCTGGACAATACGCTGCCGGAAATCTGGGACGATATCCGCCACTGGCCCACAAACCCGTTCAGTTTTTTCGATCTGGAAACCCTGGTCGCTTTCGCACTCGCCTGCGCGGCGTGGTTTTCGGCGGCGCACACAGCCCGCGACCTGGAAGCCGTCGCCGATCCTGAGATTTATCGTGGCGAAACCGGCCCGATGGAGCGCCTCAACCGGCGCTTCCTGTGGGGTGGGATGCTCCTGCTCCTCATCAGCGGTATGGCACGCATCGAAATCACAGCGATGTTGCATCCTGACCGCCCGGCCATCTCTGGATTGGCCCTGAACGTGTTGGTGTATTTCATTTTAGGAATGGCTATGTTGGGGCAGGTGCGGCGCGTTTGGAAGAGCCGTCTGTGGGAACAACAGCACTACCGCATCAGTCAGCTTTTGCAAAAAGCGTGGCTGAAATACTGCCTGATCTCTCTATTCATTGCCCTGCTCATCGCCTTCGTGCTCCCCAACCGCTACACCCTGGGACTGTTCGACATTGTCGGCTACATCGTCACAGCAATCGGCTATCTGGCGATGATGATTTATGCAGGGGTTGCGACGCTGTTCAACCTGCTGATGTCCCTGCTGTTCAAATCCGATTCCACGGTAGCATTGCCCTCTCTGCCGGAAGCCAGCCCATTGCCGCCGGACATTGAGCCGTCGTCCCGCACGCCCCTGCTGTGGCTACCCATCCTGCGTTCGATTGTCTTCTGGGTGGTTGCCCTCGGTGCTATCGGCTATGTCGTCTACAGTTACTTCAAAGATCGCCCGGAGCTTGGGCACGCCTTCACAAACTTCAAGATCATCCAGACCGCGCGGAGTTGGTGGCGCGCATTGCGCTTGTGGTGGCGCAACCTGCGGCGTCAGGTACGCCGAAAATTACCCACACTCGCGCTCAATTTCTCGTTCTTGCGACGGAAGGGAACGCATCGGGAGACGGTCGCCGTCCGCCGTAAACGCGAGGCATTGCGCGAACAAATGTTATACTATTACCTGGAAACGCTGGATCATGCCCGCGCGGAAGGATTCCCACGCCACGATAGCCAGACGCCTTATGAGTACCAAAGCGCACTCGATCCCACTCTGCCAGAGGCGCAGGCCGAACTGAGTGCGCTCACCCAGGCTTTTGTAGAAGCGCGCTACAGCAACCACCCGATCACGCCGGACGATGTCACCCGGCAGCAGGTCAATGCCCAAAGTGTACATGCCGCGCTCGACAAGTTGCATACAAGTAGTCAATTGACTAACGACTAACGACTAACGACTAACGACCAACGACTAACGACCAACAACTAACGACCAACGACTAACGACTAATGACTAATGACTAATGACTAACGACTAATGACTAATGACTAATGACTAACGACTAATGACTAACAACTCAATATCAGGAGGACACGCGCACTATGGATTTACTACAAGTTCACAACGGAAAAATCGTCAATGGAAAAGGCCAGGAAGTACGGTTACGGGGCACATGCGTGGGGGGCTGGATGAATATGGAGAACTTCATCAACGGCTACCCCGGCTCAGAGCATGCCTTGCGCGCCAGAATGGCCGAAGCGTTGGGGCCGGACAAGGCACATTTCTTCTTTGAACGGCTACTCGATTATTTCTTCTCCGAGGATGACATCGCCTTCATGAAGTCGCGCGGCGCGACCGTGGTGCGGCTGCCGCTCAACTATCGTCATTTCGAGAGCGATGATCAGCCGTTCACCTACCGCGAAAGCGGTTTCGCGCGGCTGGAACAGGTCGTCAATTGGTGCACCCAACACGGCCTCTACGTCATCCTCGACCTGCACGCCGTCCAGGGCAACCAGAATACCGATTGGCACTCGGATAACGCCTCGCGCTACGCGCTTTTCTGGCAACATCCACACTTCCAGGATCGCTTTGTGGCGCTGTGGGAACGCCTGGCGGAACGCTTCAAGGGCAATGCGACCATCGCCGGCTACAATGTGATGAACGAGCCACAGACCGGCGATTCACGTGGACGGCTAACCGGCATGGGCGAACCCCAATGGGAAAAGATCAACGCCATCTATCGCCGCATCGTCAATGCCATCCGCGCCGTGGACCCCGATCACATCATCATCCTGGAGGGCGACAACTTCTCCAGCCGTTTCGCCAAATTCGATGCGCCGTTTGCCGATAATCTGGTCTACAGCAGCCACAATTACACGCGGCCCGGCTTTGGCCCCGGCCCCTACCCCAGCGCCGAATGGAACCGCGAATGGCAGGAAGCCACGTTCCTGGCGCACGAGGGAACGCAGTTCATGCAAAAATACAACGTCCCCCTGTGGGTCGGCGAATTCGGCAGTCCCTACAACGGCGGCGCCGCCGAAATCCCCGACCGTATGCGGGCACTGGACGACCAAATCAGCGTCTTCGAGCAATACCAGGTTCACTGGACGACCTGGACCTACAAAGATGTCGGCGTGATGGGCTGGGTGTATCTCAACCCCGAATCCGAATACATCCAGCGGGTGAAAAGCAGTCTGGAAGCCAAGCGCCTGCTCAACAGTGACTTCTGGATGAGCTGGCTACCGACCACACCGGCCAAAGAAATCGTCCACAGCCTGGCGCACGAAATCGTCGAGACGGTGGGCGATGAAGACATCACCGTAAACGGCATCGAGCGGTATCTAACGCAGGCGACAATGGCGACTTTCATCGGCGCGCTGCTGCAAATCCCCTACGTCAAACTCTTCAAGGGGCTTTCGGAGGCCGAACTCGACCGCATCCTGCAATCGTTTGCCTTCAAGAACTGCCTCGTCCACCCACAACTCGATGCAGTGATGAGCAAACATCTGGGGAAAAGAATTCCACTTTAACCGCAAATCGTGCGAACCTCCATCAGTCTTTCGGAAAGGAGGCAATTGAGCAATGAATTTTGAAACGCTTTCCGGGTTCGATACATACCCGCAATCCGCGGTTGAATATGCGGGCGTGAACTACAGCCTCGCGCGTCGTCAAGCCGACCGCACGCGCTATCTGATCGTCTTGGGCCATGAAGAGGCAACGGCAGCTTTCTCCGGCGCGCCGTACAGAAACGTCCTCCTCTGCCCGCTCACGCCCGCCAATGCCGCCGCACTGCGCGATAAATTGCCGTGGCTGAATCCCACACCACTGGGATTGCACACCTCGGCAGGCTTCGGCGACCGGCTCGGTGTGGCCACGCCGGGCCACGTCAAAGCAGCGGAACGCTATCCCGACATCGCGCCGATCTTCGCCCAACAATCGGTGCGCGAAAACGCCCGCACCGGACGCAGCCCGCAGCAAGTGCTGGATGATGCGATGTGGGGACTGTTCCAAATGGGGTGGCGTGCTCCGTGGGGTGCGGACGCCGATCACCTTAAAACGCCCGACGATGCCGATGCTTTCATAGACGCCGGATACACCTTCTTCACCATTGACCCCGGCGCGCACGTAGATAACGAGGCGCATACCGCGCCAACGGACGTGGTGCACGCGAAATTCACAGCGCTGCCCTGGGAAGCACTGGACGACACACCGGAGGCTTTGGTCAATCGCTATTGTCGGCAAACCTTCGCCGTTGGCGACTTTACCCTGGCCCTCGAGCGAGACACGCTGGAACGCGCCGCCGCCAAATATGGCTGCGCCATCGCCCATACCGCACGGATGTACCGACACATTGTCGGGCGGATGGGCGACCGGCCTTTCGATCTCGAAGTCTCCGTAGACGAGACGGATACCCCGACTTCGCCGGAGGAACACCTTTTCATCGCGCTGGAGCTACGGCGGCTGGGTGTGCAGTGGGTGAGCCTGGCGCCGCGCTTCGTGGGACGCTTCGAGAAAGGTGTAGATTACATCGGCGACCTGTCTGCCCTCACCGAGGCTTTAGCCCGCCACGCCGCCATTGCACGGAACCTGGGGCCGTACAAACTCAGCCTCCATTCCGGCTCGGACAAATTCTCCGTCTACCCCATCGCTGCACGGCTGACGGGTGGACTGGTGCACCTCAAAACCGCCGGCACCAGCTACCTGGAGGCATTGCGGACAGTAGCACAGGTTGCGCCGGCGTTCTTCCGCGAAATTCTCACCTTCGCCATCGGGCGCTACGAGACCGACCGGGCCACTTATCACGTCTCGGCGCGTCTGGCGAACGTCCCCGCACCGGAAGCGTTGACCGATGCGGAACTACCCGACCTGCTCAACCAGTTCGACGCACGGCAAATCTTGCACGTGACGTTTGGCTCGGTGCTCGATACCTACCGCGCGCAATTGATGGCACTGCTGGATGAACACGCCGCCGATTATGAAGCCCTCCTCGACCGGCATTTCCAGCGACACCTGGCGTCGTTTAACGTTGGAACGTTCCAACGCTCGAATGTCTGAACGTTATACCGCGCCAACTTTCACATCGGAGGAAACTATGGCCGATACACAATGGACTTTGCATCCAGATCGCTTCTTCGACCCCGAGCCGGGGCAACGAGCGGTGGCCCGCGAGTTGTACGCGACGGTTGCCGACCTGCCGCTCGTTTGTCCACACGGACACGTAGACCCGCGCCTGTTTGTCGCGGAGAACGCCAGCTTTGGCACGCCGGCCGACCTGCTCATCATCCCCGATCATTATGTCTTCCGCATGCTGTACTCGCAGGGCGTTCCGCTGGAAGCGTTGGGCGTGCCTCGCCGTGACGGGGGTCCCGTCGAGCAGGATCATCGCGAAATCTGGCAGGTCTTCGCCGAAAACTTCCATCTGTTCCGTGGTACGCCAAGCGGGATATGGCTCCAGCAAGAACTCATCAAAGTCTTCGGCGTCGAGGAGAAATTGTGCGGAGCAACGGCACAAGCCATCTACGATCAAATCGCCGCACAACTGGCCTCGCCCGAATTCACGCCGCGCAAGTTGTTCGAGCGTTTCAATATCGAAGTTCTCTGCACCACCGACGCTGCAAGTGACAACCTGGCGCATCATCAGGCCATCCGCGACTCCGGCTGGAGCGGGGTCGTGCTCCCCACCTTCCGTCCCGACGCCGTCGTCAACCTGGATGCACCCAATTGGCGTGCCAACGTGGACGCGCTCGGCGCCGCCGTCGGCTACGAAGTGGACAGTTACAGCAAGCTCATCCGCGCTTTGGAGGAACGCCGCACTTTCTTCAAGCAGATGGGCGCGCACGCCACCGATCACGCGGCATTGACGGCCTACACGGGTGAACTCTCACCGCGCGAAGCCGATGCCATTTTCCAACGGGCACTCCAGGGCAAGGCAACGCCGCAGGATGCGACGCAGTTCACCGGTCACATGCTGATGGAGATGGCGCGCATGAGCATCGAAGATGGATTGGTGATGCAAATGCACGTCGGCGCGTTCCGTAACCACAACGAGGCCATCTTCGCGCGTTTCGGCCCGGACAAGGGCTGCGACATCCCCATCGCCTCGGAATTCACACAAAACCTGCGGCCCCTGCTGACGAAGTACGGCAACGACACACGGCTCACGCTGCTGCTCTTCACGCTGGACGAAGACACCTATTCCCGTGAGTTAGCGCCGCTGGCCGGGCATTACCCCGCCCTCAAACTGGGACCGCCGTGGTGGTTTCACGACAGCCTCGCCGGCATGCGCCGCTACTTCGAGCGGGTGATGGAGACGGCCGGCCTGCACAACACCGCCGGCTTCAACGACGACACGCGCGCCTTCCCCTCCATCCCTGCGCGGCATGACGTCTGGCGGCGCGCCGGCGCCAACTGGGTCGCCGGCCTGGTCGTCCGCCACATCGTAGATATGGACGATGCACGGGAAATGGTGCTCGACCTGGCGTATCGGCTGGCGAAACGGGCGTACAAACTGTAGACAGTAAACGGTAAATCGTAGACGGGGGAAGAAACCCCGGCTACTGTCTACCCATCAACAAGGAGCTTAAAGTGGACAAAACTTACTTGAACAAACTTTTCGGCCTGGAAGGCAAGGTCGCCGTGGTGACGGGCGGAGGTGGCGTTTTATGCGGAGCGATGAGCCGGGCATTGGGGCGCGTCGGCGTCAAAGTCGCCGTGCTCGATCTCTTCGTCGAGGCAGCACAACGGGTTGTGGAGGATATTCGAGCCGAAGGCGGCGAGGCCGTTGCAATCAAGTGCGATGTGTTGGACAAAGCCAGCATCGAAGCGGCAGCCCAAGTGGTCCTGGAGACGTTCGGCAAGGTGGACATCCTCATCAACGGTGCGGGCGGCAACAAACCGCAGGCCAGCACCAGTGCGACAGTTTCGTTCTTCGATTTGCCGGCCGACGCGGTGCAGTGGGTGTTCAACCTCAATTTCATCGGCACGCTGCTGCCAAGCCAGGTTTTCGGCAAGTTGATGGCAGAACAAAAACAGGGCGTCATCCTCAACATATCCTCTATGAACGCTTTTCGCCCGCTCACCCGCATTCCCGCCTATTCCGGGGCCAAGGCAGCGATCAGCAACTTCACGCAATGGCTGGCAGTGCACATGAACCAGGAATACTCGCCCCATATCCGCGTGAATGCCATCGCCCCGGGTTTTTTCCTCACCGAGCAAAACCGCTTCCTGCTCACCGAAGAAGGCACGGGGAACCTCACCGCACGTGGTAAGACCATCCTTGACCATACCCCAATGGGCCGCTTCGGCGTGCCGGAGGATTTGATCGGCACGCTGTTGTGGCTGCTCTCCGATGGAGCCAGTTTCGTGACCGGGGTGGTTGTGCCGGTGGATGGCGGATTTAATGCATACAGTGGGGTGTAAAAGAACGATTCCAACCGCTTCGAAGCGTTCTTTTGACTTTCATCTCCAACCCGGTATAATTTCGGCATAACTATATCCAGTGACAGCCAGACAAAGAACAATGCGTATTCTCATCACCGGAGCCACAGGATTCGTCGGTAACCATTTGCGGCGCTATTTCCTCGCGCACACCGATTGGGACATCATCGGCACGAGCTATCCCGACATGCCACCTGCCCCCTTCGATCCCCAACGCGAGACACTGCGCTTCCTGGACTTGCGCGACGTTGAAGCCACGTATGCCCTGCTCGGTCAGTCCCCGCCAGAGTACATCATCCATCTGGCGGCACAATCTCACATCCCCACATCGTACCAGGACCCGTGGAGCACATTGGAAAATAACATCCGTGGGCAACTTAACCTGCTGGAAGGCTGCGTGGCGCTCAAAATCGCGCCGCGCATGCTCGTTATCGGCTCGGGCGAAGAATACGGGCGAGCCGCTGCTACCGACCTGCCGCTGACCGAAAATCATCCCTTGCGTCCGGAGAACCCCTACAGCGTCAGCAAGGTAACCCAGGACGTGATGGGGTATCAGTATTTCATCAGTTATCATCTGCCCGTCATCCGCATGCGCCCCTTCAATCACGTCGGGCCGGGGCAATCGGCGCGTTTCGTGCTGCCGGCCTTTGCCAAACAGGTTGCCGGGATCGAAGCCGGCAAACAGACGCCGGTGATGTATGTGGGCAACCTGGAACCGGCCCGCGATTTCACCGACGTGCGCGATGTGGTGCGCGCCTATCATCTGGCGTTGACGCGCGGGGTGCCCGGCGAAGTCTATAACATCGCTTCGGGGACGCCGCGCACGATCCGCTCACTGGTGGAGCAATTGACGGCCCTGGCGACCGTTCCCATCCGTGTGGAGGTTGACCCGGAACGTTATCGCCCCGCCGATGTTCCCATCATTTACGGCAGTGCGGAAAAATTGCGGCGCGATACCGGCTGGGAACCGGAAATCCCCTTTGCACAAACCGTCCAGGATGTTCTGGACGAATGGCGACAGCTCACAACAGGAGGTTAAAGCAATGAGCGAAGAAATAGTGGCAGAAGATATGATGATGGAAGAGGATAAGGCCGCCACGGCGAAAATCGGCGTCTACCGACAGTGGCAGTTCGCCTTACACGACATCCAATGGAAAATGGAGGAGATCGAGTACAATCTCGAACGTCAGCGTTATGAGCGTGATGTCCTGCAACGCCTCTACGATGCCACACAAGATGACAGAGAGCGCAAGCACTGGCAGAAACTCATCGCCGGGATCAACAAAGCGTTGAGTGTCACCGAAGCAAAACAGGCCAAGCTCGCCCAGAAGGCCGCTTACTGCGAAGCCGCCCTTGCACTCATCCGCGGCGACCTGGAAGCCGAGGGCATTGACCCCGATACCTGGGAAGAGGATTTCTTTGGTGACGAGTTTGATGACGAATTCGAGGATGAGGAGGATTTCGGCGACTTCGATGAGGATGAGATCCCATTCTAAAACTGGGGACCAGGAACCGGGCAATACCCCAATCCCAATCCCTAATCCCTATACCTATGGAGGATTTGTATGGCTAACCGCCGCGCGTTGATCACCGGCATCACCGGTCAGGACGGCTCGTATCTGGCCGAATTTCTTCTGGAAAAAGGCTATGACGTGATCGGGTTGGTGCGCCGCACCAGCACCGTGACCTTTACCCGCATCCACCACATCCAGGACAAGATCACGCTGGTCTCCGGCGACCTCCTGGATCAAGGCTCGCTCATCGCCACGCTGCGCGACTATCGCCCGCAAGAGGTCTACAATCTGGCGGCGCAGTCGTTCGTGCCGGCGTCGTGGCAGCAGCCCGTATTCACAGGCGAAGTCACGGCGTTGGGGGTCACCCGCATGCTGGAGGCCATCCGTACCGTGGACCCGACCATCCGGTTCTATCAAGCCAGCAGCAGCGAGATGTTCGGGAAAGTGCGCGAAGTGCCCCAGCGCGAGACCACGCCCTTCTATCCGCGATCGCCTTACGGCGTCGCCAAGGTGTACGGACACTGGATCACCGTGAACTACCGCGAATCTTATAATTTGTTTGCCTGTTCGGGAATTCTGTTCAACCACGAAAGTCCGCGTCGGGGTCTGGAATTCGTCACCCGCAAGGTCAGCTATCAGGTGGCGCGCATCAAGTTAGGGCTGGCAGACAAGCTCGCGTTGGGCAACCTGGATGCCAAGCGCGACTGGGGCTACGCCGGCGACTATGTCCGCGCGATGTGGCTGATGTTGCAACAGGACGAACCGGATGATTATGTGGTGGGCACCGGCGAGACCCATTCGGTACAGGAGTTGTGCGAAGTGGCTTTCGCGCACGTGGGGCTGGACTGGCGCGATTACGTCGTGCAAGACCCACGCTTTATGCGCCCCGCCGAAGTAGATTTGCTGGTTTCCGATCCCCGCAAGGCACGCGCAAAGCTCGGATGGGAACCCCAGGTCACCTTCAAGAAACTTATCGAGATGATGGTAGATGCGGACTTGAAATTACTCGAAGAAGAAAAGGAGCCGACAAAACACTATGAGTGACATCAAATTCGGTACTGATGGCTGGCGCGCCCGTATCGCCGAAGATTACACGTTCGACAATGTGCGCCGTGCGGCACAGGGCTTCGCCCAATACCTCAAAAACCATAACCTGGCAGAACGCGGGGTGGTGATCGGCTACGATCAACGTTTTTCCAGCGAGCACTTCGCGGCGGCAGCCGCCGAAGTGATGGCCGGCAACGGCATCCGCGTGTGGCTTACCGCCCACAACACCCCCACCCCGGTCATCAGTTACAGCGTCATTGAACGGCAGGCCGGCGGCGCCATCAACATCACCGCCAGCCACAACCCGCCAACGGATAACGGCTTCAAAGTGCGCGATCCCAATGGCGGCGCGATACCGCCGGAAGGATTGGCTGAAATCGAAGAGGCCATCCCCCCCATCGAGGGTGTGCACCGTCTCGCCATCCACGATGCGGAAGCGGCGGGCCTGGTGCAACGTTGGAATCCCGATCCGGCCTACATCGCGCACCTCAGCACGCTCATTGATCTGGAAAAACTGCGCCATGCCGGATTCAAAATTCTGGTGGAACCGATGTGGGGCAACGGCGCAGGGTGGTTTCCCCGGCTGTTGAGCGGTGGCAACAACACACTTTGGGAAATCCACGCCGAACGCCATCCCCTGTTCCCGGAGATGCAGCGTCCCGAGCCAATTCGCCCCAATATTGATGCAGCGTTGCGGCGTACCGTAGAACTGGGCGCCGATGTGCTCCTCATCATGGACGGCGACGCCGACCGCATGGGCATCGGTGATGAAAACGGCGTCTATATCAATCAGCTCCAGGTTTACGCGCTGCTGGCATATTACCTGCTGGAAGTGCGCGGGCAACGCGGAGCCATCGTCAAAACGATTTCCACCACCTCTATGCTGAATCGGCTAGGGGAAATGTACGGCGTAGATGTCCACGAGACCGGCGTAGGCTTCAAGTACGTCGCTCCCAAAGTGTTGGAGACCAACGCGCTCATCGGCGGCGAGGAGAGCGGCGGCTATGCCTTCCGGGGCAACGTCCCCGAACGCGATGGCATTTTGGGCAACCTGTACTTCCTCGATTTTATGCTCCAGACGGGCAAGACGCCGGCGCAATTGTTACAGACGTTGTTCAAAAAGCTGGGGCAGACCTACTACTACGATCGCATTGACACCCGTTTCCCGGCCGAGAAACGCCCAATGGCGATGGCGCGTCTCAATGCGGCAAAGCCGGAAACGATCGCCGGCCTGCCGGTCACCGGCATTGTGACGCTCGATGGGTACAAATATGAGTTGGGCGACCACGGCTGGGTGCTCATCCGCTTTTCCGGCACCGAACCGATTGTGCGCGTCTACTGTGAGGTGACCGATCCGCAGCTTGTCCCTGCTGTGCTGAACGGCGGCCTGGAACTCGCGGGGCTTAAATAAATAAATGGTTTGTCCTCTTCGAGAACGGGCGGAACCGGTGTTCCGCCCGTTTTTACGTTTGAAAGCATACAACATTTTTTAACTCAATCGTAACCTGCTTGAAACCCCCAAGCGGCGTCATCTGTGGTATGCTAGGTAGCGTACAGGGGGAAAACATGCACTGGATTCTGACGCCACCGGATACTTTTACGCTGACGCAGGTGATTCGTCGCTCGCAATGGCTGCTTCAGCCGCCTTTTAGCGTCAACCGCGCCAAAGATCACCTGAATCGTGTGGAGCGGCTCGAATCGGGGGACACGATTGATTTAAGCATTTCGCAAGTCCCGGCAGGGTTACTCATTCAAACGCACGAACGCCTGGGGGGAAAAGAGACCGAAGAAGTGAGCCACAAAGTATGGCGTATGTTGCGACTTGGAGAGAACCTGCAACCCTTTTTAGAAGTCGCACGTCACGTTCAGGGATTGGAGTCCGTTCTGAAGGACGGGGCACAGATTCTGCGCGGGGCCACGCTTTTCGAGGATGTCGTCAAAGCGGTCATCTTCACGATGGGAGCCAAAAATGTATATGGGCCGTACATCACCTGGTTGGTGGATCGGTTTGGCGATCCCCTTCCAAGTAACCCCACACGCCATGCTTTCCCCACGCCACAGCAAATCCTCCTGGAGCAAGATGTATTGGACGAGGTCCTCGAACCGGCTATCGCATACAAACTGATGGAGATCGCCGGCATTTTTTACGACGACGAAAAACACCTCATCGCTCTTGCAGAAAGCGATCTTCCCCTACAAGAGCTTACCGCCCATCTATCCCAATGCCTGGGTTTGAATGCCGCCGCAATGGGACTGGTCATGCTAAGCCTGGGTCGCTACGACTACATCCCCACCGACGCCTACGCACAACAACGCATCCTCCAACATCAGAAAAGCATCCCCGTCACCGCAAAGGATATTTATGCCTTATTCGAACCGCTACAACCGTGGGGCGGATTGGCCTTCTGGCTCTGGGACTGGTCAGCAGCTCCCCCAACTCCACCTTACACTGAGAGGCATGCCGATGGAAAAGATAAAGATTAACAGCTATCAGGCACGCGAAATGCTGACGCAACTCCAAACACAAATTCGGGAACAGCGTCAGGCATTACAGAACGGCGCTTCAGGCCAAACATTGGAGCCATACCTCGAAGCCTGGGAAACGATGGTACAACACATCCAAACCGAGATGATGCTTGAAAAGAGCGCGCAGCTCGGTCTGTTTTACGAGGTGTCGCGGCCCATCTACGCCTCGCTCGATTGGCGGCAAACCCTGCAAGCTGTCCTGGATGCCTTCATCACCCTCACCAGCGCCGAACGCGGCCTGTTGCTCGTCCTGGACGTGGATAACCGACCGCAGGTGGAGATCATACGCACCGCCACCCATACTTCTTTTTCCGAAACCGACATTACCTACAGCCGCAGCATCGTGCAGCAGACGCTCGAAAGAAAAAGTCCCATTCTTACCAGCAATGCCCAGATAGACCCCCGTTTCACGGAGAGTGAGAGTGTCATCGCCTACGGCCTGCGTTCCATCCTCTGTGTGCCTTTGATCCACAATGATGAGGTTTTGGGGGCGATCTACCTGGACAATCGTGCACGCACCGGCGTCTTTACCGCCGAGGATATGGCAACCCTGAGCGCCTTCGCCGAAAACGCCGCCGTTGCCCTGTACAACGCGCTAACCCATCAAAAGACCGACCAGACGCTTGCCGAGAAAATACGCGAACTGACCATCCTTCAGGAAATGACACGCGACCTCAACGCCAGCCTGCTCTTCAACCGGGTCATGGAGCGCGGCACTGCCTGGGCCATCGCAGCTTCCGGCGCCGAGGCCGGTGTGCTGGGTCTCGTCGCCGAAGATGGTATACGCTGGATTACCAAACTCAGCAACATCACACCGGACAATTGGCTGGCGACCCGCTGTATCGGGACACACGAGCCGTACCTTGAGGATCATTGCCTGGTGTTGCCGCTCCTGCGCGAGAACCGCCCTATCGGCGTGCTCTACCTGGTGACAGAAGAGCGTACATTCAAAAAGAGCAAGCTCGAATTCATCACCCGCGTGGCCGATAACGTGGCGATTGCCGTAGACAACGCGCGCCTCTACGAAGCCCTGCGACAGGCCAACCTCACCCGCGCGGAGTTCATCTCGACCCTGGCGCACGAACTCCGTACCCCGATCACGTGCATCTGGGGGTATGTTGAGATGCTCGGCGGAGGAATGTTGGGGACGTTGACGCCCCAACAACAGGAATTCGTCGAAACCATCGGCGAGAGTGTGCAGCGTATGGAAACATTCGTCAACAACATCGTGGACATCTCTCAAATCGAGGCGGGGCGGATGCGCCTTACGCCACGTGAGACCAACCTGCGTGCAGCGATTGACGAGGTACTGAAAACGGTAGCGAAGAAAATGGCGAGAAAGCAACAATCCTGCACGGTGGAGTTGTGGGAAGGACTGCCGGCCGCCTATGCCGATCCTGACCGGCTGCGCCAGATTTTGAACGTCCTGATTCAGAATGCGATCAAATATACGCCCGCCCACGGCGTCATCACGATCAAAGCCTGGCTTTCTGCCGATGAACCTGACTTCATCCGCTGCGCCGTGAGCGACACAGGCATCGGCATCAGCCCGGAAAATCAGGCGCGCATGTTTACCAAATTCTTTCGCATTACCGACCCGGCTACGGATGAAACCAACGGCAGTGGCCTGGGGTTGGCCATCGCCAAAAACCTGGTGGAGATGCACGACGGGCGAATCTGGCTCGAAAGCGTGCCCGGCAAGGGAAGCACGTTCTACTTCACCGTACCGATCGCCATGCCGGGTTTGTAATTATCGCAACACAAGTTCAGTCATGTCCTACACAGCGGGCCTGGACACCCCGGTGTGTGCATGATTCCTCCTCTACACCCTCCCGCCTTGCGGGAGGGCTTTTTTAATCCTGACGCACAACCAGAGGCAGAAACACCCGTTCCACCCCCACATGAAAAACATCGAGAAAATCCAACGCGCGCGCCATTACCCTATCGCGTGCAGGGCGCGGTATCCCTTCAAGGGGAAAACCCAATACCAGCAAGCGTTGGTTGCCGGTGACATATTGAATAGCGGCATCCCCACCCGTCCCGCCAACGTAACCGAGCGCCGCCGTCGCCCCGTTCAAAGGCATCAACACGTCGGGGGCACCGGCGTCGTACTCATCCTGCGCATCAAAAGTGAAGGCCGTCAAGCCTGCAAATGCGCCGTCCACTGTCGGCTGAACGGCATACGTTCCCGCATCATCGGCGACGTAACCGGTATGCAAGGTCTCACGCAGAAACATGGGAGCGCGACCCTGCGCTTCGAGGTCCCAGGCCAGATTCGTTCCGCTGATAAGCAAGGCGCGTCCACTGTTGAGATAAGTTGTCAACGCGGCGCGCTCGGCCGTGTTCAAGGTGCCGTCTTCCGACGTGCTCTCTTCACCGAGAATCCAATCCACCATAAGAGCATCCTGAAGTGAGACCAGGCCATCTGCCACCGCCTCATTGCTGGCGCTGTTCCAGGCATAGAAGATAGGCACAGATAGCCCATGGGCCACTACAGCATCACGGCGGTTCATGCGATCGAGCCACATGCGCGCGTTGATGCCTTCCACCGGATCATTTTCGATGGGGATGCCATCGGCATCGAGGCGGTCGAAGCCGTTGACAAGCAGTAGCGTGGGGTGAGCGCCCACCCGCGCGCCGAGGACTTCCGTGGGGAAGGACTCGCCGCCGTCGTTGGTCGCCGTCACACGGACAAAGAACATCTGCCCCGCGCTGAGTCCGGTCAGAGTGTACACAGTCCCGGCGACCACAACCGGCGCGCCCCACGCGAAGCCGTCCGGGCTGGTATAAAGGCGGTACCCCGTCGCAGCCTCACCGCGCAGCCCCACCCCATCCGTCAGAGAAGGCCGCCACGCCACGCGCACCGCCCCACCGCCAAGATTTTGGACGCGCAAGTGGGTCGGCGGCTCAGGTGCGGTGACCAGGTCCACGCCGTCGCGCAGCTCGAAGTAGCGCACAATGCCTTGATAAACCGCGCGCGCCGCCAATTGAGCAAAGCGAGGGTCTTTGAGCGCACGCGCATCATCCGGGTTGTCATGGAACGCAACCTCCAACAACACGCCGGGCATCTGCGTGGCGGGGTTATCGTCCCACAACAGCCGCAACTCGCCCAGGTCGGCCTCACGCTTACCGCGATCCGTCCACGTAGCGTCCCAACCGGCCCAAATGTCATGGAGCAATTCGTCATGAACGGCGGTTTGTAACAATGTGCTCCCGGCCGTGCGAGAATAGGTATCGCCGTTGTGGACGTAGGATTCAGTTCCCCGCAACGTGCCGTTGTAGCCGTTGGTGTGCCAGGAAATGAAGAGAGCATCCTCGCCACTGCCCGCGTGATTCCAACGTGCAAACATCGGGCGCGCGGTGACGTCGTTGAAGTTTTCCCAGTCATAGTAGTTCAGCCCCATCCACTGACTGTAATAAAACGTTGCCGTCTCCCACCAGGGACGCTGCGACGGATAGGGGGCGTCGGTCACGATGCCACTCAAGCTGTCGAAATTCCCGCCGCCCAGGCGCAACGCATCGGCAATCACCACCGCGCCACTGCCCACCGTCGAGGCGTTGTCCAACATCACCGTCGCCGTCCCCGCGTAGAAAGGGAATGTGCCCAGGTAACGCCAGGTGGGTCGGCGAATACGTTGGTCGAGATGCACGTGCGCCGTTCCTGCCGCGTGGGCGATGGTGTAATGCGCATCGGGAGCGCGATTCGCGCCGGGATACACCCAGGCATACAGGGCATAGGTGCCGCTGCGCGGGACGGCAATGCGCCAGGTCGCCGTGGATATGGGGGACCCTCCCACCGTGGCAGCAAAACGATACGTCCCGCCGGCATAGCCGGAGAAGCTCCCCGTGGCCCAGGCGCCGGTCTCGATATAGCCGGGCGCGCCCTGGTCATTATCCACGATAGCCCGCACCGTGTTCCGGTCACGCTCGCGGACAGGGATGACCGTCGCGCCGGCGTTCTCCAGGTAGGGAATCAGGTAGTGCCCGACAACCTCGGCATTGTTGTGATCTTCAATCAGCATCTCGGTCACGCCACGCTGCACCCTCCAATCCCGTGAGCTGTAACTCCACAGCCAGCCATGCCCCGCGCTGAGGTAGATCGTCTTGCCGGCAAGGCCACGCGGAAACAGCGGTGTAGCAGCAACAGGGGGGATCTCCGCGGCGGAAATGGAGTGCCGGGTCGCGGTATGCGGCAGAAAATCCGAAAGGGCCCGGCATACACCGGTTTTCGGGTCACGCGCCTGAACATGCAGCACGCGCCATTCGAGAGGCGCAAGTGCCCGTTGAACGGCGTTCTGGGTCCATTCAACGCCCAGTCCGTCGTTAGTGCGCAGGTCTTCCGGCGGAATATCGAGACAAACTGTGAGGGTTTGATGCTCGTAGGCTATCTCCTGAATACGCCAGGGCAGATCCACATGTGCAAGCAGCGTCAGTATCCGACCCTGCGCATCGGGAGGCGGGGTGACCGCCGCCGAAGTTCCGGTCAACAAGGTCAATACCAGGGCAACAGCAAGCCATTTTTTCAGTCCGACCATAGCATTCCTCATCATCAAAATTCTCCGCACAGCCGTTTCAACGTCAAAGTGAGCGGAGAGTCTTCCCGTTGAGTGTTACCGGCCCCAAGGGGGAGACTATATCGAGTGTAACACGGCTGAAAGACAAAGCAACCCATCTCAGGACTCCAGGTTGCTCTATATGGCCTTATCATTCTTGCTCCGAGGGAAACGCCAGTTCCTTGAGCAACGCGGATCTGGTCATCCGCTCGAAACCATCTGGCGATCCGCTCGAAACCATCTGGTCATCCGCTCAAAGCCATCTGGCGATCCGCTCGAAGCCAAATGAAGTTGCTGTAACAAGAATGATAAAGCTAGGACTTACGCAGACGTGTCCATTTTTCACCGCCGAGGCCGCTGAGAACGCCGAGAAAAGAGAAAATCTCCGCGCTCTCGGCGTGCTCTGCGGTAAAGTTCCGCCAGTTTGCGTAAGTCCTGAAAGCCTTGGGTTGCTCTATCACGCCCTTGTGTTACACTATCAAGTACTGTTGTTGTATGATTCGTTTCTTTAGCAACTCTACAGAGGACGAGACATGAGCACACTTTTATTGAAAAATGCCACACTGTTGGTCACAATGGACGATGAACGCCGTCGGATCCTCAACGGCAGCCTTTTTGTCCGTGACAATGTCATCGAAGCCGTGGGAACCACAGCCGAGGTCGGTCGGCGACACGCCGATCACATCATTGATGCGACAAACATGGTCATCCTGCCGGGGCTGGTCAACACCCATCACCACCTCTATCAAACGCTCACGCGCGCCGTACCGGCCGCCCAAGATGCCACGCTGTTCCAATGGCTCAAAACGTTGTACACGATCTGGGCCGGACTGAGCGGTGAAGCGGTCTATATTAGCGCGTTGACCGGGCTGGCGGAACTGATGCTCTCCGGCTGTACCACCACATCGGACCACCTGTATATCTTCCCCAACGACGCACGCCTGGATGACGAGATCCGCGCCGCGCAGGAGATCGGCGTCCGCTTCCACGCGACGCGCGGCTCGATGAGCCGTGGGGAAAGCCAGGGCGGCCTGCCGCCGGACCGTGTCGTCGAAAACGAGGCTTTCATCCTCAAAGACACGCAACGTGTCATTGAGACCTACCACGATCCACGCCCCTACGCCATGCTGCGCATTGCCGTCGCGCCGTGCTCGCCCTTCTCGGTGACGGAGGACTTGATGCGCGAATCGGCGCGGCTGGCGCGCGCTTATGGCGTGCAACTGCACACCCATCTGGCAGAGACAAAGGATGAGGAAGAATTTTGTCTGGCGACCTCCGGCAAGCGGCCCGTAGGCTATGCCGAATCGCTGGGCTGGTTGGGGGATGATGTGTGGTTTGCGCACGGCGTGCACATCAACGCGGTGGAAATCCGTGAGATGGCGCATACCCATACCGGCGTGGCGCATTGTCCTTCCAGCAACATGCGGCTTGCATCGGGGATCGCGCCGGTGCGCGCCTATCTCGATGCCGGCGTGCCTGTGGGATTGGGCGTGGATGGCTCGGCGAGCAACGACAGTTCACACATGCTGGCAGAAGCGCGAATGGCGTTGCTCTTACAGCGGGTGATGGGCAACCCGGCCGGCCTCAGCGCGGAAGAAGCCCTGTGGATCGCCACACGTGGCGGCGCCGACGTCCTCGGACGCGACGACATCGGGCAGCTTGCGCCCGGCAAAGCTGCCGACTTCATCGGACTGCGGCTGGACACACTCGGGTATGCCGGCGGCGCGGTCCACGATCCTTTGGCAGCCACCGTCTTCTGTCAGCCCCACAATGTCGAACTATCCGTCATCAACGGACGGGTCGTCATCCAGGAAGGGCAACTGCTCACGGTAGATGTGCCCGTCGTCGTCGAACGCCATAACGCCATCGCCCGAAAACTGGTCTCAGGCCAGTAGAAAATACAAAAAAACCCGGCCTGACGGCAACCGTCAGGCCGGGCGCGTTATTTGGCGGAGAGGGTGGGATTCGAACCCACGGTAGTCCTAGAACTACAACGGTTTTCGAGACCGCCCCGATCGGCCACTCCGGCACCTCTCCGAGCGCCTGGAATTATACCACGAAGCGGCGCTTAGGCAAAGGCTAAACCGCAGTTGACACAGAGCCTTATCATCCTTAAATGATAAAGCCCTGACGGTTGACCAGGGCCTTATCATTCTTGCTCCGAGGGGAACGCCAGTTCCCCGTTTTAACTGATAGAGGTTGAGAAACGCGGATCTGGCGATAAAGCCCTGACGGTTGACCAGGGCCTTATCATTCTTGCTCCGAGGGGAACGC
>DAOSNS010000003.1:0-34105 GCA_035373625.1 Anaerolineae bacterium | reverse complement strand
TTAACTGATAGAGGTTGAGAAACGCGGATCTGGCGATAAAGCCCTGACGGTTGACATCCTTCCATCGCCCGTTATAATCCGACAAGTAAATTCGATCATTACGCCGTTTGAATCTCTGGACAGATTTCACAGGGTTGATATGATAGAAAAACTCAAACGTTTGATCACCGACTATCGTACCGAACTGATCCGCTTCGCCAAGTTTCTCGTGGTGGGCACCATCGGCGCTTTCGTAGATTTCGGGATTCTGTACATTCTCCATGCCGTCCTGCACTGGCATCTGGCGCTCGCCAACACGATCTCCTTCACCACCGCTGTGTTGAGCAACTTCACGTGGAACCGCTATTGGACTTACCCCGATTCGCGTTCCAAGCCCATTACCGCGCAATTGGGGCAGTTCTTCCTGGTGAACGTCATCGGCTGGGGCATCAACACCGGCATCCTGCTCGCGCTCAACGTTCCCTTGACCAATCTGGTGGGCAACCTGCATATCGTGGCCACGGCGGAGACGGCGCATAAGATCGGGTACAACGCGGCGAAGGTGATTGCCACGGGCGTGGTGCTGTTTTGGAACTTCTTCGTCAACCGCTTCTGGACGTATAGTGATGTAGGAAAGCCGCAACCTGCTTCAGTAGATTAAGCAGATTTCCCGGCCCGGTTGCAGAATCATCGGCTCAATCGCCGGCCAAAAGTGAGACATTGCAACGCACACCCGTTATCTCGTGGATGAACTATGCGCATCGCCATTGATTACACGGCGGCGGCGCGACAGGGCGCAGGCATCGGACGCTATGCCCGCGAGCTGATTGACGCCATCCTGACCGCCGACAGCCCCCACAGCTTTGTGCTGCTGACGGCGACCGCCGGCCTGGGCGAACGCTGGACGCGCGCAAAGCAGCATCTGCGGGACAACGCCGCTTCCACTGCCACGTTGACCTTCCGCGACTTGCCGCTCACCGACGACTGGATGGCGCGGCTCTGGCAGCGCGCACGGGTGCCCCTGCCTGCCGAATGGCTCACCGGGCGCGTGGATGTTTTCTACGCGCCAGATTTTGTCCTTCCGCCGCTCAAACGCACAACCCGCGCGTTCTTGACCGTCCATGACCTTTCTTTCCTGCGCTACCCGGAAACCTTCCCGCCCAAACTCCGCACCTATCTGGCAAAAGCCGTGCCGCGCAGCGTTGCCCGTGCCGATCACATTTTTGCCGATTCCGAGGCCACCCGCCGCGATTTGATCGAGCTGTTGCATGTTCCCCCTGCCCAAGTGACCACACTATACAGCGGCGTCACGCCGCGCTTCAACCCCCATCCGGCAGAAGGCGAACGCGCGCATCTGCAAGCCCGCTACGGCATCGGTGCCCGGCCTTACATCCTCACTGTCGGCACCGTCCAACCGCGCAAGAACTATATCCGGCTGATGGAAGCCTGCGACCCGCTGGCGGCCCGGCGGCCCCTCGATCTGGTCATCGTTGGACGCCCGGCATGGCTTGCCGGGCCGATCCTTGCCGCAGCGGAACAACGGCCCTATGTGCATCTATTGGGATTCTGCGATGACGCCGACCTGCCGGCTTTGTATCGTCAGGCGGCGTTACTGGCCTTCCCTAGCCTGTATGAAGGCTTCGGCTTCCCCCCGCTAGAAGCTATGGCATGCGGCACACCTGTAGTAGCCTCCACCGCGTCCAGCGTACCGGAAGTCGTCGGCGATGCAGGCTTACTGGTGGATCCACTGGATGTTCCCGCGTGGACGGCAGCCTTAGCGCAGGCTCTCGATGATCTTTCACTGCGTGATCGCCTACGCCGCGCCGGCCCGGCGCGCGCTGCAACATTCACCTGGGCGCACGCAGCGCAAGCGTGGTTATCTATAGTAGACAGTTAACGACTAATGACTAACGACTAACGACTAACGACTAACGACTGACGACTAACGACTGACGACTGACGAATGACGACTAACGACTAACGACTGACGACTAATGACTAACGACTGACGACTAACGACTAACGACTAATGACTAACGACTAACGACTAATAAGGAGACCCCCCATGAAACCAAAATACACCCTGGCCATCCTCGGCGGGACGGGCAACGAGGGACCCGGCCTGGCCATGCGCTGGGCTAAAGCCGGGCACACCGTCATCATCGGATCGCGGGAGGCGGAAAAGGCACAGCGCGTCGCCGCCGAGATCAACGTGAAACTCGGCGCCCCGCTGGTCAACGGCATGACGAATCTTGAGGCAGCACGGGCTTGTGACGTTGCCGTGTTGACCGTGCCCTATGCCGCGCAAAACGCCCTGCTGGAAACACTCAAAGACGCACTGCGCGGCAAAACGCTGATCAATGTCAATGTCGCCCTGAACCCGCCCAAAGTCGCACAGGTCTACATCCCGCCGGAGGGTTCGGCCTCCGAACAGGCACAGGCCATCCTCGGCCCGGATGTGGACGTGGTTGCCGCCTTCCAAAACGTCGGCGCGCACACGCTGGAAGACCCCGATCATCCCATCGAGTGTGATGTGCTCGTCTGCGGAGATAAAAAAGCCGCCAAAGCCATCGCCATCCAGCTTGCCGGGGACATCGGCACACGCGGGATTGATGCCGGGCCGCTGGTCAACGCCAAAGTAGTCGAGGGGCTGACCTCAATCCTGATCGGCATCAACATCCGCTACAAAGTGCCGGGGTCGGGCATCCGCATCACCGGGTTGCCGTGATTACACCATCCATCACACTCTACGGCCTACCGGACATCCCCCGCGTTCAAGTCGGGGATGACGTGGCGCAATTGGTCCTTAACGCCTTGAAGCAAGCAAAGCTGACGCTGCTAGACGGCGATGTCGTGGTCGTCACACACAAAATCATCTCCAAGGCCGAAGGGTGCCTTGTAAAGCTGGCGGATGTGGAACCTTCACCGCGGGCGATGACCCTTGCCGCCGAAACCCACAAAGACCCGCGCCTGGTCGAGGTGATTCTACGCGCATCACGGGGCGTGGTGCGGCAGCGCGAGGGCACTTTGATTATGGAGACGCACCACGGCTGGATTTGCGCCAACGCCGGCGTGGACCGTTCCAACGTCGCCGGCCCCGAAGGCGAAATCGCCCTCATGCTGCCGGAGGACCCCGACGCCTCGGCGCGCCGCATCCGCGAAAAGCTAATGGCGGCGACCGGCGCAGATATTGCCGTCATCATCAGCGATACACACGGGCGTGCATGGCGACTGGGAACGGTGAACGTGGCAATCGGCGTCGCCGGCATGCTGCCCATCGCCGACCTGCGCGGGCAAACGGACATGTTCGGCTACACGCTGCGTGTCACCACAGTTGCCCGCGCCGATGAACTGGCGGCCGCGGCGGGTCTGGTCATCGGACAGGCTGCGGAGGGACTGCCCGTCGTCGTCATTCGCGGTGCCACCTATCCCCGTGGCGACGGTCGCGCTACCGACATGCAGCGTCCGCCAGAGAAAGACTTGTTCAGATAAAAAAGAATCGAAGAATCAGTGAATCAGCGAGTTTTCTGCACATTCTTTCATTCGCTGATTCTTTCATTCGCTGATCCTCACATACATTTAGGAGGTTACCATGCCACAAAACGATATTCCACGGGTAGGATTGTATTTACAGGATGCGCACCCCATTCGAGATGGGATGGCCTACGTTCAATATGCCGAGGAGCGCGGCTTCGAAGCCGTCTGGCAGGCCAAAAGTCGCCTCGTCCGCGACGCGATTGTGCCGATGGCGGCCTTCGCGGCAGTCACCCAGACCATCAAAGTCGGTTCGGGCGTCATCAACAACTGGACGCGCAATATCGGCCTGCTGGCGGCGACGTTTCTCACGCTGGATGACCTCGCGCCGAATCGCATCATCTGCGGCATCGGTGCGTGGTGGGACCCGCTGGCAAAAAACGTCGGCATAGACCGCCGCAAGCCACTCCTGGCAATGCGCGAAACCATCGAAGTGATGCGCAAGCTATTGGCGATGGAGCGGGTGACGTATCACGGCGAATTCCATTATGTTAACAACATCGAGTTGGACGTTGTCCACGGGCGAAGGGAGCCACGTCATGTCCCCATAATGATCGGCGCGACCGGCCCGCAAATGCTGGAGTTGACCGGGGAGATCGCCGATGGCGCATTGCTCAACTACTGCGTGCCGCCGGAGTACAACGACGAAGCGATGGAATTGCTGGATAAGGGCGCGCGCAGGGTCGGGCGTACCGTCTACGACCTCGACCGTCCGCAACTTGTTGTCTGCTCGGTCCACGAGGATCAGGCAGAGGCCATCCGCGGCGCGAAGATGCTGCTGACGCAATACCTGGCGCAACAGCCGCACATTGCCAAAGCCAGCGGCGTGAAAAAAGAAGTGGTGGAGAAAATCCAGAGCATCCTGGGCTGGCCGGCCACCAAAGAACAGATCGAAAAGGCGATGGTCTACGTCCCTGATGAGCTGGTATTGAAGATCACCGCCACCGGCACCCCGGCGGAAGCTCGCGCCAAAGTGAAAGAGTACATCAAACGCGGTGCAACGTGCCCGATTTTGTACCCGTTGGGGGATGTGCGGTTGATGATTGATACGTTTGCGACGAAGTAGCGGCTGGTGGACCCAACAAAACGTTATCCTTAATCAGTATACCCCAAAGGTTGGAAAATGTCACAATTGTGGTATCATTTCACAACTTCTAAACACTTCACAAAATCACACCGCAAGGAGACGAATCAATGAAGAATATTGCCGTGATTGGAGTGGGATACGTTGGACTGGTGAGTGGAGCCTGTTTCGCGGACCTGGGCAACCGCGTGCGCTGTCTGGATATCAACGAGGCGCGCATCGAGAACCTCAACAAAGGGATCATGCCTATCTACGAACCCGGACTGGAAGAGTTGGTGACGCGCAACGTCAAGGCCGGACGGCTGTCCTTCACCACCTCTTACACCGAAGCACTCAAAGATGTCGAATTCGCTTTTATCGCCGTGGGCACGCCGTCGGATGTGGACGGACAGGCCGACTTGCGCTATGTGCGGATGGCGGCAGAATCCATCGCCGATGTGATGGATCATCCCATAATCATCATCAACAAATCCACCGTGCCGGTGGGCACCGGTGACTGGGTGGCCGACATCATCCACAACCGTCGCCCCGACGCTCCCGAATTTGCCGTAGTCTCCTGCCCTGAATTTCTGCGCGAAGGGTCGGCCATCTCCGACTTTATGAATCCCGACCGTGTCATCCTCGGCTCGACCAACCGCGAAGCCGCCGCGAAGGTCGCCCAACTGCACCTACCGCTGCGCACCACGATCATGATCACCGACCTGCGCACGGCGGAAATGATCAAGTACGCCTCCAATGCTTTCCTGGCAGCCAAGATTTCCTTCATCAATGAGATTGCCAACATCTGCGAAGCCCTGGGAGCCGATGTGAAGGAAGTGGCCTGCGGCATGGGACTGGACAAACGCATCGGCACGGCGTTCCTGGACGCCGGCCTGGGCTGGGGCGGTTCGTGCTTCCCAAAGGATGTCAAGGCGCTGGCCTATATGGCCGAAGTCGCCGGACGGCATCCCCAACTGATCCACGCCGTCATGGACATCAATACCGACCAGCGCAAGGCAGCTATCCGCAAAGTCAAGAAAATGCTCGATGGCAACCTTGAAGGCAAAGTCATCGGCCTGCTGGGACTGGCCTTCAAGCCCAATACCGATGATATGCGTGAAGCACCTTCCCTTGACATTGCCTGGGACCTGCTGCGCGAGCGCGCGAAGGTGCGCGCCTACGATCCGGTGGCCATGGAGAACGCGCGACGT
Source organism: Anaerolineae bacterium (assembly GCA_035373625.1). Classification (GTDB taxonomy): domain Bacteria; phylum Chloroflexota; class Anaerolineae; order B4-G1; family SLSP01; genus DSWT01. The sequence goes on along the minus strand of DAOSNS010000003.1, from coordinate 28,318 downwards.
CTGCTGCCGGAAGTGGAAATGACGGAAAGCCCTTACGCTCTGGCCGAAGGGGCCGACGCGCTCATCCTCATTACCGAATGGAACGAATTCAAGCACCTTGACCTGGCGCGCATCCGTGACGCCATGCACGAACCGATCCTGGTTGACGGACGCAACATCTACGATCCCCAAACGGTGCGCGAGCTGGGCTTCAAATATATGGCGATCGGCCGTGGGTACAACGGCGAAGGCATCGCAGAACTTCCCTGACCGCCCGATTGTCGTCATCGGCGGGCCGGCGCTCGATATCGAAGCGCACGTGCCGTATTTTCCCGCCGTTGACGGCAACGTTGTCGCTACCGCTCTCTATCGCCGGCCGGGCGGCGTCGGCGCGAATATTGCGGTGGCGCTTGCACGTCTCGGCAACCGCGTGGTGCTGCTGGGCGCCACCGGCGATGATGACAGTGGCATGTTCCTGCGCGAACAGCTCGCCCGTGCCGGCGTGGACACTTCGGCCATGCTCACGCGCGTCCACACGGCCACACATAGCTGCTTTATCGCCGTCACACCGGGCGGGGAACGGATGATCTACGGTCTCCCCGGCACAACGACGCTCGAAAAGCCAGAAGAAGTCAACCACGCCATCATCCGAACTGCTGGCCTGCTGCACATTGGGCCAACCTATCGCGCCGTGGCGCTGGCGGCAATAGCTACGGCGCACGCATGGGGCCTTTTCATCTCTTATACACCGGCCGATGTGCGCTGGCCCGAAGGCCCCCAGGCCGTGCTCGACATTGCCCGACATGCGGATTTGCTGATCGTCAACCGCATCGAGGCCGCCGCGTTGACCGGCGCAGAAACACCCGAAGACGCCGCACAACGGCTGCTCGGCCGGGGGCACAGTCCGCTGATCCTGACCTGTGGAGGGGACGGCGTGCTTTTAGGCATCGGGGACAGGCTTATAAAGCTGCCTGCCTATCCCGTAGACACCGTGCAGAACACCACAGGTGCCGGCGATGCCTTCACAGCCGGCGTCATCACCGGGCTGCACCAAGGCCTCCCGCTGGAACAAGCGGTGTATACAGGTATGGCCGTCGCGGCCCTGAAACTACGGCAACCCGGCGCGCAAGCCGGTCTGCCAACAATGGAGGAAGTCAATGAATTTATTGCGCACCACCCTGGATAACGGCTTGAAAGTTCTCATCCGTGAAAGCCATGCCGCTCCGGTTGTCAGCGTGTGGGTCTGGTACCGCGTCGGCGTCCGCAATGAGCACCAGGGCATCACAGGCATCTCACATTGGGTCGAGCACATGGCATTCAAAGGCTCGGCGCGCTGGCCCGAAGGCAAGGCCGACCAGGCCGTCGCCCGCGAAGGGGGCATGTACAACGGGATGACGTGGAATGACTTCACCACCTACTACGCAACGTTGCCGGCGCACAAAATCTCCCTCGCCCTCGACATCGAGGCCGACCGCATGCGCAACATCATCTTCGACCCCGAAGCGGTGGAATCCGAACGCACCGTCATCATCAGCGAACGTCAGGGCAACGAAAATTCGCCGCTCTTCCTGCTCGGCGAAGAAGTCCAGGCCGTTGCTTATCGCGTCCACCCTTACGGACACGAAACCGTAGGGCATCTCTGCGATCTGCAAACCATGACCCGCGATATGCTCTACAACCACTATCAGACGTACTACACGCCCAATAATGCCGTCCTGGCGATTGCCGGGGATTTCAACGCCGGCGAAATCGAGCGGCTGAGTGAACGCTACTTCGGCAACATCCCCGCCGGTCCGGATGCACCGCCGGTCACTGCCGTCGAACCGCCGCAGCGTGGCGAAAGGCGTGTGGTCGTCGAAGGCGCCGGGCAAACGGATTATTTGACCGTCGCCTACCACATTCCAGAAGCGCGCCATGAAGACTTCTTCGCCCTCACGATCCTCAACGCCATCCTTGCCGGAGCGTCGGGGTTCCTGGTCAGCAGTGCGAACATCACCAACCACACCAGCCGTCTTTACCAGGCATTGGTAGCCAAAGAATTTGCCGTAGACATTGACGGCAGCCTGTCCGCCACCGTAGACCCGGGCCTCTACCACCTCACGGCGACGGCATGGCCGGGACGCGCGTTAATTGACCTGGAAACCGCGTTGAACATCGAAATCGAGCGTTTGCAGGACACGCCGGTCACGCCGGCGGAGCTGGAAAAAGCGCAACGACAGGCGCGCGCGCTGTTCGCCTATGCCAGCGAAAGCACCACCAACCAGGCGTTTTGGCTCGGCTACAGCGAAATCTTCGCCGATTACGGATGGTTTCTGCGTTACGTGGATAAACTTGCCGCCGTCACCGTTGAGGACGTTCAGCGCGTTGCACAGACCTACCTGCGTCCCCAAAATCGCACTGTCGGCTGGTATCTGACCCCCAAATGAGAATCCATTTTCTATCCACAGAAACCCACATAGCGATCGGGGTTATCAACCACACGAGCGTTTAACTGAGAACTATTTGGAGACATTATGCACAGACGAAAACCCGTCCTATCTTTACCCGGCCCCAACGATATTGTGCGCCAGACGCTGCCCAACGGCATCACGCTGCTGATCCGCGAAAACTCCGCCAGCCCCACCGTCGTCGTCAGCGGCTACCTGGAAGCCGGTGCGGCGGATGTGCCCCGCGACAAAATCGGGTTGGCCGGATTCACCGCCGACGTGTTGGAACGCGGCACCCACAAGCGCAATTTCGCCCAGCTCTACGAAGAGATCGAGTCCATCGCCGCGAGCTTCGATCTGAGCGCAGGCACCCACTCCACATCCTTCGGCGCAAAGGGACTGGCCGAACATTTGCCCCTGCTTCTGGACATTCTCGGCGATGTGTTGCGCAACCCGGCCTTCGAGAAAGAACAGGTCGAAAAAGCCCGCGCCGAAATCCTCACCGACATCCAGGAACGCGAAAATGACACTCAGCGCATGGCCGCCCTGACCTTCCGAGGGCTGGCTTACCCGGAAGAGCACCCGCTCCATTGGAGCCAGACCGGTTATTTCGATACCATCCAGCGCATCACCCGCGATGACCTGGTGCAGTTCCATAGCCGGTTCTACACCCCGCAGGCTATGGTCATCGCCGTCGTCGGTGCGGTCAAAGCCGCCGTCGTCGCGCAGGCCATCGCCGATGCCTTTGGCGATTGGCAAGGTAGTCGTCCGGCACGCCCACCTTTGCCGCCCGTTCCCCGGCTCGGTGAGCGTCGCATCCAACGGCTGAGCATTGACGACAAGACGCAAAGCGACCTTATCTTGGGATGGCCCGGCCCGGCACGCCTGGATCCCGACTTCATCCCCTGCTTCGTCGCCAACACCGTGTTCGGCGTTTTCGGAATGTACGGACGCCTGGGGAGAGTCGTCCGCGAAGCCAACGGCCTGGCCTACTACGTGTATAGCAGCCTCGAAGGAGGCCGCGCGCCCGGCCCCTGGCGTATCATCGCCGGCGTCAACCCCATGAACGTGGACAAGACCGTGGCGCTCATCCTGGAAGAACTACGGCATATCCGTGAAGAGCGCGTCCCCAAAGAAGAGCTTCAAGACAGTCAAGCGCTGCTCACCGGCAGCCTGCCGCTGCAACTGGAAACCAACGGCGGTGTCGCCCACGCTTTGCTCAACATCGAGCGCTACAATCTGGGCCTGGATTATCTGCAACGCTATCCAGAGATGATTAACGCCGTCACGCCACAGCAAGTCCAGGAGGTCGCGCAGCGTTGGCTCGACCCTGAACACTACGCGCTCGCCATTGCGGGGCCGGCCGTATAAGCTATGCTCACCGCCGGTGTTGATCTCGTGGAAATCCCGCGCATCGAGCGCGCCTTGGCCCGCTTCGGCGAGAAATTCCTCGCGCGCGTCTACACGCCCGACGAGGTGCGTTACAGCCGCGGTCGCCCGGCAGAACTGGCGGCGCGCTTTGCAGCCAAAGAGGCCGTCGCCAAAGCGTTGGGGGTGGGCGTGCGCATCCTTTCACCGGCGGGCATCGGCTGGTTGGATGTGGAAACGCTGAACGAAGCGAGCGGCAAACCTTACCTCATCCTCCACGGACGCGCCCGCACCCTCGCCGAAGCGCAAGGATTGAACGAGTGGGCCATCAGCCTTAGCCATGATGGAGGAATGGCGATCGCGTTTGTCGTAGCCACCGGACATTGACTCAGGGCTTTATCATTCTCGTTACAGCAACTTCATTTAGCTTCGAGCAGATCGCCAGATCGGAGCAAGCATGATGAGGCCCTGAACATTGACTAGCTTGAGCAGATAGGTTATAATTCCGAGTTAAAAGATAATCTTATGCGTGCAGTTATCCAACGTGTTACCTATGCCTCTGTCAGTGTAGACGGCGCTGTCGTCGGCGAGATTGGGCCGGGCCTGCTGGTGCTGCTGGCCGCCGGCGAGGGCGATACCGAAAACGAAGCGCGCTGGCTGGCACACAAAACCGCCAACCTGCGCATCTTCGCCGATGCAGAAGGCAAGATGAACCTCTCGGTGCAGGCCATCGGCGGCAGCGTGTTGGTGGTCTCGCAGTTCACGCTGTACGGCGACATTCGACGCGGCTTCCGGCCTTCATTTACCAAAGCCGCGCCGCCGGAGATCGCCGAAGCGCTCGTCAATGTCTACGTGGAGGCGTTGCGGGCCACAGGCATCCCGGTAGCCACCGGCGTTTTTCGCGCCCACATGCAGGTCAGCCTGCTCAACGACGGCCCGGTGACCATCATCCTGGAAAAAGAGGCCGGGGAACTCCATGAATCCAACGGATAACGAAACGCGACTATGGGCCTGGTTTTTGTTCAACGCCGGCCTGACGCCCCAGCGCGCCAAAACGCTGCTGACCGAGTGGGAGCAGCACGGCTTGACGCTGAGCAGTGTGCTGGAGCGACTACCGGCACAGGCGGATATGTCAGGGTTGACCCCCGACGAAGCCATCAGACTGCGTCCCCCTCACGAGTTGCCCGACGTGCATGCGGTACGCTGGAACGAACCCCTCTATCCACTCGGACTGCATCATCTGCCCCTCAAGCTGCGCCCGGCACTGCTCTTCTACACCGGTGAAGCAAGCCTGTTGCTGCGGCCCATCATCTACCTGGTGCCCGGCCCGCTCGATGCCGCGACCCGGGAGTTGCTGCAAGAAACGGTGAGCCTGCTCCTGGGCGAAAACCTGTTGCCGGCGACATTCCGAGAAAGTCCACAGGCGGAGTTGCTGTTGGAAGAAATGGCAATCAGCGAAGGTGAGGCGCTGTTGTTCGCCCGTGAGGGTCTCGCACAGCTCATGCCGTCGGAGCGTGAACAGGCGTTCCTACAGGCCGGGCGGTTGCTCATCCTCAGCCCCCTACCGCCTTCTACACGCGCCACCCCGGCCCTCAACGAAGTCTTGCAACAGGTTGCCGCGAGCGCAGCCTTGCGGCGGGTCCATACACACGCTGCCACTTTGCCCGACGATCCTGCCGCCGCAGCCGGCACCCTCCTACTCACGGCCACCGCCGTATCACGGGCGCCGCACGGTATCCCCGTGGCCGAAAGCGCCGTCGAGGCGCTCACATGGCTGACGGAAATCCCCCTCCCTCCGACGCCAACGTCACAACCCGCAGCAGAACCGCTCTATGATGCTCCGCCCCCCACCCCTGAGGAAGCCCTGCGCGTGCTCGAAAAGGGCGGACGAGTCCCCGAAGTCCTCAAGAAACGCCTTTTGGGTGTCTAACGCACGCCGATCAATTCCACGGCGTCAATCTGGTTCCAGAACCCCGTCCGCGACTCATCGAGATCAATGAGAACGCCGACAATGCGCACGCTCGTCTGCGGCACCGAGACAACCAGGGTACCAGGACAGGGTTCGGTAGTGTCGGTCCCTTCCCAAACGCGCTGCGCCGTTCCGGTTTCATCAATGAGTGAAACGCGCGAGATCGCGCCACGTCCAAAAGTCTGATAAATGCGCACCTCGGTCGCATAAACCGGGCGGGGATACGTCAGCCGCAGCCATTCCACCCCACTGCCAAGCGCAGAAGACCATGCCCGCGAATCATCCTTACACGCCTGAATTTCAGGCGCGCCGGTTGCCCGGTTCACCCCCCAATCGGGATAGGCGAATTGCGAGCTGGCCTCGGCCGCGACAGCCCATTGCGAGAGAATTTGCGGCGTCGGCGTCGCAACAATGGCCACGGGGGCCTGTCCTGCGCATGCCGACAGCCAACCCCCCCATATCAACATCACGGGTAAGATCCACAAACGGCGCATCATGCCCCTCCAAATTCAAGATATGACATTTTACACGTATTTATGTTGATTGTCATAGAATACTTGACCTTTCCTTTTACACATGTTATAATGGCTACATACAAAATGTGGTGCAGATAACTGGTATATATAAGCCACATCAAAGTCCTTTCAATGACGTGCCTGAACTGTAAACCAGCTATCATTAGGACATAAAAGCCACCGATTGTCAAGTCTGTATCAGGAGTTGGTTGTTCTATATCTAACTTAACTTAATTAAGGAGAAAACCATGTTCCAAGATCGCATTCGTGAGAACTACGAAAACCTGACCCCCGGCTTTAGAAAACTGGCAGATTTCATCATGAACAGCACCCTGGACGCTGCCTTCCTTACGGCGACCGAACTTTCACGCCGCGTGGGTGTTGATCCGGCAACTGTGGTGCGCTTTGCTCAGGAGCTGAATTATTCCGGCTACCGCGAGCTATCCCGCGAGATCAAGCATTATGTGCGGGATCAGGTCACATCCACCTACCGCCGAACCGGTGAAGCGCAGGCCACGGAAGAACTGCTGCAGTCGCTCGTAGAAAATGCGGCCCAGAACATGCAGCACTTCGTCACGACCGACCTGCCCAACGTCATCCAGGCCGTGGAAACCATCAAGGCCGCGCCGCACATCTGGATCACCGGTGAGTTTACCTGCTACGAGCTGGCCGTCTTCCTGGCCAAGAAATTCAAGACCTACAGCATCCCGGCCAGCGCCTTCCATCCGGGCATGGGGGAAACCGCCAGCATCCTCCCTCAAATGAACCCTGATGACGTGCTCATTGCCCTCGTGGGGGTGGAGCCGTGTCTGGATACCGGCTACGCCGTCCACATGGCACGCGAAAAAGGGGTGAAAACCATCGCCATTACCAATTCCGGCGTGGCGTTGCCGGCGCGTGAATCCTCGTTGACGATCATCGTGCCCAGCAAGACCCCCACCGGCATACCTACCTTCGGCACCCTCCTGCAGGTCATCGCCTTGATCTGGGAAGCGGTGACGAAAGAACGCGCTTCCGCCGAAGCCCTGGAAAAGTTAGCGAGTTTCAGCGCCAATATGGAGCAACTCCTCAAGTTGCGGACCGAAACACCGGAATACGAGGTTACATCCCCTAAAGATCTCTGGGATGATAGCCTGCCGCAGTAACAGCGGTGTTTTTCGCCGCAGAGGCGCTGAGATAGTCTCCCCGTTGAGTATCGCTGGCCTATTTTCAACCCCAGAGAACACAGAGAGCGCTAAGGAATCTCGGCGAACCCGGTGTTCTCTGGTCTGAAAATAGCCGGTATTTTTATGCTTTATGGTACTCCCCAGGAGCATGGCGACTGTGGTGAGAAAAAGCGTCAACACAAGTGACACTACAGGAGAAAGACAATGTTTCAAACACGTATCCGGGAAAAGTATGATAAATTGACACCCGGCTATCGCAGACTTGCCGATTTTATCATCAACCACACCATCGAAGCAGCCTTTCTTACCACCAACGAACTGGCACGGCGCACTCAGGTAGATCAAGCGACGGTTGTCCGCTTTTCCCAAGAGATCGGATATCCGGGTTATCGAGACCTCGTGCGTGAAATCAAGCAGTATGTTCAAAATCAACTCACCCACACCTATCAGCGCGGTGAGGAGGCTTCATCAGAGGAAGAGCTTATCCGCACACTCTATCAGAACATGGATCAACAACTGCAACAATATTTCGCCACCGAGACGCCGACCCTGGCGCAAGCCGTCAAAGTGTTAAACCAGGCATCACGGGTATGGCTTACCGGCGAATCCATCAGCTACAACCTGGCAGAAGTGCTCAGCAGGGAACTGCGCTATATCGGCATCCAGGCTACAGCATTTGAACCCACCCTCACAGAATCGGCGATGGTCCTGGAGAATATGCAACCCGACGAAGTCTTGTTTGCCTTTGCCATTGCCGATGTCAGCCCGGATACCGGCCATGTCATCAAACTGGCACGTCAGAAGGGTCTGAAGACGATCTGTCTCACCAGTTATGGAACCACGTTACCGGCGCGTGAAGCCGAAATCGCCCTGGTAACGCCGATCAAAACCCCATCGGGGTTGGTCAGCTTTGCAATTCCGCTGGCATTGATCGGTTTGATCTGGGAGGCGCTTTGTGGATTGCGGCCAGAACAGGCCATGGGGGTTGCAATTGAGACTTTTGAGAACCTCGGCGTGCTGCGTGCCCTCAGAGCTGAGACGCCGCCGGTCAAAACGCAGTAAGCTTTTACCCCGTGCGTTTTATTCTTCTGACAGGATAAACAGGATTGAGGAAGGCTTTGTGATAGCTTCCTCATCCTGTAAATCCTGTCCAAAGCAACGAACCGTGTAACTCCTGTATTCCGCGAACTACACCCATCCGCGCAGCTTGCATGCCTCGGCGACACGCCCTACCGCGACCACGTAAGCCGCCATACGATTATCCACGTGGTACTTATCCGCCGCCTCGGCGACCGCATGATAGGCTGCCGTCATTTTCTCGTCGAGCAGTTCATGCACCTGCGCTTCTTTCCAGTAGTAGCCGTAGGCATTCTGCACCTGCTCGAAATACGAGACGGTAACGCCGCCGGCATTGCACAGGAAATCGGGCAAAACGTAGCTGCCGTTTTCGTAGAGAATTTTGTCGGCATCCAACGTCGTCGGGCCGTTGGCTAATTCTGCCACGATCTTGGCCTTGATGCGGCCGGCATTATCGCCGGTGATCTGATTCTCCAACGCTGCCGGTGTCAGGATATCCACATTCAACTCCAGCAATTCGGCGTTGGTGATATTGTCCGCATCGGGGAAGTTAATGACCGTACCGGTATCGTTCTTGTGCGCGATGACGGCCCGAGCATCCAACCCGCGGGGATTATAAATGCCGCCCTGCGAATCGGAAATAGCGACCGTTTTGATCCCCAGCAGGGACTCCCCTAACAACGCTGCATACTGCCCGGCGTTGCCGAAGCCCTGAACCGCCATCGTCGCGCCCTGCGTATGCATCCCCAGTCGCTTCGCCGCCTCGCGGATGCAGTACATGCCACCACGTGCCGTCGCATCGCCACGCCCGGCGGAGCCTCCCAGCGGCAACGGTTTGCCGGTAATCATGCCAGGGACATTGTACCCGCGCATCACCGAGTATTCGTCCATCATCCACGCCATGATCTGCGGCGTCGTGTAGACATCGGGCGCAGGAATATCCATATCCTCGCCAAGAATGCGCCCCACTTGACGGATATAGGCGCGGCTCAGGCGTTCCAGCTCGGCGGGAGACATAGCCTTGGGATTACAGATAATGCCACCCTTCCCGCCACCCAATGGTAAATCCATGACGGCGGTCTTCCACGTCATCCATGCCGCCAGGGCACGCACCGTGTCAATGGTTTCGTGAGGATGAAAACGCAAACCGCCCTTAGTCGGGCCGCGTGAGTCGTTGTATTGCACCCGGAAGCCGTGGAAAATCTCGGTGGAACCGTCATCCATCTTCACCGGCAATGTGACGTGCAACTCGCGCACGGGCCAGCGCAACAATTCGTGGACGGCAGGCTCAAGCTGGATAATCTCAGCCGCCATGTCCAACTGCTTTTGCGCCATAACAAACGGGTTCAACTCTTCTGTGGACATCTACTCTCCTCCTTACAGTGTGGGATAGCTCAATCCGGCAAGCCCCCCTCGCCAGATTTAGCTGCTCATTATACTACAAAACCACGGGTGTCAACCAGCCGTGGCGATCCTGCACCGCGCCGGAGACGATACCGAAAAACTGCGCCTGCAGGCGCTCGGTGATCGGGCCACGGCACCCATTGCCAATGGTGATGTGATCAATAGAGCGAATGGGTGTGATCTCGGCAGCAGTGCCGGTGAAAAAGACCTCATCTGCAATGTACAGCAACTCGCGCGGCAGCATCTCTTCCTTCACCGTATAACCCAGATCACGCGCCAATGTTATTACCGAATCCCGGGTAATTCCCCCTAGAATGGAGCTGGCGAGCGGGGGTGTGTAGATAATGCCATCGCGGATGATAAAAATATTCTCACCGCTGCCCTCGCTAACGTAACCGTTGATGTCCAGGGCGATACCTTCCGTATAACCGTGTTCGGCGGCTTCCATACGAATAAACTGCGAGTTGATATACTGCCCCCCGATCTTCGCCGAGGCCACCGACGAACCCGGCGCCATGCGCCGCCAGGAGCTGACGCCGACGTCCACACCCTGCTCAATAGCTTCCGGCCCCAAGTATTTTCCCCACTCGAAGGCAAAGATCACCGCCTCCACCGAACAAGGCAATGGATTGACACCAATAGCGCCGCAGCCACGGAACACCAGAGGACGGATGTAACAGCTCTTCAGCTTGTTGACCCTCACCGTCTCAATGATCGCTTGCTCGAAAGCCTCTTTGGTATACCCGATGTCCATCCGATAGATTTTGCACGAATTGAACAGCCGGTCCACGTGCGCACTCAGGCGGAAAATCGCGGGCGCGCCGCCGATTTCGTAGGCGCGAATCCCCTCGAAAACACTGGACCCGTAATGCAGGACGTGGGCCGTCACATGCACATTTGCCGCATCCCAGGGCACAAACTCCCCGTTGAACCAGATAAACTCACTTTTCTGCTCTGCCATAACCTCTCCTCCTGAAAATAGTCGAAAGTCGAAAACCATTCAAAATCTGCTTAATCTGCTCAATCTGCTGATAAAATTTCCACCGGCGTTACTTCAAGATCGCCCCTTCACTGGCCGATGTGACCATTCGCGCGTAGCGGGCCAGCCAGCCGTGCTGGATTTTGGGCGGATTGGGTGTCCAGTTAGCGCGTCGCCGGGCAATTTCGGCGTCGGGGACATGCAGCGTCAGCGTGCGGTTAGGGATATCAATCTCGATTTCGTCGCCCTCGTGGACCAATCCGATAAGGCCGCCGCTCGCCGCCTCCGGTGAAACGTGCCCCAGCGCCGCGCCGCGCGTTGCGCCGGAAAACCGTCCGTCGGTGATGAGTGCCACGGTCGCATCCAGCCCCATGCCGGAAAGCGCCGAGGTGGGCATGAGCATCTCGCGCATCCCCGGGCCGCCGCGTGGCCCTTCGTAACGAATGACCAATACATCGCCCGAATGAATCCGCCCGCCGAGGATCGCTTCCATCGCCGCCTCTTCGCCATCGAAGACGCGCGCCGGGCCACGATGATGCGCCATCTCCGGACCAACCGCCGCTGCCTTGACCACCGCGCCGTCGGGCGCGAGGTTACCGCGCAGGATGGCGATGCCGCCTTCCGGGCTATACGGATCATCCGCCGGGCGCAGTACGTCTGTGCGCCGCCGTGCCGTAACAAGGTTTTCCGCTACCGTCTTGCCGGTCACGGTGAGCACGTCCTCCTGGAGACAGCCTTTGCCACGTAGTTCTGCCATCACCGCAGGGATGCCACCGGCTTCGTCCAAATCCTGGATATGATGCGGTCCCGCCGGACTGAGCTTGATGAGGTACGGCGTGCGCCTGCTGATCACATCGAACGTCTCCAACGGCAACTTGATACCCGCGTCATTGGCAATGGCGGGTAGGTGTAACACCGTATTTGTCGAACCGCCGAGCGCCATATCCACCGCAATCGCATTCTCGAAGGCTGCCTGGGTCATAATGTCGCGCGGACGGAGGTTGGCTTTCAGCAGCGCCATGATCTGCATGCCGGCCCGCTTCGCCAAACGCAAGCGTGCCGCACTGACCGCCGGAATCGTCCCGTTGCCGGGCAGTCCCATGCCAAGCGCCTCGGTGAGGCAGTTCATCGTGTTTGCGGTGAACATCCCGGCGCAGGAACCACAGCCGGGGCAGGCCGCCATTTCCAGGTCGCACAGTTCGGCGTCGGTCAGCTTGCCGGCCTTGTACTTCCCGACAGCCTCAAAGAGCGTCTTGAGGTCAATGTCTTCCCCTTCGTAACGTCCGGCCAGCATCGGCCCGCCGCTGACGAAGATCGAAGGGATGTTGAGCCGCCCGGCGGCCATCAGCATCCCCGGAATGATCTTGTCGCAATTGGGGATGAAGACCAGACCATCGAAGGCGTGCCCCTCCACCATAGACTCGACCGAATCGGCAATCAACTCGCGGGTGGGCAGCGAGTAGTTCATCCCGATATGCCCCATCGCAATCCCATCGCATACGCCGATGACGTTGAACTCCAGCGGCGTCCCCCCGGCCATGCGCACCCCAGCCTTCACCGCGGCGGCAATCTGGTTGAGATGTACGTGCCCCGGCACAATCTCGTTGAACGAGTTGACGATCCCGATGATCGGGCGTTCCAATTCCTGCGGCGTCAGTCCCGTCGCGTAGAACAAGCTGCGATGCGGGGCGCGCTCGAAACCACTTTTGGCACTATCACTGCGCATAATTTTCCTCCTATTCATAGCTGCCCTGGCGAAGATTCAGAAACCTTCGCCAGGGTAATCTCTCGTTAAGGCAGCTCAAAACTTAATGGGTTTAGCAAGTCAATCTCAGTGATGAAATCGTAATGCTTCTGGTTACGGGTAAGAAGCGGCAAGCTTTTGACCCAGGCAGTCGCAGCAATCAAAGCGTCATTTACCAGCAAAGAATGCGTTGCGTATTTTTGCAATAATTCTGAAGCCGCCGCGGCAATAACCGAATCCACATTCAACACACGCACATGCCGCAACAAACGTTCAATAGATTGGCGTTCTCGATATGACAAATGGGTTTACTTAAAAGCTCTTTGCGAGTCACGCTAGAACAATAAGGCCGCCCGGAGCTTGACCAGATTAGCGGCTCGGTCCAGGTTTGTCCACGCAACCAGTCAATCAGCACATCGGTGTCAAGCAGGTAACTTACGACTGCCACTCTTCCAATCCTTCGAGCGTCTCCCGCAATGTCGCATGAGCAGCCGCGCGAATCTGATTGACATAGGTGACACTATCAGTAACTTCTTCATCTTCACGCCAGATACCAAACCCTAGTTCTTCAGGCGTCAGATGTGTACGCGCCGGCAAATTGAAGTATTGATCAATCACCGATTTGGGGACACGATATATACGCCCGAAACGCACAGCCGGTAAATCGCCCCGCTTAATCAACCGGCGCACAACGGCAGGCGTAATGCGAAAGATCGTCGCTACCTCATTTACGGTATATACCTTATCCTCGTAGATCGTTCGAGCTTCTGTCATCAATATCTCCTTAGGCACTCATTCTCTCACATCACGCGGTTGAAGAAATAGCTGTATCCCCTCAAGAATCTTGCGCACGCGCGTTGGCGACAGAGTCCCTATCTTCTCGCAGTTTTTACAGTCATAGTTTATACCTCCTGTATTACCTGTAGTATAAACTCATTTATTACTACTACTGCCAATACCGAGATGCGCTCTACAATACCTGACAGACGCTGTCCCCCATTTCCTGCGTATTGACCAACTTTGTCCCCTCAGTGTAAATGTCCTTCGTGCGATAGCCCGCCGCAATGACGTTCGCAACAGCCCTCTCCACGGCGACGGCCTCTGCCTCCAGGCCGAAGGAATACCGCAGCAGCAATGCCACGCTCAAAATCGTCGCCAGAGGGTTGGCGATGCCCTTGCCGGCAATGTCGGGCGCGCTGCCGTGGATCGGCTCGTAGACGCCGTTCGTGCCCTCGCCGAGCGACGCCGACGCCAGCATCCCCATCGAGCCGGAGAGCATCGAGGCTTCGTCGGTGAGAATGTCGCCGAAGGTGTTCTCGGTCACGAGCACGTCGAAGTCTGCCGGGCGACGCATCAGGTGCATGGCGGCGGTGTCCACAAGCATGTGTTCCAGCGTCACGTCGGGATAGTCGGCAGCGACCGCCGTCACCACGCGCCGCCACAACCGCGAGGACGAGAGCACGTTGGCCTTGTCCACCGACGTGACCTTCTTACGCCGCAGCCGCGCCAGCTCGAAAGCCTTGCGCGCGATGCGCTCGACCTCGAAGTCCGCGTAGAGCATCGTGTCATAAGCCGTCATATCGTCCGGCGTCGCTTCCTTGCGCGGGCCGAAGTACAGGCCGCCGGTCAACTCGCGCACGACGACGAGGTCCACGCCTTCCAGCCGCTCCGGGCGCAGCGGCGAGGCGTCGCGCAACTCCGGGAAGACCTGCACCGGACGCAGGTTCGCATAGAGTGCCAGCCCCTTGCGCAGGCCGAGCAGCCCTTGCTCCGGGCGCACTTTGGCGGCGGGATCGTCCCACTTGGGGCCGCCGACCGCACCGAGCAACACCGCGTCGGCGCGCTTGCAAGCGTCGAGCGTGGACGCGGGCAGCGGATCGCCCGTCGCATCAATCGCACAGCCGCCGATGAGATGATTTTCAAACGTGAAAGTGTGCCCGAACTTCGCGGCCACTGCCTGTAACACTTTGACCCCCTCGGCAACTACCTCAACGCCGATGCCGTCTCCGGGAATGGTAACGATGTTAGCTTGCATAAGTCCTCCTTTGGCTGGGAATAAAGATTGGTGATCAGGTCTTCTTGAACCGTTTGTAGTAGGCGGCGTAGGCCTGCATTTCGGGCAGCGTCTTGACGTCATCCCGGCTTTTGCCCGCAAATCGCGCGCGCAATTCGGCCTCCAACGTGGCCTTGCGCGCTTGCAATGCCGGGCACAGCGTTGGATTGGTCGCGCCGCGCATTGCCAGGATACCGACGGAGGCCGTGGGATACGCTGTTTTCCAGGTTTCGGTCAACGTGAGCATCGTTCTCTACCTTGCCCCTCGCAGTACATCCCCACGCTGCACAGCATCGTGCGGCACATCGCGCAGGAGCAGACCGACGTTGTCTCCGGCAACGGCCCGGTCGGTGATTTTGCGGAATATCTCGACACCATCCACCGTCGCCCGGCTGATACCAGATGCACCGTGAATCTCTACGGTCATGCCTTTCGTCACCACCCCAGATTCGACAATGCCGGTAACAACCGTGCCGCGCCCTTTGATCGAGAACACGTCCTGCACCGTCATCTGAAAACCGGCAGCAGAGGCCGCAAAAGGTGACAATCCTGAATCAAAAGGTTCTGCCATCGGGGATCGCGCCTCCGGCTCGACCGCCGTTGCCGACCACGTGTGCCCGCACGCACGGCAGCGATACGCCGCGCCGCTATACTGATTGCGCGTACGCAACGATGCCATCAGTGGTATAGTGATAAGCAAATCCACAATCACAAGCCCGATAATCCACGGGATCACGTTTTCGACTACGCCAGAAAAGACCACGAAGAACAAAACCGCGTTCACCCCCAGCGACATGCCGATCCAGAGGAAAAGATTCCCGAACCTCATCGCGGAAACGTCATAGCTGTAACATGCTGGACATTGATCAGGCATTATGCGTCCTCCCTTATGCGATCCTGGGCGCGTTCCGCTAATAAATCCGCAGTTAAAGACGGACTATCTTTCAACATCCCGAACAGGGCATCTATGAGTTTGTCTTATTCAAACAGGTCATTGTGAGAACCGGTACGAATCAGCACGATTTCGTCCTCGGAATCTTCATAAACCAGCAACCAATCTGGTTCAATATGACATTCACGAGTTCCTTTATACTGCCCAATCAGAAAGTGGTCACGCAATCTGGCCGGTAAAGGCAATCCGTTGACGAGCAACTCCAAAACTTCCTTAAGTTTGTCGATGTCCTTGCCGCGCTTTTGCGCCAATTTGACATCTTTCTTGAATTGCGTTGTCCGGCTAATCGACTTTGTCATATTTCCAGATCGCTCAACAAATCATCCAGACTGTTGAAGGTCACCAGGTTCTGACGGGCGCGGGCGTCTTCCAATGCCTGCACCGTGTCCCGATTAGGGATCTTAACCTCAAAAGGCAGCCCTTTCCAATATTCAACCTGCTTGAAAAACAACGTAATGGCCTGCGTCGTCGTCAATCCCAACGCCTTAAAGACTTGTTCGACGTTTGTTTTCAATTCCGGGTCAACTCGGGCGGATACTACAGCTTTCTTGGTCATTGCTGGCCTCCTATTACAATTCCGTATTGCTATTGTATTATCATTGTAATACAATTTCCGATAATATGGAAGCCCTAACCGCAAAAAGATAGACTTTTGCTGCTCATTTTCTTGCCGTCGCGCGAAGGTCCTAAAGCTGGACCCTATTCGTACGCTACCGTAAGCCCATACTCCACAGCATCAGCCAACGCGAACCAGCTGGCCTCGATGATGTTCGTCGAGGCGCCAACGGTACTCCAGCGGCGCGAGCCGTTCTGTACATCAATGAGCACGCGCGTTGTCGCCGCTGTTCCCGCGTCACCGTCAAGGATGTGCACTTTGTAGTCGGCCAGGTCAAACTCCGCCAGGCGCGGATAGACCGGAACCAACGCCTTGCGCAACGCCGCATCCAGGGCATTCACCGGGCCATTGCCTTCCGCCGCCGTGTGGAAGATCTGGTCACCCACGCGCAATTTCATCGTCGCCTCGGCAAACAGGCCGCGTCCCTCTCGGTGTTCGACCACGACCATGAAATCAATCATCTGGAATGGCGGTTTGTAGCCCTCACGAGAACGGTACAACATCATCTCCACCGAGGCATCCGCCCCCTCGAAAGTAAAGCCTTTGTGCTCCAACGCCTTGATCCGTTGCAAGACATCCGGCAGATTGCGCAGCTCCTCGTGGGGAATGCCGGCTTCTTCGGCCTTGCTCAACAGGTTGCCTTTGCCCGACAGTTCCGAGACAACGACGCGCGAGGTGTTGCCCAACAAAGCGGGGTCCACATGCTGGTAGCTGCGCGGATTGCGGCGCAACGCTGCAACATGGATGCCGCCCTTGTGCGCGAAGGCGCTCCGTCCCACATAAGGCGCATGGCGATAGGGGGTCTGGTTAGCGATGGAGGCTGCTGCATGGGCCGTCCGTGTGAGATGAGTCAGATGCCCTTCAGGCAGTACACGCAAGTCCATTTTCAGTTCAAGATTGGGAATGAGGGTGCAGAGATTCGCATTGCCACAGCGTTCACCGTAGCCGTTGAGCGTCCCCTGGATATGGACGACGCCGGCGCGCACCGCCGCCAGCGTGTTGGCATCGGCCAAGCCGCAGTCATTGTGCGTATGGATACCTAACGCAACGTCGGGGAAGTGCATTCTGACCTCCCCGACGATCTGCTCGATCTCCCACGGCATGGTGCCACCGTTCGTGTCACAAAGGACAAGGACATCCGCTCCGCCTGCGACGGCAGCCCGCAGTGTTTCAAGCGCGTATGCGGCGCTGTCTTTATAGCCGTCGAAGAAATGTTCGGCGTCGTAGATGACCTCTTTCCCCTGCCTTTTCAGGTACATCACGCTTTCACGGATGATACGCAGGTTTTCTTCCGGTGTAGTGCGAAGGACCTCGGTGACGTGCAAAGTCCAGCTTTTACCGACCAGCGTCACGACCGGCGTCCCGGCATCCATCAAAGCCCGGATGTTTGCGTCGTCCTGCGGCTGCGCGCCGACACGGCACGTGCTGCCAAAAGCGGTGATCTTCGCATGCTTGAGTTCCAGGGTACGCACCCGCTCAAAATAAGCTGCGTCCTTAGGATTCGATCCCGGCCATCCCCCCTCGATGTAATGCACACCGAGATCGTCCAACAGCCGCGTGACCTTAAGCTTGTCTTCTACCGAAAGCGAAATCCCCTCGGCTTGCGTGCCATCGCGCAATGTCGTATCGTAGAGCCAGATTTGTGATTGTTGCATAGTTCACCTTACTTCATCTTTTCTCGCGTATACGGAATCAACCCTCCCGCTTGAATAATCCCCATAATGAACGGCGGAAAGGGTGTGGTGTGGTAAATCTGTCCCGTGCGCATGTTGGTGATCGTGCCGGCTTCCAAATCCACGCTGAGCACGTCCCCCTTCTCCATGCCGGCAACGGCCTCCGGACAAGCCAGAATGGGCAGGCCAATGTTGATGGCATTGCGATAGAAGATGCGCGCGAAACTTTTGGCGATGACACACGACACGCCGGCGCCCTTGATTGCCAGGGGTGCATGTTCCCGCGACGATCCACAGCCGAAATTCTCCCCCGCCACGATCATATCGCCGGGTTGCACCGCGCCCGCGAAACTCGTGTCAATGTCCTCCATGCAGTGCCGCGCCAGTTCCTCCGCCGTGGACATATTCAGGTAGCGCGCCGGGATGATCGCGTCCGTGTCCACATTGTCGCCGTACTTCCAGACTGAGCCACGAAGCGTCATCGTGACACCTCCGTAATTCGTAACTCGTAATTCGTAATTCGTGATTCGCTCATTGCATCACCTCGTCTGGATGCACAATCGTTCCCGCAATGGCGGAGGCCGCCGCAACCGCCGGGCTACTCAAATAGACTTCACTATCGGGGTGCCCCATACGCCCGCGGAAGTTGCGGTTCGTTGTGCTGATGGCGCGCTCCCCGGCCGCCAGGATGCCCATGTGTCCTCCCAGGCACGGTCCGCACGTCGGCGTGCTCACCACCGCGCCGGCCTCGATGAACGTTTCCACCAATCCCTCACGCAGCGCGTCCAGATAGACCTGCTGCGTACCGGGGATGACAATGCAGCGCACGTCCGGATGAACATGCCGTCCGGCCAAAATCTGCGCGGCGATGCGCAAATCCTCCAACCGCCCGTTGGTGCAGGACCCGATGACTGCCTGGTCAATTTTTATCCCGGCAGCCTTACACACGGGATGAACATTCTCAGGCAAGTGGGGGAAAGCGACCTGTGGCTCCATAGAGGTCACGTCAAGCGTCAGTACCCGCGCATACACCGCGTCCGGGTCAGAGGCGAAAACGCGATAGTCACGGGTAGCGCGGCCGGCGACATAGGCCCGCGTGGCGTCATCCACGGCAAAAAGCCCGGCCTTGCCACCGGCCTCGATGGCCATGTTGGACATCGTGAAGCGCTCGGCCATCGGCAAGCTCTCTACCACCGGGCCGGCGAACTCCATCGCCATGTAGAGCGCGCCGCTCACACCGATCTGTCCGATGGTGTAGAGGATCAGATCTTTGCCGCCGACCCACGGTTGTAGCGTTCCGGTGTACTCGATGCGCAGCGTTTCCGGTACACGCATCCAGATACTGCCGGTCGCCATAGCCACGGCAATATCGGTTGATCCCATGCCGGTGGCAAAGGCTCCCAGTGCCCCGTAAGTGCAGGTGTGCGAATCCGCCCCCACCACCACGTCCCCCGGCAACACAAGGCCCTGTTCCGGCAACAGCACATGCTCGATGCCCATACGGCCCACGTCGTAGTGGTGAAGGATGCCCTGTGCCCGTGCAAACTCGCGCATCACTTTGCACTGCTCGGCGGATTTGATGTCCTTGTTCGGCGCAAAGTGGTCGGCAACCAGCACTACCTTTGCCGGGTCAAAGACACGCGACACCCCCAGGCTTTCGAACTCACGCAGCGCAATCGGCGCGGTGATGTCGTTCGCCAACACCACGTCTACGCTGACCTCAACGAGGTCACCGGGACGTACACCTGCACTGTCGGGCACATGGGAAGCGATGAGTTTCTCGGCGAGTGTGTGCCCCCTCAACACACACCCCCTAGTGGCCTTGCGGCGCGATAGGATATTGGGTATTGTGGCCGTTGCGCCGTGCCGAGAGATCCAGCGCAAAGCCATCCCAACGCGCCGCCCATCCGCGCGGCTCGGGGAAAGATTCCCACAGACGCCCGTTGTGGCGCGGCTCCCCAGTGGTCATTACATCCTGCTGCTCATACTGCTTCACTGTTTGCGTATCCATCGTTCTCCTCCTGTTTTGATTTCAGATTTGCTGATTTTAGATTTGTTGATTTGCCATTTGCTATTTGAGTGCCTCACGCCGCGCCGCGATCAAACGATTCAGCGCGAACATGTAGGCTTTGGCGCTGGCGGTGACGATGTCGGTGTCGGCACCATGCCCGCTGAAGACGCGCCGCACGCCGCCGTTCACAGGCTTGTCGGCCTGGATGCGGATCGTGACCCGCCCCACGGCGTCAATGCCCTCGGTGACGGCCTGCACCGAGAACTCGATCAGTTCATTCGGTTCGCCGATGACACGGTTGATGGCGCGATAGACAGCATCCACCGGCCCGGTGCCGTAATCGGCGTCACACACAACTTTGCCGTCCGGCCCCTTGATGCGCACGGTAGCCGTGGGAATGCTCTGGCTGCCACAGCTCACCTGCACCTGTTCCAGGTGATACGTTTCCTCAAAGAACATGCGCGCTTCGTCGGAGACAATGGCCTCCAGGTCACGGGTATCCACGGTCTTCTTACGGTCCGCGACTTCCAGGAAACGCTCGTACACCTTCTCAAATTGCTCGTCATCGAGGAAGTACCCCAGTTCCGCCAGACGATGACGTAACCCATGCCGTCCCGAACGTGCCGAAAGGATGATGGCCGAATCAGGCACCCCCACGTCGCGCGGGTTGATGATCTCATAGGTCGTGCGTTCCTTGAGCACGCCGTCTTGATGGATGCCGGATGAGTGGGCGAAGGCATTGGCGCCCACAATGGCCTTGTTCGGTTGAACCGGGATGCCGGTCAACTGGCTTACCAGCCGGCTAATCGAGTAAAAGTGCTGTGTCTGGATGTTCGTATCCAGTCCGAAAATATCGCGGCGCGTTTTGAGCGCCATCACAACTTCTTCCATTGAGGTATTACCGGCCCGCTCACCGATGCCGTTGACGGTCACCTCGACCTGACGCGCGCCGTTGCGGATACCCGCTAGCGCGTTCGCCGTTGCCATCCCCAGATCATTATGGCAGTGAACAGAGATGACGGCGCGATCAATATTCGAGACGTTGTTACGGATGCCCGCAATCAATGCGCCGAACTCGTCAGGCGTTGTGTAACCGGTCGTATCGGGGATGTTGACCACGGTGGCCCCGGCGTCAATCACGGCTTCCAACACGCGGTACAGATAATCGGGATCGGCGCGTCCGGCGTCCTCGGCAAAATACTCCACGTCCTCCACAAACCTTTTCGCGTACTTGACCGCTGTAACTCCCGCTTCAAGGGCCTCTTCGCGGGTCATACGCAGCTTGTATTGAAGATGAACGTCAGAAACCCCCAGCCCGGTGTGAACACGCGGGCGTGCCGCGTCCTTCAGGGACTCGATGGCCGCATCAATATCGGCCTGGCGCGCGCGGGTTAGCCCGCAGATCGTGCAGTTGCGGATTTCCTGCGAAATACGCTGCACGGCCTTGAAATCCCCCGGTGATGAGATGGGAAACCCCGCCTCGATCACATCCACACCCATCGCCTGCAAAGCGCGGGCAATCTCCAGCTTTTCGTCAATGTTCAACGCGGCGCCGGGCGACTGTTCCCCATCCCGCAGCGTTGTGTCGAAAATAGCGACTTTATCCTTAATGCCAACCCCATCGTCAGACATTGTCTCCTCCAGAGTAGACGGTAGACTGTAGACAGTAGACGGGGTTTCTCTTCCCCTGTCTACCGTCTACCATTTACTGTCTACTGCTTTCCCCAATTCTCCGGTCGCAGCGACCGCACAGCAGCACCCGCACGCCACATCTCCGATTCCCGCATTTCGCGCAGTTCTTCGGCGAGTTTCTCACGGTAATCGGGCGCGCTGTTGGCCTCCAGCACGATGCGTGTCTGTTCGCCGGAGACTACACTCTCATACAGCCAATCGAAGATCGGCTCCACGGCTTTGCGGAACTGATGCCGCCAGTCGAGAGCGCCGCGTTGCGCAGTGGTGGAGCAGTTGGCGTACATCCAATCCATGCCGTTCTTATCCACCAGACGGATAAGGCTCTGCGTGAGTTCCTCGACGGTTTCGTTGAAAGCCTCACTCGGCGTGTGCCCATGTTTGCGGAGCAGGTTGTACTGTGCTTCCATGATGCCCGCCAGCGCCCCCATCAACACGCCGCGCTCACCGGTAAGGTCGCTGTAGACTTCGTTCTTGAAAGTGGTGGGGAAGAGATACCCCGCACCGATGGCAATACCCAGGGCGATAGTACGTTCTTCCGCGCGCCCGGTGTAGTCCTGCTCAACCGCATAGCTGGCGTTGATGCCGCTCCCGGCCAGGAAGTTGGCCCGCACACTCGTCCCAGAGCCTTTGGGGGCGACCATGATCACGTCCACGTAGTCAGGGGGAACCACGCCGGTCTGGTTGCTGTAGACGATAGAAAAACCGTGCGAGAAATACAGCGCGTTGCCGGGCTTGAGATGCGGTTTGATGCGCGGCCAGGTCATCATCTGCGCGGCATCGGAGACCAGGTACTGCACGATTGTGCCGCGTTCTGCAGCTTCTTCGAGATCGAACAAGGTCTCGCCGGGCACCCAACCGTCGGCGAGGGCTTTTTTCCAGGCAGCCTCATCACCCTTCCACTGTCCGACGATGACATTGATGCCGTTATCGCGCATGTTCAGGGATTGCGCCGGCCCCTGTACGCCGTATCCCAACACCGCGACGACTTCATCCTTGAGCACCTCACGCGCTTTCTCCAGCGGGAACTCCTCGCGTGTCACCACATCTTCAATAACACCACCAAAATCAATCTTCGTCATTGTCCTTTCTCCTCGTGTTAGTTATGCGTTCTACTTGTGCCCATTCCCTGAACTGCCGCGTGCCATAGCTACACGGCCTGTGCGCACCATTTCGACGATGCCGTAAGGGCGCAAGACTTCCACCAGACCATCAATCTTGTCTTCCGTGCCGGTCACTTCGACCATCAAAGTATCCAGGCCCACATCCACCACACGCGCCCGGAAGGTGTCCACAAGCTGCATGATCTCCGAACGTGTGCCGCCCCCCTCGGCCCGCACTTTGATGAGCGCCAGATCGCGCAGCACGCTCGGTTGCTCGGTGACATCCTCCACACGGATCACGTTGATCAGCTTGTAAAGGTTCTGCGCCACTTTTTCAACATCGGTGCGCGCACTATCCACCACAATCGTCATACGGGAAATGCCAGGCTCCTCGGTGTGACCAACGGTCAAACTTTCGATGTTGTAGTTGCGCCGGCGGAACAAGCTGGCGACGCGCGTCAGCACACCGGGTTTATCTTCGACCAAAGCAATCAATGTACTCTGCATCTTATGCCTCCTGTGCCATAGCGTAGACCGGACGTTCGATCATCTCGTGCAATGCCGCACCGGCCGGCACCATTGGATAAACGTTAGCGGCTTCGCCTTCACGGACAATCTCGAAATCAATGAGCGTGGGGCCGTTGTGCGCGCGCGCCGCGGCAATGGCTTCCCGCGCCTGCCGCCGATTCGTCGCCCGCCACGCACGGATGCCGTAAGCCTCGGCCAGCTTTACAAAATCGGGATTCTGCAAGCGCGTGGCCTCGTAACGCTTGTCGTAGAAAAACTCCTGCCACTGGCGCACCATGCCCAGGTAGCCGTTGTTGGAAATCGCAATGTGAATGGGCAGCCGCTCCTGAACAATGGTCGCCAGATCGTGCATGGTCATCTGGAAGCCGCCATCGCCGAGGATGGCCCATACTTCTTTATCAGGACGGGCGATCTGGGCGCCGATGGCCGCCGGCAGCCCGAAGCCCATCGTCCCCTGCCCGCCGGAGGAAATGAAGTGGCGTGGATAGTCGGTGGGATAGTACTGCGCTACCCACATCTGATGCTGCCCCACATCGGTGACAATGATGGCCTGCCCCGCCGTAGCCTCCCAGATTTCGTTGATGAAGTGCGGGGCAACCAGATGGCCATTTTCGGGACGATTGATGATGTCGCGCTTGTGGCTCTGCGCACGCCATCCATTAATGCGCTCCAGCCATGCCTCGTGATCGGCGGGGAAAACAAGCGGCAGCAATTGCTCCAACACCTGCCGCAGGTCGCCGTGGATCGCCACGTCAGTCTTGACGATCTTATTCAGTTCGGCGGCATCCATATCCACGTGCACCTTGCGCGCCTGGGGAGCATAGGCATTCAGGCGTCCGGTCACGCGGTCATCAAAGCGCATCCCAAAGCCGAGCAACAAATCGGCCTCCTGAATGGCGCGGTTGGCAAAGACTTCGCCGTGCATCCCCATCAACGACAACGCCAGCGGATGCGATTCGGGGAAGCCCCCCTTCCCCAGCAGGGTGAAAGCGACCGGCGTGTCCGTTTTCTCCGCGAATGCACGCAGCACGTCCGTCGCCCCCGACATAATCACGCCCTGGCCGGCCAGAATCACCGGCCGCTCAGCCTGGTTGATCAATGCCGCAGCCTTTGCCACCAGATCGGGGTTCCCCTTACCCACAGGATGGTAGCCCGGCAACTTGACTTCATCATCAGGCAAAACAAATTCAGTGGACGCCTGTTGTACGTCTTTGGGGATGTCCACCAACACCGGCCCCGGGCGGCCACTGCGGGCGATGTAAAACGCCTCGTGAATGACCTCGGCCAATTCATCAACGCTTGCGACAAGGTAATTGTGTTTGGTGATCGGCAAGGTGATGCCGGTAATGTCCACTTCCTGGAAGGCATCCGTGCCGATGACTGAGGTGGGCACCTGCCCAGTAATACACACAATGGGGGACGAATCCATCATCGCCGTGGCGATGCCGGTCACCAGATTCGTCGCACCGGGGCCGGAAGTTGCGATCGCCACCCCAACCTTGCCGGAGGCACGTGCGTAACCATCTGCCGCGTGTGCCGCGCATTGCTCGTGACGCACCAGCACGTGATAAACGCCGTAGTCCTGCCGGGGATGATAGGTGTGCATGATCGTGCCTCCCGGGATCCCGAAGGCGACCTCGACCCCCTCATGTTCGAGCATCGCCCATATAATTTCTGCACCGGTTTTCTTCATCGCGTCTTCTCCTCCTAAAAAATCCCTAGCCATAAAAAAAGCCGCCCTTTTGGGCGGCTTTTGCTGGTTTTGGATATGCTTTGTCCTACTATGGCTTTATCTTCGCCAACGCGACCGCCCGTGTGCTCCCGCTAAGCAGGAGCACAATAATAACCAGGACAATAAGCAACAACCCTAGCAAGGGATTGCCGGAGATAAGGCGGTTGCGTATTGCGTTACGGTCGCTTTGGTCAGTATGCATAAACATCAACACTCGATCTGATCTAATTACCCTAGATTTTACAACAAGTTCAAAATATGTCAAATGGCACTTGTTTGGGGTGACAAACAGCATACGCATTATGAAGACAACGAAAAGCAATAATGGCGGAACAAACAAGCATGGGGGCCTGTTCTTCCTGGCAGTCGTGGGTATAATCAAAGTGTACCCAAAAGGTGACTTCAGACAGGTTGAAATGTCCAGACCTTTCAACATGCTAACGTTCCAACTCTAGTTTTTGGAGGAGTCTATGCCCATCGAACGCCCGGATTTGACCAATGTTTCCCCTGAAGTTCTGGCCTACATTGAGAGCCTGGAGGCAGAACTGGCGGCACAGCCTGCCCGGCGCGCCCGCCCGCAGGTCATCGCCGAGCCAGAAGCTGACGCCGAGCCGGAACTCTGCGAGCCGCCGACCACGATCAACCTGATTACCCTGACCGCCGGCGGGCTGCTCAAGCGCACGCCGCGGCACCTTTACGGTCGCCAGCGACGCGGCGGCATGGGCATCTTCGACCTGGACGCGCCGGAGAACGACCCGCCCGCATCGCTCGCCCTGGCCGACGAAAGCGTCAACCTGGTTCTGTTCTCGGATCAGGGACGCACGTACCGCTTGCCGGTCAATCGCCTGCCCGAAATGCCGATCCGCGCACGAGGGACGGCGCTCGCTGGCTTGCTTCCCGTGCGGCCGGGCGAACGCCTCGCGGCGGCACTTCCCGAGGGCGGCGGGGAACAGATCGCATTGGTCGGCGAGCGGGGCTGGGTCATCACCATTCGCGCCAGTTTTGTAGGCAAAAGCATGATCCCCGGCGTGGTCTACTACGACGCCGCCAAATACGGTCCGCTGGCAGCGGCGTGCTGGCTTCCCGGCAGCGCGGATGAGGTGTTTATCGCCACGCGGCAAGGATTCGCCATCCGTTTTCCGGCGCAGCGCGTGCCCAAGACCGGCTGTCTGGGCATTCGTCTGGAGAAGAACGACGCAGTCGTCGCTGCGACCGCCACAAACGATGCCGGCAGCGTCTTCCTGCTCGGTGCAGACGGCAAGGGCACGATCCGGCTGATGGCGGGGTTCGCGGCGAACAAAAGTCCGGGCGGCGGGGGCAAGATCGCCTTCAAGACCGACAAACTGGTCGCAGCGGCAGCGGTCGGCGCGGAAAACGACATCTTCATCATCTCCCGCAACAGCAAGATCATCCGCTTCCAGGCCGCCGAAGTGCCACCGAAGGAAGGCGTCGTACAGGGCGTCAACTGTATGGCGCTGCGTGGGGATGAGACGGTAGCGGCCGTCGTCGCCCAAATATGAGATTTAAGGGAGTGACCGTATGCTACTCATCATAAAAACCGGCAGCTCGATACCTGATCTGGTGGCCCGCCGGGGCGATTTTGAAGATTGGATCGCGCAGGGGCTAGGGCTTCCGCATACAGCGATGATCACCGTTGATGTGACAAAAGGCGAGTCGCTGCCATCGCCCGGGGTCACCAGCGGCGTCGTTATCAGCGGCTCACACGCAATGGTGACAGAACATCAAGCCTGGAGCGAACACACGGCGCAATGGTTGTATGACGCCGTTAAGACAGGCGTACCGATATTGGGGATATGCTACGGCCATCAGTTGCTGGCTTACGCACTCGGCGGCGACGTCGGCGACAATCCCAACGGGCGGGAGTTTGGTACGGTGGATGTACGCCTACACGCCAACGGCGACCCACTCTTTGCCGGGTTCGATTCCCGCATCCAGGCGCACGTCAGCCATACGCAATCGGTGCTGAAATTGCCGGAAGGCGCACGGGGGCTTGCCGCCAGCGTCATGGAACCGCATGCTGCCGTCGCCTTTGCGCCGCGGGTGTGGGGGGTGCAATTCCACCCCGAATTCGACGCCGACATCGTGCGCGCCTACATCCACGCCTATGCTGACATCCTACGCGCCGAGGGTCAGGATCCCGCACAATGCCTGGCGACGTGCCACGATACACCGGTGGGCACGTTGCTCTTGCGAAAATTCGCGCGATTGGTCATGCCACAGTGATTTATCAACGAAATCGAACGGAAATTTTCCGTCCGATTCCGTTGAAGCTATTTCTGAGGAGACATACCGATGAACACTTCCAAGCAACTTCGTATCGCAGGCATTTCCGGTAGCTTGCGCCACGGCTCGTACAACACGGCCCTTTTGCGCACAGCCGCCGAGCTGCTGCCGCCAGAGATGACGCTCGAAATCATCGCCCTCGCGCCGTTGCCAATGTTCAACCCGGATTTCGAGAAGCCGTTTCCTGACGCTGTGGCCGAGTTCCGCGCGCGCCTGGCGGAAGCCGATGGCGTCCTGATAGCGACGCCTGAGTACAACAGTTCGTTAAGCGGTGCGCTCAAGAACGCCATTGACTGGGCCTCGCGCCAGCCCAAGCCACCTTTGAATGGCAAGCCGGTCGCCATCATCGGGGCCAGCACCGGCAACTTCGGTACGGTACGAGCGCAATTGCACCTCCGCCAGGTTCTCACCCACGTTGGCGCCTTGCCGCTAGGGAAGCCGGAAGTCCTGGTGGCGCGCGCCGAGCAGGTTTTCGACAGCGAAGGGAACTTGATGGACGAGATTGCGCGTAATTTTTTGCGGGATTTGCTCGTTGCCTTTGCACAATGGATTCAGCAGGTATCTCCGGCTTAACGAAACCGCCTTAGCGTTTGATGTAGCCTAGCTCAAGAATCATCAATGCCAGGTCGGGGGCGGCGGCGTTGAGCGCTTGTTCGGCCTGCGCGATACGACTCCAGATGTAGGGGTGATTGAGAAACCTCTTGTGATCAAATGACGACATTCATGCTATAATGAACATAACACAGAATAAGGAGAACGACAATGACCGAGACAATTGAGGCTCTATTTGATGGAGTTGTATTGCGGCCCATTGAACCGCTTGCGCTCAAGCCGAATACGCGCGTCTGGATTGTCGTTGAGACAACCCCTCCCTCCACACAGAAAAACTCTTTCCTTCGCACAGCGCGCTCCCTCAACCTGGATGGCCCTGAAGACTGGTCTGCCAATTTAGAGAAATATCTATACCTTTAGTTCTTCCCACATTCCGCACCCCAAACTGGCGGAATTCGGGAATATTTGGTAATCTTGG